>CAZRQK010000026.1:40961-63200 GCA_964602295.1 uncultured Ohtaekwangia sp.
AAACATAACCGATCACTGGAACAAGTCGGGCCTGCTCCGTTTATTTATTCTGCCGCCAGCAGAACAGTTGTTCGGTACTCTTGTTTTCCTTTCTATATTTCCGCTCAATTTATACTTGTTTAACCATGAAGTCAGAATACAAATCTTTGCGTTACGCAATGGTGCTTTTTGCTGCACTTAATGCGCAGGCGCTGTGGGCACAGCAAGAGCCCTCTAAAGCTAAGTTCATCAACCCGCAAGACATGGACGTTACAGTGAGGCCGGGCGACAATTTTGTAAACTACTCGGGTGGTGTGTGGTTGCGCAACAACCCCATACCAGCCAAGGAAACACGCTGGGGTGCATTTACCATTCTGCGCGATTTCAATGTGAAGGCTGTACGCGAAATTTTGGTGGAGGCTGCAGCGGACCAGTCTGCCGCACCGGGATCGGTGAAGCGTAGGGTAGGTGATTTTTATGCGGCAGGTATGGACAGCCTGGCCATAGAGAAGGCAGGTTTTGAGCCGGCACGCCCTGATTATTTGCGAGCAGCTGCGGTGCAAACGCCCGCACAGGTGGTAGATGAAATTGTTTACCAGCGCACCAACGGCATTGCAAGCCCGCTCTTCGGATTTTTTGTAGGTCAGGATCGCAAACACCCGCAAACCATGGCGGCCCAATTATCGCAGGGTGGCACCACGTTGTCCGATCGTGATTATTATTTGAAAGACAACGCACGCTCTAAGAAAATCCAGGATGCCTTCCATACTTACATGGTAACTCTTTTTACCTTGGCGGGCGATGATGATGCCGCAGCCCAAAAGAAAGCGGCAACTGTTTACAACCTGGAGAAACAGCTAGCGGCCGCCCAGATGAGCCGCGTAGAAATGCGCGACCCATACAAAACATACAATAAATTTTCTGTAGCAGATTTTGTAAAGAAAACACCCGCGTTCGATTGGAATAACACGTTGCCCAAATTGAAAGTGACAGGCGAAGACAGTCTATTGGTTAATTCACCTGCTTTTTTCTTTGTAGCCGATAGTTTGTTGCGCGCAGAGCCCGTGTCGAGCTGGCAGGCATACCTCCAATGGAATGTCTTACGTTCGGCAGCGCCTTACCTGAGCAAGCCCTTCGTAGATGCCAGCTTCGCTTATTCGCAGGTATTGAGTGGCCAGAAGGTGCAGACACCCCGTTGGCAGCGCATGTCGTCATTAACCGACAATACAGTAGGAGAGTTGTTAGGTCAGTTGTATGTAGCCAAGCACTTCAAGCCTGAGGCCAAGGCCCGCATGGACGAGATGATCAAGAACCTCATCAAAGCCTACGAGATAAGGATTAAAAACCTGGAGTGGATGAGCGATGTTACCAAACAAAAAGCGTTGGATAAATTGGCTGGGTTTACACCCAAAATCGGGTATCCTGAAAAGTGGCGCACTTACGAGGGACTGGATATCAGCCGCGACAGCTTCTTTCAAAATCTGCGCAACGCTGGCCGATGGAATTATACTGAAATGGTGAGCCAGTTAGAAAAGCCGGTAGACAAAACACGTTTTGGAATGACACCGCCTACAGTGAATGCTTATTACAGCCCGGTTAACAACGAAATTGTATTTCCTGCGGGAATATTGCAGTATCCGTTCTTCCACCCCGAGGCGGACGATGCTTTTAACTATGGCGCCATTGGTGCCGTAATAGGTCACGAAATATCGCATGGCTTTGATGACTCAGGCAGCCAGTACGACAAAGATGGTACGCTTCGTAATTGGTGGACAGACGAAGACCGCACCAAATTCAAAGCGTTAGCTACTAAACTGCAGGAGCAATACGATGCCTACACAGTGTTGGATACCCTGCATGTGAATGGCAAGTTGACCTTGGGCGAAAATATTGGCGACTTGGGCGGACTGAACGCGGCCTATGAGGCATTCAAAATGACTCCGCAGGGCAAGTCGAATAAGAAGATTGATGGCTTCACACCCGACCAGCGTTTCTTCCTGGCATGGGCGCAAGTATGGCGCGGCAATACGCGCCCCGAAACCATTGCCCAGCTGATCGTAACCGACACACATTCGCCAGGCGAATACCGTACCATTGGTGCGCCTGTAAATATGGATGCGTGGTACAAGGCCTTCAACATAAAGCCAGGTGATAAGCTATATAAAAAACCGGAAGACAGGATTAAGATCTGGTAAAACGAGTTAGGTTCTAACCGAAGAGGCTGTCTCCTACATTTGACAATCAAACATAGGAGACAGCCTCTTTTTCTGCTGACATAGGGTTGACACTTTCATTGTGTCTCTTTGACAAATATTCTGCATCATGGAGCCTCTTAAAGAAATGTTCAACCCGGCCTACTTTCAAAGGCTGGCAGGTGTCATCAAAAGTGTACATAAACCTTTCGACTCAAATCAATTTTTGAGCAAGGTTACAGAGTCGCTGGCTGAGCAGTCGCTGAACGAACGCATGCGCCACGCGGCTTCTGTGTTGCCCGCATTTCTGCCAACATCTTATACCAAGGCTGTAGGTGTGTTGAAGGAAGTAGTGCCCCAAATGGCAACAGGTTATACCAATCTGCTGTTTCCAGAGTATGTGGCCATGCATGGCCTGCATCAATTCGATGAGTCGCTTGAGGCCCTTCATTACTTCACACGGTTTGGTTCATCAGAATTTGCCATTCGGGTGTTTTTGAAAAATGACCTGCAACACACATTACCAAAAATGTATCAATGGGCCGAGGACAACAATGAACATGTGAGGCGCCTGTCTTCGGAGGGCACGCGGCCACGCTTGCCATGGTCATTCAAACTCGAAGCATTTATCAAACAGCCCACACTGGCTGCGCCCATATTATCAGCATTGAAGGCCGATGAGTCTTTGTATGTAAGAAAATCGGTGGCTAACCACCTGAATGATATCTCTAAAGATTCGCCCAGTTATGCCTTGAAACTTATTAAGGATTGGGATAAGACGCACCCCCACACAGCGTGGATTGTGAAGCGGGGTTGCCGCTCGCTGCTCAAGCAGGGCGACAAACAGTCGCTACGAGTTTTTGGATTTAACGGAAAACCCAAAGTGAAAATCAAAGCGTTGAGGTTGAACGAGCGCGAGATCAGGCTAAACGAGACTTTGTCATTTTCGCTTTCTCTTCAATCGACAGCCAAAGCCGACCAAAAGCTGATGATTGATTACAAGATTTTCTACCAGAAAAAGACGGGTAAAGCTCTGCCCAAAGTGTTTAAGTGGAAAGAGGTGGACATCAAAGACAAAGAGGAGTTGCTGCTTACCAAAAAGCAACGCTTTCAGGATTTCACCACGCGCAAGCACTATCCCGGTAGGCATCGGCTGGAGGTGTTGGTGAACGGAGAGGCAGTGGCCCACAAAGACTTTTACCTGTTAACGAAATAATTGGGATGATGTGTAAATAGGAGAGGTTGTCTCGAACGTTTTAGCACTGACGCTAAACTTTTGAGACAACCCCATTATTCCATGGATTAATTGATAGTTCCCTTTTCTTCCAGGTTTCGAATCATTTGTTCGATGCCTGCCTTTTGGTTGGCAGGTGCCTTGGGCAATGCCACCTTCAGATAATTCGCAGCCTTCTTTGCTTCACCACGGGCTGCATGTGCGCGGCCCATACCTACATTGGTAGTAAATTCAGTGGGGTATTTGTCATAGTTCATCTTAAATACCTTAAACGCTTCGTCTACCTGTTGGCTGTCTATCAGCTGGCGACCATAAAAATGAACGTCCGTCATGCTTCCCAATGGTAAGGCTTCCTCCATGGTCTTCTTGGCTTCTTCCGTTCTGTTTAATTTTTGTAGAATGGCCGCCCTTGTGCTGAGCGTGCGGAAATTTTTCTCCCCCATCACACGGAAGTAAGTGCCGCGGTCTATCCACGCTAGTGCTTGTTCCAACTCAATGTTATTGCGCAAGCAATAATTGGCAGCCTGAATAAAATCATAATATATACGGGTGGTACGCAGTTCACTCTTCAGTTGGGCTATCTGCAAACCATGTATATCGGCTTCTACTTTAAAGGGAAACTTCCTCTTTTCCCACGAAAGTGCAATCACAGCCGAGTTGTCGGTCTGGTCTTCAAATTCATACTTCAGCCACTCTACGCTTTTGTCGAGGGTTTGATGTTTGATGGGTACGCGCAGTGCATCTTCTTTTTCATCGTAGTAAAAGCTTCCCCACGAGTTGTTTACCTTCGAAAAAATCAAAATATCTTCTTCTTCACCCAACGCAATAAAAAATCCATAGGTGCCTGCGGGTAAATCACGGCCTTCAATCTTTACCGGGTGACTGAATGACATTGTGGTGTTTTCATTAGCACCTGCGCGCCACGGTGCTGCATAAGAAGTGCCGTGACCCTGATCTTGAAAACCGTAATGGGCCACACCGGTGTTCCAGATAATCCCTTCCCGACCTTTTACGCCCGGTCTGCTGTAATGGATCGCGATTTTTACTATACCGATTTGTTCGGAAACAGATGCCTTCTTGTTGCCCCCATCAGGCGCCATGGTGAGTGGCATGATCTGGGCCGCTAACGGCACGGCCAAGCAAAGGGCAAAGAGTAGCGTAGTTGTTTTTCTCATAAGTAAAGAGTTAAGTGTAATTGTAATTGAACTCGTGGTGATTGCACGTGCGCGACTTGAGTTAGTTGTGTTGACAAGGCTTAAGCTGCGATGCTTGTACAAGCGAATCTCAGAAATTGATTTACAAACCGCATTTTAGCCGTGTTGTCAACTTTGTACAAAATTGATTCAAGGGCGTTCACACCATTTTTTTTAGTGGGCATCTGATTGCAAAAAATTCTGTGCTTATTCTCTACCCCGTTATGCGTTATATGTTGGGTTAACATTTTTGCGAGTGGAGAAACGAATTTACATTGTGATACCTTCTTAATCATGGAAAGCTTGTGAACACTCAAATGAAGACGGGTTTTATGGGTGCGTTTCCGGATTTCAATTCGCGCCACTTTAACATAGACGCATACAACCAGCGCTTCCGCGAAGAAAATGTAGTTATTAACGCACGGTCGCGTGCGATATCGTTTCCGAAACATTGGGGTGGACTCTCCATTAAAACAGTGGTGCGTGGCACCGAACATTATGAGGCCGGCAGCGCGCACTACACAGTCGATGAAAAAAATTTTCTTGTATTCAATGAAGGTCGGTATTATTCCAGTTGGATTGATGCGGAACATGATGTTGAATCGTTTACATTGAACTTTAGCGAGGCATTTTCCAAACAGGTAATGGCGGCAATTACTGACAATGCCGGCCAATTGGTGGAAGAGGCTGGCAAGACAACCACTATCAGGTTTACCGAAACGCTCTACCCTTCTGATGATTTAATAATGCCTGCGGTAAACAGCGTGCGAAGACTTTGCGCAGATATGGAGGAAAATCAGGACCGGTTACATTACCTTTTTATTTTCTTGCTGGAAAGATTGGTGCAACAGCAGTGGAAAACCAATCGAATCATTGAAAGCATCGACAAAGTCAAACACGGCACTCGGGTGGAATTATACGCCCGGCTATCGCGTGCAAAAGACTTTATTTATTCTTGCTATGCACAACCTCTAACACTGGCCGAAATGGCCAACGTGGCTTGCTTGAATCAATACTATTTTTTGAGGCAGTTTAAAAAAGTCTTCCACATGTCGCCTCACCAGCTTTTGCTGCAACGCAGGTTGGAGCTAGCAGTGCAATTATTAAAGAACCGCACAAGCCCAATTTCTGAAATTAGCAATTTGGTTGGCTTTAATGATGCGGCTGCATTTAGTAAGTTGTTTAAAAAAAGCTTTGGCGTAGCTCCCCAGGGTTTCCGAAAATCGATGGGTATATCAGAATGACTAAAAAGTCAATTTCTGACATGTGACGTTTCAGTGTGCATTATATTTTTCAGCCAAATAAAAGCTGAAAATGAAAAGCACCCTTATTCTGTTTTTTCTGGCAGGCATGCTATTGTCTGTGCAAGCCCAAAAAAAAGAAAGAAGTAATAAACCCGGTATCAGGATTGCCGATTCGCTGTTTCTGCAACAACGGTATGGCGAAGCCATTCCTTTTTATGAGGCTGCAATGAAGGAACCGGTTAATAAAATAAATGCCCAAGGATGGAATCGGCTGGCGCTGTCCTATCTCAACACCGGTGATTATCAGTCTGCAGTCAATAATTTTGCTAAAGTATATCAGATCAATCCACTCTTTCAGCAGTTGTTTGTGAATCAGGCGAAAGCCTACAGTGCTTTGAATGATGTGCCCAAGGCATTAGCCATACTCGACAGTGCCGTGGTGCGTGCATCTTTTGGCAACTATAAATTGTTAGAGAACGACCCCCTATTTGCAAACCTGCGCAAAGACTTGCGTTATAAAGAATTTTACGATCGCGTATACACCAAGGCCTATCCATGTCTTCAGTTACCACAGGCACGGCAGTTCGATTTCTGGCTGGGCGATTGGGATGTGTATGTTACCGCCAACCCAACCATCAAGGCAGGCTTCAACCGCATTACCCGACTTTCGGGCGGTTGTGTTATTTTCGAAAGCTGGGAGGCTATGGGGCCGCACAACGGTGTCAGTATCAACTATTACGATCCTGCAGACAGTACCTGGAAACAAAAATGGGCGGGCTCGGGCATGGATATTTTGGAGTTCTATGATGGAAAGCGAACGGGCAATGCGATGCAGTTTCGCTGGGATGCACGAAGTCCTGATGGCACTACAGCACCGGGCAGACTTACCTTTACAGAACTGACGCCCGGCAAAGTGCGGCAGCATAGTGAACGAACTGCTGATCAGGGAAAAACATGGATCACTGTTTACGATTTCACCTACATCAGACGCAGTGAATCGAATTGACCGATGTTGTTGGAAAATTTATGTATTGAATAAGTCAGACATCGAAGTGAGTAAAGTCGGTATGTAAGGTGTCTGCGCCAGATTCATTTGGCTGACTGGCCGAGGGTTTGTGTAGAATCGATTCTTCGAAGGGCAACCATTGCACCAATTGGGGTTGAAAATATTGTGCCTGCTCTCTTCCCAGAAAGAGTTTGTAATCCATTTTAGAGAGCCCTTGCACTACGTAACCCGGGTAATACCAACGATATCCGTTACCTTTCAGATAGTCCAGCGTAAGTAAAATCAGGAACTTACCAAGACTATGCCTCTTATATTCCGGATCGAAAAAGTGCAGAATGGAGGCGGCTGCACCATCGCCTGTATCGAAATAGCCACCGGCAATCAATTGGCCATGGTGGTAAACAGAAAGGCAATGGGTTTGAAAGATATTAAAGGTTGCGGGTGGCTCTCCGAACAGACATTCTTCAATACTTAAAGCACCATCGAAATTTATCGATGCCCGGTATTTCTGGTGCAGTTCATGGTGGGCGGCCTCAATAGTGTTAAAGGGCGTAATGGAAAACTGAAACAGATGATTGCGTGACCGAATACGCTGGTGCGAACGATGCCCATGCAAAGACTGAACAGGATAGCGAAGCCAATGCACGCGGTAAACTTCGCCTAACTCTACATGCGAAGTGGTGAACATACTCTGGTGCATGCGGTACCAGCCTAAAGCCAACAGCTCATCTAACTGGTGGCCTGTAATAGATTCAGGATTAATACGGTCGTAATAGAACACAGACTAATTGAGCAAAGCCATGGTAATGATAACCACACTTTTGCGGTCAGGCAAATCAAAGGCAGAATTAAACCCTTTGTCTACACTAATTTAGAAGTGCCTCCAGCGCAGCCGCCCGGTTCAGGTATTTTTGCCAATCTACCGATGCTTGCAGTTCGGTAAGTACCTGGTTGTAGTGGTTGTCGTCTTTGTTCAGATAAAGCCGCGCCTGGTCGTAAGGTGTTTTTCCGTTTTTTAACGCGGTGGCCATATCTACATTTTTTGTTCTGAGCAGGTGAATTACCACAGCACCCACATGGTAGGGTATGCGCTGAACAAGTATCTGGCGTGCCAGGTTAACCGACACGGCAACGGTATCAAGTTGCGATTGAAAAGTATGAGTAGGATCTGCCCCGATAGTAGGAAACGTAGTGGCGAGCGCACCAAAATGCTCCACATAACGGGCTGCACCTTCTACCGATTCGGTGAAGAGCGCTTGCGACCGCACAAGTTGAGTGGGAGAGGGATCGATTTCTAATTGCCTTTGCCTTATACTAACATATCGTTCCAGAAACAGATCGGCATTGGCGGTTTGATAGGCCTGCTTCATTTGCTCCGACAAGAGTAAGCTTAACGCAATTATTTCCGCAGTTTGGGGATAGTTCAGATAATCTTGTTTAAAGTCGGCTAAGTTCCAGGGTGTGTTGATCTGGAAAAGATGGAACAGTTCGTGTGTTACCAGTAATCCAAAATCGTTGTCGCCCTGGTTTTTGTAAGCTATGTAAGCGTTAGGTGGCGTTTCAAGTTGCTTCACCATAAAGTATTTGCTTCCCTCCAGTTCTACATCGAAAGCAAAGGGTGGGAGTTGCGGCCCAAACCTTTCATGAAGCTTTGCTACCACTTCATCGTTTCGGTAAACTTTCAGATCATTGATCTGGCTACCGTCTACTTCTACGCTGTTGGCCAGAGGCTGCGTTACGTTCATCAGGTAACCGATATTTTCGTTTCCGTTATCGTCCAGGAAAACGAGTATCAATGGATGGGTAAGCGGCAAAGTATACCCTGGCCACAGTTCTGTAGCTTTGGTGCTTATAGCGAACAGGTTGTTGATTTTGCGAACTTCCGTATCGTTGTGGAATGATAATTTAGGGGTTGGCTCGCCATCGTTGCAGCCAGTGAGTAGGACACACAACATGAGGCTGATTAGCGCTGGTTTATTTATTAAGAAATGCAGATGGGCCAACAAACTGTACGACATAATGAATTCGATGGTATGCTACCAAATGTAGTTAACCCCAACCACCGTCACCATCCCCCTGCTGGTGTGAGATAGAACGGCTCATATGGCCTGACTGAGATGGGTTCGTTCTGATTTCTGGATGATTCGCCTGGCATTTTCTGATGATCTGGTTAATGTATTTTTTGCCTCAGTGTTTGCTGCTTTACTCCGCGGATGCGTTCAATTTCCCCCCGGGCTTCCAGATCTAATTTTACGGTAACAATATACCACAACGGCTTGCCATCGAACGATTGCCGGTTGAGTTCTGCCTCAGCCAGGTCAGTAAGTTGATCGAAGGTGATCTGTTTGTGTTTTTTAATGAGATCTTTCAGCACCACCCGAACTTGATTGTATTTATCAAGTGATATGTTCACGCCTTTTTTTCCTTCCGGATGAAGCGTGAGAATTTTTGCGGTGGATTTCTTTAGCGCCATAGACGATCCTCGAAAAGCACAGTTAAATTAACTAAAATTCAAAGAATCCAAATGCTGGGCTAGGCCGAAAGCATGCCAGGTTACTTATTCATTGATTTCCCTATTGCTGCCTTTCCAAGCTTGTTTTCGGGTTTCCACGCATAGTCTTATATGCATTCATCAAACTGTTGAAGATAAATTGTGTCATTTCTTTCAGTGGTAGCTGTAATGTATACTTTAATAGGTATCTTATCAAACGGAAACGCATGATACGTTCATTAATACTGATTATTGTTTTTGCAGGATTGACCTGTGTGCTGTATGCGCAGACCCCGGCCATTGAAAATTTACAGGCTAAGTTAGAAACAGAATGGCGCGATCAAGAACGGGCCGATTTATACTATCAGCTGGGCGAACAACTTTACAACTTTAACTTCGAGCAAGGACTTCAGCACGTCAGCCGTTCTCTGCTTGTTTCCAGGCAGATGGGTTATTTGTTTGGCGAGGCCCGTGCACTTACCTCTATAGGAAAGTATTATTATTTCATTGGCGATCACGCCAAAGCTTTCGACAACTACCGCAAAGCGTTGAGGGTGCCACTTACTGACACACTGTCGGCCTACCCAGCCGAGACATACATTCGACTGAGTATCATTCATCGTATAGAAGCCCAACTCGACTCTGCACATTGGTATCTGGCAAAAGCTGAACGAACGTTACAACGGATGCCTGCCAATTCATTGCATGCATCCTACTATGCCACCTACGCTTTGCTGTTGCATGAGGAGGGTCGAAGTCGGGAAGCGCTCACTTTTTTGCAGAAGTCGAATGCCATCCGCCTTCAGGCAGACGATCCAGTGTATAAGTCCATTGCATTCCGCAACATGGGTTTTATCTACAATCATTTGGCGCAATACGATTCTGCCCTGTGGTTTTATCAGCAATCGCTGGATATTGGTCAGACTCTTAAAGATCCTGAACAGCTATCGCTCACATTATTGTATCGGGGTCATACCTGGTTTTTGTTGGGAGATTTCAAAAAGGCACTTAGCGATTATACCACAGCTGCCGAATATATGCGCAACAATACTTACTTGCGTTATTACGCACTTTTGCTCTACAGGCTAGGCGAGTATTATGGCCAGCAAAGCGACTTTTATACAGCCTTCGATTATTTATTTAAAGCACTCTCCGAGTATAAGCGAATCGGGGCAAGAGCTGAAATAGCTCGTACCTACAACCAGATTGCGTGGTGCTATACTTACCAACGTAACTACAAAGCGGCAAAGGCCAACCTCGACCTGGCATATGGCGTCACCAACCAGATTAACTACCCGTTGCTGCTGGCTGCCAACGATAATTTACAAGGGAATATTTATTACGAAAATGGCAACTCGCAGAACGCGCTTATCTATTTGCGTTCGGCACTTAATACGCGAAAAGAATATGAGCAATGGTGGGGTGTTTCCTCCACGCTGTATAATGCAGCACTTTGTTTTGCTTCGCTTAAAAAGACTGACAGCGCTGCCCTCTATTTTAACGAAGCAACCGCGATTGATGAACGGATCGGTAAGAAAAGTGGCCGCGTTTTTACCAGCAACAGGTTGGGGCAATACTACACGGAACAAGGCAATTATAGAATGGCAAAGCGCTACCTGGACGAGGCCAACAACATGGCCAGGCAGATTTCGTTACCCCTGCAATTGCTTACCAACTATCGTAACTACATTCAATTATACGAAGCCCAGGGCAGCACCACCATGGCTAACCTGTATTACCGAAGTTATGTACACTTGCGCGATAGCCTGGAGTTGGTACAAGTGCAGGGTAAGGTAGCCGAGGCGGATGCCATGTATCAATTAAATGAAAAAATTCGGGAGATAGCGGCAGTGAATGAGAAAAACCGGCTCATACAGGCCCAGATGGAGGCACAGGAACGCGAGCTGATGAGCCAGAGAAAGCTGGTCATTATTTATTCTGTGGCGGTTGTATTCCTGCTGTTACTCACTTCGGTAATAGCCGTGTTGTGGCGCAAGAACAAGCGGGCGCGCAAAGCGTTGGAGGTGCAAAATCTGGAAATACGTGAACAAAAAGAGGAGATAGAATCGCAGGCAGAAGAATTGACAGAATACAATCAGCAGTTGGTTACGCTGAACGATGAACTGGATAAGAAGAATGAAGAAGTAGAAGCCCAGGCACAGACCATAGCCGCTGCCAATACCTTACTCGAAAAGAGGATAGAAGAACGAACTGAGCGTTTGAACAAAGCCTATCATGAATTGGAGACTTTCTTCTATCGCACCTCGCACGATTTCAGACGTCCACTCACAACTTTGCTCGGGTTGTCGCAGTTGGCCAAATCTGCCATCAAAGATCCCATGTCACTCGACCTCTTTCAAAAGGTGAGGGAAACCACGCTAAGCCTGGATAGGATGTTGGCGAAGCTTCAGCACATCAGCGCTGTGGAGCATCACTCAGATATTGGTGAAGTAGAGGTGAGGCAGCTAATTGAAACTTGCCTGCGGACATTGTATGCACGCATTGATGAAAAGAAAGTAACTGTAGAGCTTGACATTCAATGCGCAACCGTCATCTCCAATGAGTTTTTGCTGGGCGTAGCCCTTTTTAATCTCATAGAGAATGCAATAGATTTTAGTTCCCCGGCCGATGCCTATGTGAAAGTTACTTCCCAAGAAGTAGATAACGAGGTAAGCATTGGTGTGGAAGATAATGGCCACGGCATAAGGCCCGAACTTGTGGATAGAATTTTTGAGATGTATTACAGGGCGAGCGATTATTCCCGTGGCAACGGCTTGGGGCTTTATGTAACCAGGCGCGCTGTAGAAAAATTGAATGGCAGAATTGTGGTAAGTACCCAGTTGGGTAAAGGTTCGCTCTTTCAAGTCTTAATACCCGTGCAACCTTGAATCACCAATCTTCAATATGCCGTTGCAACAGCTCCTGGTGCTTGGCAAGTAGGCGGTTAAATAAACCGTCTTCCGTTTTATAACCAACAAAAGTAAAGGCCGCTTTACTCGCAAACTTATTCGTTACAGGTTGCACCACACCTGTTATCGCCATTCCTTCTTTTTGCATTGCATGAATCTTATTGGTGAATGCATTGTCGCTCCAGTCGTGGGTAAGCACTTCAAAAGTGCGCGAAGCATCGTCTTTAATGATGTGCCAGTTTTTAGTGTACATGGTGCAAATCTAATAGCAATTCGTGTGTTATCTTTTTTTCGTTCTTATCACAATAACGCCATTGCTGCCCTGCATACCGTATGCGGCTGTTTCTTGTCCCGATTTTAAAACCTGCACACTTGCAATATCGGGTACTGCCACCAATGGTTCTACATTTTCATAACCAAACCCCACGTTTACGCCATTGATTACAAACAGAGGCTCCAGATTTCCTGTCATGGAATTATTCCCACGTATGGTAACCTTGGTTTGGGTTCCACCCTGAATCACCTGCACCCCGGGTACCCGTTTCAGGTAATCGGCCAATGAAATGGCCGCATTGTCGGGTGAGAAATTGTTCACGTTGGTGGGCTGTGCGTTGCTCGAAGTGGTGTTGTTCGAGGTCGTAGCACAGCTTGCAAATACCAATGCGGCAACGATCACGATTAAGAATTTCATGGCTATTCTTTTTAAGTTGAATTCTATTTAACGGCAACGGTTGTTTTTTCGCTAAATAACTATTTCAAAAAAATCCGTTTTCCAGTACGTGCACTTTCGCGGGCGGCATCCAATATTTCCATCACCAACAAATTGTTCTCCAGCGATGAAAGATCATAGCGTTCGGGTTGCACTTGTTTGCGAACTACAGCCGCCAGCCAGGCAAACGGGTCGTTGTAAGGTGCCTCGCGTTCGGCCAACGTTTCGGTAAGTTCAGGTTGCTCTTCTTTCAGCCTGGTGCGCAGTTGACTTCGATTGTCGCTGAACACATAGCCGGTAGCTCCATATACTTCCATGTCTTTGCGGCTGAACGGCCAATTCCACGATGCCTGAATGATGCCTTGCATAGTGGGGTATTCTAACACAATGGTTGCCTCATCGTCTACTTTGGGATAAGTGCCCGGTTTAAACTGTTGCAGCACCGCCATTACCGACAAAGGCCGCTGCCCAGCCGCCAGCCAGGTAATGAGGTTGGCGCCATAGCAGCCGAAATCCACAACGGCACCGCCACCGTTTTGCACCGGGTCGGTAAGCCAATCGAGAAATTCTTTGTTCACACCAATTTCTTTCGGGCCGGGGTGGCCATCGCGCACCACCACTTTGCGCAACGTGCCTATTTTATTTTCTTTCACCATGGCATGGGCGCGGTGGTTGGTGGCATACCAGGTAGTTTCATAATTAGTGAGTAATTGAATGTCGTGTTGTTTGGCCAATGCTTCCATTTGCCGGGCATGATCGAGACTGACGGCCAACGGTTTTTCTACCATTACATGTATGCCGCGGGGTGCACAGGTTTTCACAACCTCCAGGTGTTCATAAATGGATCCGAAGGCCGTTACCGCTTCGGGTTCGGTTTTTTCTATCATCTCTTGCAGCGAGGGATAGAGTAACGTTTGCGGCAGACCATGTTGCTGCAGGTAACGCAGTGCCAATTCACGATTGGGTTCTGCAATACCTACCAATTCAACATCGCCCAGGTTGGGCCTACCCAGCAGCCAGTGCACATGGGTATGTGTAAGCCCCGCAATGCCCACGCGCAAGGGTTGGGCCGCGAGCCAATTGGCCACCAATGAAAAGCAACAGACGAGCAATAGCTTCTTCATGTTAATTTGTTTCTACTTATTTGAAGATGTTGTAGCTCGCCACCATCTTCTTGTATTCAGGCATTATTTTCTCGTATAATGCTTCATCTACTTTCTTCAAGGTATTCATTAATCCGCCTATACCCGAGTCTTTTAAGCTTACACGTTGGTTTTTGATGTCGTCCATCTTTTTGCGGATGGTGGCTTCCAGTTTGATGAGTTCACGTTCGGTCATGGCAGGCGGTTTGTTACGCAAAGGTAACAGATCGTTGCAACCAGAGAAAGAGCGATAAGAGGCGAAGCCCGCGAATCAGATAAAATCCTTAAATCCCCATCGCTGCGCCTTGATTCGCTTCAACTGCGCTACGATGATGAAGCTTACAATAAACAAAAGTAGCCAGGCATTTACCTTGCCGGGATGTACCAGCTTCCAGTTATGCGCCTGGTTAGGGTATTGCCACGCGCCCAGGTAGGTAGCCATGTTTTCGGCTATCCAGATACAAAAGCCGGTGAGCAGAAAGGCCAGGGCCAATGGCATGGCGAAACGAATGTTGGCCACAATGAAATGAACGCGCGTACGCCAGTAAACAACAACTACAGCTGCCAGCAATAGGTACCGGATATCATAAATAAAATGATGGGTAAAGAAGTTCAGGTAAATCAAACAACCCAGCAGCAGGTTTAGCCAGGTGGGTGGAAAGTGAGATAGTTGCCATTGCAACCTGCGCCACGACTGCGTGATATAACTGGCCACGCTGGCATACATGAAGCCTCCATACAATGGAACATCCCACACTTTACTGTAAGCCTCTCCAGGGTAAGACCACGACCCCATGTGCACCTTAAAAATTTCCATGGTGGTACCCAACAGGTGGAAAAGGCAAATTACTTTTAGCTCATCAACCGTTTCCATGCGCCACCACCACACCATGGCCACCTGCATCAACACAACAAACAGCAGCATATAGTCGTAGCGTGGCAATAAGGGAAGTTCAACGTATTTGGTAATTACCAGGGCCAGCAAGATGTACACGGCAAAAAAGCATGAGGCTGCTTCTTGCCAAACAAACTGCCACGCAACGTGCAGGAGTCTACGAAAGGGAAGGTGGGTGACTTTAGCAGGAACAGGCAAGTTGGCGCTTCCCACATAGTGGGTTCCGGTTTTACCACCATTCACGGCCATCTGTATCTTTAGGATACTAAGAGGTTCCGTTAATTGTGTTATTGATGATCATTCTTTTGCTGTAGCGCTACAAACCGGAAAAGCAAACCCGCCACGGCATAAGGAGCCATGAAGAAAAGGTTTACACCTACTATTTCTAAAACTGAACTGCTGGGATAGTGTTGCATGCCGGTGATTAAAGCAATAATGGTATGGACTACCAACGCCAGGGCTGTAGCGTACATGGCGTACTCCAGTCCAACTGCTTTAAATTTCGACAGATAGATGCCAACAAATAGTACGGCAATCACCCCGGCATACATCAGGTTGCCAGGGTTAGGGCCTGCGCCTATTAAGCCTACCGCCAGGTTGGCCCATATCATCAGAAAGGTGGTGCCAATGGCCACCGTTACGGCTGCGCGAAAAACCATGTTGTCGGATTGCCGGAGTACCAGAACCAAGATAGAGCCGGTGCCAAACAATAAGGCACCCATCAAAATGAAATCGCCAGCGCTCCAGTTTACCTCGTTGGTAAATTGCATGGCTACCAGTGGCACCATCAACAGCAAAATAGTTGCTACGGCTACGGCCGGTATCGTTAACAGGGATCTGACAAGCTTTTCCATAAGTGTTATTTCGTTGGATTGAACGCAACAAAAGTACTTTGTGTTGCAAAGTATAGCAAGTATTACACCTTCTTTTTTTCAGAAGATAAGACCGCCACCTGCTATATCCCTTTCATTCAAACCGTTTTGAGCGTTTTTTTGAGCTAGCCTTTGGCTTTAATAAAGGCAACTGGAGCCGGTTTTTTCAAGCCCAATCAATACGGCTCCCGATTATCCGCGCTGGGCTATGAAAGGTGTCAACCATTTCTTGGTTCAACCAGCTTTTTAAAGGAATTTAGATAGCACTTTAACCACCACCCACACTATGCTCCGTTCTCACCTCACCCTGATCCTGCGCCATTTCTACCGCCACTTGTCCTTTTCGCTCATCACACTCAGCAGCCTGATCATCGCCATCACGGCTGCCATTCTCATTTTTACATGGGTGCACTACGAGCTGACTTACGATAGGCAAGACCCGCAAGCCGACCATGTATTTATTGTGATGAGCAATGAGGAAGTAGACGGAACCATTCAGACATACGCTGAAACACCGGCTCCAATTACCGAAACGCTGACACAGGCACCCGAAGTGGAGGCGGTGACGCGCATAGACAATACCAGCGTACAATTTGTCAATGGCTCCACACGCTTCTCGCGCGAAGGTGTTTACGCAGATAGCGCCTTCTTCAAAGTCTTTCAAACCCACTTTCGTGAAGGAACTGCAACACAGGCATTAAATAGACGCCACAGCCTGGCCCTGTCTGTGTCGCTGGCACAAACGCTCTTCCCACAAGGGAATGCGTTGGGCCGATTCGTCCAGTTGGGTTCGTTGGGCGAAGTAATGGTTACCGCTGTGTTCGAAGATTACCCTGAAAACAACAGCCTTCACTATGTAGACTTTGTGTTGCCCTACCACGCCATCGCGCGGGCGGAAGATGAATGGACCGACTACTACGTGCGTTTACATCAGCCTGAGTTGGCAGAAGCACTACAGAAAAGAATAGACGTCACCTTCGCCAACTACTTCGGTCACGACAAGGTAAGGTCTATGTTGTTCTGCCTTACCGACTGGCGCTTGCGTTGGAGCTTCGACAATGGCCACCTTTCTGGCGGGCGGATTGTATACGTAGTGTTGTTTGCAGCCACGGGCGTTTTTATTTTGTTGATGGGCTGCGTGAACTATATGAACATTGCCACTGCACGGGCCACCAGGCGAGCCAAAGAAATTGGTGTGCGCAAAATGAACGGAGCCACACAACAGACGTTGGTGCGGCAGTTCCTGGGCGAGAGCATCAGCTTTGCATTGCTGGCGCTGCTGTGTTCGGTGTTGCTTGCATTTTTGTTGTTGCCTGCCTTTCGTGAATTAACACGCCTGCCGCTTACGTTTGCGCTGAACGAACCCGTTGTGTGGATAGCCTTGCTGGCACTGGCCCTTGTTACAGGCTTATTCGCAGGAAGTTTTCCCGCCTTTTTATTGTCGCGCTTTAAGCCCGCCCGGGTAATCAGAGGCCAACTGAGCGCTGGTTTTACCGGTACGCACCTGCGCCAGGGGCTGGTGGTATTTCAGTTTGTTTTGTCGGTGGTGATGATATTTGGGGCTTGGGTGGTTCAGCGGCAAACGCAATTTTTGCTGCAGCGCGATACTGGCTACGACCGCCAGCATGTGGTGAACATATGGCTGGATGGCATGCCCCCGCAGACCGAGGCTTTGCTGCATGAAATCAAGCAACACCCCAGCGTTGTAAGTGCAGCCTATGGCGGGGCCAGCCCCATGGAGGTAAACGGCTACGCGGAAGTAAAGTGGGCCGGCAAGCCGGGCGACAAAGATGTGTATTTATACGGTGCCTCTGCCGGCTTCGATATGATTGAAACCCTTCAACTCAAGCTCGTAGTAGGAAGAACTTTTTCACGCTCCGTACTTTCCGACTCGAACAACTTTGTCCTTACCCGCAAAGCGGCTGAACTGCTCGGCTTCGACAACCCCATTGGCCAACGCATTACCTACACCATGTTTGGCGAAAGAGAAGGTGAAGTGATTGGCGTGATTGAAGACTTTCACAATGACGACATCCACCTGCCCATGGCTCCTGTTATTTTCACCATCGGCAAGGCGAATGAATTGGGCAACCTGTTTGTGCGTTACCGTGCAGGCACCATTGAAGAAGCCACGGCACATCTTAAAAATACTTTCCAAAAAGTGTTGCCCGATGCACCGTTCAACTATTCCTTCCTCGATCAGGACTATGAGGCGCAGTTGTATCGTGAGAAGTTTGTAGGCAGGCTTTCTAAGGCGCTCACCGTGGTGGCCATTTTGATAGCCACGTTGGGTCTACTCGGTCTTGCCATGTACCAGGGCGAGCGAAGAACCAGGGAAATTGGTATCCGCAAGGTAATGGGTGCTACCCGCCTGCAGGTACTCGTTTTACTTTTGCATGAATTTATTAAACCTGTACTGGTGTCGCTAGCGTTGGCGTTGCCACTCGCCTATTATGTAAAAGACAGGTTTCTTGCCAGCTATCCTTACCAGGTGCCGGTAACCCTGTTAAACTTTTTGGTTGTAGGTGGCGTGCTGGCCTTGCTGGTCGCCACCGTGGTGTTGTGGCAGGGCTATTTCGCGGCTGCCAGGAACCCCGTTGATAGTCTGAAAACGGAGTAGGAGCTCAGGCCAACGCACGCTTACAGAACTCCAGGCATTTCTTCACCTCTTCTATCGGAGTGGAGCCATCAGGAATTTTGTATTCCAACTCAATGGTGGCTGGAAACGCGTATTGTTTGTTGCGCATCAGTTGTAACGCTTGTACGATGGGTGTGTCGCCTGTGCCCCAGGGCAGGTTGTCGCCACCGTTGGCCTTTGTTTTTCTGTCTTTTACATGCATGCTTACAATACGGTCGCTTTTGGCTTGTATGATGTCCAGCGGGTTCGTATTGCCTGCGGCTACGTAGTGGCCAAAGTCAAGGTTTAAGGCGTTGGCAGGCGACTGGCTCAGGGCTGTATCCCACAACGTAGGTGTTTGCTGCTCGTGGCCATGGTAACCAATCTTCACGCCTGCCTGCTCGCCCATCTTTCCCAACTTGAGCGTGTGCGCATCATTCGATGGATGCTCCAATGTTACGTGCGTGGCCCCGAGGGCTTTGGCCGCCTTCAGCCCATATTCTATTTCTGCATCTGAATTTTGCATGCCAAATGCATCGGGCTTGAAAGCATAGATCTCTACGCCAGCTTTTTTATACATGCTGGCAAAGGCCTCGAACTTTTGCATGGGGGCGTTAGCTCTCCATGCTGCCATCTCACTGCGATACACTTTCAACTGCTCTTCTCCTTCGGCCAGCGTTTTCTTCTCGTCTTCCGTCAGCTCTTGTTTTTGGTTGCGTTTACGGAACAATGGAAACAAGGTGCGCATGTTTACCGGATTTTTAGGCGCACCTGCATACGACTCTGCCGGGCCACCCATCAACTCGATATAATTGATGCCGCACTGCCGAACGTAGTCCAAGGTGGCTTCGGCACTCTGGTCGGGCAGTTCGCGGAAAGAGTAAGTGATAACACCGATACGCACACCTTGAACCAGTGATGAGCGATTGCCCCACCGATTTAGTATGGTGGGCATGGCGTTGGCTACGGGTGCCATTACAGAGGCGGCCAGCAGACCGGAAGATGTCTTAAGAAACTGGCGTCTGGACGAGGTTGCTTTCATATGTTCATGATTCTAATAAAAAGATACCTGTGAGATCCGTCAAGAACCAGCTTCCTTTGCGTGAAAGGTATAGATTGTACAGTGGCGGTTAAAGGAAGGGCTTCAGGCACTCGCCCCGGCCACCCCTCTCCCTGGGGCTCCCTGGGGAAAGGGGGCAGGCGCCAGGATGCTACTACTTACCTATTTCGTCATGGCGCGGAACGAAACCGCGCAGCGGGTGAGTGACAAAGCCATCTGACATTGCGTACGCCAAAGCCTTCCAGTGGGGTGGCCTCTGCCTCCCCTCCATGGGAGGGGGAAAGGCTTCGGGAGGGCATGATATTTTGAATTAAAGACCAAAGATTCGAAATTAATGTGTACGAACTATTCAGGAGGCCTCTCACTACGTTCGAGGACCTGTCGCTTTTAAAATAAGTGCGTTCCATACAATTAATAACAACAACCGAAAAAATCGCACAGTCCTCGAGCGTTTCGTGAGCGCCCGTGCTAGGGAAAGCAGAATTTGACACATCAATTTGGTGCCAATGTTGAAGGAATTTGCGAGTCCTTTTCCATTGCCGGCACGGGTGCTCTGGCTCAAATACCGTACCTTCAAACCGATTTAACCGGTACCCTCATGAGAAATTATTTAATCTTCCTACTTTCCTCTGTTGTGTCCATGAATGCTTTTGCACAGGGCACCATGCTGCTGCGCCAGCCCACCATCAGCAATGAGCACATTGCCTTTGTGTATGCCAACGACCTGTGGATCGTAAACAAAGACGGTGGCGATGCACGCAGGCTCACCTCCAACGAAGGCATGGAAGCCAACCCGCACTTCTCGCCCGATGGCCAACACATTGCCTTCACCGGTCAGTACGATGGCAACACCGATGTATACCTCATTCCGACCGAAGGCGGCCAACCCAGGCGCCTCACGTGGCATCCACTAAACGACCAGGTATGCGGATGGACGCCCGATGGTGAATTCATTTTGTTTTCCTCTTCGCGCGAAGGTTCATTGCCCACCAAAGAATCAAAAATTTTTAAGGTGAATAAAAAAGGCGGCATGCCCGAAACGCTTGCCATACCGCGTGCCGTTGCCGGAGAAATTTCGGAGAACGGCAATCACATCGCTTACCAGCAAATTGGTTTCTGGGATCCGGAGTGGCGCAACTACCGCGGTGGCCAGGCGAAGCCCATCTGGATTGTAGATTTGAAAACCTACGCGTTGAAGATGACACCTCAAACCGATAACGAGCGCCACACCGATCCAACCTGGTTGAATAATGTAGTTTACTTTTTATCCGAACGCGACTACGCCAACAATGTGTGGTCATTCAATCCGGCAACAAATGAATTGAAACAACAAACTTTTCATGCCGACTTCGATGTGAAGAGCCTCGATGCCGGTGGCGGTTCGATTGTATACGAACAAGGCGGATACCTGCACACCCTCAATCCGGCCAACGGTGCCATCAAAAAATTAACCATTCATGTGCGGGGCGATTTTCACTGGGCACGCGAACGCTGGCAAGATGTGCGCACTACTGACTTACAAAATGCATCGCTCTCACCCACCGGGCAGCGTGCGTTGTTTGAACACCGTGGAGAAATTTTTACCGTGCCCAAAGAAAAGGGCAACTGGCGCAACATCACCAACACTTCGGGTGCAGCCGATCGCTTTCCGGTGTGGTCGCCTGATGGAAAACGCATAGCCTTCTTCAGCGATGCAAGTGGTGAATACCAACTCCACATTACAGACCAGGAAGGACTGGAGAAACCAAAAGTGATTTCCATTCCCAACCCCACGTTTTTCTTCCGACCCGAGTGGTCGCCCGATGGAAAGTACATTGCCTACACCGATACCGATTACAACTTGCTCTACACCGATGTAAATACAGGTGTAACCAAGAAAGCAGACACCGAACGCTACGCACACCCTAACCGATCGATGAACCCGGTGTGGTCGCCCGACAGCAAGTGGATTGCCTATGCGCGACTCATTGAAAGCAACTACAAAGTGACTAAAGTACACAACGTAGAAACCGGGCAAACGCTGCAACTCACCGATGGTATGGCGGATGCCATCTCACCAGTGTGGGATGCCACCGGAAAATATTTGTACTTCCTCGCGAGCACCAACTACGGACTAAACACTGGCTGGCTTGAAATGAGTTCGTACGAAAGACCCATTACCCGCGCACTCTATCTGATTGTACTCAGCAAAACAGATACTTCGCCCATCGCGCCCCGCAGCGATGACGAAAAAGAAAAACCAAAAGAAGAATCAGCCGCACCGTCAGCATCGGCAAAAGGCAAAACCCCACCTGCACCAGCCAGTTCGAGCACCGTAAAAATTGATATGGACAACCTGGCGCAGCGAATACTGGCCGTTGATGTTCCATTGCGCGACTACACCGCCCTGTATCCCGGTCCGGAGGGGTATGTCTTTTATGCCGAAGATGTTCCTAATCAGCAAGGGGCCACGTTGCACCGCTACAACTTCAAAGACCTGAAAACAGAAGTGTACCTATCGTCAGTAAACGAGGCTACTGTGTCCAACGACCGCAAGTCGTTACTCTACCGCAATAACGGCACGTGGGGCATACTGGGCACCACCGACAACAACAAAAAACCAGGCGATGGAAAGCTGGATGCGCTCGCCTCACTGAAAATAAAAATCGATCCCATGGCCGAGTGGAAACAAATCTTCCGCGAAGGCTGGCGCTACC
>CAZRQK010000027.1:0-60586 GCA_964602295.1 uncultured Ohtaekwangia sp.
ATATCAATGTGGGCAGCAGCGAGAAGAACACCAGCGCAAAAGCAGCAAGAAATTTACCCATCAGCAAAGCCCAATCACCCAGAGGCTTGGTCATGATCAACTCCAGCGTGCCCATCTTCTTTTCCTCCGCAAAGCTTTTCATGGTGATGGCTGGCACCAGAAAAATAAACACATACGGGCCCATCGAAAAGAGTGTGTCCATGTCGGCATATCCGTATTCGATTACCGAGGTGTCAGGAAAAACCCACATCAATAATCCCGTGGCCGTGAGAAACACACCCATCACCACGTAGGCAATGAGTGAGTTGAGAAACCCGTAAAACTCTTTTGCGAACCCGGCCATCATGAGGCAGCGGGGGTTTGTGTTAGCTCCTTGAAAATATGCTCTAACGAATGCTCTTCCGCTTGCAGGCCTACCAACGATAATTGATGGTCGGCAGCAAAACGAAAAACAGCCGCGCGCACATCGGCACCTTCAGCAGAATACAACCGATAAATGTTGGCGCCTGCCTCGGTTACGGCTGTTACGCCTGGTATCTGTTGTAAATGCTCCAAAGCAACGGTTGTTTCGAACTCTGCGCGGAAGGTTCTTTGGCCTTGACTTTGGGTAAGCAGGTTGGCAACGGTATCATCGGCCACGATGTGCCCCTTGTTTATTACAATAACACGATTACACAACGCCTGCACCTCTTGCATGATGTGTGTGGAAAAGATAACCGTTTTGTTCTTGCTGATGTCTTTGATGAGTTGCCTGATTTCGATGATTTGGTTAGGGTCGAGGCCCGTGGTGGGCTCATCGAGTACCAACACTTCGGGTTCGTGCAGCAAAGCCTGGGCAAGCCCCACACGCTGTCGGTAGCCCTTCGAAAGCGACTCAATTCTTTTATTCTGCTCCGCGGTGAGTCCACACAGCGCTACCATGTCGGCTACTCGACTTCGAAGTACACTGCCCGCCATGCCATGCACACGCCCCATGTATTGCAAAAATTCGTGCACATACATATCGAGGTACAGCGGATTGTGTTCCGGCAGGTAGCCAATGAGGCGCCTCACAGCCAACGGTTGCTCGTTCACGTTCAGCCCTGCTATGGTTACGTTACCCTCCGTGGCTGGCACATAACCGGTCATGATTTTCATGGTGGTGGATTTACCCGCCCCGTTAGGGCCCAGAAAGCCAACGATCTCACCCGGCTGCACAGAGAAAGAGATGGCATGCAGCGCACGCTGCTGACCAAACACTTTGCTAACCTGTTGAACCGCTACCGACATCTTGAATGCGCAAAAGTAAGGAAACGCTCAGAACTGACGTCCGAAAAATGACTGCTTCGTTAACAATTATTAACGTTTACTATTCACCCCATGGTATGATTAATCGCTTTGGCATTCCGTTTGGTTTTAAGAAATTCGCAACCAAAGAAGTTATTGAAATGAAACACACCTTTTTATCCTGTTTGTTGGTATTGAATTTGGGGGCCGCTCTGGCGCAGCCGGGCTACAAAATAGACCTGAAAATTGCCGGATTAAAAGATACCACAGCCTATCTGGGGTTTTATTTTGGCGAACCTACCTACATCAAAGATACCGCCAGGGTTAACAGCGAAGGATTTTTCAGCTTTGATGGTGGCAGAGCGCTTTCGCAGGGTGTGTATTTTGTGGTAGTAAACAAAACCCGGCTGTTCGAATTTGTGGTGAGTGACGACCAGCGGTTTATGCTGGAGACGGACAAAGCCGACTACATCAAGAACATGAAGGTGACAGGCGATGAAGACAACCGCCTGTTCTTCGAAAACATGTTGTTTAATGTGGCCCGCCACGAAGAGGCCGATCCATTAGTAAAAATCTTGCGCGACAGTACTGCCAGCGAGGCCGCCCGCAAAGACGCCCAGGAAAAATTCAAAGCCATCAACGAAAAAGTATTGGCTCACCAAAATGAAGTAATCAGCCAGCACCCCAAAACACTTACAGCCCGCTTGCTGGCCTCCACTAAACAGATAGAAGTGCCTGATCCGCCCAAAAAGGCCGATGGTTCGATCGATTCCACATTTCAATTTCGCTACTACCGCGATCATTATTTCGATTATTTCGATTTGAGTGATGACGCACTGATACGCCTGCCGAAACCGACCTACGCAGAGAAAGTAAAAGATTACCTCGACCGCCTCTTTGTACAAAATCCGGATACGCTGATGAATGCCATCGACAAATTGGTGGCGCAAGTCAAGAAAAACCAGGAGACATATAAATACCTGGTGTGGACGTGTGTGATTCATTACCAAAGCCACACGGTAATGGGGTTAGACGAAGTGTATGTGCGCTTGTTCGACAAATACATTGCTTCTGGCGAGATGGACTTCTGGCTGGATAAAAAGATGAAACAGAATATCAAGGAGTATGTGGACAAAGTTCGACTGAGCCTGATAGGTAACACCGCTCCTAATCTTATTATGCAAGATCAAACCTTCCAACCCAAGGCCTTGTACGACATCAAGAAAAAATACACCGTGCTCTGGATTTTCGACCCCGACTGCGGGCACTGCCGTGAAGAAACACCCAAACTGGTCGACTTCTACAACAAGAACAAAACCAAATACGATTTGGAAGTGTATGCGGTGAGCGCAGACACGTCTATGCAAAAGATGCGCGACTATATTAAAGAAATGAAGATGAACTGGATAACCGTAAACGGGCCACGCACCTACGTAGGACATTACAGCAAGTTGTATCATGCCGACACGACTCCTACTATGTACATCATCGATGAAAAGCGAAAAATCATCGGCAAGAAAATACCAGTAGACAGCCTGGATGATTTCATGCAGAAATACGAAAAGTACCACCGAAAGCAGCCTAACGGGAATAAGGGAACGTGATAAAAATCCCGGTTCAGCGCGTTTTTTTACCAATTCACTCAAAAAAAATACCCCATCGTGCAACTATTTGGGCCCGGTGGAGTATCTAAGACATATATTCTATTAAAAAACCTAACTGAAATGGCCCTACTCGACACACTTTTTGGTAAAAAGAAGAAAGAACTGAAAGCATCGTGCAACATTACCAAAGAACCCATCGAAAAAGGTTTTGGCTACTTGCTCACCACCGCGCAGATTGTTACTTCCAAAAAATATTGGGACATGATCATGACCGAGCCTGAAACCATGTCGTACACCGTATCGCACTTCAACAACCAGGCAAGCGGCACCCAAATGCGCTCCATGATTTTTGAGAAGTATGCATCCATCGCCAAACCCTGGATGGTGTCCGATTCCATCATCAACTACTTTGATGTTGATAAATCGAAGGCGAAAGAAAATGCAAAAAAATGGTGGGAAACGGAAGGCAGCTTTGCGCCTGCGGAAACAGGTTCTGCCTCCGACCAATTAGATGAAAATACCTACAAAACCTGGAAAGAATACGCCATACTGGAAGCAGGCCGCGACCGGGTAAGATAGATTTCAACGAGCGTTCAAATGACTCCTCCCCGACTGTAGTACTAAGATGCTATTGTTCGGGGAGTAGTATTTTTAACCTATTGCCAGCTGATTAATAGTCTTTTTTGAGTGGCCTCTGTAATTCGAACAGGGTGCGCCATGCGATGCCCCACCAGCCAAACGATTTTTCCTCCGGACACGAGCACGGTAACATTGTCTTTCTCAGAAAGCGGCACCTTGGCATCTACCAGGTAATCGCTTATTTTCTTTTCACCCTGCATACCTAACGGCATGAAGCGGTCGCCAGGCTGCCAGTGGCGCCACACTAATGGAAAGGAAAGCTGATCCAAATCCAGACAGACGCTGTTAGCTTCGGTGGGTATTGCCGGTGCCGGCCGCCAGTCTAAAACAAGGCGTTGTGCACCCAGATTGGCTTCAGTGGTGCCCCACAAAATCTCAACCGCACCGTTGGCAGCGCTGAACGGGGCTATATAAACAAAATCACGATCCACCACAGCCTGAAAATTTTCTGATAATATTCGCTTACCAGGCTGGCCGTTCAACGCAAGCAGCAGGTCTTCGCATTGCGCCAGGTGAAAACCTCTGGGGCGCAATAAATGAAAAAGCAAGGCTACAGCAGAATGGCCCTTTAAACTGTCCTTACGCACCTTCCATGTATCGCCCTCCTCCCGCACGTTCGCGGCTTTCCAACTTTCTAATGTTTCCTGCAAAAAACTCCACTCTGCTTTGGCCAAGATCTGGGTACGTTGTAGGGTAGCCGTTAAATTAGGGTTGATGGCCTGTAACTTCGGCACCACGTCATGGCGGATTTGGTTGCGCAGATAGAGGCTGGTTTGGTTGCTCGCATCTTCGCGCCAGGTAATTTGATGAGCAGCCGCATATTGCTCAATATCGCTGCGGGTGGCAAATAACATTGGCCGTATTATGTTTTCGTTGCGCACCGGAATACCGGTGAGGCCTTCCAGACTCTGTCCATGTAATAGGTTCATCAAAACGGTCTCCACCTGGTCATCGGCATGGTGGGCGGTAGCAATGCGCGTATAGCCATTCTCTGCGGCTACTTCGGCAAACCACTGGTAACGCAAAGTGCGTGCAGCCATCTGTATCGAAACTTTGCGCGCTTGGGCAAACCGGTCGGTTGCTACCCGCGTGCTGAAAAAGGGCAACGACAGAAGGTGGCACTTGTCTTTCACAAAAGCCTCGTCTTGGTCGGACTCTGCGCCCCGCAGTTGAAAGTTTACATGGGCCACCCCCACCCTCAATCCCGCAGTGTGCAGCAAATGCAACATCACCATCGAGTCGATACCGCCACTTACCGCCAGCAGTATTTGGTCATGGGGTCCGCAGAGGCCTTCCTTCAGAATATGATTTTGCAATGCTTTCAGCACGCTGCAAAGATAGGTTTTCTACCGGGGCGTGCGCCAGTATGTGGCACGCTTCTGGCTCTGGTGCTGCGGCAAATAGACAATGAAGTAGTAATTTTGCGCCTTATGCTAAGAGCTTTCTCTGTTGGTTTGTGCCTGTTGGCTTTGTTGACTAGCGGTGTTGCCGAAGCCCAAAAGCGGGTGCGCCTGAAGCATGCCGACTTAAGCCGGGGTAAAGTGGTGAACGGTGAGCGTGTGGACTGGGTTATTGGAAACGTAATATTTACCCAAAACCAGACCACCATCTATTGCGATTCAGCACAGATATTCAAAGCGCAGAATTCGGTGGAAGCATATGGGCGCGTGCGCATTACCGAGGGCGACTCTGTTACGGCCACGGGATTGCGCCTGTCGTACGATGGCAACACCAAAATTGCCAAGCTGAGGCGCAATGTAGTATTCACCAAATTGGCCACCGCCACACTTTACACTGATTTCCTCGATTACTATCGCCTTAAAAATGAAGCACGCTATTTCAATGGTGGGCGATTGGTAGACAGCGTAAACACGCTGACAAGCCAAAAAGGCTACTATAACCTCGTTAGCAACCTGGCTTCTTTCAAAACAAAAGTGGTGGGCGTCAACCCGGACTACACACTTACCAGCGACACGTTGCAGTACAACTCGCAAACCAAAGTCATTTACTTTCGCGACTCTACGCACATTGTTGACAAAGACGGGCAAACTGCGGTCTACCAAAGCGGTTTTTACGATACCAGCCAGAAAAAATCAAATATCAATCAGGGTGTAATTGAAACACCTAACTACCGCCTTACCGGAGAAAAGTATTTTTTGGACGACCTGCGCAAATTCTATCGGGCAAAAACCAATGTGGTGATGGTATCGAAAGAAGAAAACATGACCATTTATGGTGACGATGGCTATTACGACAAGGCCAATGGCATTTCGAAAGTGTACAACAATGCGTGGATAGCCAAAGTGGCCGATGATGGCGATACGCTGTTTCTCAGTGCCGATACGCTGGTGTCGGTTGAAAGCAGCGACCCGCGCAAGAAAAGATTGTTGGCCTACCGCAACGTGAAAATATTCAAACAGGATTTGCAGGGCACGGCCGACTCGCTGGTTTATTTGCAAGCCGACTCTGTGCTTCAGTTTTTCAAAACCCCGGCATTGTGGACCACCGGTAACCAAATGACGGCCGACACCATTCGGGTGGCTTTAGCCAACAAAAAGATCGATAAGATTTACCTGCTTTCAAATTCCTTCGTGATTTCTCAAGATACCCTGCAGAACTTCAACCAGATAAAAGGAAGAAAAATGACAGCCCAGTTCAAAGGGTCGGATGTGCAGCATGTGAACGTGGAAGGCAATGGCGAAAGTCTGTATTATGTATTGCAAGAGGAAGAACAGGACTTAGATTCGGTCATTCTGAAAATCACCTTCATGGCAGGCATGAACAAAATGGTGTGCAGCAACATGCGCATCAACTTTGTGGATGGCCAGGTAAACAATGTAAGCGCCTATGTGCAACCCGATGCCTCCTTTATTCCACCCCACGAATTGAAGCGCGAGGACACACAGCTGAAGGGTTTTGTGTGGCGCAGCAAAGAACGCCCCCTAAGGGAGCACGTTGTGAAAAGGAAGCCAGAAGAGCCCCTCCGTGGCAGCCCACCCCCCGAAAAAGGGGAGCCTCAACGGCAGTAGCTGGCAAAAATTGTATTGCCTACCCCCGTTTTTTTCAGTTTTCGTAGGAAACGGCACGGAGTTCAATTATATTTTCAGTTGAATTAGTGTGTGCTTATGAAGCGTTGGTTCCTTTTGTTTTTGGCGATGGCTTCGGGGGCGGCCCTGTGGGGGCAGTCTTTCGAAGTTATCGACCGTCAGGAAACCTTCCAGGTGGCCGTCAGCCAAACGCTTCAAATCCCCCTTCGCATCAAAAACAACAGCGACAAAGCCCAATTTTACGTGGTACGGAAGGTAGCTTCCGACTTGGGAAGCACCCAGAAAGGCTACTTCTGCCTGGATCAAAACTGCCTGGAGCCGGGTATCGATGAATTTTCTAAGCGGCTGGAACCGGGTGAAATCATCGACAAACTGAATTACACGCTGGAAACAGGTTTGGTAACTGGGCAAAATAGCATACGCTTCGAAGTCTTTGTGAAAGGTGCTCCCCAACGCGCCATCGAAGTACCCGTGACCATTTTAGTAGACGAAAAGCCTTTCAAGAGCCTGGTATTCTCCTCGAAGGAAATCACCATTCACGATGTGTACCCCAACCCCGTATCAGACCAGGCGTATATCGACTATCGCCTCCACAATGAGTCCGTAAAAGCCAAAATTGTGATTCACAACATATTGGGTAGCACCATGAGCGAAAACGAGTTGCCCTACTACGAGTCGCGCGTGAAGATCCATACAGACGAGCTGGCGGCCGGCATTTATTTCTACACCCTTTACCTCGATAATGACGGGGTGTTAACCCGTAAGCTCATCGTTCGAAAATAACCATCCCTTTCGCGCGTTTATTCAGCGTTGTTAATTCTGGTGTGTATCGTATATTTGCAGGCTTATGCAGGGTAAAAGGCTTCTTTTTGGGCTTATTTTGATACTTTTTGTTTCCTCTTGCAGCAAATTCCGCAAGATTCAGAAAAGTGAAGACTGGCGCGTGAAATACGAAGCCGGGTTGAACTACTACAACAAGAAGGATTACTACCGCGCGGCTATACTTTTTGAAGAAATTTTGCCGATCGTGCGGGGTTTGCCCGAAGGCGAAAAAGTGGAATTCTACCTGGCCTACTGCCAGTATTATGAAAAGACTTATTTGCTGGCATCGAACCAGTTCAGAACGTTTTACGAAACCTACGGGCGCAGCCAACTGGCGGAAGAAGCTCACTTTATGTATGCTTATTCGCTGTATGCAGCCTCGCCCGCTCCGAACCTTGACCAAAGCGATGGCATAGAGGCCATGAACGCCATGCAGAACTTTCTGAACATGTACCCCAACAGTACCTTCACCGAAAAGGCGATTGAAGTGATTGTGGTGAGTCAACAGAAATTAGAGCAGAAGGGTTATGAAAACGCCAAGCAATACCTGAAGCTGCGCAACTACCAGGCAGCCGTTATCTCTTTCGATAATTTCAGAAATCATTTTCCTGATTCGGAATATTTGGAAGAGGTGGCCTTTCTAAAAGTGGAGGCGCAATTCAAATATGCGGAACGCAGCTTTATATCGCTGCAAGCCAAACGTTTCCAACTGGTGGTAGACTATTACCAGGAGTTGGTGGACAGCTATCCGCAAAGTAAGTTTCTGAAGGATGCAGAGAAATATTATACTGACAGCGTCAGCAAATTGAACGAATTAAAAACCAAGACAAATACATAGACCATGGCAGCACAACCATCTATTGTTACCCGCGATATCGATAAAATAGCGGCACCTACAGGTAATCTTTACGAGTCGGTGGTAGTTATATCGAAGCGCGCCCGCCAGATTGCCGTAAACCTGAAGGAAGAACTGAACGGCAAATTGGCCGAGTTCGCCACCACGGTAGACAACCTTGAAGAAATTTTCGAGAACCGCGAGCAAATCGAGATTTCCCGCTTCTACGAGCGTATGCCCAAGCCTACTTCTTCGGCCATCGAAGAATTTCTGGAAGGTAAGCTGATGTACCGCATGCGCAGCGAGCTGCCCGAAGAGACCAAAGAGGCCTGATTGAAAACACCATGCTGAAGGGTAAGAAAATCCTTCTGGGCGTAAGTGGCAGCATCGCTGCCTACAAGGCAGCCATACTCACCCGCTTGTTGGTAAAAGAACAGGCAGAAGTTAATGTGGTGATGACTGCTTCGGCCCGGGATTTTATCACTCCCCTTACCTTGGCCACGCTGTCAAAAAATCCGGTTTATACCGAATTCGTTAAAAATGAAGCGGGCGAGTGGAACAACCATGTGGAACTCGGGCTGTGGGCCGACCTGATGGTGATTGCCCCCGCCAGCGCCCACACACTTGCCAAAATGGCCCGCGGCCAATGCGACAATCTGCTGATGGCTGTCTATCTCTCGGCCCGGTGCCCGGTGTTCTTTGCACCCGCCATGGATCTGGATATGCTGGCGCACCCGGCCACACAGGCCAACATCAACCAACTTATTTCTTACGGAAATCACCCATTGCATCCCGGCTTTGGAGAACTCGCCAGCGGATTGGTAGGGTTGGGCCGCATGGCTGAGCCGGAAGAAATTGTTCACCACCTGCAAGTATTTACCGCCACCCATCAGTTGCTAAAAGGAAAAAAAGCGTTGGTAACGGCCGGACCTACTTATGAAGCCATCGATCCGGTGCGCTTTATTGGTAACAACTCCAGCGGCAAAATGGGTTATGCCATTGCCGAACAACTTGCTGCCATGGGCGCCCAGGTGCAACTGGTGTCGGGGCCTACACACCTCACCACCCAACAGCGGGGCATTGAAGTAACCCGTGTTACTTCTGCACAAGAAATGTACGAGGCGTGTACCCACCGATTTCCTGAAACAGACATTGCCGTGCTTTCGGCAGCCGTGGCCGACTACAAGCCACGCCATGTGGCCGATCAGAAGATAAAGAAGAAGGACGAAGACCTGACGCTGGAGCTGACCAAAACCCAGGACATTGCAGCCGCACTGGGAAAAATGAAACGCGAAGGCCAGTTTGTGGTGGGCTTTGCGCTGGAAACAGAAAACGAGCAAAGCAACGCAGAAAAAAAACTGACAGGCAAAAATTTTGATTTGATCGTGCTAAACTCCTTGAACGACCCGGGGGCTGGCTTTGGTCACGACACGAACAAGATAACGCTGATTAACAAGAAACTGGAGCGCAAAGAATTTAATCTAAAGAATAAAAAAGAAGTAGCCCGCGACATCGTTAATGCGATAATTGAACAAACGCATGCGTAGCCTGCTTATCTTCATTGCATTCTTTACCTCTCCCCTGTTGTTTGCCCAGGAACTCAACTGCACGGTTACCATCAATGCAGACCAGATTCAAACGAGCGACCGCGCCATCTTCAAAGACATGGAGCGTGCCTTCGCCACGTTTCTGAACACCCGCAAGTGGACCAACGACTCGTACCAAAACCACGAGCGTATCAATTGCAATCTTTTTCTGAACATCAGCCGTATGCCCTCCATCGGCAACTTTGTAGCCAATGCGCAAATCACCTCGGGCCGCCCGGTGTTTAACAGCAATTACGAAACCGTAGTGTTAAACTTTGCCGACCGCGAGTGGGAGTTTGAATATATTGAATCGCTGCCGCTGGAATTTAACGACAACACGTACATCACCAACCTTACCTCCATGTTGGCATTTTACGCCTACATTATTTTGGGCATGGACTACGACACGTTTAGCGAGTTGGGGGGCAATCCTCATTTTCAGAAAGCATTCATGGTGGTGAACAACGCACAATCGTCTAACCGGCCGGGGTGGCAATCGTTGGGCAGCAACAGGAACCGCTACGCGCTGATCGACAATATCAACAACCCCCAAAATACAGACTTACGCAAAAGCATCTATCGCTACCACAGGCTGGCCCTCGACACGTTCGACAAAACGCCTGATCAAAGTCGCCAGATTGCTTTGGAAACACTCAAAACACTGCGACAGGTATGGACGCTCAACCCCAGCTCTATTTTTGTGATCACCTTCCTCGATTCCAAATCCAACGAATTGGCAAACATTTTTTCGGATGGGAACCTTTCGGTGCGCAGGGAAGCCTACGACATTCTTTCCGCCATCGACCCCAAGCGGAACGTGTACCAGAAAATAATCAGCAACTAGCGGCCTCGGTCCATTTGCTTTTTGATTTCAACCTCCACCGAGGTCTTTTAAACTCTGGCAAATCCCCTAATATTGCAGTTGCCGTGCTGAAAAAGCTGACCATACAAAACTACGCGTTGATTCGCCACCTGCAGATGGAACCCCTTGCCGGGTTGAATGTGGTAACTGGCGAAACAGGTGCAGGTAAATCCATTATGCTGGGTGCGTTGGGCTTGCTGATGGGCAACCGTGCCGACACCAAAGTATTGTGGGATGCCGATGAGAAATGTGTAACAGAAGGTGAATTTAACCTGGCAGGTTACAAACTTCAGGGGCTGTTTAAAAAAGAAGACCTCGACTATGACGACCACACCGTTATCCGCAGGGAGATCAATGCATCGGGTAAAAGCCGGGCATTCATCAACGACACCCCCGTTACGCTGGATGTGCTGAAGAAAATTACTAGCAGGTTGATGGACATCCATTCGCAGCACGAAACATTGGAGTTGGGCACAAGAACTTTTCAACTGCAATTGATCGATGCCTTTGCTGGCAACCAGAAACAACGCGAAGCCTATGAGGTAGCCTGGCAGCATTACTGCGAAGCCAAAGAAGCCCACGAAAAATTGATGGAGGAGGCGGAAGGCCTAAAACAGGAAGCCGACTTTGTGCAGTTTCAACTGGAAGAGCTAAAGAAAGCACAGTTGGAACCCCAGGAGCAGGAAAAACTGGAAGGTGAACTGAAAATTCAGGAGCATGCCGAAGAGATCAAAAGCAGGCTCACCAACGTATCGCAACTGATTGGCCAATCCGATTATGCGCTGATTACTTCCTTGGCAGAAGTAAGAAGTCAACTGAATGCCATTGCTGGTTATGCCCCGGCCTATTCCGAACTACTGAAACGTGTAGAGAGTTTGCGCATTGAGCTGAACGATATTCAGCAGGAAATTGAAAATGAGGAGACCTCTGTAGATTTCGATCCGCAGCGGCTGGAAGTAGTAAAAGAACGTTTGAGCAACATCTACCACCTGCAACAGAAACACCGCCTCCCTACAATTGACGATTTGCTGGCTTTGCAGGAAACACTTCAGCAGAAAGCAGACAAAGTAATCAACCTGGACGACCAACTGGCAGCGTTGAAGCGTACCCACGAAACCTCCCGCAAAGAGGTAGACAAGCTGGCCAGCGAGCTGAGCAAAACCCGCACGCGTGTATTCAATACCTTGTGCGCACGTATCAATGGGTTGTTGAAAGAACTGGGTATCCCCGATGGGCAGTTGGCGATAGATCATAGCCAAATACCTGCCGGCCCGAATGGCACCGATCAAATAGAATTGCTTTTCTCTGCCAATAAAGGTATTGCACCCAAGCCACTTGCCCAGGTGGCCTCAGGTGGTGAGTTCGCACGCCTGATGTTTTGCATCAAATATGTAATGGCAGAAAAAACAGCCATGCCCACCTTAATCCTCGATGAAATCGACACCGGGGTTTCGGGCGAGGTAGCCTTGCAGTTAGGTGCGCTGATGCGGGAGATGGGCCAACGCCACCAGGTAATGGCCATCAGCCACCTGCCCCAGGTGGCTGCCAAGGGCGAGGCGCACTACTTTGTGTATAAAGACAACTCGCAAAAGAAGACAGTAAGCCTCATACGAAAGCTGACAGAAGTTGAGCGGGTGGAGGAAATAGCAAAAATGATTGGTGGAGCGCGGCCATCGGCCCACGCCCTGCAAAATGCCCGCGAATTGATCGGCCGGTAGGCACCTCTTGAAATTTTAGCGATTAATTTATTATCTTGGTAATACCTTGTTTGTCAAGGCAGTAATTATTGTTCACTTAATTTCTCAGGCACACATGAACATCTTTGTTGCACGACTGAACTTCAAGACCAGGCGCGAAGACCTTGAAAAAGCATTTGCCCAATTCGGCCAGGTAAGCTCCGCCAAAATTGTGAAAGACCGCGATACAGGCCGCTCGAAAGGTTATGGCTTTGTGGAAATGCCCAACGATGAAGAGGCATTAAAAGCCATTGCCGCCCTCAACGAAACCGAACTGGATGGCCGTGCTATTGTGGTGAAACCAGCCAACCCCAAGGCGCCAGGAAGCGAAGCCGCGGCCCCATCGGAATAAAAAACTCCACACCAATTGTCAGAAAAAGCGGGGAGTAATCCCCGTTTTTTGTTTTCTTTCCACTCAATAAACTTCAGTTGTGTCAGAAAAAGCCGTTGGTATTCCGGTGCAAAGAGTAGGGCTGGTACTAGGCCCGGTACTGGCAACGGTGCTTTACTTTGTTATCGACCGCTCGTTCATATCGCCCGATGCTTACAAAGTGCTGGCCATCGCTGCCTGGATGATCACCTGGTGGGTGACGGAAGCGGTACCATTTCCGGTAACGGCCTTGTTGCCGCTGGTTATTTTTCCACTTACAGGTGTAATGAAAATGAGCGAGGCAGCCGCCCCCTACGCCAATCCCATCATTTTCCTGTTTATGGGTGGCTTTATGATTGCGCTGGCGTTGGAGAAGCACCGCGTACACGAACGCATTGCGCTGAACCTGATACAACTGACCGGCACCTCGGGTAATGGCATCATACTGGGTTTTATGTTGGCCACAGGTTTCTTGAGCATGTGGATAAGCAACACCGCCACGGCCATGATGATGCTACCTATAGCTTTATCGGTAATCAACCTGATCAGCAAAACACCGGGCAGCACCTTTGAAAACTTTTCGCGGGGAGAACGCAATTTCGCGTTGGGTCTCATGCTAATGGTAGGCTATGCCGCCACGCTGGGCGGACTGGCCACTATCATCGGTACGCCACCCAACGTAGTGTTTGTAGGTCTGCTCGATGATTTCTACGGACAAAAAATGCAGTTCGGAAAATGGATGCTAGTAGGCGTGCCGGTTGCCGTACTTACCCTCCTCTCCACCTATCTGATTATTACACGTATTCTTTTGCCCAATGGAATCAAAAAAGTTGAAGGGTCGGATGAATTGATAACAGCCAAGCTGAAAGATTTGGGTAGCATTCGCAAAGAGGAAAAGCGGGTGTTGGCCATTTTCGGCATTACCTCTTTGTTTTGGATTTTTCAGCAGCCGCTGAATCTCTTGTTTGGCAGTAACCTGCTGAATGACACCAACGTGGCGATGGCCGGTGGGTTGGCTATGTTTATTGTTCCTGCCAACCTGAAGACGGCTACTTTCCTGCTGGAATGGAACGACACGCGTAAAATGGCCTGGGGCATTCTGTTCTTGTTTGGTGGAGGCTTGTGCCTGGCCGATGCACTGGAGAATGTGGGCGTTATTCAAACCGTAGGCAAATGGATTGCGAGTCAAACTTCATTCAACCTGTGGCTGATTTTTGCCTTGATTGTAACGGGCGTAATACTGTCGGAGCTGATGAGCAACGTGGCCCTGGTGCAAGTATTTGTGCCGGTGGTATTTGGCATTGCCGATAACCTGGGGGCCAATGCCATCCTGTTGGCTATGCCCGTAACACTCAGCGCCAGCATAGGATTTATGTTCCCCATCGCCACACCACCCAACGCCATCGTTTTCTCCAGTGGCTACATTCGCATGAAGGACATGGTGCGTGCAGGCGTGCTATTAGATATTGCGTCTATCGCCATCATCTTCCTTTCTTCCATCACGTTGGTGAAATGGATCTTTGGCGAATAAATGCGCTACTTCTTCTTTTTTGCTGCAGCCACCTTCTTCTTCCCCGTATCCGACATGGCAAAACTGCGCGTCATCTTTTTGATATTCTCCGCATTGCGGAAGCGCAAAGCCGACCAGTCTTCATCAACCGCCACCATGCGCACCGGTTCGTAGCCTGCCTTACCTAGTTCTTGCCAACCCGTGTCGCGGTTGAACTCGCAAACATATTTTTTTGAAGAGCCCTTAGGGTAAGCAAACCACAACAGGCCATCGTGGGTCATCAGCGGAACAACCTTCTTCACGAAATCATCTACCTCTTTTTGTTTGGTAACGAAGGCAAGGAAGAATTCCACGCTCTTCGCATCTGCCAGGGAAGTTTTGATTACTGTAACTTCTTTCATTTCCGCTAAAGATCCACCCAGGCTGGCCGGTGCATGGATGACATAACAAGTACTCTGATTTTTGAAGTTAAGTTTTTTGAATAGGGCATTCATGATAATAAAGATTAGTGCACCGTTATGCAAAGTACACGACCCGCCACAAAAAAAGAAACCCAGACCTGAGGCCCGGGCTTCCTGTAAGACTGCACTTTACTATTATTCATTCTTGGCCTTATTCTTTTCCTCCACCAGGTAGGCCATGCCCAATCCTACCCCTCCAAAGATGAACAACATTGAAAAGTAGCCTACCTCTTCCATATCGAATGTGCGGTCGAGCCAATAGCCCATCAACAACCCCACTCCAGCACCTATCAGCAGCAAGCCAGAGCGCAAGGCCCCCGAAGTCGGCCGCTCGCGTTTAAAGAGGTCGGGGCTGAGGCCTTTATCAATGATTGCCATCTTCTCCATGTTTTCGAATTTCCGGATATAAACGACCATTATAAATGCACCCAGCGTGATAATGATCGGCAACATGATACCTAATACCGGAATGATGATTTCTTCTTCGCCCATAGCTGTAATTGTTGTTTCTGCCCCTTTGACTCGCAGTTCCACAGGCACGTTACACCCTTTTTTGAAAATAATTCAAAATTATTTGCAGCACTAATTGTGTAACTTGAAAACAATAATCCGCGTCCAAGGGCTGTGATCACTGTAAAAGAGGAAAATGAATTGATCAACCGTGTTTTGGCAGGCGAAGAGCGCTGCTATGCAGAGTTGGTAGATGCTTATAAAAGTTACGCTTACACCATTGCACTGAAGATTCTTCAAAATAAGCCCGAGGCAGAAGAAGTAGCGCAAGATGCTTTTGTGAAAGCGTTTCATTACCTGAAAAACTTTAATCGTCAGGCTCGTTTCAGCACGTGGTTGTATCGCATCGTGTTTAACACTGCCATTACCTACAAAAGAAAACACCGGGTGCAGTTCGAAAGCATAGACACCAAAGCCATTGAAACACGCGAGCACGCAGATGCCGCCCTGGAGCGTAACGATAAACAGGTTTTTGTAGACCAGGCGCTGCAAAAACTAAACGAAGCCGACCAACTGGCCATCCAACTTTTTTACATCAAAGAATTCAGCCTGGAAGAAGTAGCCGAAATGATGGGCCAAAACCTGAACACTATTAAGGTGCGCATACACCGGGCGCGCCTCAGGCTGGCAGAAGAATTGAAAATATTATTAAAGCAGGAAGCATTAACTTTGTGAGCTATGGAACGCACGCAGAAATGGGATGAGGAATTATTGAACTACCTGGACGGACGTCTTACGGACGATCAGGCACGTCATTTGAAACAACGGCTGGAGCAAACACCTGCACTGCAATTGCGGCTGGAAGAACTGCGGCAGATGCACCACGCCCTGTCGCAAGCCAACGAATTGGCGCACCCTTCCACTAACTTCACACATCGCGTAATGAGCAACCTGCACCGCCTACCTGCGGCCAGCGGGCTCTCGCCCAGAAATGGATTACTGCTATTGTGTGGTGTGTTGGTGGCGGCCGGTATGTTGGCCTTTTTACTGAGTGCCGGTGTTTTCGATAACATCAACCCCTCCATCGAACTCAGTAACCTTCCCGTTTCGCAAGAGGTTGTCAAAAATCCTTTGCCCAGCATTTCCCTCAGCGGCAAGTGGATCATCAACGGCATTGTATTGCTGGCGTTGGGGCTCTCTTTCATTTTACTTGATCGCACCGTTCTGCGGCCTTACTTTAACCGCAGATCGCACTGGCAGGTGTAATAGTGAGCGGATTGATTCCCTCTATGCTGTTAGTCAGCAATAGTAGATTGAGTGTGAACAAGTACAAAAAATAAGAGCCGCCAGGGGCAGCTCTTATCAAAACTTTCATTTTGCCTCTTATATCTAAGTAGCCCACGTCTTGCCCACTTCGGCCAAGGGAAGACAGCCATGGTAAGCACCTGGCACTGCCGCATATTGCAATACTTGCGTAGCTCCTGGCTCGGAGGTGAAGAAACCCGTTACCGTTAGTTCTTTGGTAGTCAGAATAAATGGCCGGTCCTTTACTTCACCACTGCGCGTGGCTTCAATGGCTGCATCGTGCACCTTCTTTACATGCTCTGCCTGCTGGGCAGGGTCGAGGTCTAAGAAGGTATCGCCATAAGCCTCTTTAGCGGCATTGTCGAATTCGGTAAGGCCTGCGAGGTAACGATCCTGGTCTTCCTTTTTATAACAGTCTTTCAACATTAGGTCGATGAAGCCGGGAACGCCCACGTCTTTGGCACCGGGGGTGTCTGTTTTAGGGATGATGATCTCGGCCACCTCTGCCACTAATCTGGCCTGATCTTCGGAAAGGAAAACCGGTTTGAAGGCCAATTCGGGAGTGGCTTTACAACCATTCAGCACGCCCACCAACGTTGGGGTTGCTACTGCATAACCCAACACCATGGCGGCTCTTTGTATTGCTTCGCGTCTGTTCATATTTTTTCTTTTAAGCTTACGGCATTTTACTGCCGGAAAGGTTTAAACAACTTGTAATTAAATATTCTGTTTGTTGAGTTCCTTCACTGCATAATCCACCGCGCGTGCTGTAAACGCCATGTAAGTGAGTGACGGATTCACGCAATTGGCGGAAGTCATGAACGAACCATCGGTAACAAACACATTTTTGCAGGCGTGCACCTGGTTGTACTTGTTCAGCACCGATGTCTTGGGGTCTTTACCCATGCGGGCCGTTCCCATTTCGTGGATGCCCAGACCCAACCCATGCTGCGACTCGCGGTCGAACGCGCGCACGTTTTTGGCTCCTGCTGCTTCCAGCATTTCGGCTGCATCGCTGGCCATGTCTTTGCGCATCTTGAATTCGTTTTCTTTCAGCTCTGTATCGAAAATCAGGGTAGGCAGGCCATGTTTGTCTTTTACATCTTTGTTGATGGCCACGCTGTTTTCATGGTAAGGCAATACTTCACCGAAGCCACCCATACCCAAAGACCATTTGCCTGGCGTGGTTACCGCTTCTTTCAGTTCAGCACCAATACTTAACTCCGCCACCATGCGCTGCCATCCCTGACGGCTCGCACCACCCTGATAGCCAAAGCCGCGCAGGTAGTCGCGCTTTTCCTTGCCCATGTTGCGGAAGCGCGGAATGTAAAATCCGTTGGCCCTGCGACCAGAATAATACTTGTCATCGAAACCATCGAACTCGCCACTGGCACCTACACCCAAGTGGTGGTCCATGATGTTGTGGCCCAGCTCTCCACTGTCGTTACCGAACCCGTTGGGGAAGCGGTTGGAAATAGAGTTGAGCATGATGTACGTTGAGCCCATGGTGGAAGCACACAAGAATATCACCTTGGCAAAGAATTCAATCTGCTCGCCCGTTTCGGCATCGAGCACTTTCACGCCTGTTGCCTTGCCTTTCTGCTCATCGTAAATTAATTCGTATACAATAGAGTTGGCGCGCAGCGTCATATTACCGGTTGCCATGGCTGCCGGCAAGGTAGACGCGTTGCTGCTGAAGTAAGCGCCATAGGGGCAACCACGGCTGCACAGGTTGCGGTATTGGCAGGTGCCACGCTGGGGGCTCTTGTCATGCGCCAATGGGCCTGCCAGGTTGGCTACGCGGCCAATGGTAAGCAAACGCCCGAATCTATCTTTCATCGATTTCTTCAGCTCCTGCTCCACACAATTCAACTCCATGGGAGTGATGAATTTGCTATCGGGAAGGAAATCCAAACCTTCTGCCTGACCGCTGATGCCCGCGAAGGTTTCTACATAATCGTACCAAGGTTCTATTTCTTTGTAACGCACGGGCCAATCGATGGCGATGCCCTCGCGAAGGTTTGCCTCAAAGTCAAAATCGCCCCAGCGGTAGCTTTGGCGACCCCACATGATAGAGCGGCCGCCCACGTGGTAGCCACGCATCCAGTCGAAGCGTTTGCCTTCTTTTTCTGTGTAAGGGTTCTCAAGGTCGTTCACAAACCAATGCTTGGTGGCCTGGCTCACGGTGTAGCCTGTTCTGGCCTGCTTAAATTGTTTCTCCAGGTCTTCCTGAGTTGCCCGGCCACCGTTCGGAAATTCCCACGGGTCTTTGGTGGCGGTGGGGTAGTTGGGGTGCTCCACCATTCTACCTCTTTCCAGCACCAGGGTCTTCAACCCTTTTTCGGTTAACTCTTTGGCTGCCCAGCCGCCACTGATACCCGTACCCACTACAATGGCATCGAAAGTGTTCTGCGCTTGTGCGTTAATGTTTAAATTCATAGTTGATTAAAAAGTTGAAAACAATTGTACCAATACAACTTCACCAAATTTTAGAAAGCAAAAGTTACGGGTTTTGAAATATTCTTCGCCCCGTGTTTATTCAATTATGATAAAATTTTTAGGAGTGGCCGAAAACGATTTCTGCCAACGTTTGCGGAAATGGAAAAAGCCGGCTAAAAACCGGCTTTTCTGTGCTTTGTAATGGGCTTTCCTACTTCTTCCGCAGAATAATATCGCCATTGTAGTTCTTGATGGTGATTTCAGGCCCACCGCCATTGATGTCGCCTTTTACCCAATCGTCAATCACTACTTTATAGGTGCCCGATTTGGCATCTTTCTTCTGCACCGGGCCACTTCGGGTAACATTCATGTCGAAGCCGCTCAACACCTCGCCTTGCTGCGTCTTCATTTTGAAAGAAGCCTTGGTGGCGGCCGGGAAAGTAAGATCGATATCGCCATTGTAGGTCGAGTAGGCCATCGGCACCCCTTCTGTTACTTTGTCGAAGGTCACTTTAATTTCTCCATTGTAGGTGGTGGCAATCACAGACCCTGAAATATTTTCGGCTGTTATCTCCCCATTGTAGTTGGTAAGCGACAATTCCCCCTGGATATTGCTGATATACAAATCGCCATCGTTGTAGGTGTGCACATCCAGGTCGAAACCTGAGGGCACTTCAATGGTCAGGTTCATTTTGTTGTTCCAGGAGTCGGAGCTTACTTTCACGTAGTTGTTATTTTCCGCTACTTCCAGATCCAGTGTGCCACTGCTGATTCGTTTCAGCCCCTCCCTTTCGTTGCCGCTTCTGTGGCCGTGCTGGTCATCATCATCGGCAGCTGCATAGCGTACCAACACATCTTTCCGCGCAGTGCCCTTTACAAAAATTGAACCGTAGTTCAAGTGCGCTTTCAACTTTCCTCTCTTCGAAGGATCTGACAACGGCACAGGAATTTCTCCCTCGCTCTGTGCCCAGGCGGCTGCCATCAATCCCAAAATCATTCCCACCGTTAACAAATACTTTTTCATATTCTTACATTTTTTCATTCAAACACTTCTTTTCCCAAACTCTTCTTCTATTACTTTTTCTCCTTCAGGTACACGTTCCCATTAAAGGTTTCGAAGTCGAGCAACATGGCCCCTCCCCTGCCCACCTTGTACCTGCTGCCGCTGATTTTGTACTTCACCCCTTTATCGGTTGTTTTCTTCTCCATTGTTACAGGCATATTTTCCAACTCATCTACGTTGGTGTAGAAATCGCCATTGAAGCTATCAAAACTCACCTGGGCAGAGAGGCCTTTCACAAAATAGGCGTTGATGTCGCCATTCAGTGAGTAGTACCTGCAATCAATGGTAGGGTTATTGGTGTAATCAATATCTACATCGCCATTGATGGTAGACGCATGGGTGGCACCCGCTATGTTCTTCAGTCGGATACTTCCATTTACATTGTCGGCCAGCACGTAACCAGTTGTGTTGGTTATCTCCACATCGCCATCGTTAACCGTTGAAGCGTAGACATGCACCCCTGCCGGAATCTTTACCGTAAAATTCATCTCATAGTCGTACTCTTTGTCGCAATCGCGGCCGTTGCAATTGCTCCAGTTGTAGCCCCAGCCATTCCACTTGCTCTGCCAATTTTCCTTTTTGCGAAGCCTGCCAAACTCGCTACATACGCCTTGCACATAGAGAAAGAGCGAGTCAGCACGGTCTACCACACCCAGCTGAATTTCCTGTCTACCTTTCTCCAAACGTGCTTCGGTTTTTCCTTTGATGATCTTCTCCACTTCCACAATCACCTTGTCGCCCGAATGGCCTGTCACCACTACATCGCCATTAATGTTAAAAATCATTAGCGTATTGGCTGCGCTCTTTTTTTCGAACGCAAGCTCGCGGGTTATCTTTTCTGTATGCGTCTGTGCCCAGGTGTTAAAACCTGCTACGCACATCGCCAATATCATGATTATCTTTTTCATTGCTAATCTTTTTCAAATCAATACTTCAATACTTTCTTTGATTCTGTTTTTCACCTCATCGGGTGTGCGGTCGTCTTCCAGCAGCTTCTTCAATTCTGTTACCGATTTTTTCTCCTGCAATGCCACCATTACTTCTGCCAGTGCTACCTGCACCAAGGGCGACTGTTGTTTGGCGATGGCGCGCACCAGTTCTTCACGCACTTTGTTATCTTGCGCATAGGCCTTCAGCGCATCAAGCGCGGCTAACCGCACATTCACGTTTTCATCGTTGTTGAGCGTGTGGATAAGTGCACGTGTCACTTTCTGGCTTGCCTGGTTCATGTCGCTGGTCAGGTTTACAGCACGCAGGCGGTCGGTAGCCGATTCCTTCTCCAACAGGGTGAGCATCATCATCTCTTTCAACTCGGTAACCTGTCGCGTTAAGGCGGCCACTTCCGTTTTCTCTGGTGGTTGCTGCAGCCAATATCCACCCGCAAAACCAGCCACTATTAAGGTTAACGCAAAGGCCAACCGAGGCATTAGCCAATTCCAACCGGGCCAAGTAAAGGCAACAGGCTTGCTCCTGCGTTTTTCCTCCGCCAGCATTTCATAAAAACGGTCGTCCATGTGTAGCGAAGTACGCGGAGGTTCCATGCGCATCAGTTGATCATCGAGGCGCTGCAGATCGCGCAACTGCGTCAGCTCCACTGCTCCCTCTTCTACCAATCCCTCCAACTGTTGCAACTCCGCAGGGTCTGCTACACCCGCATTGTATTTTTCAATCAACTCATCCACTTTGTGCTTTTCCATACGTTCTGCTGTTTACATCGTTTTTTCCAACTGATGATAAATCTGCTTTAAATCCTGCAAAGCCCTGAACACTTTCACCTTTACCGCTCCCTCGCTGCATCCCAACATATCACCAATCTCTTTGTACTTCTTCTCCTGGTACTTGCTCAGCAAAATAATCTCACGCTTGTCGTCCGGCAGGCGGTCCATGGCCATGGAGAGCATTCTGCTTTCTTCATCGTGTTGCATCGCTGCCGACTGTGTTTCTTCATGGCCCAGCCGCTCTTGCCAGTTTTCTACCGGGTCTTTCGCCTTCAGCTTGTCTTTCCGGTAGTGATCGTGGCTTACGTTGCGGGCAATGTGAAACATCCAGGTTCTGAAATCGCCATCGCCCCGGAATAAATGGCGGTACTTCAGTATGCGCAAGAACGTGTTCTGCACCAGGTCTTCACTTAGTTCTTGGGTGCGGTTCATACCATAAAAGAATCCATACAAGGGCCTTTTATAGCGCTCGAAGAGGAAGCCCAGCTTATCCAGGTCGCCATCACGAACCTTTATCATCAATGCATTGTCTGAAAGCGAGTCCAAAGGGTAGCAGCAATTTCGGGTAGGGTAACCCCCGTTATTGGCGATGGTTACACCCTCGTTTTAAATTATTATTTTTAATTTCCGAAGATTAATTCAAATGTTCACAAAATACACCACCAACATGCTTGCCCTGATGCTATCTCTCTGGTTGCTTGCCTGCGACAAAGATGCGGTACCGCCTGATTTTACTCCTTCCACTCCCCCCGATCCTCAAGAATTAAAAGAGTACAAGCTCGTTTGGTCTGACGAATTCGATGTAGAGGGTGCCCCTAGCAGCACCCGGTGGGATTACGACCTGGGCGATGGCTGCCCCAATGTGTGCGGATGGGGTAACAACGAATTGCAGTATTACACCAAAGAGGCCAAGAACGTGCGCGTGGAGAATGGCCTGCTGATCATTGAAACGCACAAAGAAAAAAAGGAAACGAAAGAGTATACCTCCACCCGCATTGTGTCGCGCGGTAAGGGCGACTGGACTTACGCTAAGATTGAGGTGCGCGCCAAATTACCGAAGGGCAAAGGCACTTGGCCTGCCATCTGGATGCTGCCCACCGACTGGAAATACGGAGGCTGGCCCAAAAGTGGCGAAATAGACATCATGGAACATGTGGGTTTTAACGAAGGCCAGGTACACGGCACCGTGCATACTGAAGCCTACAATCACGGCATCGGTACGCAAAAAGGGGGCTTCATGCAGGTACCCGATGCAGCCAGCGCATTTCATGTGTACAGCATAGAGTGGGAGGCCGATGCCATTATTTTTAAAATCGATGATAAAATGTACTACTCGTTTGGTCGTACGGGCAGCGGATCTCCCGAGTGGCCGTTCGACCAGCGTTTCCACCTAATTATGAACATAGCCGTAGGTGGCAACTGGGGTGGGCAACAAGGCGTGGATGAAAACATCTGGCCGCAACGGATGGAGGTGGACTATGTGCGGGTATATAGAAGGGAATGACAAATATTGAATGCAGAATGACGAATGTAGAATGACGAATTCATCATTCTACATTCTTAAATCGTCACTTAGTACCTTATCTCAATGCTTTCAATTCAGCCAGTTTATTTCGCTCATTCTGGAGTTCGCGCGAAAGTTTCACTTCTTTCTCCAAAGCCTTCTTACGGAAGTCATCGAACTCGGCACTGACTCCGAAAAGAGAGAGGTCTTTTTCCTTCACTGATTTCTGAAGCAAGCGCACCACACCTGCCGTGCTGCCCCATAACACCAGCAAGCCTACAATGGTGAGGCCCGTAATGGTTAGAAATACCGCCTTCGAAAAGGCAATACCCAACACCGTTACGTGCGAGCTATCAAACTCCATATCTTTCATGGCAGCATCGTTTTGCGCCATGCGCGCCTCCATGGCCTTCATCTGTCCTTCCAAAGTATTGATGCGTCCCTCAGCCTCTGCCAGGCTATTCTCCAGTGCCTTCACTGAATCAAGTGTAATCTTCCAGAAGCCGTCCAGAATGAATTCTTTTATGACTTTATAGTCCTGAAAGGTCTGCGAGTTGTCTTTCATGATATTGTAGCGCGCCTTTAGTGAGTGGTCGCCTTCCAACGCCTCAGCGGCCTTTTGGCCGTGAACGCACGTAGCCAACAAATACAACATTGTTATACAAACCAGTCTGATCATTTTGCGGAGGGTTTTGAAACAGTGAACATAAGGGAAGTATTGATAGCACCAACTACCCTCCTTTATCAACGAACGACACGTTCGGTAAACGGGCATCTGGGTAGATTAATGGAATCATATTGTTTTCCACTGCCATTTTTCGTAAACTTTGTAAGTACCAAAACCTTTTCAATCATGAGTGTAATCACAAACATTGAGGGTTGGGGAAACTCTCACCGGCCGGGAAGGCTGGATTTCTTCCGGATCGTGCTCGGTGTGTTCATCACCTACAAGGGGTTCGAATTCATGGTGAACATTGAAACATTGGAAACGACTACCGCAGGCCTGAACATGATGTACGGTGGGGCCGTGCTGGCTCATTACATTGTTTTTGCGCACGCGCTGGGTGGGCCCTTGATCATGGTGGGTTTATTTACCCGCATTGTTTGCGCCATCCAATTACCCATCCTGATTGGCGCGGTCATCTTTGTAAACTACCCGAAAGGGTTCATGTCGATAGGCAGCCATATGGAATTGGAGATTTCTCTGGTAGTATTGGTAAGCCTGGTGGTGTTTGTGCTGTTTGGCGCAGGCAAGTATTCGCTGGATGAGAAGCGGAGAAAAGAAGTAGCACAAAGTTAGAAGGTTGGAACGTTCAAAACGTGGTTTAGGTTGTAAGGTTTATCGGTTACTTTTGTGCGTCTCTAATTCCATCGCATGAAAAACCTGATCTTTCTATTTCTCCTTCTGGTCAACTTCAGTGCCCTTGCCCAATCGCGTGAAGAAAAACAACTGTTGGCCTTGCACGAACAAAAATTTCGTTGGCTGTCACAAAAACAATACGACTCGCTCAAGGTGTTGCTGGACGACCGCGTGCAATACATTCACTCGAACGGCTGGGTAGAAACCAAAGCAGAGGTGCTGGCCGATTTGCAAAGCGGCAAACTCACTTACGAAAGTGTGCAGGTTAAGGAAGCCACGGCACGGCTTTATAAAGACGCAGGCGTGGTTACGGGCAAAGGTGTTTTCAAGGTATTGATGGAAGGCAAACCTGTTGAGATTTCATTGCTGTACACCGAAGTATACGTGCGCCACAAAAAACAGTGGCGCCTGGTGAGCCGGCATGCGTGCAGAGTATAGGTTTGATTTGTTTATGCTGCGCAAAGACTCCCTTGGTGTGCTAATTGGACTTTTGAATGCGAGCCAGCACAGCAAAATCCGGATTCAGCACCAGGGTAGTTCGCACAAAAAGTAAAAAAAGCTCATCGTACAGGGCACGATGTTCTGAGTTCGGATGGAAAACCTGGCTGTGTGCATCGTTGCTGATATCGAACGAAATGCCCAGCGCCTTAAAACCCATGGCTGCGGCTCCCAAGGCCGAGGCATCGTTCACATCGCGTAGGGTAACCGGCCTGTTCAGCACATCGGCCATCAGTTGCATCCACGCTCGCGAACGTGTAAACCCACCACTCGCGAGTATGTTTTCTACCGGCACACAAACCTCTTCCACACATTGCATGAGCCAGCGTAACTCAAAACAAATACCTTCCATCACGGCTCGCACCATGTGGTATGTGCGATGGTGCTGTGCCAATCCCACAAACACGCCCCGTTGGTCTGGATTGTAAAGTGGAGAGCGTTCGCCCAACACAAAAGGTAGAAATACCAGGCCAGCTGCCCCCGCTTGGGCTTTCAAACCTTCCTGCGCAAACTCATCTACAGACCAGGGTTGTGCGCGCTCCAACAGGTTTTGAAACCATTCAAGTAGTACCAGGCCATTGTTGGTGGCACCGCCCACAATAAATGTTTGTTCATCCAATCGGTAATTGAAAAGTCGCTGCTGCGGATCGGGGGCATATCGGTTTACAGCCATGCGCACTGCGCCACTGGTGCCCACCGTTAATGCAAGTTCGCCTTTGCGCATGGCGCCACTACCCAGGTTGGCGAGACAGCCATCGTTACCGCCCATTACAATTTTTGTGTCGCCCGATAAACTCCATTGCTGAAGGTAAAATGATAAGATGGGCACCTGGTGATAAGGGGAAACGAGCTGCGATAAACGAGACGCATCTATGCCGGCCAACCGCAACGCTTCTGCGTGCCATTCAAGATTTTGAGTATTGAAAAGGCCGGTGGCCGATGCAATGGAATAGTCGATCAGCCACTGCCCGGTGAATTGGAAAACAATCCATTCTTTGATGGAAATGAATCGCGAGCCGCGGTTAAATACCTCTGGCTGATGTTTCTTCAACCACATTAACTTTGGCAAAGGCGACATGGGATGCACGGGCGTACCGGTTTCGTTGTGAAGCTTTTTTCCCAGCTCACCTTGGCGCAATCCATTGGCTTCTCCGCTGCTGCGGGTATCGGCCCAAATAATCAGCGGGGTTAACGGCAACGCTTGTTCATCTACGGCCATAAGACTATGCATGGCACAACTGAAACTGATGGCTCGAATCTGATGCTTGTGTTGTGAAGATGCCTTGGCAATAATACTCTTTACTGCTTCCAGCATATCAACGGGCGTTTGCTCAGCAAAGCCGGCACGTGGATAGTGGGTGGGATACCCTTGCTGGGCGGAGGCTAACACCTGGCCCGTGTGGTTTACCAACAAGGCTTTCGAACTAGTGGTTCCAATGTCTACGGCAAGTATGTAACTCAATTATTCTCAGTTTGGTGCTGAAAATAACCGAAAACAAATAAGAATAAAAACGTTGGGTTAGCGCTTTAGAAACTTGAAGGTGCCGCGCTGGTTCGTTTGCTCGTCCTTCAACGCAAGCAAGTAATAGCCGGTGGGCAAGTCTTTCACACGAAGGCGTACTTCGTAATCGTCAACCACTTCTCTTTCAGACTCTACCGCGCTACCAATAATGTTGTACAGCACCATGTTGGTACGTCTGGCAACGGGTTCTTCAAATTTAACACTGAGGTACTCGATCGCTGGATTGGGAAACAACTGCACCGACTTGCTGAACTCGCGTTGTTCGGTGCTGCTAACCTGGGCAAACTCCTCCCTGCTTTGGGCATTGGCAACCCCTACCCACAGGCAAAAGCAAAAAATGAAGAGAGGTTTAACGGTTTGCATACTGGTTTAGTACGTTTCTTTATGCTCTTTAGATGCAAAAGGTGGACTAAAGGTTTAAAAAACAGTCGAAAAAACAGAAAAATGGCATAATTGCCACGTTATTCGCTATTAAGAAACGACCAACCGACCAAATGCAGCGCCCAAATGGTCGACCAGGTCGGATGCAATGAGTGCGTGCTCGCCCAATTCCGTTTTGGCCAGATCGCCCGCCAAACCATGAAGAAACACACCCAATATGGCTGCTTCGGGCGCGGAGTAGCCTTGTGCCAACAAGCCGGTAAGTATGCCAGTCAACACATCGCCTGTGCCGCCAGTGGCCATGCCTGGGTTACCGGTGGTGTTGAAGTAGCAAGAACCATCGGGCAAGGCAATGGCGGTGTAAGCACCTTTCACCAACACCACGCTCTTCAGTTGTTGCGCCAGTTGCCTCTGTTTGGCCAATCTCTCGAAACTATTTTTCGATGGGCCCGTCAACCTTTCAAATTCTTTCGGATGGGGTGTGAGCAGGGAACCTGCGGGAATGAGATGCAACCACTCGCGGTGTGCACTTAACAGATTCAATGCGTCCGCATCTATTACCATGGGTTTACCTAATTCAAACAAGGCATTCAAAACTTTTGCAGTGGCTGCTTCCGTGCCCAACCCTGGGCCAATGCCTATCACATCATAGTTCTCCAAACCTGGTGGATTTGTTGAAATATACTGTTCGTGGTTATCCACTGTGGCCATCGCTTCTGGCACAGCTGTCTGCACAATACTGTAACCTACTTTTGGCACATGCAGTGTTAATAATCCCAATCCTGCACGCAAAGCCGCTCGCGCTGCCAACACACATGCGCCCATTTTACCAAAACTGCCTGCCACCAGCAACGCCTTGCCGTAATCGCCTTTGTGCGAAAATGTGTTACGCACCTTGACTGACTTTCGGACTGACTTAAGCGTTAGGTAATGATAATCGGTGGTGACGTTGGTAAGAAAATTTTTGCTCAGTCCAATGTCACCGATCCTCCACGATCCCACATTTACACCTGTTTCTGGTAAGAAGAAAGATAATTTGGGGAGTTGAAATGTAAACGTGTATCGTGCTTTTACAATGGCACCCGTTGACGGTCCATCGGCCATCAATCCTGATGGAATATCCACCGCCACTTTTGTGGATGTAGACTCATTGATAGATTGGATAACCTGTGCATACAACCCTTCTGCCGGCCGAGATAAGCCCGATCCAAAAATGGCATCGATCAGTACATCGCAACCAGCGAACCCAGGACTATCCTGAGCAGCAGTTATGTCGATCAAAGGAATTCTGTTCGGCAACCGTTGAAGATTTTTGGCAAAGTCGATTGACTCGGTGGAGCCCCCGCGCACAATCCAAACCTTTACGGAATAATTCCATTCGAATAACAAACGGGCAATGCCGAGACCATCGCCTCCATTATTACCTGTGCCACATACAATACCTATCTTCTTAGATGCATCGAATTTAGCCGTGAACCATTCCGCAAAAACGCGGCAGGCTCGCTCCATCAAATCAATAGAAGCAATGGGTTCGTGTTGAATGGTGTAGGCATCCCATTCGCGTACCTGGCTTGCACTAAGTATCTTGGGCATAGAGCAAGTTAACCCAAATTATGCAATAGAAAATTCTATTGCATAATTGACGAATGAAAATCACCAACTTAGCCAAAGCTAAACCAAGTCGAGTTGGTGATTTTCATTGTCAGGGTTAAACCTTGACAAGAGGCTTCTCCTTCGTTTTTATCAACATAGAAGAAGCCTCTTCGTCAACCCTTCGGGCGAATTATGCATTCCTAATGCATAATTCTGGTTAAGTTATTTCGAGGTGATGCGAAAAATGTATGGATGAGGGTTTTACCTGTCCACCTCTCCCAACACAATATCGATAGAGCCCAAAATGGCAATCAGGTCGGCTATTAAAACCCCGCGACTGATTTCCGGGAGTAAGGAAAGATTGACAAAGGAGGGTGCGCGCACCTTAACACGAAGTGGTATGTCGCTTTTGCCATCCGTGCGGAAAAAGAAACCTAACTCTCCCTTGGGGTTTTCGCCACGTACATAAAAATCTTGTGCCTTGGGGCGAATCTTTTTAGGCACCAATGCCTGCGGGTCGAAGTCGCGGGAGCGTTGGTGGTCGGTAGTTAAGCGTGCAATACATTGTTCGATAATGCGCAGCGACTCGTCTATCTCCCGCACACGCACATAAGTTCTATCCCAGCAATCACCAACGGTTCCCATTTTTCCATCGCCCACCGGAATTTCAAATTCAACTTCCGGGTATATGGAATAACCATCTACTTTGCGCAGGTCGTAGCGCAAGCCCGAGCCGCGCAACATGGGCCCGGTAGCCCCACCGTTAATGGCAAGGTTTAGTGGCAGCACGCCCACATTGGCTGTTCGGTCAATAAATATTTTATTATCGACCAGCAGTTGCTCCATCTCTCGCATTTTGGGTCTAAAGTACTGCACAAATTCGTTGCAACGCTCTTCGAACCCTACGGGCAAATCGTAGAAAAGACCACCGATCCAAATATAATTATAGAGCAACCGTGCACCGCTGGCCCACTCGAGCATACGTAAAATGTGTTCGCGGTCTCGCATGGCCCAAAACATGGGCGTAAAAGCTCCGAGATCAAGGCCATACGTACCGACCGCAATCAGGTGCGAAGCAATGCGATTCAACTCGGCCACCACCACGCGCACGTATTCTACACGCTTCGGAATTTGTTCAGTAATTCCCAACATCTTCTCCACACCCAGCGCATAGACATGTTCTGAGTTCATAGAGGCCACATAGTCCATGCGGTCTACAAAAGGAATAATCTGGTTGAAGGGAAGGTTCTCTGCGTGTTTTTCGAAGCAACGATGCAGGTAGCCAATGTGCGGTACTACTTCTTTGATGATCTCGCCATCGGAAACTACTTCCAGGCGCAACACACCATGTGTAGAAGGATGTTGCGGCCCCAAATTGATGATCATCTCCTCAGTTCGCAGATCGCCCTCTTTGAATTTATTGGGCTCTGAATCGGTGAGATTGCTTTCGTGATATTTATATTGAATAGTGGACAATTAAAAATTTCTAAAATGGATAATTGAAAATTATTTCTTTTGCTTAGACGTCTTAATTGAAGAAGGTAAAATCTTGATCAATTCCGAGCAGTTCAAAATGAGGCTTTCACCATAAGTATTGTCTATTATCTCAGCATCCACCAAAAGTCTCAACCAGTAGCGGGTCTCGTTAGCTTCCTTATTTGCAATAGAAAGCTTATGGACAAAGTCAGCTTTTGATTCTGCCTGATTTGCCTCTTCAACATTAGCTCCGATGGAAGTAGCGCTTCCTAGTAATTGTCTCGTGAGAACAAACTCTCTTGTGGTTTTCTGAATCTCCACTACTTTTTTTACAATGGATAATGAAAATGCATAGCTTTTGGTCAGAAGTACATTTTCCTTCTGGATAAACGCCTCATTTGTCAATTTTTCATTTTCCATTTGCAAGTTACCTCAATAAGCCACCTTTACTTCGTGATACGTTTCTTGTTGCTGGTAGTCTTTCCGTAACGGGTAGCCTTGCCAATCGTTGGGCATCAGAATTCTACGCAAGTCGGGGTGGTTCTTAAATTGAATGCCGAACATATCATACACCTCGCGCTCCAGCCAGTTGGCGGATTTCCAGATACCCGTTAAACTATCTACTTCAGGGTTCTCGCGTGGCAACATTACCTTCAATGCCAACGAGTAGTTGAACGGAATGGAATACAAGTGATAAATCACTTCCATAGCGTTAGCCGATGGGCCATTGTCGATGCCGGTGACATTGGTGAGTTGATCGAAATATAATTGTGGATGTTGATGTAAAAAATGCACCATCGAAAGAAGCTCACTCTCGTTTACAGTAATCGTTAACGGCAGGGAATCTGCTACCTCAGTGAAAAAGACTTTTCCTTCCGACAAAATCGTTCGAATAGTTTCTGAAGCATTCATTCTTCGCGCGAGGTTAGGATACTCTCTCCCCTGATCTTCTCGTGCAATTTTAAAATGCCACCTATCAGCGCCTCGGGTCGGGGTGGGCAGCCAGGCACATACACATCTACCGGAATAATTCTATCCACACCCTTCACCACGTGATAGCCATGTTGCCAGTAAGGTCCACCGCAATTGGCGCACGAACCCATGGAGATAACATAGCGTGGTTCGGCCATCTGCTCGTACAATCTTCTAACTCGATCGGCCATTTTGAAAGTAACGGTTCCAGAAATGATCATGACATCGCTCTGCCTCGGTGTAGCACGCGGGGCCATGCCAAAACGATCCATATCGTAAGGGGCCGTGCCGGTGCTCATGAATTCGATGGCACAGCAGGCCAATCCAAATGTCATAGGGAAAAGCGAAGACAAACGCGACCAGTTCAGCAGATCGTCTAACTTGGCAACCATAAGGCCAGCATTACCAAGCGACTCTTTATATATCGCGCCCGGTTTTACCTGCGCAACGCTTGCCACCAACTCACTATCTGTTTTTGTATCGCTCATTCAATTGATCGTAAAGCTGTTTGGGCACTGGCGATGCATAGTCGGTGGTTTTTTGTTTAGGCTTTACCCAATCGAGATGACCTTTTGCCCACGCATAGGCCAAACCCAGCGCCAGAATACCCGCAAAAAAAAGCATCTCCACAAACACAACGCGGCCCCAAAGTCCATTCGTTACTTCTATCAAACCCTTATCGGCAAAAATAGTTGCCCAAGGAAAGAGAAAAACGATCTCCACTTCGAAGAGAAGAAATACCAATGCGATAACGTAAAACCGAACGTTAAACTGAATCCATGGTGAGCCCACGGGTTGTTCGCCACTTTCGTAGGTAGCCAGTTTTTCCGGATTGGGTCGGTTGGGCCGAATGAGACGTGCGGCAAACAGGGCAGCGCCAGTAAACACCAGCCCCCCGAAGAGAAACAAAAGTACTTCTGCCCAACCACTTAAATAATGCGACTGCATTGGCCAAAGATACACATTGGCCGGGATAGAAAATGTACAGCCGTTGGATTACTCAAAAAGTTTAAACGGCCGTACATAATTTTACAAGATGACTACTTCCAGGCCGCCAGAATTACACCCATGATGGTGAGTGCCACAATACTGTAGCCGGCATTGATCAGAAATAAAGTAAATGACTTTCTTTCGAAGAGGTAGTGTGTTCCCACGAAAGTGGCCACCCAGCCGGCACCCGCCAAAAAGCCCCACAGGGCGCCCATGGTAGGGTCATTTTCCGGCCCCATGAACATGGCCAAATTAATGGCAGAAATCAATGCCAGCACAAAAGCGCCACCAAAGATTTTCAGCATGTTGCTGTTCTTCATATCTTCTTCTTTGAATCCATTTTCGCGCATCCACGCTTTGCCAAAAACAGCGGGCGAATACCATAGTCCACCGATAAGGAAGGTAGAAAGTGCCGCCACCACAATGGCGAGGTAGTTAAGTTGTACATCCATGTGTGTAAGGTTTAGGGTTGTTTAAAGTTAGTTAGTTCTTCAACAGGTTGGCTGGTAATAACCCAGTAGGTGCGCTGCCAGGAAAATTTTTCCAATCGATAGGTTTTACTTCCAGACTGTATTTAAGGAATGGTAATACACGCTCTCGCCAGGCCGGTAGAAAGTAGTTATAAACCGCATCCCAATCGGCACCTGTGCCCCAGCCCATTTGTCTGAATACAACCACCGTTTTGCCCGGCATGGTTTCGTAAAAGCGAAGTACCACAACGGTGCGCTGTTTACGCACGTCTGGAAAGATGGGTGGCGCATCCCATGTGAAGCTGAGCATTTGTTTTTCCTGTATGGCCAGTATGCGGTTGTTTTCCGATCCGCGTTGGCCGGCTGGCGCATCGGGCGCAAAGTGCACCTCCATCAGGCCGAGAGTGCCGGGCTCGAAGTGTACGACCGGTGCAAAAAATTTCTGTAAGCCCGCGGCAGAACTCCACCGTGCCCACACGCTGTCGAGGGGCGCGTTAATTTCTATGGAAAGGCTCAGCGACTTTTCAGATGCTATCGATTGACCATTGGCGTTCCAACCCAAGAGTAAACCTACGTTCAAAATGAAACATGCGGTGAGTTTCATCATTCAATCATTTAGATGCTTGTGGATGATTTTGCAGGTATCGATCAAGCTCCTCCTCCCAATCTTTGAGGTTGTGGGTATACATGGCCTCCAGCGCCTGGCGGTTAAGTTCATTGCCGCGCGCGGTCAGGCCTGTAAAGCGGTAGCGTACCGTTACGTTGGTGTGGCTATCCTCCGGCAGGCACTTCACAGAAATAAACCACACGCGCTCGTTGGTAGACACCGTGTATTCAATGAAAAAAGATTGAGGTTGAAACTGTGTGACCAGCCAAACATAGGGTGGCTCATTGGCGAATCGGGGTTGCGATTGAAACACCATGTGTTCTTCCACGTATGGATCGGCACTATACACAACTTTTGGCTCCCAGCCTGTGGCCCATTCCATCTCGCGAATGGGGCCGAATAGTGGAAAGACTTTTTCTACCGGTGCCTTCACAACAAAAGACGCGGTGCGCTCAATTCTCTCTGCCTTAAACGGGTGAGACTTTTGCCCAGAGGCAACCATTGAGGTGGAAGCAAGCGTGATCATGATCAGAATGTTTTTCATTTTTTAGGCGATTGCAGACTTGAAATTGCGAACTTTAAAAACACGAAATTGCAGGCAGTAACCGAACCGGAAGAAACCGTGGCCGAAGCGGAACAAAAACAACCCATTCAGCAGGAAGTAAAGCTGAACGACACCACCATGCGGTTGGTTGGCATACCTTTCTTTGGTATTACCATTCCCAATGTGTCGGGCTTGTTTGGCAACCTGACTTATACCGATGTACGCTATTGGCTGGGGTATGTATATTTTATTTTGCTGGCCCTGCTAATCTGGCAAGGCAACCGCTACTTACTTTTTCGCACCCGCAGGCGCTTTACCTGGTTCGACAAGCCGATAGAGAAGCTGGTACTGCTTTTTATGAACAACATATTCTACACCACGCCCCTCACCATAGCGTGGCTGTGCATGTGGTATAACTTCGCAGGCTTTAACGAAGTGAAGTGGAACATCATTCTGATTGTGGCGTTGATAAACGTAATCTGTGTGTTGTTTATCACACATGTGTACGAAACTGTTTTTATGGTGAGGGAGCAACAAAATGAGCAGGTAAAAAATGCCGAGTTGCAACGTGCCAAAGCAGAAGCAGAACTGGCTGCTTTAAAAAACCAGATCGATCCACACTTTATGTTCAATTCATTGAACACACTTACTTACCTGATCAAAGCTGATTCGCAAAAGGCATTGGCATTTACAGAAAACCTGGCCGAAGTGTACCGCTATATATTGAGCCAAAAAGACCAGGCGTTGGTTTTGCTTGACGATGAACTGGACTTCACCCACAAATACACAGACTTACTTCACCTACGGTTCGGGCAGGCGCTCATCATCAAAAAAAGGTTCAACGGCACTGCGGGCAAAGAATACTTAATTCCTCCCACCTCTGTATTTGTGGCTTTCGAAAATGCAGTGAAACACAATGAAATCAGCGAACGCCTGCCCATGCAAATTGATGTGGACGTGAAAGACGGACAATTGGTAATTAGTAACTCTCTGCGCGAGCGTAAAACAAGGGCTCACTCCTCCCGCATTGGTTTGAAAAACCTGGATGAACGATTTAAATTGGTTACTGGCAAAGGAATTACGGCATCGCATAATGAAACGCATTTTATTGTGCAGCTCCCGTTGATTCCCATCACCAGCTAATTACGAAGGCATGAAAGTTTTGATTATTGAAGACGAACTACCAGCACGTGCCAAACTGAAAACAATGTTGCAGGCTATAGACGGCAGCATAGAGGTTTTGGCTGAGTTGGGTAGCGTAAAAGAATCTTTGGATTGGCTGGCGCTACACCGCGAACCCGATCTGGCCTTTGTTGACATTCAATTGTCTGATGACCATTCTTTCGAAATTTTTCGGAGGCACCCGGTTCGCTTTCCCGTCATCTTCACTACCGCCTTCGATAAGTACATGATGGAAAGTTTTGAGTTCAACTCCATCGATTACCTGTTGAAGCCCATCACAGAAGAAAAGCTGAAGCGCTCGCTCGAAAAAATTAAAAAGCTGGAGCAGCACTTTTTTCAGGGTAACATTCTGAAGTTAATACAGCAACCTGCCACGACCGGCCGTGGGCGGATTGTGGCCCGCAAGGGTACGGAGTTTGTAGCCCTGAACCATGAAGACATTGCGTATTTCTTTACCGAGCACAAAATTGTTTTTGTTCGTGATTTCAGTGGGCGCCAAATGATTGTAGACAAAAATCTGGGGGAGCTGGAGGCTGAACTGAATGGCGAAGTTTTCTTTCGCATAAACAGAAAATTCCTGGTGCACCAGAAAGCGATTGAGCGCTTCCGGCCCGACAATGGCAAGATATTGGTGTTTCTGAAACCTGAGATGAAAGAAGAAATTCATGTGAGCAAAGAAACAGCCCCTGAATTCAGAAGATGGATGGGTGCTTAGGTTAAAACCCGCTGCTTTGCTCCAAAGCCAGGGCCCGCGGCAACAACACTTCATCTTCCATTAGAGCATGCACGGCTAAATCCCGCTCCAGCACTTCCAGTTGCGATAACAAAACCCGGTAGATGGTTTCGCTACCCGGAGGTGGCGAATAATGTAAAATGGTCTGGCGAATATCTTCCAGGTCTTTCTCCGTATCATGGTGTTCTTTCATGAAACGGCTTACCGTAAGCGCTGGCTTCATTGGCTGCCGGTTGTGCAGCGAAAGTATGTAAGGAATCAACTCGTGTTCCTCCACTTCAATGTGCCGCGCCAGGTGGGCACTATACTCCTTATAAAAAGTGTGCAACAACAACAGCAGCGGGTGCGCCTGTGGGTAAGCCTGCAGCAAAAGGTGTATGCTTTGTTCTATCTCTGGCAATTTCTTTTGCAGGTAATAGGCATGTGTTTTCTCGAGATAGTCGATGATAACCGGCAACGGATACTGTCTGAAGTTTTCGGGGCTGAACAAAGAGGTATCTTCAAAAACCGCCAGCAGGTTCATTAAGAACTCAGGCTGCACGCCCAGTTCTTTCAGTTCTTCATAGTTATAGATAAGGCGGTGTGGTTGTGCCACCCGGTAGCGCTGCAATACGTGCGCTTTGTCGGGCAGGTTGGGAAATTGTTGTGTAGATGGCATGTTGTAACAATTACATGCAAGGTGTACAGATTGAGTTGGGCTCGGTATGACATATGTCAGTTTCAGTGGCAATTATTTGCGTCCGTCCGGGCTAGTCAGTGAGCAAAAGCATTACAAAAACTTTTTTGACGGTTTGATGGTTTTAATGCCAGTTTCAAACCATGAACAAAATGACCGCCATCAAATCTGTTAAAGCACTGGGATTCCCGTGGCAAACACAAGACCCTTTTCTTTTTTGCGTGCACCACGAAGATTTTTATCCCAAGGGCAATGAAGCCATGGGGCCTGCTGTTTCGCTGGCTGGTCGGGCCCTCGGTCAGGATTTTGCTGCTAACCAGGCTTGGCGCATGTATCATGGCGAGAAGGTGCCCGGTTTCCCTGCTCACCCCCACCGCGGATTTGAAACCGTAACCATTGCCACGAAAGGATTGATAGACCATTCCGATTCGTTGGGTGCTGCCGGTCGTTTTGGTTTTGGCGATGTGCAGTGGATGACTGCCGGCAAGGGTGTGCAACATTGCGAAATGTTTCCCCTTATTCATAAAGACAAAGACAATCCACTAGAACTTTTTCAGATTTGGCTCAACCTGCCACGCGCAAAGAAACTAGCGGCCCCACACTTTGCCATGTTGTGGGCACACACCATTCCTACCTATACCCATACCGACAGCCATAGTAAAAAGACCGAGGTAAAAGTAATTGCCGGCCAAATAGGTTCGGTTAAAGCCCCGGCCCCAGCACCCAACTCGTGGGCTGCAGATCCGGCCAACGAAGTAGCTATCTGGACGATTAAGATGGAACCGGGTGCTATTTGGTCGCTGCCAGTAGCGTCTGCAGGGATTAACCGGTCGTTATTTTTTTATGAGGGTACAGAATTGAAACTGGACGAAGAGAATTTTTCAACCCACCAAGCCATTGAACTTAGGGCCGACAAAGACGTAGTGTTGACGAATGGTGCTACCGAAAGTAAGTTATTACTGCTGCAAGGTAAACCTATTGGTGAGCCAGTGGCGCAATACGGACCTTTCGTTATGAATTCGCAAGCGGAAATTCAGCAGGCGTACATGGAATACCAACAAACCGAGTTTGGTGGTTGGCCGTGGCCTACGCACGAACACGTACACGCACGCGAAAAAGGCAGGTTTGCCAAATACCCTGACGGAAGAGAAGAAGCGCCAGCGAAATAATTATTTACGACCGAAGTGCGAAGCCAGGTGTTTCAACACTGGGTGAATTAATTCGTTGTGATATTTTTTGTCGAAAAGAATTTTGCCGTTGGAAGGTTTGATCACTGCTTCTATGCGCGGAGCAAATTCCTGGAAATCTTCCATCACCAGCGTATATCCCTCGTTTTGATACTGAGCAAACATCGGGTCGTCTAGCAACAGATAGATGTTTTTTAAAATCGTGTCTTCGCTGGCATCTCTTTCCACACCCAGGTTGAAAATCTTGTCCGGCCACGGGTCGTAAGCCATAAATACGTGGGCAATCCCCTCTCCTGTGCGCAACTCAACTTTGAAGAAGGCTATATGTTCTAGCGGCCGGGTAGCGCGCAGATGTTTTTTACTCATGCCACAAAAGTACGCTGTTTGCTTTTAAGAGGCTATCGGTACGTTTTTCTGAGGAAAAAGCCCACTTCAAAAAAAATCTTTAGCAATCACTTTGAGAAACCATTTGGTTGCATATATATTTGCAACGAAACGGTTGCGAATAAGCTATGCGCAGAGATGTATTTCAGGCGATTGCCGACCCCACACGCAGGGCCATTATTGCCCTGGTTGCGTTACAAGCCATGACACCCAATGCCATTGCCGAGCACTTCGATGTATCGCGGCAAGCAGTATCCAAACACCTGCGCATTCTTACCGAGTGCGAATTGGTGCAGCAAAAGCAACAAGGCCGCGAAATCTACTACCACCTGGAAATAAAAAAGATGAAAGAAATCGATCAATGGCTGGCGCAATTCCGCCAACTCTGGGAAACCCGCTTCGATCAACTTGACAATGTATTGAATCAACTTAAATCCAAGAAAAAATGAACAAAGCCATCCTCTTCAACTTCGATGTAGACAAAAAGAATAAACAGATAAAAGTAGCACGCTCTTTCAACGCACCGCTAGACCTGGTGTGGGCAGCCTGGACCGATGCTGAAATTCTGGATATGTGGTGGGCGCCAAAGCCCTGGCGTGCCGAAACCAAATCGATGAACTTTGCTGAAGGCGGCCGCTGGCATTATGCCATGGTGAGCCCTGAGGGCGAAAAGCACTGGTGCCTCTTTGATTATGAAACCATTGTGCCCGAGCGCAGCTTTTCGGGCGTAGATGCTTTTTGCGATGAGAATGCCCGCATTGCGAACACAAAGGCCCGCTGCCATTGGCAAAACACCTTTTCAGTAAGGGAAGACGATACGTTGGTAAATGTGCAAATTCAATTCGATACGCTGGAAGACCTGGAACAGATTATCTCCATGGGCTTTAAAGAAGGCTTCACCATGGGCCTGCAGAACCTCGATCAGTACATCAGCGCGCAATTCTATTTGCGCAGGCAAAATAAGCCCAAAAACCACCCCAGGGTTTGCTCGTACGTTAATTTTCCGGGCAATGCGGAAGAAGCTTTTCTCTTTTACAAAAGTGTTTTTCAAACAGAATTCATTAACGGCATCCATCGGTTTAACGAATTACCACCTGCTCCCAATCAACCGCCCATTGCCGAGAATGTTAAAAATATGATTCTGCATGTAGAGTTACCGTTGCTGGGCGAACACATTCTGATGGGCACCGATGCCCCCAAAGAAATGGGGTTCACTGTTAGCACGGGTAATAACATGCACATTCAGTTGGAGCCTTCTTCGCGGAAAGAAACCGAACGTATTTTTAAAGCGTTATCTGCCGGAGGCACCGTAAGCATGCCGCTGCAGGACATGTTCTGGGGTTCCTACTTCGCAAGCTTTACTGATAAATACGGCATTAACTGGATGCTGAACTGCCAACAGAAAAACTAAACGTTCAAAAAGCAATGAAAAAAATACAAACAGCACTTACCATTATCATGGGTCTGCTTTTTATCAATGGTGGACTGAACAAGTTTTTTAACTATATGCCTGTGCCCGATGATTTGCCGGCCGCCTTAATGAACGACTTTCGGGCATTGATAGAAATAGCGTGGCTGATGCCATTGATAGGCGCGGCCGAAGTAGTAGGCGGTTTGATGCTTTTGGTGCCGAAAACCAGGGCGCTGGGCTTGTTGGTTCTTTTTCCAGTGGTGGTTGGCATTTTATTAACGCACCTCCTTGTGGATGTTAGCGGTTTGCCGGTTGCTCTAATCATTGTGGCGATTTTAAGCTGGAACTTTATTGCCGAACGAAAGAAGTTTCTTCCTTTGCTTGGCGGCACCGCGTGAAAACCGAAATAGAAAAATACATCGCACGTTTTCCGCCTGCCGTCCAGGAAAGACTGCGGGCGCTTCGCAAAACTTTTCTCGACTTAGTGCCAGATGCCGAAGAAAGCATACGGTACCAGATGCCTGCCTACAAAGTGGGCAGGCATCACCTTTATTTTGCTGCCTACAAAAAACACATTGGCTTCTACCCCGTGTATAACCTTCCTTCGCTCACAAAGGAGTTGACCCCCTACCGCGCACCAAAAACCAAAGACTCTTTGCATTTTCTTCACAACCAACCACTGCCCATTGATTTAGTGAAGAAGATCATCCAGGAAAAGATGAAGATGTGAATCAACCTCCGGAACCTTTCACCAAATACGAGGTGTGTTTGTAACGGGTAGTACATCTCAAAAAAAAATCCCGCCTAAGCGGGACTTTTTGCTCCTCCTCTTGGATCCTGCCACTGAGACAGTCTCCACCCAATCATAAACTGTTAATACTGAACCTTCTTTGCTTCACCATTTTCATGAATGATCTCGAAGGTAAGGCTGCCGTTTGCGTTAGCCACCTTATAAACCTGCGCAAAATCACCCGATGTTAATCTGGCTTCGGTGTGTAAGAGTTGATCGTTTCGATCGTAAATGTTGACAGTAAGAAACTCTTCGCCTTTACCGGCTGCTGTTACCAGATACTTGTTATCCTGTCCACTCAACTTTAGTATATTCACCAATTTCGCAACTCTTCCCTCGCGGTAGTCCACCTTTTCAATTTGCTTAGTCAACCCATCGGAAATAGAAATTGTGTACTCACCTTCTGGCAATTCGCTAAAGTTATATGGGCGCAAAAAACCATCTACGCCTTTTAAAGTCTCACTGTACACCAACCTGTTCTTAGCGCTAAAAATCTCCACCTTCACGTTGGCTGTTGATTCACCTTTGTAAATGAGATGAAACGTGTTACCGTCTTTTTTCATAACGGCTACCCCTGAAGCACTGGTTGGCTTTTCTTCACCAACGCCTGCAAAAACACCTGCACTCACCAGCACAGCTGCTACTGTTAATAATTTTTTCATAACCTTGATCTTTTATGTCCTTCAGACGGTAGGGCAAGGTTAAAAGTTGCAGGCGCTGTGTTAATTAAAATTTAAATGAAGGGAAGAAAAAAATAATGCAACCCTTTTATAAAAACCTCGTTGTTATGAGGTTCAAACGTTTACGCCAATTTTCGGCAGAAGGCTTCAATTAAGATGAAAAACATCTTTTGATTTTTCGACCTCGCGCAATAAACGGGTTTGATAACGAAGGCGTGTCAACAAAAAAGTTTCTTTTTTATCAGCATCTAACTTCACAAAGCGCAAGCGTTCTTCAAAACTCAGATTCAATTCGTTAGCCACTTCATAAAACCCCAAAGAATTGTATTGGTTGTTGATTTTAAGGAGGGCTCGGTATTCGGTGTATTCCTTTAACAACACTTCACTAAGCGCATTGGTTGTCTCCACATTCCAAAGGTTAATCTCACCACCCGGATACAACTTATCACGAAAGGTGCGGTAGAGGGTGGTCATAGAGAATAAATCCGTACATCTCACAATAATGTCCGACTCGCCCGTTGGGTAACGTTTCAGCACGCTTTCTAACTTTACCAGCGATCCCAATTTTTCCTCATTAGCTACGTGGTTGAAATAAATACCGAAAGAGAAATCTCGCGATTCGGCATCGCTTAGCAACTGTTTATAGCGCGGTTCAAAAATGTGTAAGGGCACCAACTCTCCGGGTAAGGGAAAAATGGAGAGCGGAAACATCGGTATTTTTATCAATTCGGGCACAACTCGTAAAACACGCAGACTTGGAAATAGTTACGTGAACTTAAAACGTTATCAGCGAAAAAGGGTTTTTAGAAAATTTTCTTATTAATTCCTGCTCTCCGGGCAAAAACGAGAGGTTGATTAAAAAAGAAAAGCCCGCTATTTCTGCACCCAGCTTTTGAACCAGCTTACCTGCCGCAGCAGCGGTACCCCCCGTGGCAAGCAAGTCATCGTGTACCAGCACCCGCTGCCCCTTGGCCAGCGCATCTTCATGTATCTCGATAGCTGCTTGACCATACTCCAGCGCATATTCTTCGCGAATGGATTGGTAGGGCAGTTTGCCCGCCTTTCTTATCGGAATGAATGGCAAACCCATCTCCTGCGCAATCATGCCTCCTAAAATAAAGCCACGGGCTTCAATACCGGCCACCGCATCAATTTTCTGATCTTGAAAGTTTTGAGCGATCGCTGTCACAATTTCCTGGCGCAGGCCTGCCTGCGCCAGCAGGGGCGTAATATCTTTGAAGACGATGCCCGGCTTTGGAAAATCGTGTATGTCGCGGATATTCTTCTTGATTTTTTCAGCTAATTGCATGCGGCAAATTAAGTCAATTTCGATAAGGGAAGCCCAAAAAATTAGAAAGTGTGCGATCTATGGAACTAAGATAAGTTCGAACTGGATATAAAAAACAGGGTAACCCACCCTTAATAAATACCACTAACCATGCGGATAGAAACAAGATTACTGGAAGACGAATTGTACCAATCGGCTACCGAGGCAGGGCACGAAGTGCTGATTGACATGAGGCCCGCGGCAGAAAAAAAGCACCAGTCTCCCGTAGAGTTGCTGCTCTCTGCCTTGGCAGGATGCGCGGCCGTAGACATTGTGGCCATTCTTAGAAAAAGGCGAAAAACTTTCAGTGGCCTCACCATAGTTACTAACGGGCAACGCAACGACACCCCACCGCGCTACTTCAAAGCCATCCACTGCACATTTACAGTACATTCCGAAGAGGTAACGGAAGAAGAACTGCACAAGGCCGCCCAGCTCTCACTGGAAAAGTATTGCTCGGTGGCCTCCTCGCTTAATGCAAAAATAACCTTTGCGGTAGCGGTGCAACCGCCTACCCGCGAATGATCTTTCCCTGCAAGATGACTTTGTCTACCAGGGTTTTACCAAACGAATAAGGCAAGAAGGCCAATGAAGGCATAGGCTTGGTAATGAAAATATTCGCCACTTTGCCAAGGGTAATGCTGCCGTGGCTGCCTAACAGGCCGAGCGTATAGGCGGTGTTAATGGTGCAGGCGTTAATGGCTTCTTCTGGCGTCATCCGCATTTTGATGCAGGCAAGCGACAGCATGAAAGACATATTGCCGCTTGGCGAACTGCCCGGGTTATAATCGGACGCAAAAGCTACAGGCAACCCGTGGTCCATCATTTTCCTTACGGGAGGAAAAGGAAGGTTCAGAAAAAAGGCTGCGCCCGGCAATGCCACTGGCATGGTGGCCGTATTCTTCAATATTTCAATTTCTTCTTCCTCGATGTTCTCCAGGTGATCTACACTAATGGCACCCGTTTTTACGCCTACCTGCACACCCCCCGACCGGTAAAGTTGGTTGGCATGTAGCCTCGGTACTAAGCCATAACGTTTTCCCTCCTCCACAATCTTCTCCGTTTCGGCCGGGTTAAAGAAGCCCTGTTCACAAAATACGTCTATGTACTCAGCCAGTTTCTCTTCTGCCACAGCCGGTATCATTTCCTTCACAAGCTTCTGAATATAGTCGGCTTTCGAACTACCCGCAGGCACAGCGTGTGCACCCAGAAAAGTTGTTTTAACAGTAAGTGGGGTTTCTTTGGCTATTCGTTTGGCCACGCGAAGCATTTTTAGCTCATCTTCCAGCGTAAGCCCGTAGCCGCTCTTTATTTCAACTGCACCTGTACCCGTTTCAATAATTTCCCAGGCGCGAGGCAAGGTGCGTTCCAACAATTCGTCTTCCGACAGGGCCTGCAATTTGCGCGCTGAATTCAGTATGCCTCCGCCACGTGCTGCTATTTCTTCGTAAGTAGCGCCTTTTATTTTCATTACAAATTCTTCCTCGCGTGTGGCAGCAAACACCAGGTGCGTGTGCGAGTCGACAAAGCTGGGAAACACAAAGCACCCCGTGGCATCAATGGTGTATTCATCGGTTTCCCTATACTCACTCATCGGTCCGAAAGAATCAATCAGCCCGTTTTTTATGCGCAAATAGCTATCGCTTAAAACAGGTAATTGGGCCATGGCCTGGCCGGCCACAAATTCCGGTGTGGACGAACGCACCTGCACCAGACCTTTTATGTTGGTTATTACTATCTCCGTAATCATAATTCTTTGCCGGCAACCACCCGGAAAGTGGACACCAATTGGAGGTGTCGTTTATTTGCCAAACGACTCCACTTTGTAATCCAGATTGGTGCTGTAAATAGGGAAGCTGATTTTAAACATTGCAAAGAAGCCACTACCCGACACGCTGGGGCGGTAGCCGATTTCGCCACCATAGGCCCAACTCAGTGTGCGGTTAAATTTCCCATCTATGCCTATGCGGCCACCAATGGCATTCTTCTTAATCGGAGTGGTATCATATTCCTGGCCATTGTAGCGTACAGGATCTAGTGTGAGGTGAGGCGCATATTGCAAATCAAAAAAAACAGTCATGATGCCATCGTCAATACCTTCTTCGTACTTATCGAAGCTTACAGCAATGTTGCGTATCCACGACATGGAACCGCCCAGGTAAACCGAAGTAGAATAAATATTACTAAACACGTTGAATGGTGCCGTAGGGCCATTGTTGGGATCGGTCAGGGGTAATCCTTCACCTGTTTCGTTTACCAGATCTGCATTGGTTAACCCTTGGTCTTCCAGCACGCGGTTTAAATCCGTTGTTCCATTCCAGGCGATGGCCCCCAGGCGTACGCCATAGATTTGCCGGAGCTTACACGGCACTTCGGCATGCAAGGGTACACGGGCCGCCCACTTGTTGCCTTTATAGCTGTTGCGATACAAAGGCATTTTTGTTTTCGAGCTGGTCTCGAAATCTTTCACGTGGTAGGTACCACCCACTTCGTAATAGTTAAACACCTCCGGCTTGTTCTCTACGTTACTGTTGCGCGCGGCCAGGTCGCGGTTAAAATCGTAGAAGGAACGACTATAGCTTTTGCGCATGTGCGCCTTGAAATCGGCTTTCTCTTTCAGAAAGTAGTGCGCTTCTACACCAAAACCAGCATTTACGTTGGTGGCAAACACCTCGCCATAGAAAGGCTGAAATCCTACGAAAAGCTTGTTTACTGAGAAGGGCTCATCGTACAATTCTTCGAAGGTAACGGCCGTTTTGTCGGAGCGGTCGTTTTGCGAAAAAGTAACCCGCGTAATCAGCAGAGTCGCAAAAATTAAGAAGTAAGTCCTCTTCATTTTACAAAGATAAAAATATTCCCTTATGCCCCCGGCAGCGAGGGTAACCCCCAATGGCTGGCCTGCTGTGTGTAGAGTTTCTCGGCCAGTTCATTATTCGTAACATGGTAGCCAGCACCTATGAATTTGATGATCTTGCCTTCGGCATCTGCGATAGCCATGATGGTCACGTCTACCCAATAGTGAGTGCCATCTTTGGCCCTGTTTTTTACCATGCCTTGAAAAACCTGGCCGCTCTTAATTGTATCCCACATCAGCTTAAACAATTCTTTGGGCATATCGGGGTGCCGGAAGATGTTGTGGCCCTGGCCTATTACCTCTTCTTTAGAATATCTGGATACTTTCAATAATTTGGCGTTGACGAAAGTAATCGTTCCTAACGGATCTGCTTCTGACAGGACAGTGGTAAGGGTAAACACCTGGTCGCGCTGCAATAACTGTTCTTTGGCCGCCTCCGACTCGCGCATCTGCCGTTGCAGTTCTTCCTGCGTAGCCGATAGCTCTTCCATGTTCTGCCGCATTTCTTCCTCCTGCGCCTTCATCTCCTCTGCCTGCTGTTGGGTTTGCTCCAGCAGTTCGCGTGTGCGTTGGTTTACTTTTACAGACGATACCGTGGCCCCGATACTTTCAGCAAATTTTTCGACCAGTTCTACCTCATGCGGCTGGTATTGATGGAATGATGCCAGCTCCAACACACCAAACACCTCTTCGTTCACCTTCAGCGGAACCACCAGTAAGGCATTTGGCAGTGTTCCTCCTAAACCAGAAGTGATGTTAACATAGCCTTCGGGAATTTCTGTGAGATGAATTTTTTCACGCTCCAGATAACATTGCCCTACTATGCCGGTACCTATATCAATCTTCTTTGTGAGAAATTTTTTGCGCTCGAAAGCATAACAGGCCGCCAACTCCAGGTATAAATTGCTTGTATCGTCATCGTTGATGAGGAAAAGCCCACCCTGACTGCTGCGGGTATACTTTACAATAAACTTAACAATGTTGTCGTACAGCTCTGTGGAAGAAGCTGCGTTACGCAATATTTCCCCAATCTGCGCCACACCGGTAGTGGTCCAACTTCTCCGCTTCTCCTCCTCGGCATTCTCCTTTAGTTGCGTACGCATTCGCACCAACGTATCCGTTACGTGGTCATTACTGTTTTCGTTCAACCTAAAACTAAAGTCCCCGGCCGACACCGCCTCAATAAATCCGGTAAGTTGGGTCATACGGTCTTCATCGCGCTGTAGTTTTTCCGAAGTCTCTTTCTCCAACTGGTTGCGCTTGCGCTGCAGCAGGAATATCCAGACCGATAACACACCAAACAGCAACACCACCAATCCAATCGACAACCAAAATAACGTCTTCATTAATTGCTGCTCGGCATCCATTCTTTTTTCGGTAATAGCCTGCAGGGTGGCCATAGATGCACTTACTTTTCCGAGCCCATCGCTCACCTTCTTTTCAGCGCCAGCCAGACCGGGTTGACCTTCTAGTTGTTGTAGTTCGCGTATTTTCGAGGCCTCTGCCAGCACTTCATCCAAATCCAAAGTAGCCTGGCGCAGGAGGGTAAGCACTTCTTCATCGGTAAATTCAGAAAAGGTGCCCCATTCGCTGGCGCCTCCATCAAAAGCAGTTTGAAGGGCGGTTTTTGCCTTTTGAAGCGGGGGTGCAAATGTAGACTGCAGATCGGCACCCGATTGCAAATGCTCGCTCCATTTTTCGCGGCCGGCATCTACCTGTGTTTGCACCCACGACCCCATGAGCAGGTAGGGCTCTTTATCCAAACGGGCTGACGCAGTTCTGAATTCGAGAAAAACCGAGAACAGCACCAGGGAAAGACCAGCTGTTACAACGGAGAGGGTATAGTAGAACTCCTTCTTATTTTTCATGAGAGGGTCAGATACAGCGAAATTTAGATAAAACCACCGGTCTGCCAATGTGGAAATTATGCGAAAACCTTACCTGAGGGCGTTCAGGGCCTCTAATTTACCCTTATTGAAGCGTACGAACGGCACAAATTGATTGTCTTGGGCGTCTGTGTAATTAAATCCTGTGTAGATGGAGCCAGGTCGAAAGCCCTCAGCGCCTAATCCGGGCAAAAAATACGTGCCATGGGTGGCGAGCGCCTTCCCAATCAGCATCATAAACTCAAAGCCGGTAATGGCTTGTGGGCTGGGGTAAACCCCATGTTGCAAGAGGTAAGCTTTTCTGAATGCGATGAAAGCCGGAGCATGTTCGGAATAGAAACGGGGCGATGCAAGCACCACCTGATTCCGTTCGTAATTATCGAAGCTGGTAGAAGTGTTCTCGGGTGAAATCCATGATTCGTTACCGATTACCACCACCGAATCGCCACGGGTGGTAACGCTGCTGTTTACCTTGGAATAAATCAACGGATCATCTGTGGCTACATAGATTACACCAATGCTATCTTTTTTTAATATGAATTGGGTAGGGTTCCTGAACTCATCGTACTCGGTGGCAGTAGTGAGTGTAGTTATTATATTAACGGCTGTTTCGCGGTGGTGTTCTTCAGCCAACACAATGGGCACGCCCAACTCCTGCGCACGCTGCATGAAGGCAAACGCCTGCACCGAATCTTTAGGGGTATCGCCAAAATATACGATGCAGTTTTCCTTAGGGAATTGATTAGCTACAAATTCAGCAGCGCGAACACCCATGGTTTTATGGTTGGGTTGAAAGAGCATGGCAAACGGATTCTCGCCCACGTACTCGGCTGCATTGCCGGGGCTTGCCATGATGATCTCGTTGGCCAGCGAGAATTCCTGCACTTTCTTTATGTCTGTAAAAATGGGGCCTACGAGTACGTCAGAATCTTTCAACTCCTCGGCATCCAAAATTTCGCTCAGCTTGTCCACACTGCGTTCGGTATCATACAGGCGCAAATCGATGTGAATGTTTTTTGCCTCCAAAGAATCTACTGCCATACGAATACCCTGGTACAAATCAAGCACCTGCTGGTTTACTTTGGTGGCTGGCGTTGGTTCGAGCGAAGCCGCCAGAAATGGAAAAAGTAAAGACACCACGTAGCGGTCTTTCATCACACTTACCGGTCCCTGGTTCAACTGGAACTCATCGCGGTTCAGCTGAAAGTAATTCACCAGCGAATCGAATTGCTGCAAGATCTCCGGATGGTTGGCCTCGCGCGCCAGCAGGCGTAGCAAAGCCCTTCCAACTTCGCGGTCGGTGGGATAGTTCTCTAGCATCATACGAACGGTCTCTGCATCTTCTATTTGCGCCAGGTAGAAACGCTTCATGTTGGCAATGTCTATGTGCATGGCGCTATCGGAGAGGTTGCGTAACACCAGTAGTCCCTGAAAATATTCGCGCTGATCGAAGTAGAGCTTAGCCAGCCAGAAGTTCACTTCATTCATTTGCTCCCAGTCGGGGTATAGCTTGCGTATCTGCAGCAGCATGTCTTTGGCCACAGCTATGTAGCCTTGATGGTAGGCCGAAAGCGCGTAATAAAAAGAGGCGTATTCGGGATATGGGTTGTTGCGGTCGTAAACAATCAACGGCTTGAAGGCCTCCATGGCCAGGTTGTATTGCTTGTCTTCAAACAACTCTTTGGCATTCCTGTAAAGTCGTTTAAAGTCCTGACCATAACCTGAAAGGGTCATCAACATAGCCCATAAAAAAACGGCTGCGCCCTTACGGGATACGCTTGTCTGCACACTACTATAGTTCAGCCCAAATTTCATTACTCCCATTCAATAGTAGCCGGTGGTTTGGAACTAATGTCGTACACCACGCGGTTTACACCTTTCACTTTGTTGATGATATCAGACGATACTTCGCTCAAAAACTCATGAGGCAGGTGTGCCCAGTCGGCTGTCATGCCATCTACACTCACCACGGCACGCAATGCCACCACCTTTTCGTAGGTGCGTTCATCGCCCATTACGCCCACCGACTGAACGGGGAGCAAAATGGCACCTGCCTGCCACACCTGGTTGTATAAATTGTGTTTTCGCAAAGCTCCGATGAATAAACTATCCACTTCTTGCAATATCCGTACCTTTTCTTCTGTGATATCGCCCAAGATGCGAATGCCGAGCCCCGGCCCCGGAAACGGATGACGCCCCAGAATGGCTGGATCAATTCCGAGGGTTTTGCCCACCAACCGCACTTCGTCTTTAAAAAGCGTGTTCAACGGCTCCACCACCTTCAACTTCATTTTCTCGGGTAGCCCGCCCACATTGTGGTGCGACTTAATAGTAACCGATGGCCCCTTCACGGAAATCGATTCAATCACATCGGGGTAAATGGTGCCTTGCCCCAGCCATTTTACCTCTTCAATGCGGTGCGATTCTTCATCGAACACCTCAATAAATGTTTTACCGATTGCTTTGCGCTTGGCTTCCGGATCGGTCAATCCATTCAGGGCTGTATAAAATTTCTCTTTGGCGTCTACGCCTTTGATGTTCAGACCCATGCCCTCGTAAGAGGTGAGCACTTGTGCAAATTCATCTTTGCGCAACAAACCATTGTCTACAAAAATGCAGTACAGATTTTTTCCAATGGCTTTATGGATAAGCATGGCCGCCACGGTGGAGTCTACCCCACCCGACAGCGCCATCACCACTTTGTCGTTGCCTAGTTTCTGCTTTAACGCATCGATGGTAGATTCTACAAACTGGTCGGGGGTCCAATCCTGGGCACAACCGCAGATATGTACCACAAAATTGCGCAGCAGGTTTTTGCCTTCGGTGCTGTGTGTTACTTCCGGGTGAAACTGAATGCCGTATTGGTGCGTTCCTTTTTTCTGAAAAGCAGCCACCTTAACGGTAGGTGTACTGGCAATGATCTGGTAGTCGGCACCGAGGGAGGAAATGGTATCCGCATGCGACATCCATACCTGCGAGTCGAGCGATATTTCTTTTAACAATTCGCTGTGGTGGTCTACCGTGGTAAGCCGCGCCCGACCGTATTCGCGCATGGTGGAGGGCATTACCATGCCCCCTGTTTTATGCGCCATTAACTGGGCACCATAGCAAACCCCCAGCACAGGCAAGTTGCCAAAGAGGCTAAAATCTACATCGGGAGAGCCGGCATCGCGCACGGAACATGGACTACCGGAGAGTATAATGCCTTTTACGTGGTTGCCGATGGCGGGCACTTTGCTGAAGGGGTGTATTTCGCAATACACGTTCAACTCGCGCACCCTGCGGGCAATCAACTGTGTGTACTGAGAACCGAAATCAAGGATGAGAATTTGCTCTGGCATGCGCAAAAATAAGCGGTTCCGGCCATAGCGCAAGGAACAACGCCAAAGATACCCGCAATTACCAATCGAGGTGAACCAACCCTATTTGCAAGCCCAGGTTGCTGAAATTATTGTATTCGTAATCTTCGTTGCTGGCGGTGGCAAAATCGAAATAGGCACTGGCATGCAGGGCCCATGGTTTTCGTTCGCTCAGCCGCAGCCAAACACCAGCCTGGGGCCGCGTTAAAAAGCCCCATTCGCCACTGGCCGTGGAGAAAACATTGTAATACATCTTAAAGTTGTAGTACCCAGCCCCCAAGCCTATCCCCACGTACGGCATTACCTTCTTTTCAGAAAAAAAGTAATAATCAAATACCACCGTTCCCTGATAAGATTCCACGTATTTGAAGAAGTCGGTGGTTAAGGCGCCATTGCTTGTCTGGTAAGTCTGGCGGCCGATGTAATCATCGTAGGTAGCCCAACTCAGGTCAATGCCTCCGGCAAACTTTTCATTAATCAATTCTCTATATCCCAAACGGGCACCGCGGGCACTGAACTTGCCCGCAAAGTCGGTATTGGAAAGCGGTTGGTTGCCGGCCCAGTTGATAAAATACATTTTATCGAAGTACTGGGCCTGGGCGGCAGTTGCCACTAACACAAAAAGGCTGATAGCGAAAACTCTTTTCATTTGGCCAGGTATTCTGATTGTGTGAAGGCCTGGTCGATAGCCTCTACCACTTTTACATCTCTATCCACGGACGTAATCAAATCGCCCATGTTGGCCACCCAAATAATGCGGGGCCGGTTGGTCTGTGGATCTATCTGCCGCAAGTCTGCAATCTCAACCACCAAAATGGCCGTGCTGCTGGTATAAAAATTTACTATTGGGATCCCATAAAAGCCGCCATAGCCGTAGTAGCCACCCCAATAACCAGGATAAGAAACCGACTGATAAACACTCACATCGTTTATGATATAGGCATTCACTCCGAGGTCCGGGTCTGCATCCAGATCTACCCTTGTTCTTCCGGCAGCATCCATGTTGCGCTTAATGGCGTTGGTGATTCGCCTGCTGTACGCATCCACAATAATGTTTCTATTACTGGAATTGGAAATAAGCCCTACGGTGTCGAGCGGGAGTGTGTAAGTATCGTAGCCATTGAAATTAACGCCCGGTTCGAACGTGGTTTGCACCACCATGTCCTGCACCAGATCGCCCACATCTGGTTGGCTCATACATCCACCCGCCAGTGCGGCTAAAAACAAAAAGTAAGTGCTCCTCATATACTCACCTTCTTGACACAGAAAACGCAAAAATGGTTGGATTAGTGCCCTTTTTCTCACACAAATCCATCTACAAAAAGGGTAGGAAAAACTTAATTGCCGAGCCCGTAACAGAACTCTTTCAGGTATTCACCCGCCTGGTCTTCGCCATTGTAAAATGCCTTGCGCAGGCAACGACAACCTTCGTCCAATTGGTCGAGTTCAACCAATGCAATGCCTTTATACATAATGGCTGCAATGTTATTCGGGTCGAGGCGCAGGGCCAGGTTCAGGTATTCTAAACCTCGTGCGTATTGCTCTTGCTCCAAACAAAACGAACCTGCATACAAATAAGCCGGCAGGTAGGTGGCATCGAACTGAATAGCTTTATTGATACTCTCGATGGCCTCTTCGAATTGATCGAGGTTGTATTGCGCAAACCCCAAATACATTTCCACTTCAGCATCATCTTCCAGTTCCTTGGCTTGCAAGGCATCTTGCAGCGCCAGTTCATATTCGCCTGCATCGAGGTAAAGGCTGGCACGCCACTTTAATAATCCTGCATTTCCTTGCTGGTAACGAAGCGCTTCGTTCAAATCAGCTAATTGTTTTTCTGTATTCCCAAGCCCTTTATGGGTTAATGCACGCAGTAAAAAGGCCTGGGGGAAAAGCGGATAGGCTGGAATGAAAGCATCCAGATCGCTCAGCGCATGTACGAAATCACCCATACTGTAAAAGGCTACGGCACGTTTGTACAGTGAACCAAACGCATCGCGGTCTTTTAGCCTCGTTTTCTTAATTACCTTGGTATAATACTTTACGGCACCTGCAAAATCCTGCCGGTCCATCAACGTATCGGCCTGTGCTTCCCATTTTTTCCAGGCAGGCGTTTGTGCGGCAGCAGGTAGTGCCAGCAACAAAAACGCACTGAAGAAAAACAGTTTAGGCATTGGTCAGCGCCTTGTTTCTATCGCGCTTTCGTTCGTTTTCGTTGAGCAAAATTTTACGCAGGCGAATAGATTTTGGTGTTACCTCTACGTATTCGTCAGACTGAATGTATTCCAACGCCTCTTCGAGCGAGAATTTGATAGGCGGAGCAATGCGCATCTTCTCGTCTGAACCGGACGCGCGTATGTTGGTAAGCTTTTTGGTTTTGGTAACGTTCACCACCAGGTCGCCACTGCGGCTGTGTTCGCCAATTACCTGGCCTTCGTAAACGGGCTCACCCGGTTCGATGAAGAACTTACCACGATCTTGCAGGTTGTGCAAACTGTAAGGAATGGCTTCACCTTGTTCCATCACAATCAAACTTCCGTTGATACGGCCAGGTATTTCTCCTTTATAAGGCTGATATTCTTTAAACCGGTGAGTTACGATAGCTTCGCCAGCCGTCACGTTCAGCAGGTAGTTGCGCAAACCAATGATACCGCGCGAAGGGATGATGAACTTTAAAATCATACGGTCGCCTTTAGGCTCCATGTTAGACATTTCGCCTTTGCGCTGCGATACGGTTTCTATGGCTTTGCCTGAATCTGTTTCCGGCAAATCGATGGTCAGTTCTTCCACCGGTTCGCATCTCACGCCATCAATATCCTTAAAAATTACCTGGGGCTGGCCAATCTGCAACTCGTACCCTTCCCTGCGCATGGTTTCTATCAACACCGACAAGTGCAATACACCCCTACCAAACACCATGAACGAATCGGCTGAGCCAGTATCGCCCACACGAAGCGCGAGGTTTTTCTCTAATTCCTTATCTAATCTGTCTTTGATGTGGCGAGAGGTAACGAACTTACCTTCTTTGCCATAAAAAGGAGAGTTGTTGATCGTGAACAACATGCTCATGGTAGGTTCATCAATGGCAATCGACTTCAAAGCCTGCTGGTTGTCCGCATCAGAAACGGTGTCGCCAATTTCAAAACCTTCCAGTCCTACAATCGCACAAATTTCGCCCGCCTTAACTTCTTCTACCTTCTGCTTTTCGAAACCTTCGAACGTGTACAATTCTTTTACGCGTGTTTTCACCACCGCACCACCATCGCGTTTCATCAATGCCACCGGTTGGCCTGCTTTGATAGAACCGCGGTGTACGCGGCCAATAGCCACGCGGCCGATGTATGAGGAATACTCCAGTGAAGTGATTAACATTTGAAGTGTACCGTCTTCTACTTTAGGTGCCGGAATGTGTTCGATGATGCCATCGAGTAATGCGGTAATGTCTGTAGTAGGTTTCTTCCAGTCGGTGCTCATCCAGCCTTGTTTGGCCGAGCCATAGAACGCAGGAAAATCGAGCTGATTTTCTGTGGCATCGAGCGAAAACATCAGGTCGAATACCGACTCGTGCACCTCATCGGGGGTACAGTTCTTTTTGTCTACTTTATTGATCACCACAATTGGCTTCAGGCCCAATTGCAATGCTTTTTGCAACACAAAACGTGTTTGGGGCATGGGGCCCTCAAAAGCATCCACCAGCAAAAGGCAACCATCGGCCATGTTGAGCACTCGCTCTACTTCGCCACCAAAGTCGCTGTGACCGGGGGTATCGATTACGTTGATTTTATAGTCTTTGTAACGAACAGAAACGTTTTTGGCCAGAATGGTAATGCCTCGTTCGCGTTCGAGGTCGTTGCTGTCCATAATCAATTCGCCCGGATTTTCGTGCGCTTTGAAGAGATGACCAGCATGTAAAAGCTTGTCGACCAGCGTGGTTTTACCGTGGTCTACGTGTGCGATAATCGCGATATTCCTGATTTTTTGAACGTCCATGACCTCTGTTTCCTGAAATAAGGCCGCAAAGGTAGGTTAATTTCAGGACTTTATTGTGAGGCTTGGCTAAAAAGGGAAGCAAAGAAGAGATCAAAACCTAAGTTCCATCTGCAACAACCCGGACTTGATTAAGCCTGTATGGCTACCACTTAGCACATATTTTTTGTCTAACAGTTGGTAGCAAAGCGCTAACCTTGTTTCCGGGTCAACAACCCAGTATTCTTTCACCCCAAAGGATTCATAAAGGTCTTTTTTCTTGATTAAGTCGTAATCTTTATTGCCGGGAGAAAGAATTTCAATCAACAAATCCGGTACCCCATGAATATGTCCATTTGGGTCGATGATATTTTTGTTTTCGTTCAGTACAACAATGATATCAGGTTGAACCGCATTGGATGTTTCGTCCAGGTAAACATCGAATGGTGCTATGAACACTACCGCCTTTCCGTTTGCCTCAAATTCATTGTAAAGAATGTTGTTGATCTTATTTAATACTAACTGATGCCTGGAAACAGGTAATGGCGACATATAGAGTGTATTATCAATTAGCTCCGCCAACGTTCCCTCAGGAAGCATTTTAAACACTTCCATCATGGTTCTGGGTGGCGTTTCAATCATTCTTTTCACAAACTAAAGTTACAACTTAAAAACAATAATGATTTCTTGAAGTCATCCATCACTACTCGCTTATCTACCTTCTAAACCTCAAAAAAGTACCCATGGGCAAATCGCTGCCATTTTTAGATCGCAGAAAAAATTCTCCATACTCGGGATGGAGGTTATCGAAATGTGTCTTCACTACATTCAGTCCAACCAGGGCAGAGAGACCTACGGCATACATGGAAAGAATCAAAAAAGATTGAGATGGTTCCAGCAGTGCCGCAGCACCCCCTACCAATTCGTCTAACTTTTCCTGCAACGTCCACTTCTCCCCTTCTGGCCCACGACCGTAAGGCGGAGGATCCATAATTATGCCATTGTATTTGTTTCCTCGCTTCACTTCGCGCTTCACAAATTTCAAGGCATCTTCATACACCCAGCGGATATCTTTCTGATGGTTTAACTGCATGTTTTGATTGGCCCAGTTGATGCCAGGACGAGAGGCATCGCAATGCGTAACATCGGCACCGGCCATTTTGGCTACCACCGAGGCGGCACCGGTATACGCAAACAAATTGAGCACCCGTGGTTTGGGCAGCGCCCACGACCGCACGGTGGTGTAAATAAAATTCCAGTTTTCTCCCTGCTCCGGAAAAATCCCCACATGACCAAAACCTGTAAGTGCCAGGCGCAACGTAAGGCTAAAGTCTGTGTGCTGGTAAACAATGTTCCAACTCTCCGGCATTTCCTTCAGCCGTTTCCAGCCTCCCTTTACCTCGTCAGTAAAGCGGTAGTTATCTTTTTGTTCGCGTGTAAAATGTGCGTGAGCCATTTTTTTCCAATCGGCCATGGCGAGGGCGGGTTGCCAGATGGCTTGTGGCTCGGGCCGTATCAAAATATACTTTCCAAAACGCTCCAGCTTTTCGAAGTTACCGGAATCAATCAGTTCATATTCTTTCCAGGCAGAAGGGTAAAGTAGTTGCATCTAAGTTGGGATGTTGCCGAAAGTTATAGAACTTTGTGCAATCGTTGCCACCTACATGACGAAACCTGTTCTCTTTAAGTCGCTGCTTATTTTTGCTGCCATTGCGTTGCTGGAAACTGCCTGCTGTGTAATTGATACCTGCGGATGTGGCAATACCGAAGGCTCCACACGCTACCGCATAAAAGGATACGACATTGCTACTTACGATGGCAATAATTTGATAACGGTAACCAATCAATCGGTGCTGGCCACCAACCTGCGCTTAGTGCTAACGCCCAGCCATGAGTTCATCTCTGCCGATTACCGGAGTTTTAAAGGGCTCTACGCCTGCTCTCCTCCCGAGCCGGCACCCACACAAAACATTCTGAGCTTTAACATAACGAGCGAGCAAAATTTTCTATTACCCAATACAACCATTGAAGCCGGAGAAAGTCTGAACAGTGTTTTTTTTCTTTCGAATGGCCCTTATGGTGAAGGCCAACTGGAGTCTTTTCTGGCATCGCCCAATATCGATGCATCCCTGTATGAATATTCGTTGCGCATCTTTCAATCCATCATTCAAGAGCAACGGCATCTTTTCAGTATTGAAGTTACGCTGAGCGATAACCAGAAGTACGTATTCAAAACACCGGCACTCTTGCTTCAGCCCTGACAGCATGCAGCCCCATTTCAAAATCACCAGCACTTCTAACCCGAAAATAAAGAGTCTGCTGGCGCTGGAAAAACCACGTGAGCGAAGAAAGCAACAGCTCTTTGTTATCGAGGGATTGAAAGAATTAAAATTAGCGCTGGAAGCAGGTTATAAAATTGGCAACCTGTTCTATTGCGATGAACTCATCAACCCTCAAGAGACCTTACCTGAACTTGCGCACGAAAAACTGTTGATACCTGTGTCGAAGGAAGTGTTCGACAAAATTGCTGTACGCGAAAACTCAGGCGGTATTATTGCGGTGGCCGAAATGAAAACCCACCGGCTGGAAGATTTGCGGTTAAGCAATAACCCATTGTTGCTGGTGCTCGAGTCGGTGGAGAAGCCCGGCAACCTGGGAGCCATTCTTCGCACAGCCGATGCGGCCAATGTGGATGCCGTTATTGTATGTGATCCGCAAACAGATTTGTACAATCCCAATGCCATACGGTCCAGCATTGGCTGTGTTTTTACAAAGCAAGTAGCGGCTACCACATCGGCAGAAGCCATGGCCTGGCTCAGAGGAAAAAAGGTAGCCATCTATTGCACTTACTTGCAAGCCTCGCGCCCCTACCATGAGATAGACTACAAACCCGGCTGTGCCATCGTAATGGGTACCGAAGCAACAGGCCTTTCGCAGCAGTGGGTCGATAATGCAACAGCTAACATCATTATACCAATGCAGGGAAAGATTGACTCCATGAACGTATCTACGGCCGCGGCCGTAGTGGTATTTGAAGCACGGAGGCAGCGAGGCTTCGTTGCACTTTAGCCCCTTTTTTGTACCTTTATCTTGAACCTTAAATAATTCCGGCATGGGTACACTGCAACCACCGGATGACATCGAATCGAGAGACAAATTCCTTAACTCGTTGGCCGAATCGTACCTGATTCAGGATGCCATATTGAATTCCACTGAACTTTCCGTTATCTCAGTAAACAAAGAAGGCATTATCAACAGCGTAAATCCGGCTGCAGAAAAATTGCTGGGCTATACCGCAGAAGAACTCATCGGCAAAGAAACTCCCTTGGTTATTCACGACTCGCAGGAAATACAACAGCGGGCGATTGAGCTAAGCAAAGAACTGGGACTTACCATTGAGCCTGGCTTTGATGTTTTTATTGCCAAAGCCAAACACACCCGGCAAGCCGACCGAAGACCGTGGACGTATGTGCGTAAAAACGGAAGCCGGTTTCCTGTGTTGTTGTCTATCTCGGGTATTTTTAATGATGATGGCGAAGCCATTGGCTTTCTAGGCATTGCCACCGACATGACGGAGCAGGCACGAGAAGAGCAAGAAAAGAAAAAAGCCGAGCAACGGCTGGCGGAAAGTGAACAAAAATTCAGGTTACTGGCTGAGAACATCCCGGGTGTTATCTATTTGTGTCGCAACGATGTAAGCTACTCAATGGTGTACCTGAATGAACGTGTGCAAGAACTGACTGGCTACAACGCCACCGAATTCCTGGCAGGCACTATCAACTTCGTTCAACTCTATCACCCCGATGATACACCGGCTGTTTTCGAAAAAGTAGACAAAGCATTGGGGTTGCATAAAAACTTTCAACTTGAATATAGAATACAACATAAAAATGGTGACTGGAGATGGGTGGAAGAAGTAGGTGTGGGAGTTTATCGTAATGGGCAGTTGGCATTAATAGAAGGGTTTATTTGCGACATTACAGAACGTAAGAAGATTGAGTTGAATATTAAAAAGATGGCGGACGAAAACAACCGCATCTTTAACTACTCTATACACCTGCAGGTTATAGCCGGGTACGATGGGTATTTCAAGAAAGTAAACCCTGCCTGTGTAAAAATATTGGGCTGGTCGCCCAGCGAGCTAAAGCAAAAACCATTTGCTGATTTTGTACATCCTGATGACCGTAACGCTACCAAAGATGCCTTTCAACAACTGTTAAAAGGGCAGGACGTGGCCTCGTTCGAAAACCGATACCTGTGTAGAAATGGCACCTACCGGTGGCTGCTATGGAGCAGTTCTACAGATATAGAACGCGAATTAGTCTACGCCACAGCCATCGACATAACCGAAAGAAAGAAAACAGAAGAGAGCCTGGTTGTTTCGAAAATAAACCTGGAGTCTGCAGCCGAAGAGTTGCTAGACCAAAATAATCAACTTAATCAGTTTGCTCACATTTTATCACACAACCTTCGTTCGCCTGTAGCCAACATTGGTGCGCTGATTGGTCTGTTGAACGAACAAAGCAGCGTAGCCGACTACCAGGAGATTTTTCGGAACCTGAAAAACACAGCCTCCAGCTTGCAAGGAACATTGAATGAGTTGATGGAAACGCTTGACATCAGCAAAACTTCGCGTACCGAACGCGTGGTGATGCGTTTTGATGAAACACTGGAGCGAGTGAAGAAAGACCTGATGGGCGAACTGATTTCCACCCATGCCGAAATTCAGTCAGACTTTAATTCGGCACCCGAAATACTTTACAACAAAACGTATCTCGAAAGCATTCTGCTCAACCTGCTGAGCAATGCCCTAAAATACCGTTCGCCCCATCGCAACCTGAAAATACGGTGCACCACGAAACTTTTAGGCGACAAGGTGATGCTTTCTTTCTCCGACAGCGGTTTGGGTATAGACCTGAAAAAATATAACGATCAGATTTTTGGGTTGAGGAAGACTTTTCACAGCCACCCCGATGCCAAAGGCGTGGGGCTGTTTCTTACCAAAACACAAATCAATGCCATGGGCGGCAATATTAATGTTGCCAGCGAAGTGGACAAAGGAACCACCTTTACCATCATATTCTGAAGCTCAATCCAGAGGCCGCTTTTTAATCATACCTCCCTTTATGTCGTTTACGCTATTCTCCACCACAAAGGCATGTTCGTCTATTTTGATGATCTCTGTTTTTAGTCTTTGAAGCTCAAGCCGGGTTATAACCGAAAATATTACCTCCTGGTCTTTCTCTCTTAAACCTTGTTTACCATAGCCTCCCTTACCTTTCAGAATAGTTACACCTCGACCCAACTTCTCAATAATGGCACGCTTTATTTCATCGCTCTTATCCGAAATAATTATAACGCTGGTGTATTCTTCGATGCCATGCACTACAAAATCCACCGTTTTAGAGGCCGCCAGGTAGGTAAGAATGGCATACATGGCCGTTTCAATATTTAATAAAAATGCCGCCACCGAAAAAATGAGGATATTGAAGAATAAGATAATATCGCCAACGGTAAGGGTTGTTTTTTTACTGGTGTAGATAGCCAATACTTCGGTACCATCGAGCACACTGCCCCCACGTATGGAAAGACCTATGCCCGCGCCCAGAAAAAAGCCCCCAAAAATCGCAATCAAAAGTTTATCTGTGGTAATGAGTGGGAAATCGATAAACGCCAACGCCAGTGCAAGGCCGGTAATTGCCACCAAAGACTTCATAGCGAACATGGGCGATATCTGCTTATAGCCGATTATCATAAAAGGGAGATTGATAATCACCACCAGGTAAGAAAGTGGTATTCCTGTAAGCAGTTGGGTAAGCAGAGAAATACCCATTACACCGCCATCGAGGAAATTATTGGGAAGCAGGAAACCCTTCAGTCCAAATCCAGCAGAGAAAATACCGAGTGAAATAAAGAAAACATCCTTCAATACCCTTTCTATGTGTATACGCCTGAGGCGCAAACGCTGTAGTTCCCGCAGCCGCTCATGTGTTGACATGCCTAAAAATACAAAGAGGTCATTTCATTTGTAACATTAATTAAACCTATGAGATTGCCTTCATTTTCCTCCTACTGGCTGCAGGAGGTGCGGGACTCTAACCAGCTGAGCAAGTTGACCGGTCGGAACAAATTCAGGATCCACCAATTTTTCAATCAATATCCTGCTCTTCTGTTGCTTCACAAACCTTTCAAGTCTCATCGCATCTTTTTCCTGAGGACCGCATGAAAACAATGCTGCCAATCTCCAAGGCCGGTACTTCGATGTGAATGTGTTTCCGTCTGAGGTGTTATGCTGTTCTAACCTACGGTGCGGATCGATGGTATAACCCACGTAGTACTTGTCAACAGTTGAAGAATAGAGTATGTAGAGGTAATACATCGCAAAAAAAATCCCGCCTAAGCGGGACTTTTTTGCTCCTCCTCTTGGATCCCGCATCCGCGGGAGACCCTCTGATTAATCCCGCACGTGCGGGACTCTAACCAGCTGAGCAAGTTGACCGGTCGGAACAAATTCAGGATCC
>CAZRQK010000027.1:60686-60776 GCA_964602295.1 uncultured Ohtaekwangia sp.
ATACATCGCAAAAAAAATCCCGCCTAAGCGGGACTTTTTTGCTCCTCCTCTTGGACTTGAACCAAGGACCCTCTGATTAACAGTCAGATG
>CAZRQK010000028.1:0-3462 GCA_964602295.1 uncultured Ohtaekwangia sp.
ATATCGGTGGAGATGTAGCAGTGTTATGTGGTGCATCTGATTGTATTTACGCTCTTCAAATAATTAGCAAATTCAAAAAAATCTACTTGTTTGAAGCAAATCCTATTTGGTTAGAACCGATAAGGACTACGATGCGGGACTATTTACATAAAATAGAGATTGTGCCGTTTTTTGTTTCTGATAAAACGGGCCCCAACATGATTACACTTGATGATTTCTTTAGGGATAGGAACGAAAAAATAGATTATTTGCAAGCGGATATTGAAGGAGATGAAATAAAAATGCTAAAAGGTGCATCTTCAATTCTATCTCAATCAAAGGACATCAAGATTGCAATTTGCTGTTATCATTCCGCCAAACAGAAAGATGAGTTGGCTTTTTTTCTGAGCGATATGAATTATGAAATCCAGTGTAGTTCGGGATATGTGTTAATGTGGATGGAATATCCCTTACGTGCACCCTATCTTCGAAAGGCAGTTTTGTATGCTTCTAAAAAAGCCTAATGCTCTTATGAGAGATTATGCCTGACTTTAAGAGAGTAGCTATAAATTTTTTTTCAGGGGGCGCTGGGTATATCGTACCCATGTTACTCAATATACTAACAACACCGTTTATACTTTCTTCGTTGGGTGAGGAGTCCTATGGCTTACAAATTCTTGCAAATGTAATTATTGGGTACTTGATAGTAGCTGATATGGGTATGGATATTCCAATAACACATAGAGTTGCAGAATACCATGCCCACCAAAAAGCCAGGGAAATGGGGATATTTTTGGGATCAACTCTAAAGATATATTTGCTTTTTGGCGTAATAGGCGCTGGACTACTAACCCTTTTTTCAGGATCACTCATAACAATACTGTCAATACCAAGCGATCTACTTTTCGAAGCGAGAATCGTTTTTTGTCTTAGCGGATTTGGGTTTGCTTGCAGCATTATTAATCTATGGGGCCGCGCCATTTTTAATGGCCTTCAGCAGTATGAAGTATCGAACGGATTAGGCATTGCCAGCAATCTTGTCGGAACAATTTTTGGGTTGATTCTTTTGGCTTTTGGAGGTGGCGTAATAGGGTTCTTTGCAGCCCGGGTATTTGGCTTTCTATTAGTTTCTGTTTGGTATATTTCATTGGCCCGTAAATACATATCCGAATTTTCCTTTAAGCCATTAATAGAAAAATCAACTTGGAATGCATTGAAAGGAAAAATTGGATACGGTTTAATATTGCGAATGTCCGGGATGATTTTTTCAAGAATGGATCAGACTTTGATAGCTGCCTGGATTGGCATATCTGTTGTGACAGTATATTCTTTTCCATTACTTATTGCTACAACCTTAAGCGGGCTTATAGCTAGCCTCACCCATTTTGCATTTCCAATGGTAGCATCTATGATTTCAAAAGGCCTTTCTAAAGATCTACAATTTTTTTTCGTGCGAGTTACAAAATACATTTCGGTATTAGCGACACTATTTTTCCTCCCGCTTATTGTTGTTGGAAGCAATTTGATTTCCTTGTGGATAGGACCAGAAATTTCAATTAAGAGCTCGTATATTATTATCCTTTTATTGATTGCATTTTATGTTAACACGTGTCTCACAGTTGGTTTAAACGCGTTTGTAATGGGCATGGGCCAAATAAAGTACTTCACCTATTACTCTCTAAGTCGGGGTTTTGTTATGCTAATTGGATTTTTGGTGTTGATAAAAATTTATGGTATAAATGGAGCTGGACTTGCATATTTCCTTGCACTCTTTGTTGATGTAATCTATACGATAAGAACTACCCGCCTCAAATTGAATTTGAGTTTTCTAATGGTAATTCGGAATTGTTATTCACGGCCTGTTCTATTTGGACTGTTACTGACTTGTATGGCGTGGTTCACAAGGTCTACTATTGTCTCCTGGATTGGAATATTTTTTTTCTGTTCTATTTACAGTTTGGTCTATGTGCTTATGTGCTATTTCTTTGGTGTGATTGAGTACAATGAGAAGGCAAAAATCAATTCAATGTTAAAAAGGCTAGTAAGTTTCATATAATGAACCCATCAGCACATCCAATAAGCAATCGAGAAACAACTGATTTTATATTGGATGAGATCACATTAGTGTTTTACATTGCTTTGTCAGCTTTGATACTCTTCTTTTTGTCTGATGTTGCGACTAAGTTTTTGTTTTATTCAGATTTTTCCTTCTACCGGGTTTCATTGATAGTTAGAATAGTCTATGAAGTTATTTTCTTTGCAATCATATTTATTTTTCTCAATAGATCCCGATCTCAATTTTTGATTCTTTTCAGTATTGCAGTTGTAGTGTTCATGGTTGGGCAACTTCTATTTTCTCTTAAGGTAGGCTACAAATATGATTATCTTGAAAACCTTTCAAACTTCAATAAATATTTTTTTTCCATCATCATCTACTTTTCCATTTACAAGCTAAGATACAATCAATTGTTGCTAGAGAGAATTTTAAAGGTTTTTGAATGGCTTGTTTTAATCAATGCTTTGGCGGCCATCTTCGGGTTCATATTTTCAATAAATTGGTTAAGGACTTATCCCCAACTTTACCGGAATGGGTACAGCGGTTTTTTCTTTGCCCAGAACGAGGCAACTCTTTTTTACTTTTTGGCTGTTAGTTACTTTTATTATAAGCACTTTATTCAAAAAGCGAAATCATCTTCATTTTACCTGATAATTATTTCCTCTTTGCTCTTGGGCACAAAATCTATTTATTTGTTTCTGGCTCTTCTCCTTTTTTTTCATTTTTTATCAAATTCAAAATTAACTTCAAAGGTTCTGGTCGCTCTGTTTGGTATTGCAATATATCATATAGGAGGCTGGTTTTTTGGAACTGAGTCGGGTCAGCATCTGCTAGCCTATTTTACTTCCAAGGCTGCCGATGTAGGGTGGTTAAGTATGTTACTTTCAAGTAGAAACGAGACCGTTATCACTAAGGGGTCAGAACTGTTGTCTAATTGGAGTTTTTTGAACTATATAGTGGGGGGACAAGATCAAAATCAATATTTGATTGAGATGGACTTAATTGATTTGTTCTTTTTTTTTGGATTGGGCGGGGCTTCAATCATTATCATCTTGTATAGAGCAACATTGTTTAGATTTAGGCTAAGCAATTATTTTAATCTGTTCTTTGTTTCTAATTTTCTGTTAATTGCTTTTTTTGCTGGGCATCTACTTTCAAGCGCGGTTTGTGGTCTTTACCTTTGTCTCGTATGTATGTTCTTTTATTCTGACCAAGTGAGCTTAAAAGAAACGGCATGAAGGGAGGTAGGTCAATTGATATTATCGGTCCTTATCCACCCCCGTTTGGCGGTATTTCGGTTCATATTTGCAGGATTGAGCAGTTATTAATAGAAAAGAAAATTAGGTATCGAATTTTTAACCACAGTTATCATTCTGGCCCCAATGTTTTTGCAACCAATAAGTCGGGCTTGTGGTACATTAAGTACC
>CAZRQK010000028.1:3472-45362 GCA_964602295.1 uncultured Ohtaekwangia sp.
ACCTGTTTAAAAAAAAGGCCCCCCTTATCCACTTTCATCATTTTTTCACCTTCCATTACTTATATTTCTTAGCCCTCACATGCTTTTCTAGAAGTAAATTGATAGTAACCATTCATGGTGAGGATATTTTGAAGTATAGCAGATTAAAAACAAGATGCATACTCTTTCTGCTGAAGATCACCAAATTTCAAACGCTCCTTGTTGTCTCACATCAACTCTCCGATTATTTGTCAGATATGGGTATTGAGAACTTATGGCTTCCTGCGTATGTTCCCCCAAGGCGACAACAATTTGTTCGGCTGCAATCTCTCGTTAAAAAAAAGTACTTCATCTTTAGCATTTGGAAACTTGACAGAGCGATTGCCAGCAAGGTTTATAATATTGAATTAGCGTTTCAATTTCTAAGCCAGGTAAAAGACAATTTTCAAATGTTGTTTCTGATAGGAAGTGAAAAAGAGTCTGATAAATCATATTTAGAACAATTGCTAAACAGCTTCCAAGTGAAGGATTCCGTAACCATTGTTTACGAAAAGCAACTTGTAGACTATTTGCCAAATTGTGAGTTTCTATTGCGTACGAATAATGAAGATGGCTATGGTGTTTCTTTGCAAGAAGCTCTGGATTTAAGAGTGCCCGCTATTGCAACCGATGTTTGTATCCGACCGAAAGGAACCATTTTGTTTAGAAGGGGAGATATTGATGACCTGCTTTTGAAAGTAGAAAGGATTAATGACCTATGGGACGAAAACAGTATTGATACCCCTTGCTACCATGAACAATTGCTAGAACTTTACAAAGACAATCTTTAATATAAGAAACTTATATGTGTGGCTTAGCCGGTTTTGTAGGATTCGACAACAAGGAATTCTTAGCGAAACGAGCAAACGAAATACAGGCCCATCGAGGCCCTGACCATCAAGGAATTTGGAGTGATCAGTTTATTTCACTTGCGCATCAACGTTTATCCATTATTGACCTTTCTCCCAACGGGAATCAGCCATTTCAAAAGGCGAACCTGATAATTTTGTTTAATGGAGAAATCTACAATTATAAAGAATTAAGGAAAGATATTGAAAGAGTAAGTAATGTTAGTTTTTCATCTGACTCAGACACAGAGGTTGTATTAGAATACTACCGCCAATATGGTAAGGCTTGCGTGGAATACTTTATTGGAATGTTTGTTTTTGCGATCTACAACACGCAGACTCAAGAACTTTTTATTGCGCGAGATCATTTTGGAATAAAGCCACTCTTTTTTTACAACGCGAATCAAAAATTTGCATTTGCCTCGGAGTTAAAGACACTCGTTGAAGCCAATCAGTTTCGTCTTAAAGTTAATCGGAGGTCATTAGTCTCGTCATTAAATTATCTATGGGTTTCCGGAAACGAAACAATGTTCGAGGACTGCCATAAATTACCACCCGGGCATCACTTAACTCTGGAAAAAGGTGGCGCACCCACCGTTTCAAGATATTGGGCTTTAAGCGAAGTAAAAACACCTACCCTCGAACGCGATGCGGTCCTGGAATTATCAAAGGTGCTAGTCGCTTCGGTGGAGCGCCATATGGTTGCCGATGTGCCGGTAAGTTCTTTCCTTAGTGGTGGACTCGACTCGTCCCTGATTTCTGTGTTGGCATCAAAAACCAATCCTCAGCTTTCAACTTACACAATTGCCTTCAATAGCAAAGACAAAGGAATTGAGCAAATGCCCGATGATCAAAAGTATGCCAAGCAGCTGGCTGATCTGCATCACTTTGATCATCACGAAATACTCATCTCTTCAAGGATCATTGAGTTACTTCCAAAAATAGTTAGAGCGCTAGACGAGCCCATTGGAGATCCCGCAGCGATTAATACTTTTCTTATTTGCGATGCAGCAAGAAAGCGGGGAGTGAAGGTTCTTTTGTCTGGAATGGGCGCGGACGAAATTTTTGCCGGCTATAGAAGACACCGAGCTACACTGCTTTCCTTAAAGTTCGAAAAACTTCCAAAAACGCTGCAGGAATTGGCACGCAAAGCTCTCAGGTATCTGCCAGTGCGTATTGGAAGCCGTGGAATAAGATTTACAAGGTGGGCAAAACGATTTTTAGAATTTGCAGGAATGCCTTTTGAAAAGGCATATATGAGGAGTTACTCCTATTACGATCGAGTAGAACTTGAGACTTTACTAAAGGGAGACTTCTCAAAAGAAATCGATGAAGTGTATGCGGAGCATGCAAATATTTTCAACTCAAAGTTTGAGAATGACAGAGTGAATCAGATGTGTCATGCGGATTTGCATCTCTTCCTTTTAGGATTGAATTTAACGTATTCCGACCGTGCCTCCATGGCGGCTTCTGTAGAGGTACGCGTACCGTTTGTGGACAAGACGGTAATAACCCATGCAATGGGTATTTCAGGTGCCTTGAAAATCAAGAATGGCGAGGCGAAGTATATTTTGAAGAAAGTAGCTGAAGAGTTTTTGCCAGATAATGTGATATATAGGCCCAAGGCTCCATTTGGCGCGCCCATACGTTCATGGATCAGTGATGAACTTCGGCCAATGGTTGACGATTTACTCTGCGAGAGCGCTGTCAACAAAAGAGGCATCTTTAATTATTCAACGGTGAAGACGATTATTGATGAGGATAGGGCGGGCATCCGCGACAATGCTTACCGAATATATCAATTGCTTACAATTGAGTTGTGGTTTCGCGAATTTGTAGACCCGGGAAATGCAGCATAGCGCGTCAGTATTTGCAAGCAAGTACCAGTCCTGGATACAAATGATCGTATTCTACCTGTTGGTGGGGGTCGTTGTTACAACGCCATTTATACTATCCAACAAGTTGTTTTTTCTTGTTAACCGCATTTCGATATTCTCGCTTTTATTCGTATCCATTTTTCGCCCTGACTTTATCAAAGACATACGTAGGGCATTGACTTATAACGGCCTATTCTTCGCTACAATTGCGCTTTTTTTGTGGGAGGTAATCGGTGGAATTTATTCATCAAATATTGACACCTGGGCTTCCACAGTTGAAAAAAAAACATCACTGGTGTTGTTAGCAGTTGCAATTTTAGCAGGCCCGAGATTAGGTTACCTGCATGTAACGCGTTTGCTTAATTGGTTTGTTTACAGCGTTGCAATGGCGTCTGCTATTTGCCTGATCTATGCTTTTCACAGGAATAACTATTTCGAGGTATTTACAAACCCAAACTGGTTCTATTTTTCCTACTATGATCTGACTGAGATTATCAATATTCAGCCTATTTACCTATCCCTTTACGTTGGCTTCTCCATGTTCTGTATTGTCGACCGATTGGTAGAAGGGTGGGATAAACTCACAACTGGTTCAAAAGTTGGTTGGATTTTGGGGTTGGTTTACCTATTTGTGTTTTTATTCTTACTCGCTGGAAAGGCATCAATTCTTGGCGCCATATTCATTCTCGTTTGTGGTACTTTTCTTTTTTTTGCCCGGAGGAGAAAGCTATTTCATGCTATATGCCTTACTACCGCGATTTTGATCGCAGTGTCACTGCTGGTATATAGTCTGCCAATCGTACGCGAACGTTTTTTGGCTACGTTTGGATTTAAACCCACATCGATGTGGGTTTACGGTGACCCGAATAGTACCAACCCGGCATCGGAGGCGCGGCTTGTAAAATGGCAATCGGGTTTAAGGATTGTTCGAGACAACTGGCTCATTGGTGTTGGTCAGGGAGATGTACAAGATGAACTTATCGCCCGCTACCGGGATGTCGGTTTTGAGTTGGGCGTTAGTGAAAGATTTAATGCCCATAATCAATACCTGCAGACTTGGATTGGGTCGGGGCTAGTGGGACTAGTGTTATTCTTGTTCGGCATTTTTTCTGGGATCAGAAAATCGTTGCAAACAGAGGACTACCTATATTTGGCTTTTTTGACATTTTTTTCCATAAATTGTTTAACTGAGTCCGTTCTCGAACGACAATATGGAGTTCTTTTTTACAGTCTTTTCGGGTGCCTTTTGTTCAGCCGAAAGGAGATGGTTTAGGACAAATTCTTTCAATTTCAACCGTCAAAAATGCCTACTTTTGCGGCCTAAAAACTCATTTTGGCCTTGAAGCAACTCATCCAAAACTTTAAAACAGGTGAACTTTACGTAGACGAAGTTCCTGTTCCTTCTCTTTCCAATGGCTTTGTGTTAATCGAAAATAAGTTTTCACTCATCAGTTCTGGTACTGAGCGCAGCACGGTTAAAGTGGCCCAGGCCAGCCTATTGGGCAAAGCAAAGCAGCGCCCCGATTTAGTGGCACAGGTTCTTCAGAATATAAGAAAGGAAGGTATTTCAGCTACTTTAAAGAAAGTACAGACCAAACTGGACTCGTTGAAAGCACTTGGGTATAGCTCCGCAGGAGTGGTTCTGGCTTCTATGGATAAAAATTCAAGGTTTCAAACGGGCGATAGGGTGGCATGTGCCGGCCAAGATTATGCATCACATGCGGAAGTTGTCTCTGTTCCACAAAACCTGGTGGCCCGCATTCCTGACAATGTGTCATTTGAAGAAGCCGCTTTCACCACATTGGGTGCGATCGCCTTACAAGGTGTGCGGCAAGCGGAGCCGCGATTGGGCGAAAACGTTTGTGTGATTGGGCTAGGCTTACTGGGTCAGCTCACTTGCCAATTGCTTAGGGCCAACGGTTGCCATGTATTAGGTATTGATTTATCAGATAGACTGATAAACTTGGCAAAGGAGTATAGTGCAGATATAGCCGTAAACCGCAACCGGCCCGATCTTGAAGAGTTTTGTGCATCATTTACCAATGGACTTGGGTTTGATAGCATCATCATTACCGCGGCTGCACCTACCAACGATCCTATTGAACTTGCAGCAGAGTTATCGCGTAAGAAGGGCAAAGTAATCATTGTGGGAGCCATTAAGATGGATATCCCCAGAGATCCACACTTCTATCGGAAGGAGTTGGACTTACGAATGTCATGCTCTTACGGCCCCGGGCGTTATGACAGCAGTTATGAGGAAGATGGAATAGATTATCCTAGCGCTTATGTGCGTTGGACAGAACAACGTAACATGGAAGCTTTTCTTGGGTTGGTAAGTAAAAAGCTCATCAATTTAAGACCGCTGATTACACAACAGTTTGAAATAGATGAAGCTGAGAAAGCTTTTGATATTGTTTTAGGAAAAATTCAAGAGCCTCACATAGGTATCTTGTTACGATACCCCGAAAATCAACAAAAGACACAAACCAGAATTCAGATTGTTGAAACAGATAAGATAAAAACAGCCAATATAACAGTCGGCTTCATTGGTGCTGGAAGTTTTGCGCAGAGCTACCTGATACCCAGTGCTAAAGCAAACGGAGCAGCAATGCACACTGTATGCAACGCGCGTGGCATTACATCCAAGAATGTTGCTCAAAAATTCGGATTTAGCTTTTCGTCATCCAGTTCAGAAGATATCGTCAACTCAGCAGAAATAAATACTGTTTTTATTGCAACACCACATAATAGTCATGCGAGTTTGGTGGCTGCCGCACTACGTGCGGGTAAACACGTTTTTGTAGAGAAGCCATTATCCATCGATTATGCTGGTTTAGATGAGGTACAGGAGGCAAGGAAAGTCAGTAAAGGCGTTTTGATGGTTGGATTTAATCGAAGATTTTCAACAGCAGCACAGGAAATTAGAAAAAGAATTTCTCTACTGAGAGAACCTGTTGTTATGAATTTTCGCGTCAACGCTGGAATTATTCCGAAAGAACACTGGATTCAAAAGCAGGATGTTGGCGGAGGAAGAATAATAGGAGAGATGTGCCACTTCTTTGATTTGATGGAATACATGAGTGGCGCTCGACCCATAAAGGTATATTCTGAATCAATAAAATCGGAGAACGACAAGTTTGCTAACCAAGATAATGTTACGATAAGCGTGAAGTTTGAGAACGGATCCATCGGTACACTTACGTATGTTTCGAATGGCGATGCCTCTTTACCGAAAGAAAAGCTGGAAGTTTTTTGCGGAGGGTTTGTAGGCATAATTCATGATTTCAGAAGTGCCGTAATTCATAACAATGGAAAAGAAACAAAAATGGAATGCAATGGCAAAGGTCACCGAGAAGAAGTGAACGCATTTATGAATGCTATTCAAAACTCAGGCAAAGACCCTATACCGTTCGATTCTATTGTGAGGACTACCTTGGTTTCTTTTAAGTCTATTGAAAGTTTGATTACAGGGTTACCTCAACGGATTGATTAACATTTCGCATCTATGGAGTTTGAGAAGATCAATCATAGTTTTTTGAGGCTGAAAGATTATGTAGAGAAAGAAAACTATCGTGGCTGGGACCCTTATGATGGATTGAATAGTAAGTTTTTTCAAAGTCTTCCATTTCGAAAATTCCCGTTGGCCCGGCTTGCGTGGATTCAGCTTTTTAAGAGAAGCCCCATTAACCTTCGGGCACTTTTTGGTGTTGCAAAAGGATTTAACTCCAAGGGTTTGGGCCTTTTTCTCTCTGGTTACTGTAATCTTTATCGACAGAATCCGAGCGAAGAATACAAGCAAAAGATTTATTTTCTTGTCAATAAGATTGTTGAGTTACAGACGAAGGGTTACTCAGGAATGTGCTGGGGTTATAACTTTGATTGGCAGGCACGCGCCTTTTTTCAACCTCGCTTTACCCCCACAGTGGTGGCTACTACATATGTTGGGTATGCGTTATTGGATGCATATGACATATTTAAGGAACAAGCATGGCTAAACCACGCTAGATCGGCCTGCGATTTTGTATTGAATGATTTGAATCGCACATACGATCAAGATGGAGATTTCTGTTTCTCCTACTCTCCCTTAGATAATACGCAGGTATTTAATGCTTCATTACTTGGCAGCCGTTTGCTTGCAAGAGTATATGCCTACACCAACGAAAAGATTTTAGCGGAAGAATCGGCAAAATCCGTTTCTTTTTGCTGCAAACAACAGAAAGACAACGGGGCATGGGGCTATGGCACGTTACCGTTTCACCAGTGGATCGACAATTTTCATACCGGATTTAATCTGGAATGCATATCAGAGTTTCAAAAGTATACTGGTAACGCAGAGTTCAGCACAAACCTTTCAAAGGGCTTAGAATACTATGTGTCCAACTTTTTTACTGAACAGGGACAATCCAAATACTATAACGATACCATTTATCCCATTGACATTCATGCTCCAGCTCAGTTAATAGTAACGTTGGTTAGAATGGGAAAGTTGGAAGAACACCTTTCGTTAGGCAACCGTGTTTTGGATTGGACTATCCGGAATATGCAAGACAAAAGAGGTTACTTCTACTATCAACAAAAAAAAAATGTCAGTTCAAAAATTCCCTACATGCGTTGGGCGCAGGCGTGGATGTTTTTTTGCCTCACCTGCTATCTTGCCAAGATTAAGAAAGCATAATGGAAAGACGAAAAGTCAACTTGTTTAATACTCCTATTGATGCTTTGTCGCTAAAAGATACAGTGGCACTGGTCGATCATGCCATTCAACATCAAAAGCAATTGCATCACATTGCTGTTAATGTGGCGAAGATTGTACATATGCAAACCGACAAGCAACTGTATGAAAGTGTAGTAAGTGCCGATGTGATTAATGCGGACGGCCTTCCATTGGTTTGGGTCTCAAAATGGTTCCGGGACCCGATACCTGAAAGAGTTACAGGAGTTGACCTGATGCAAGCGCTTGTGAAGTTGGCAAGTGAAAAGGGTTATAGGATTTTCTTTTTTGGTGCCAAAGAGGAAGTTGTGTCAAAAGTGGTGCGGATTTATTCTGATCAATATTCCAGCGGCATTATTGCGGGATATCGAAATGGTTATTTTAATGAATCCGAAGAAGCTGTCATTGCCAATCAAATTGCGAAATCTGGTGCAAACCTTTTATTTGTGGCGATTACCTCGCCCAAAAAAGAGAACTTCTTATTTAGGCAGAAAGAGATATTGAAGAAAGTTAATTTTGTAATGGGTGTTGGGGGCAGTTTTGATGTTGTAGCCGGAGTTGTAAAAAGGGCGCCATCATGGATGCAAAAGATAGGTTTGGAGTGGCTATTCAGAATATTTCAGGAGCCAAAGCGCATGTGGAAACGGTATCTAACAACCAATACTCTTTTTGTTTATTACCTCGCAAAAGAAATAATTAAAAGAAGGAGATAGAGATGCATATTACAGTTGTTGCTGGCGCCCGGCCAAATTTTATGAAGGTTGCCCCGTTGATACACGCTATTGAACGCAAGCAGCAGGAAGGCTGCAATATTACATACAGCCTTGTTCACACCGGGCAGCACTACGATAAGGCTCTTAGTCATACCTTCTTTGAGGAACTTAACATACCTCAACCCACAGCAAACCTGGAAGTCGGATCGGGCACTCAGGCAGTGCAGACAGCCGCTATAATGGTTAGATTTGAGGAGTTTCTTCTAAAGAACCCAACTGATTTAGTTTTGGTGGTGGGAGACATCAACTCCACCATGGCTTGTAGCATCGTGGCCAAAAAATTAAACCTACAATTGGTACACGTGGAAGCTGGCATTAGATCTTATGATCTTTCTATGCCAGAAGAGATAAATAGAATGGTTACTGATGCCATTTCTGATCATTTTTTTACAACTTCCGATTATGCCAACGCTAACTTACAGAAGGCTGGAGTTCGTCCAGATTGTATTCATTTTGTAGGGAATACAATGATCGACACATTATTAGCTCAGCTGAAAAATTTCAGGAAGCCGGAGTTTTTTGATGGTGAAAATATAAAGTCCAAGCAATATATCGTACTTACACTTCATCGCCCAAGCAATGTTGACGATGCCAGTCACCTCAGTCATATCCTCCAATTAATAAGTAAGAATTCAAGAAACACTACAATTTTATTCCCGGTACACCCACGGACGAAGGCAACTTTGGATAAGGCGGGTCCATTGCCAGGCCAATTGAGGTTAATAGAGCCACTTGGTTATCTTGAATTTATGTATTTGGTCAACAACTCATTCGCAGTCATTACAGACTCAGGTGGTGTTCAGGAAGAGACAACTGTTTTAGGAATACCTTGTCTAACCTTACGCAAGAATTCTGAAAGGCCAGAAACGATTACGGTTGGTACAAATATTTTGGTAGAACACATAGCTGACCTCCCCACCATGATGAATAATCTTTTTTCAGGGAGTTGGAAGAAGGGGGCAATCCCTGAACTTTGGGATGGGAAAGCCTCAACCAGAATCATTGAAAAATTGATCCAGATTTATTCATGATAGAAGCTCTGGCAACATTCAAATGAAGATTATATCCGACAAATATTTTGAATGGCTGTCATACGCTTATCTGCTATTAATCCCGATCTCTCCATTTTTTGCGGCAAGACTTTTGGTGGTACTGGTGGCATTAATAGTGTTAACAAGGGGAGCACGTTTACAAGAACTGATTCGAAACTCGTGGGATTTACTGATTTTCTCTGTTGTGCTGTTGTTGGGTATGCTCTATACCGCAGACGGTAACGCTGGCCTAAAAGTATTGGAGACAAGTTTTCCCATTATAGGAACGCCAATCGTATTTGCTTCTATAAAACAGTTAGATAGAGACAAGCTTAATAGATTTTTGGGTTTCTTTTGTTTGGGTGTTGTAATGGCAGGTATGATCAGCCTTGTAAATTCCTTCATTCACTACTTTGATAATTACGACAATAGCATCTTCTTTTTTGATAGTCTAACAAACATAATTAACTCACACCCTACCTATTTTGCCTACTTCCTCATACTAGCTATCACTTTTGGACTTTACTTTAGTTCATATGAATACTCAAAGATAAACACGCTGGCGGTGGTCGGCTCTGTCTTTTGTTTTGTTCTTTTGCTTCTTACAGGCGGATTGACCGCTTTTGTAAGTTTGCTCTATGTGTTATCTTTTTTTGTCTTGAAGTTTTTGTTGAGTGAAAGGTCAACCAGAAGACCAATGGTTTTCACTCTAAGTGTTGCCATGTTAATAACAATCATTTTGATTAATCTTGGAAACACTGCGAAGAGACAGATTGCCTTAGACGACTCCTGGGATCGTTTTGAACTTTGGGTGTCTGCCATTAATGCCTCTCCCGATTATATTTTTGGCGCGGGTACGGGAGGCAGTAAAGAGGTTCTCAATCAATATTACATGACACATAACCACCCCGAGTGGGCAAAAGAAAACATGAATGCCCACAATCAATTCATCCAGGTTTTTTTTACGCACGGTGTTGTTGGTTTGGCTGCATTACTCATTCTTCTACTCAGACCAATTTACGTGGCTTTCAAGCATAATGATCAACTGGGAATATTATCAATATTTCCGTTTTTGATTTATGGAATGACAGAGGTATTCCTCGGCAGGTTTCAAGGTGTTGTTTTTTTTGCCATGTTGCATCAGTTGTTGATTTGGCACTATGGTTATAGTGATCGTAACCTTGAAGTTAAATCACCTACTTCCTCATTATCGGCCCATCTTAAACAATGACAACATTTGCTAAACTAAGGTTATTGTTGGGTGATTTGTTGGTCTTAAATACGGCCATCCTCTCCTCCTTTTTTTTGGCAGGACTTTCCCCAGGTATTGATAGCAACAACGTCCATCTTATTGCCTTTAGCAATCTTACTTGGTTCTTTCTTGTATTGGTATCGAATCCTTATAACATTAATAAGGGCTGGTCATTATCTAAAATATTACGGAGTCAGATAGCATTTATTTTTATACATCTTTTGGTAGTTATTTCTCTGGTGCTTTTTCTCAAGCGTGCGTATTCGCCTCTTCAACTGGGCATTATGTATGGAGTTTTCGTTTCGCTTTTCTTTGGATGGAAACTAGCCACTTACTACCTAAGAAAAGTTTTCACTCCTGCCGTACCCGAGAAAAATTATATAATTATTGGGCGGAATCAAATTTCGGAAGATATTAGGAAGTACTACACCTTAACGCCCAATTCTGGATACAAATTCATCAGCCAGTTCGATGTAAAAAAAGAGGCCTTTGACTTTGATGCGCTTCTTGAATTTTGTGGCAAGAATGAAGTGCATGAAATTATCTGTTGCGTGTCAGATCTCAAGTTTGATGAGTTTCAGAAGCTAATAGACTTTGGTCTTGATTCACTTATCAAAGTCCGAATTATTGTTGATTCAGGATTGCTAGGCAGTTCCTCGATAAATTTTGATCAATTTGATGCGCAACCAGGATTTAACCTGTCTGTGATTCCGTTAGATGAAGTTAGAAATCAATTTTTTAAGCGTGTCTTCGATGTTGTGTTTTCATCGCTATTTGTAATCTTGATGGCCTCATGGTTTTTCCCCATTATAGCAATCCTTATCAAATTAGATTCAAAAGGGCCGATATTTTTTAAGCAACTCCGAAGCGGTAAAAACAATCAACCCTTCAACTGCCTCAAGTTTCGCTCCATGAAAGTGAATGTAGAGGCCAACGAAAAGCAAGCTACTAAAGACGACCCGCGAATTACCAAACTCGGGGCTTTCTTAAGAAAATCAAGTATTGACGAGTTGCCTCAGTTTATCAATGTGTTTCTTGGCGACATGTCAGTGGTAGGGCCGAGACCACACATGCTGAAGCACACCGAGGAGTACAGCAAACTCATAGAAAAATTCATGGGGCGCCACTACGTAAAGCCTGGCATTACCGGCCTGGCACAATGCATGGGTTACCGGGGCGAAACACAAACGGTTGCCGATATGGAGAACCGTGTGCGCCTGGATCGTTATTACATTGAAAACTGGTCTTTCTGGTTGGATATCAAAATAATCTTTCTCACGGTAGTAAGCCTTATTCGCGGAAGCGATAAAGCTTATTAACTTTGGTGGGTGAACGTATACTTGCTCATCGCCTACTCCTTCATAGCCTTCACGCTCTCTTTCTTATTTTTCCCGGTTCAGATAAAGTTGCTTAAACGTTGGGAACTTTACGATCACCCGGTTAATCATAAAATACACGCCACATTTACACCCTCTATGGGTGGTGTTTGTATTTTGTTGGGCGTAGCTTTTACCCTACTTGTCTCTCTGCCCATGGCGCAATGGGCGCAAATGAAATATTTTTTTATCGGCCTGGCCATCATTTTTGCAACAGGCCTTCGTGACGACATACTTACGCTTAAGCCAACCCAAAAGCTTTTAGGACAAATACTGCCTATTGTGATGACGGTCGTGTTTGGTCACATCACGCTCAACTCGTTTTACGAAATAGACGCAACTCCCCTGCCCACCTGGCTGAGTTGGTCAATCACCATTTTCACAGTTATCATCCTTACCAACGCGTTCAACCTGATCGATGGCATCGATGGGCTATCAGGATTAGTTAGCAGTCTGGTTTTTTCCTTCCTGGGTTTCTGGTTTTTCGTTGCTGGTCATTTCTTCCTGGCGATTATCTGCTGCGCTTTTTTAGGGTCAGTCATTGCTTTTCTCCTGTACAATTGGCAACCCTCCAAAATTTTTATGGGCGATACTGGCACTTTGTCCATTGGCTTTGCGTTGGCTTTTTTGGCCATTCAATTCATCAATCTGAATTTTCAACTCCCCAACGAATCAGCAGCCCGGTTCCATGCGTCCATCAGCACTGCGGTTTGTGTTTTAATTATTCCCATATTCGATACCTCAAGAGTGATTATTTTCAGATTAAGAAAGCTTCAGTCACCTTTTCGGGCCGACAGAAACCACCTGCATCACCAATTGCTGAACCTGGGATTTGATCACGCGCAATCCACCCTAATTTTGGGTGCTCTAAACCTCTTCTTTATTGGCCTGGCGCTCGTTTTAAGAAACCAGCCCGATCAGTTAATTTTACCGATTGTTCTGATTGCATGCCTGGCTGTCAATCAGATTTTGAAGATTGCACAACAGAAAAGAGCACGAACGCATGTTGCAAACCATCACCAAGCTGAAACAAGAGGTTGAATCATTCACCGCCAAGGCGCAAGATGAGGTTGAAAACTTTCGCCTCCGTTTTTTGAGTCGTAAAGGCGCCATCCCCGAACTTTTCGAGCAGTTTAAGTCTGCCTCTGCCGAGGAGAAAAAGGCTTTGGGGAAAACCCTGAACGAATTGAAGCAACTGGCGGAGGCTAAGTTGAAGGAGTTTACCGAAAAGCTGGAGCAAGGGGCAGGGGGCCAGCAAACAAAATTTGACCTGTCGCTGCCCACCATCCCCAACAAAACGGGCAACCTCCATCCGCTTACGCTTACGCGGTTAAGGATAATTGAGGTATTTGAAAGACTGGGCTTCAGCGTGTCGGACGGGCCCGAGATTGAAGACGATTGGCACAACTTCTCGGCCCTCAATTTCCCACCCAACCACCCGGCCCGCGAAATGCAGGATACGTTCTTCATTCAGCGCAATCCGGAGGTGCTATTGCGCACGCATACATCGAACGTGCAGATTCGTTTGATGGAAAATACGAAGCCGCCTGTGCGGGCCATCATGCCGGGGCGCGTTTATCGCAACGAAGCCATCTCTGCCAGGGCCCATTGCTTTTTTCATCAGGTAGAAGGTCTTTATGTGGATAAAAACGTAGGGTTTGCAGACCTGAAACAAACGCTGTATCACTTCGCCCGCGAGATGTACGGAAAGGACATTAAAATCCGCTATAGGCCCTCTTTTTTCCCTTTTACGGAGCCCAGTGCTGAAATCGACATATCGTGCCTTATATGCAAAGGAAAGGGCTGTACGGTCTGCAAACACTCCGGCTGGGTAGAAATTGCCGGTTCGGGAATGGTGCACCCCAATGTGTTGAAAAATGTGGGCATCGACCCGGAAGAGTATACAGGCTTTGCCTTCGGAATGGGTATAGAACGGGTGGCCCAGTTGCTCTTCAATGTGAATGATCTGCGTCTCTATTCCGAGAACGACATCCGCTTTTTGAGGCAGTTCAAAACCGTGGTTTAATCATGACGGTTCAGGTGCCTTTCTTCGACCTGAAGCAACAATACCAGGCCTTACGGGAAGAACTGGACACGGAATTTGCAAAGGTTTTTACCGAAGGGCTCTTTGTCGGTGGTGCCTTTGTAAAATCATTCGAGCAGGATTGGGCGAAGGCCCTGAATGTTCCCTTCTGCGTGGCGATGGGTAATGGCACAGATGCGTTATTCGTTGCTTTAAAAACATTGAAAATTCTTCCGGGCGATGAGGTGATCACCCCTGCTTGGAGTTGGATTTCAACGTCCGAAACCATTACGTTAGCAGGAGGCAAGCCGGTATTCGCTGATGCGGATGAGTATTTCACAGTTAATGTAGAAGAGTTGGAAAAAAGGCGTACCCACAAAACACGAGGTGTCATCGTGGTTCATTTGTATGGCCAGCCGGTAGATGTTGATGCCATTGCAACCTGGTGTCGGCAGCACAATTTGTTTCTGATTGAAGACTGTGCGCAGGCACACCTTACCACTTTAAATGGAAAGCCCGTTGGCACTGGGGGCGATATTGGTACGTTCAGCTTTTATCCCACTAAAAATTTGGGTGCCTATGGCGATGCAGGTGCACTCGTTACGAAAAATCCGGAACTGGCGGAATATGCCCGGAGATTTGCCAACCACGGTGGGCTTAGTAAAGACGATCACCCGATGGAAGGAATGAACAGTCGCATGGACGTATTGCAGGCAGTGACGTTGCAAGTGAAGTTAAAATACCTGGCAGACTGGAATGATAAGCGTAAAGCAAATGCAGCATTCTACCACCAGCAACTGGAGGGCCTAGAGGGAATAGTCTTACCAAAGATTCGCCCCGGGGCGGGCCACACTTTTCATTTGTTTGTTATCAGGGCCCAACAACGAGATGAGCTGAAAGATTTTCTGCAGCAGCAAGGAATAGAAACACAGATTCATTACCTGAAGGCCTTACCCTTCGAGCCGGCTTATCGTTACCAAAACAATACGTATTCAGACTTTCCAATGGCGGCACGGCTTCAGCAAGAAGTATTATCCTTGCCCATCTATCCTGAGCTGACCACCCAGCAAATTCAATGGGTGAGCGAACAGATCATAAAATTTTACAGCGCATGAAAATTGAAACCGTAGCCGTTGTGGGGGCAGGCACCATGGGCCAGGGCATTGCGCAGGTTTGCGCTGCCGCTGGTTTTAGTGTGTTACTTTACGATCTGAATGCAGACCTGGTTCAGCGCGCACGCAAGGGTATCGAGAAGAACCTGCATCTGGCCGTGGAGAAAGGGAAGTTAGATGAAACAACGAAAAACCAAACGTTAGGCAGAATAAGTACCGTATCGGACTTAAATGGCATAAAAGCCGACCTGGTTATAGAAGCCATTGTAGAAAAACTGGAGCCCAAGCAAAAGTTATTTCAACAATTAGAGGCAATTAACCCTGCTGCCATACTTGCATCCAATACCTCCACATTTCCCATCACCGATATTGCAAAAAATCTGAAAGAGCCAGCGCATTGCATAGGGCTTCATTTCTTCAACCCAGCCCACATCATGAAGCTGGTGGAAATAATTTCGGGAAAACAAACCGCTCCGCATTTAGTGGAGGCGATGCGGAAATTTTGTGAACAAATAGGTAAGGTGGCAGTGTTGGCAAAAGATTCGCCTGGATTCATCGTTAATCGGGTGGCTCGCCCGTTTTATGTGGAGTCGTTGAAGATATTGGAAGAGGAGGGCGCAAAAATGGAAAACATAGATGCGCTGCTGCGCGCTTCCGGGTTTAAGATGGGACCATTCGAGTTAATGGATTTGATCGGGGTAGATACCAACCTGGCTGTTACCACTTCGCTTTATGAAGCTTTCGATCAAGCACCACGCTTCAGGCCGAGTATCATTCAACAAAACAAGGTAACCGAGGGGCATTGGGGTCGAAAAACAGGAAAAGGTTTTTATGATTATCAAAAGAAGTAGTTGGTTTTTGCTGGTGGCATTGCTGGGCTGCGAACCGCAGTTGGTGGACGACCCCATTCCGTTGGCCTCATTTTCTGAGGAAGTAATTAACCTATTTTTACCCGAATACGCAGCCTTGAGGTTAGATGGTGGCCACAAAGCCATTAACAACATAGGGGTACGAGGCGTCATTATCTATCGCGTGAGCGCCAGTGTTTACAGAGCCTACGAAAGAAACTGTTCTTATCAGCCGAACGATGCCTGTGCAACAGTTGATGTGCACTCCTCGAACCTATACCTTTTCGATTCCTGCTGTGGCTCTACCTTTTCCTTCGATGAGGGCTTACCAACAGGTGGCCCCGCCTGGCGGCCACTGCGGCAGTACCGAACTCAGTTAAGTGGAAACACACTCACCATTTCAGACGAGATATTGAGTAACTAAAAATCCCTGCCGTTAGCGACAGGGATTTTTAGTTAAAGGATTCAATGCTTAGTTACTTGCCATTACGCAAATGGCTGTGGTTTTTGCTGTAGGTGAAATAGATGATTAGTCCTATCACCATCCAGATGCCAGCTGAGATCAACGTTTCTTTACCCAGAGAGAATATCATGCCTGAGCAAACGATAATTCCTAATATAGGTACCAGCGGAACCAACGGAGTCTTAAATGGACGGACCGCATCGGGGTTCTTTACCCGCAACACCCAAATGCCCACACATACCAACACGAACGCGAACAAAGTTCCGAAGCTGGTAAGATCGCCCGCCACACTTCCGGGTACAAACCCGCCAAACAAACCTACAAAAATCAACAACAGCCAATTGCTTTTAAAAGGAGTGCGGAAACGTGGGTGCAGCTCTGAAAATACTTTTGGAACCAACCCATCTTTCGACATAGAGTAGAACACGCGTGATTGCCCCATGAGCATAACCAGAATTACAGAAGAGAATCCAGCCAGGATGGCAACCGTTATGAGTGTGGCCAGCCAGCCATAGCCGGGCATGTAGTTTTGTATCGCATAAGCAACGGAAGCCTCTTTACCAGCTGTTTTAAACTCTTCCCAGTTCGCGATGCCAGTTAGTACATACGAGAACAAAACATACAACACGGTACAGATAATCAGTGAACCAAGAATACCAATCGGCATATCGCGCTTGGGATTCTTGGCCTCTTGAGCGGCAGTAGATACCGCATCGAAACCGATGAAAGCAAAAAACACAATACCTGCCCCACCTAACACACCGCCCCAACCGTGGGCATTCCATGCTTCGTGGCCAGGATGTGTTTCGGGAATCATGAATGGAGTGTAGTTACCCTGGTTGATGAAACCCCAACCCAGCGCAATGAACAGCAGCACAATCGATACTTTTACAAATACGATGATCGCGTTAAGCGTGGCTGACTCTTGCGTTCCTTTAATCAGTATCAGTGTAAGTATAACCAATATGACGAGTGCAGGCAGGTTCACAATGCCAGTTACACCGTTCAATGATGTCTCGAAGGGGGAGTGTGTCCACTCATACGGTATGGCTCCCCCGAGTAAATTATTTAGGTACTCACTCCATGCAATAGACACTGTTGCCGATGCCAGCGCATATTCCAGCACCAGGGCCCAACCGATAATCCAAGCCATGAACTCGCCCATGGTAACGTAAGCATACGCATAGGCGCTGCCCGCAATGGGAATCATAGACGCAAACTCTGCATAACACAGACCAGCAAAAGCACAGCCGATGGCAGCAACAATGAATGAAATAACAACAGCCGGGCCGGCTGCTTCACCCGCTGCGGCAGCCGTGCGCACAAACAGGCCCGCACCAATAATGGCACCGATGCCCAGCGCAATCAGGTTGCCCGCGCCCAAGGTTCGCTTCAGGCCTTTGTCAGAATCGGTGTTCTGAGCCAGAAGTTGTTCGAGCGGTTTCTTTAAATGTAAACTCATTAGATTTTTGGTTTGGCTTCCTTACTTGCCAGAGCGGCCAGTCAGGAAGGGGTCACAATTTTATTAAAGCCTTAAAAGTAGCAATAAAAGGTTATTCGGAAAGCCCTCCTTTGGGCAGAACAATTATGATATTTTATGGCCGGTAACTACATTTTTGGTAGTTATGCCATCAGCCAACATAGTCTAATTACCACCTGATTTAGACGCCAGTGTATAGTCTGTAAGGCCCGTGTTCACAATCAGAATTTTGTCGTCAGGTGGTATGTCGCTGCGGTTTTGCAACAGCAGTGCCAGACCTGCAATGCCGCTGGGTTCGCACGAAATGTTTTGTTGCTTCGCCAATTGCAAAGCCTCTTCAATAAAATCTTCTTCTAATTCGAGAATGCCTGACGAAGAACCGATGCGGTTATTCTCTATCAAAGAACTGAGGTAATCGTTGTAATCTTTCAGCGATGGCAGGTGGTAAGAAAATAGTTTGTCGAGACGGGTGTTTTCGTGGTGTGAGGTAGCGCCCAGAAAGTGACACTTGCTCACAATATCTATGTTGCCTCGGAAGCGAGGATCGTGTTTGAAGATGCGATTGTTGTACTCACGTTCTGCAATAATCATTACGTTGATGAACAAATCGCCCGTGCCAAACGGTATGAAGCAGTAGTTCGGGTTCTCGTTCAGAATTTCGTAGCTCAGCCAATCGTAGTAGTTGTCGTTGAATCTGTCCAGAATTTCGCGGTACGTTATGTCAATACCCGTGTGATTGTCCGTAAGCTCTTTGATCTCTTTGCCCGTAAGGGGCTTACGCGATAAATCAGTTTCGTAAACGTGGCATCCTAACTTTTTGAGGTATGCTTTTACTTCTGGCTTCATGCGATGATCTACCAACACTTTGAGCACCGTTTGAGCCCCATACAGGTTGAAAAAATACTGGATGGCAACGGCTGCGCTTCCGGAAGATATCAGCGATATCTCCTTGATTTGATAGCGTTTTGCTTTGATAAGTACTTCCCAGGCCATGCGGGCCTTGTGGGTGCCACCGGGGTTGGTGCTCTCGTCTTTCAGCCACACATTGCTGAAACCAGGCACTTGTATGCGGTAGGTATTCGAGGCTGGAAACCGGGGAGTAAAAAAGGGCTTGGGCGGGAATTCCGGATGGTCGGGATCGTTTACCGAGGGAATCAAAATGTTTTCTATCACCTCGTTGGCAACGGTGTTTTGCCTTTCTTCCTGAATCTGCTTTTTAACCACTTCAATTTCTTTGGCCGACAGCTTTTCTAACAACAGATCGGCCACCTTACTGGCAAACGTTTCTATATTGGGTTCTATGGGTGCGGCTGGCACAACGTCTGGTGTATCGGGTTTATCCGAATCGAGCAGCGAGGCGTACCGGTCGGAATAGTAGTGCTTAATTACCCCGTTCCAATCGTGTTGCATGCGGGTGGCGTACAGGCACAGCAAGTCGCGCAGGGATTTGGTAGCCCCGGGTGGGCTTTTCAGATTAAATGCCCTGCGCAATAAATCTTCGGTGGGGCCGTGTGGGTATTGCAACACCAAAGTGGGCAATGCCTCTTTATGCTGCTCAAGAAAATGATGCAAAGCTTTTTGTAACAGCGGAATGAAACTCCACTTACCGGTGCCCCTCGATTTAAGCACGAATTCGGAATCGTTAAATTCTTTGCGAACCAGGTCTAAAATTTCCTGGGGAATGGATTTGGCAGTGGCTTTCTTCGACATGTGGTGTCCAAGATGTAATTACTGCTTTAAAAATGCAACAGGTTATCCTCCGGCTTTGCTATGGTCGAACTTGAGCCGCACCCGCACCAGGCTCTCGATGGGCTTGTCGTCTTCGGTAGATGGAAACCATTTAGGCCCTTCTTTCACCAGCCGTATCACTTCTTCATCGCACCCATAGCCCAGGCTCTTTAGTACGCGGAAGTCGGCCAGGTTGCCATCCGTCTCAACTTTAAATTCAATGGTTACCCGGCCCTTCACCTTATTATCCAACGCGGCTTGCGGAAATCGTTTATCTTTCTCCAGGTAGTTGTCGTAGGCCTTACGTCCGCCAAAAGGTTCTGCCAACCGAATAACAGGGTTCAGTGGGTCGCGCGACTGGTATCCGTACCCTGTAACCACTATCTCGCTTAATTGTCCTGTGTCTTCTTCCAGGGTAACATCCACCGTTTTTTTATCGGTGGCAGCAACCTCAGCCGTTTGCAAGCCGATAAAAGAAAATATTAATTCGGGCTTTTCGATGGGGGTTGTCAACGTATAGTTGCCTTCTCCATCGGTCACCGTACCATCGGTGGTACCTTTCACGGTTACATTCACTCCAGGCAAGTTTTCGCCTTGGGCATCTTTTACCTGGCCTCTTATAACCCGGGGCATCGTTAAAGATTGTGCGGAAGGCTGTGTAGTTACTATATCTTCTTGCAATACGGTTTTAGCTCTGCTTAAAGATTGCCCTGCCTTGTCCTGGTCTATGGCCACGCGTTTTTCTGCTCGTGCCAACTCTTCTTTTTCTTCGGCCATCACAACAGTTTCTTCAGCTAAAATCTCATCAGCTACACCTTGTTCTCCGCCTTCGGCCATACCGCCATCTTCCACCGTTGTTGGTGAAGCATCATCGCGTAGCGCGCTCGTGGTGGCTGGAGGCCCCGCAGCAGGTTTTGTTTCTACAGGTGGAGCGGGAGGTGTTTCCTGTTGACTCAATGCAAGAAGGTCGTTGTCAGCTTTCTTACTCTTGGTAGTATCGACTGTGACCGTTGATGCATTTTCAGTTTCAGGGCTCTGTAATTGAGCTAATTGGTCTTCAGGTTGATTGCGTGAAATCAGCCAAAAGCCAACGGCCGCTACTAAAGCGATGCCAGCCGCTATTCGCAAAGGGGTAAAGAAAGATTGCTTGGAGCGGCTTTGATTTATTTTCCGGTTCAGCAACTCAACATCTTTCGAAAAGTCTTCGGAGGCTACGGCATTCGCACCTTCCAGTGCATCGCGCAAAAAAGGATCGGACAATGCCTTCTTTTCCATCCGGTGCATATCGCTGGAGCTAAGTTCTCCCCTCAGGTATTTGTCGATATCGTTTTGGTCAGGATGCACTTCTTTCCATGCAAATCTTAAGATTACGCTTTCCGTTCTGTATGTAGCTTTTCACCTTATTCATATCAAACCCGGTTTTCTCCACAATTTCCTTGTAGCAATGTTCGTCCAGAAAAAACAACTTCACACACTGTTTCTGCTCTTCGCTTAGTTCTTCGATGCATTTCTCCAGCCGGGTTAGGTCGTTTTCCAATTCTGGTTCGCCATCCGGATGCAGTATGTATTCCGATTCCACAACCCGATCGGTCAATTCTTCTGTGAATTTCCCTTTTTTCGACCGGATTTGCATCAGGCAGTGATTTCGGGCACTTACGTAGAGCCAACTACGAAAATGAGACACCTCATGGGCCTTCAGCATACCCGGAAGCTTTTCGAACAACTGCATGACCGCATCTTTGGCTTCATCGCGTTCTTTCAGGTATTTCAGGCAGACACCGTATATCAAAGAGGTGTATCGCGTGTAAAGTTCACCCACAATGTGAAGCTCGCCCGTTTTCCGGAAATGCTGGATCAGGGTTTCATCGCTTTCGTTCGAGGGCTTTTGCCGGAAAAACATCGCAACAAGATAACATTTGTCCATTTTTCAGGAAAGCGCGCCAAAGTCAGCAAAGTTTTTTATGGAAAACGTAAGTGTGTTGCATCTGCTTGGTGAAACAAAAGATACAACCATGAAACTGTTTACTTTTTTGATTTGCCTGGTGGCCGGGTTGGTTACTGCGCAAGACCGGCTGATAACCGGAAAAGTTACCTCTGCTGAAGATGGTTCTGCCTTGCCAGGCGTGAACGTGATTTTAAAAGGCACCATTAAGGGAACCGTGACAGATCAATTCGGAACTTACCAGCTTTCTGTTCCATCAAAAGGCACGCTCGTGTTTTCATTTATAGGGCTGCGATCAAAAGAAGTAGAGATCGGGATAAGCAACGTAATAAACGTGGCGATGGAGATGGACGTACAGCAGTTATCTGAAGTGGTAACAACTGGGGCAACACCTGGTATTCGAATCAGAGGCCTCTCCACCCGTGATAAAAAAGCATGGGGCGGGGCTCACCATTTACACGAACCCATGCACGGGCAGCCCAATTGGAACACCGAAGAATATGATGGCATTGAAGAGAATATTTTTCACGATGCTGTGCGTAAACCGCTTTCTACTTTTTCTATTGATGTAGATGCAGCCTCTTACAGCAACGTGCGAAGATTTATGCACAATGGGCAGCGGCCACCCAAAGACGCAGTGCGCATTGAAGAAATGATTAACTACTTCGATTATGAATACGATCAGCCACCGGGTGACGATCCTTTTTCTATTTATACGGAAATAGCAAGCGCTCCGTGGAATCCGCGCCACCAGTTGATACACATCGGGTTGCAAGGCAAAAAAATTGCTACTGACAATCTGCCGCCCTCTAACCTGGTTTTTCTTGTTGATGTTTCTGGATCAATGGAGGCACCTAATAAACTTCCTTTGCTGAAGGCTTCGTTGAAAATGTTAACCGAACAACTTCGCTCCCAAGACCGTGTGGCCATAGTGGTTTATGCCGGGGCGGCAGGCATGGTGCTGCCACCAACACGGGGCGATCAAAAGAAGAAAATTTTGGAAGCATTAGATAACCTGCAAGCAGGAGGATCTACCGCAGGCGGACAGGGCATCCGGTTGGCCTACCAGGTAGCAAATGAAAATTTTCTGCCTAATGGCAACAACAGGGTTATACTGGCAACAGATGGTGACTTTAACGTGGGTGAATCAAGTAATGCTGCGATGGAACGGTTGATCGAGGAAAAAAGAGAAGATGGAATATTCCTTACCGTATTGGGTTTTGGCATGGGCAACTACAAAGATTCCAAAATGGAAATACTGGCCGATAAAGGAAATGGCAATTATGCTTACATAGACACCATGCTGGAGGCACAGAAAGTGCTGGTAAAAGAATTTGGAGGCACGTTGTATACAATTGCCAAAGATGTGAAGTTACAGGTAGAATTTAATCCCGCCAAGGTAAAGGCCTACCGGTTGATTGGCTATGAAAACAGGTTGCTGAACGATGAAGATTTCAACAATGATAAAAAAGATGCGGGTGATTTGGGTTCTGGCCACACCGTAACAGCGTTGTACGAAATTATTCCGGTAGGCGTAGAAAGCAAGTTTTTCAAAATAGATCCCCTTAGATACCGAGCTACTCACGTGGATTCGGAAGGAAAAAAGTCAGATGAATGGATGACTGTAAAATTCAGATACAAACAGCCTGATGAACGTGTTAGTAAATTGATTGTAAAAACCTTGACTGGCAATAATGCCTCGGGAGTTGCATCCAAAAATTTCAGATGGTCAGCAGCTGTAGCCGGTTTTGGTATGTTGCTACGCGAATCAGAATACGTCAAAGGCTTCGACTACAAACAGGTGATACAATTGGCTGAGAGCGCCAAAGGAGAGGATAAAGAAGGGTATCGCGCAGAGTTTGTGGCGCTGGTTCGTTCGCTGGGCTACCTGGCGAGCCGTTGACGGAATAGCGCAAGGTGCCAGTGTTTTGCATACACTGGCACCATTGTTTTTGTGGGGAAATACGATGACCTTTGCAGGTGCAAAAGCCACCAAATGGTAAAGATTAGTGCGGTAATTATTACCTACAACGAAGAGAAAAACATCAGTCGTTGCATAGACTCCGTAAAGCCGGTGGTTGATGAGATTGTAGTGCTTGATTGCTTTTCAACTGACCGCACCAAAGAAATTTGTGAGGAAAAAGGAGTGAAGTTTTTTCAAGAGGAATTTCCGGGTTTTGCCAAGCAGAAAAACAGAGCAGTAGCATTGGCATCGAACGATTATGTTTTATCACTGGATGCAGATGAATACCTCTCGTCCGAACTCACGCAGTCTATCCTAAAAGTAAAGACCGATTGGAGTCATGACGGATACCTGATGAATCGTCTCTCCAGTTTTGAGGGAACTTGGATAAAAACTTGTGGATGGTATCCAGATCAAAAACTGCGTTTGTGGGATAGAAGGAAAGGGTCGTGGCAAGGGGATGGTGTGCACGAGCGGGTAGAGTTACTACCCAGTTCAAAAGAGAAGGCAATAAATGGTGATTTGTTCCATCGAGCCTACGATAACATCAACCAGTTTCTTCAGAAGAACCAAAGTTATTCAACCATTCATGCCCAAGTAAATCGCTATAAGGCCCACTCATCTACGTTAAAAATTATATATAAGACTGTCTTTGCTTTTTTTAAAGCGTATATCCTCAAAGGTGGTGTTCTGGATGGTTTTAAAGGTCTTGTAATATCAGGGTCCACAGCCCATTGGGTTTTTTACAAGTATGCCAAATTGTTGGAGGCAAACAGGAGCCTTCGCGTTTCATTAATAGTGGAGTCATCGAATGACCTCAACAAACTTTCTGAAACACTCAATGCGGTTAAGTTTCAGAAAGAGTTACCAGATGAAGTGATTGTCAATGGGGCATTGGCCAGCCAGGCAAAAGCGCTGCATGGCATAATTACGAATTTCCCAACACCTCTTCGATTCGCTGAAGCACCAAGAACTTTGTCGGATGCTATCACGGAAGCCAGAGAGGAGTATGTCGTGGTTTTGAAAGATGAAGATCAAATTACGCAATCTTTTGTCAGTAAGATTAAAGAGAAGGCCTGGAAGGGCGAAATGCTTTCTGGGGCTAACCAGATAAAAAAGATTCCGGTTGAAAAAAAGGCAGAATGGCCTAAGGTATTGGGAAATGGTACCGTTTCCTTCTGGAAAGAAGATTGGCAGAGGTCTGGGTTTGTAGCAGAGGCAGTTGATCGAAGGATGACAACAAATGTAAAAACCATTCAGCCATCCGGTTTGTCGGTAGTAATACCAAACTACAACGGTATAACTTTGTTTCCGCAAACGCTCCCACCGCTTTTTCAAGCCCTTGAAAAATCGGGATTGAAATATGAAGTAATCGTATCAGACGATTGCTCAACAGATGAGTCGGTATCTTTTCTTAAGGGCCACTACCCACAGGTTAAGGTGGTCACAAGCGATGTCAACAGGGGTTTTGCGCCAACCATAAATCGTGGGGCGCGGGCCGCTAACTACGATTTACTATTTCTGCTGAACAGTGATGTTAAGTTGGAACCAGATTATTTTCGGCATCTTATCCCTTACTTTAACCAAGCTGACACTTTTGGTGTAATGGGACAAATTGTGAACTGGGAAGACGACCGCATTCAAGACGGAGCCAAACTGCCCACGTTTCAGGGAGCCAAAATCAAAACATTTAAAAACTTTTTACCCTCAGAAACCCCCATTGAAGGAGGTCTCTACACCATGTATCTCTCGGGAGCCGAAGCGTTGGTAAGTCGGGAGAAATTTCTGTTGCTGGGAGGGTTTGATGAAATTTTCGCGCCCTACTACATAGAAGACTATGAGCTTTCATTAAGAGCCTGGCGATTGGGTTGGAAATGTTACTACGAGCATAGGTCAGTGTGCAGACATAAAACTTCTTCGTCTATCAAATCGAAGAGCAGGAAGAAACACATACAGACCATTTACTACAGAAACAAAATGTTTCTTCATGCCATACATCTCAGCAAATGGCAGATGACTTTGTATTACCCACAGATATTTTTTGAGTGTTTAATCCGGGTGTTGTCTTTCCGCTTTCACTATGTAGACTCCATCAGGCTTTACTTCAGGCAGCGGCAGAAATGCAGGGAATCTAAAGCAAAGTTTGAAGAGTTGACCACGCAGTTGGGCACCAATTTGCCGCTCGGGGCTGTGGCCAACAAAATTGTGCAGAGCCTGAACAGAACCATGATCTGGCGATTTTAGTCTCTCATTTGCGCATGGCAATGGTAATGTCGCCATGATTAAAATGAGCAAAGCCGTGACGAGCAAAGTGGCGTTCGATGGTTCCCCTGATGTTAAATTCATCGTGAATCTCAATGGCCAGCACGCGTATAGATTCCAATAGACGATCAGCCATTTCGTCTGACTCGAATAGATATCTTTCGGCTCCTTCAATATCAATCTTAAGAATATCGACCTTGTCCCACCTCATTTCCTCCATGTAATAGTTCAGGTTATGGCCTTGCAATCCGGTCTGTGAGTCTGATTCTTCAACATAATAGCTGCACTCCGTCTGATCGCGAAAATCACGTTTGATTTCCAGGAAGGCATTTCTTTTCCATAAGGCCTTTTCCAAAATGGTCACTCCTTCTAGCCGGTTAAGCTGTATATTCTTTTTTAATTGCGCTGCATTGTTGTTATCGATTTCAAGACATAGTATTTGGGCATTAGGAAAAGCCGACTTCAGGTAGATTGATGTAAAGCCAACGTTGGCGCCAGCGTCTATCACTTTCAAAGAATCTCCGGTTTCGAATAAATCTTTTATTGGCTGGTATTCCTTGTTACCCAAAACTTGATGCATTATTTCGAGATCGCTGCTTGGGTATCTCCGAGTGATCAATTCGAACCTGTTTCTGTTAATAATTGCAGTCCATAGTAGTTCGTTTGATGTGGTACCAGCCAGATTGCTATCGGTGGAAGCAATAAATCTCAACATGATATTTGATTCCTTTTCAAAGCGGTTAATTTTTGAACCTGTAGTTTTCTTAACGACATACTTTAGCAAGTTTTTCCTAAATTCTTTAGGGAGCTTGTTGATGTATTTGATTTCCTGAATCTTCATCAATCCGTAATTACTGACTTTAGTTTGGCAACCGAGTTATCCCATTGAAATTGGTGTATATACATGTTTGCCCTTGTAGCAAGCTCACATCGCTCAGCACTATCTTTGATAAGCGTTAGTATTTTTAAAACCATCGCTTCGATGTTTGCTGGGGGTACTACTAAAGCAGTTTCACTATCGCGAGCATAATCCTGATGTCCTCCAATACTGGTACACACAACTGCACACCCGCAAGCCATTGCTTCTGCAGGAGGTAACGCCCATCCTTCGCCAAGGCTTGGCGTTACAAATATGGCGTGTTGGTTATAGAGATCGGCAAGATTTGGCGGCCTTTTAATGAAATTCATCCACGAAGGTATGTAGCTTGGCCTATCGTAAACACTGAAGAGCGTTACAGTGAGATCATAAATTTGTTCCTTAACTTTATTTAAGGCTTCCAGGCCATATTTAGATCCTTTTCGCTCTTCGTTCGAGAACATCATAATCACCGATTTGGGATCTCTTTGGGTTATTGAATTGGTAATTTTGAAAACTTCCAAATCAATCGAGTTTGGAACATGAATTGGTTCTCGACCAGAGACCTCAAGAACCAACTTAGAAAGGTACTTCGCTATAACTACATGACTGAGATTTAGCTTGTAAGACTCACGAACCTTATCTTCATTGCCCGCCCAGATTTCATAGTCTTGAATCAGATTTATTTTTTTTCCTTTGGATGCACCAAGCTTATCTAACGAGTAAGCCATTTGCCACCAGGTGCTGACTGTTGCTGTCGCGTCTGGCACTGTTCGATTTGAAATTCGTGTTACCAGTTTCTGCTTAATATTTGGTTCGAATTCAAACCATTTGACTTTTCGAATATATTGAAGCAAAAATCTAACCCAAACTGGTGTTTTTGATTTCTTAAATGGCCTTTCAATGCTGTATAATATCGTTACCTGATGACCTTGTGCCGCTAACCGATTAGCATATTCGAACATAATCTTTGCACCGCCAACAGGTTTTGTTGGTATAAATGGCAACACAAAATTTATTTTGCCAGATAGCATACTAGACTTTCGGGTAGTAGACACTAAAAACAGTCAAAAAAATGATATCAAACATCTCAATTTCCTTTCCTATTTTTAGCCCTTCATGATCGAAGAACTACCTCAACAAAGCTATACAGAACAGGAGAAACAGGCTATTTTCCATGGCGAATTTATGCCTCATGTTAACTCCATGCACAACTTTGCCTTTCGCCTTACCCTCGACCGCGATGATGCCAAAGACCTGGTGCAAGATACCTACCTGAAAGCTTACCGCTTTATAGAATCATTCCAAAAAGGAACTAATGCCAAAGCGTGGCTGTTCCGCATCTTGAAAAACAGCTTTATTAACGACTACCGCAAAAAAAGCAAGGAGCCGAATAAAGTGGACTATCAGGAGGTGGAAACCTACTACAACTCCGAAGAGGTAGACAGGCAGATAACCCCCGACTTGCGTGTAGATGCATTGAAAGACATGATTGGTGATGAAATATCTAATGCCCTCAATTCACTGGATGTGGACTTTCGCACCGTAATCATTCTTTGCGATCTGGAAGGATTTAAGTACGAAGAAATGGCCAAGATATTGGATATACCTATTGGCACGGTGCGCAGCCGCCTGCACCGGGCCCGCCAGTTGCTGAAGGAGAAGCTGAGCACCTATGCCAAATCTATGGGCTACAAAACCGCTTGAACCTATGAGTAATCCTAATTCCCTCAACCCCTTTGTTACGGCAACCGGAAAAAAGCCATCGTGTATGGAAATGTTGCAAACCATTCTGGATGGAGAGGCCACCCACGAACAGAAGGCGTACTTCAAAACACACATGGATCTGTGCATGCCGTGTTTCAGATCATACCAGTTAGACATTGCCATACGTGAGTTACTGAAAGCAAAGTGCAACGGTTGTGCCCCTGATGACCTGGTGGAGCAAATCAGAAGCCAGGTAGCTCAACAAATTTCCTGATGGCGGGCAAGGCACTTATCTTTTCGGCTCCATCAGGCTCCGGAAAGACCACCATCGTTAAACATTTACTCCAAAATAATCCATCGCTGGGCTTTTCCATTTCTGCGTCTACGCGCGATAAGCGTGGCCGCAGCGAACAGCATGGTAAAGACTACTATTTTCTTACGCCCGATGAGTTCAAGAAAAAAATTGACAACAACGAATTTATAGAGTGGGAAGAGGTGTATGCCGGTAATTTTTATGGTACACTTAAATCGGAGATAGAACGTATCTGGAGCGAGGGCAAAGATGTGATTTTTGATGTGGATGTAAAGGGGGGCATTAATCTGAAAAAATATTTTGGAGATAAAGCCCTGGCCGTATTTGTAAAAGTTCCTTCCATTGAAGTATTGAAGCAACGCCTGAGTGATCGCGGAACAGAGTCTGCCGATAGCCTTTCGCGCAGGTTATTCAAAGCGCAATTCGAAATGTCGTTTCAGGATAAGTTCGATGTGGTGTTGGTGAACGAAGATCTTGCCAAATCGCTTACCGAAGCCCAAAAGCTGTACGAAGATTTTAAGGGCAAATTTTGAAACTTTCCGGGTTTTTGTAGAGTTTTACGTATAAGTGGAACATTTATACGTATGACAACCAAACTCACGTTGAGCGTAGATTCTCGTCTGATAAGCTCGGCAAAAAAATACTCTAAAAGAAAGGGCACCAGTCTTTCAAAACTTTTTGAAGACTACCTTAGACATACACTGAGGACGGAAGATAAACTGAGAAGCGAATCATCAGTGAAGGAGTTGAAAGGAATTTTGGGCAAGACTTCTGCAGATTTTGATTACAAAGCTGAGTTAGAAAAGATACTTGACGAAAAGTACAAGTAATGCCCTTTCGCATTTTCGTTGATACGAACATACTATTAGACCTCATGCTTGCGCGTGAGCGCTTTATAGACGAAGCGGCTCTGATATTCAGGCTTCGCGATGACAGAAAAATTGACTTATACGTATCAGCATTAAGCCTTTCTACTGCTGCGTATTTTGCTCGGAAATTCAAAAAAGACCCTAAAGTAATTATTGCAACGCTGCTGCGGTGGGTGCATGTGGTTGAGCTTAGAGAACAACAATTCAAAGCTGCTGTTGAATCTGACTTTTCAGATTTCGAAGATGCGTTGCAATATGCAAGTGCTTTAGAGGTGCCGGGCGTAGATGCAATAGTTACCAGAAACAAAAAGGATTTTGGTCAATCTAAAATTCCGGTTTTTGAGCCGAAGGAATTTTTACTAAAGTTCATCCTGTGAAAATTGGTTTGTTTTTCGGCTCCTTTAACCCCATACATATTGGCCACATGATCATTGCCAACATCATGGCCGAAAATACAGATTTAAAAAAGGTATGGTTTGTAGTTTCTCCTCAAAATCCATTAAAGCCAAGTAAAGGGCTGCTCCACGAGTTCGATCGCTATGATATGGTGAAGGCAGCCATTGCCGACAACTATAAACTGGAAGTTTCTGATATTGAATTTAACCTGCCACGCCCCAGTTACACCATTCACACGCTTACACATTTACACGAAAAACATCCCGACAAGGATTTTAAAATAATAATTGGGGAAGATAACCTGGAAAGCCTGCCTAAGTGGAAGAATCATGAACAGATATTAGAGCAATACGGCCTTTATGTGTATCCACGTCCGCATGTAACAAATTCCGAACTCAAGCGTCATAGCAATGTAAAAATGGTAGAGGCACCATTGCTCGACATTTCAGCCACCTATATCCGTCAATGTATCAAAAACAATAAATCCATTCGTTACCTCGTTCCTGAAGCAGTGGAACAGTTGATACGTCTCAAGCATTATTATCAATAACCTGAACAAACGCAACCCTGCTTACCTAATTTGCGTCTTCGTAGCAATGAAAAAATCAACTGCCACTTATTTCTTTTTGTTGCTCTCATGTTGGGCGTGGGCAGGTGGCATTAAAGGTACTATCAAGGCAGATGATGGCACACCATTGGCCTTCGCAACCATTTATGTGAAGCAATTGGGCACGGGCGTTGCCAGCGATACAGACGGTAAGTACGAAGTATCGCTTCCTACGGGTACCTATGATCTCATCTTTCAGTTTTTAGGCTATGAATCCGTAGCCAGAAAGGTGGAGGTAGGCGAAGATTTTCAGACCATTAACATTACGCTGAAAACGCAGGTAATGGTATTGCAGAACGTAACGGTTAAAGCCGGCAAAGAAGATCCTGCCTACACCATCATGCGCAAAGCCATTGCCAAAGCCAAATTTCACACCCAACAACTCGATGCCTACACAGCGCGTGTTTACATAAAAGGGAAAGGCCAATTGAAAGACTACCCGTGGCTGGCAAAAAAAGCACTCGAGAAAGAAGGTATTACCAAAGACCGTGTGTTTATTCAAGAGTCGGTGAGCGACATTAAGTACACGCGGCCGAATAAATTTGAAGAGAAAGTAATTGCCATCTACACAACAGGCAAAACCGATAACCGGCAGTCGCCCAATCCGTATGTGTTTGGAAGTTTCTACGAACCTGAAATTGCCGAGACGATATCTCCACTTTCTCCCAAATCCTTTTCTTACTATAAGTTCGAGTACCTCGGATCTTTTCGCGATCGCAACTACGAGGTAAGCAAAATAAAGGTAACTCCGCGGTCGAAAGGCGACAATGTGGTGGAGGGAATATTGAACATAGTTGAAGATTGGTGGAGTATACACAGCCTCGACTTCAGCATTACCAAGTTGGGCATTGGTTTCAAGGTGAAACAGATTTACAACCCGATTGAAGATAAAGCGTGGCTGCCGGTGTCGCAGAATTTTATCATCGATGGAAAAGTTTTTGGATTCGAGTTCGAAGGCACCTACCTCGCTACCGTGCGCGATTATAAAATTACGCTTAACCCGGCTTTGATGCAGGAGGTAACAGTGATTGACGAAAAGGTGCAGAAGGAAGAAGCGAAGGCCATTAAAAAGCAGCAACCCAAAAAGAAACAAGACCTGGAAGAACGCCTGGCAACCGGCAAAGAGGTAACCGACAAAGAATTGAGGCAGTTGGTAAAAGAATATGAGAAGGTAGAAATGAAGACGGCCAAAGAACCCGATGTGATTTCTGAAACAGCCTTTTCCATCGACTCACTCGCTTACAAAAAAGACTCCACCTTCTGGACGAACATCCGACCGGTGGCATTATCGAAAGAAGAAGAAAGAGGTTATGCCGTTGAAGACAGTTTGGATCTGGTGGAAAGGAAAAAAAATGAAGGCGATACCTTGCGAAAGAGTAGTAAGAACAAGAAAGGTTTTCAGCCATGGGATCTGATTGCCGGTGATTCCTACAAAATAACTGAAACTGCTAACTTCGTTATTCATACACCTTACGGTGGATTTAATACGGTGGAGGGATTCAATGCTATTTACCGAACCAGCATGTATAAGCGTTGGGTACAGCGCGATTCAGTTACCAAGAAAGCACTCAAAACCTATCGCCTGGAGCTGAGCCCGGTGCTCCGGTATTCATTTGCCAGAGAAAAGCTAACTGGTTTTGGCAGAATTGATTTCCGCGCGCGCGATTATCGCCTAACGCTGGAGGGTGGGCGTTATGTGCAACAATACAATGCAGAAGAACCGATTCACCACTTCATTAACAGTTACACTTCTTTGGTTTGGGGTAACAACTTTATGAAAATTTATGAACGCGATTTCGTAGACCTTAACTACAGACATCGGTTCAACGATAAATATACGTTGCGCAGCACGTGGTCGTGGGCCGAAAGAAGCGAGTTGATGAACACGACTTCTTACACCCTTTTTAAAAGGTACCAAGATAAATACACGCCCAACGAACCTGCCAATGCCGAGGTGGCAACCACTTCATTCCCCACCAACACTGCGTTCATTGGCATGGTAGCATTAGACGCACGACCATGGCAAAAATACCGCATACGTAACGGCCGCAAGCAACGCATCGATAACTCTACACCTATACTTTCGCTGATGTATCGCAAGGGCTTTTCCGGCTTGCTGAACAGCGATGTGGATTTCGACCAGGTGGAGTTGGGTGTACGGCAGCAATTTAAGCTGGGTATTCGCGGCACACTCGATATGCAGGTACGCGCAGGCACATTCCTGAACGCTAGTCGGCTCTATTTTATGGACTACAAACATTTTCTTGGAAATAGAACGCTGTTTACTACCAGCGATCCTATTGGCAGCTATCGGTTGATGGATTATTACAACTTCAGCACCAGTGGCGATTACCTTTCGTTGAACAGTCACTACCACTTTCGTAAATTCATGTTAACGCGGCTGACCAAGGTGCGCATGCTGGGTATTTCAGAAAATGTGTTTGTGAACTACCTGAATACCCAGGGATCTGATCATTATACCGAACTGGGCTATTCAGTGGATGGCATTCTACGTATTTTTCGGCTCGAGGGAGCCATCGGCTTTCAGGATTTTGACCCCTCTAATTTTGACTATGGTTTCCGAATTGGCGTGGCCACCAGCGTAACCATTAATTTTAATGATTGATGTCATAGTGAGGTTCACTCGCTACGCGACATCTTTGCATGGATACAGTTCAAGTGCAAGACTTCAGTTTAGCCATGTTTTTGGCCGGTGTGGCCGTGTTTATCTTCGGCATGTCCTTGCTGGAAGAGGCGCTGCGCATGTTGGCCGGTCGCTCGTTTAAAAAGTTTCTACAAAATCAAACCAATCATAAGCTGCGCGCGGTGGCAGGGGGTGTAGTGGTAACGGGTATTCTGCAAGGAAGTTCCGTGGTTTTGCTAATGGTTCTTTCCTTTGTTGGTGCAGGCATCATGAGCTTTCGCAATGCGCTGGCGGTAATGCTTGGCTCTAACCTGGGGTCTACCGTTAGTAATTGGATGGTGGCCCTGGTGGGCTTTAAGCTTAACCTCGAAGAAATTTCTTATCCATTACTGGCTATTGCCTTGGTGGGTTTTCTTTTCAAAAATAAGAAGGTTAAAGCTATTAACCGCTTTTTGATAGGCTTCGCGTTGCTTTTCGTTGGCTTGGAGTGGATGAAGGGGTCGGTCTCACATTTGGTGCAGCAGTTCGATCTTACACCTTACCTGGCCTATTCCTACTATTGGTTTATCTTAATCGGGTTCATCATTACCTCTTTGGTTCAATCCAGTTCGGCCATGGTGGCCATCTCTCTCACCGCATTGTATAACAGGGTGCTTCCCTTCGAAGCGGCTGCCTGCATGGTGCTGGGTGCTGAGCTTGGTACCACGCTGAAATTGGTCATTGGCTCGCTGGGAGGTCTACCCGATAAGAAAAGGGTAGCGTTGGGTAATTTCATTTTCAATTTGGCAACCATCATTGTCAGCATTGGTTTATTGCCGTGGATAATGATGTTGCTTTTTGAAATAGGGTCTATAGAAGATTCACTCATTGCATTGGTTGTATTTCAGACCCTTGTAAACCTGGCCGGTATTGTTTTGTTTTACCCATTTCTGGGAAGCTTTGCTTCATTTTTAGAGCGTAGGTACGTGGCACAAGGCGATGATGCCGTTACGCAATACATTCGCCAGTCGGCCCAACCTTTTTCGAACGAAGCGTTGCCTTTGGCACGGCAGGAAACCATTCGCCTTTTTCGGCATGCGTTAGACTTCAACCGGTATGCGCTGGGCATACACAATGGTAACGGTGCTTCATCATGGCGGCAAAGGTTAAAACATTTTACCTTAGGTGGCGATTCGCATGAAGATGCCTACAAGAGGTTAAAAATTTTGCAAGGCGAAATTCTGGAATACCTGGCTGAGCTGCCTCGCGAAGATATGAAGCAACAGGAGGTAGAATATTCTGCTGTTTTGCTCACGGTTTCGCGCGAAATTATACATGCCGCCAAAAACATAAAGGATAGCATCCACAACTGGCAAGACCTGGAATCTTCCTCCAACGACCATTTGCATCAACTTTATCTGCATCGCAAAGAAGAGGAAGGCAGGTTGCTGGATTCGCTGCAAGCATTGCTGGTGCAGCGCAACGACCAATTGGTGCAGGAAAAACTGGAGCAGTGCCAATCCGAAAATCGCGAACGCCATCATCATGATATTGAGAACGTGATGCAATTGTTGAAGGAGGAAAAAATCACAGAATTAGATGCGTCTTCTTTGCTGAATTTGTATCGCGAATTTTACTCAAGTCATAAAGCATTGGTGGCCGCCCTGGAGGGGCTACACGAGCCAGTAAGCAAGGCCTCAGCTTGAGTGTGACCTAAAATTCCCGATCTTGCAGCTATGGCCCTATCTCTCGATGATTTTTTGAAATTGCGCGCACAAATTCCGGTGGTAGATGTGCGCTCTCCTCTGGAATTTTCGGAGGGCCACATCAGAGGCGCGGTCAATATTCCACTGCTCAACAACGAAGAGCGTGTACAGGTAGGAACGGACTACAAACAAAAGGGACAAAAAGAAGCCATTAAAACCGGTTTCCGACTGGTGGGTCCCCGACTGATTAATATCATTGAAGAAACAGAGCACGTAGGTAAAGAGTTGTTAGTGCACTGTTGGCGCGGTGGTATGCGCTCGAACAATTTTAGCTTCTTTGTGGGTATGGCTGGCATTAAAACACACACGTTGCAAGGTGGCTACAAAGCCTATCGCCAGCGGGCAGCCCAAATGTTTCAGCAGCCATTTCATTTCCGGATTATTGGAGGTTGCACGGGCAGCGGAAAAAGTGAAGTGCTTCGCGCACTTAAAGACCTGGGTGCGCAAGTGATAGACTTGGAGGCTTTAGCCAGCCACAAGGGTTCTGCTTTTGGAGGATTAACGCTTCCACCGCAGCCTACCACCGAACAATTTCAAAACGAGTTAATGGAAGAAATTTTAGAGCTTGATCTTTCGAAGCCTGTGTTTATTGAAGATGAGTCGATTGCCATAGGTAAGATATTTTTGCCTCCTGATTTTTGGCACACCATGTGTCAAAGCCCTGTGCTTGAACTGGCAGTCGAAAAATCGATTCGTGTAAAGAGGTTAGCAGCGGAGTATGGTACGGCCGACCGAAAAGAATTTCTCGAAGCCATGGGCAATATAGTAAAGCGGTTGGGAGGCCAACACTACAACGCAGCGAAGGAAAAGTTGCTGGCTGGTGATATGGAGGGCACCATCGATATATTACTCACCTACTATGACAAAGCGTATACCCGTGGCCTTGAAAAAAAGAGAGACCGGATTAAATACAAGTTTGATTGGGAAGGAGCACACACACAAGCATTAGCCAGGCAGATTCTAACCGAAGTGAATGTGTAGGCAGTTATTCATCTCTTTGTTCGGTTTGCTTGTGAGTGCGGCACCCGTTGCTTTTGCACAAGTAGCTAACAATAAAATTGACGATCGGATTTTGTTACAAGTGAATGAACGACCAATTGAGTCGTCCACTGCCCATGCAACGGTAGAATGGGATTGTGTAAACAGAGCGTTAACAAGGAAATGCCTGGTCTATCACAACGATCAATGGTTCGCTTTTAAGGTGGATCTGGCCGGTAAGTATTTCATTAAAATTACTGCGCAACAATGCAAAGCAAGCAAGGGCGTGCAGTTGATTGCGATTGAAGGTGATCCCTGTAAATTGGAGACATACAAATTATTGAGGTGCATTCTGCAAATTCGGCAAGAAGATGTTTTTATTGAACTGGATTCACTGAAGCCTGGCGTGGAGTATCTGCTAAACGTAGATGGATTTTTAGGTGATTTCTGTGAGTTTGAAATAAGTGTAACAAGTAGACCATTTGGCTTTCCGCTTCAATGGCAACGTACGCTGGACTTACCTTCATCGTTCCAACTTCGCGATAGTGTTGTTTTTCTCAACTGGCAGCTTCCAGATTCTTTGACTACTCACTTTCGGCACTTTTTGATATATCGAAAGCAACCCAGACAAAACAGATTTATCCATTATGGCACCGTTGCGGGTAGAAGCAATGCCTATGGCGCCATGCAGCGACAATACCAATTTAATGATACGCTTCGGGAAGGTGGTTTGCATCGCTACCAAATGGTTGGCATTACGGCAGACGATTACCCTGTTTTAGTTGCTGAAGAAAACGTAACATATACCCGTAAAGTACCACCCCAACAAGAACCACCACGGACTATCGTAAACCTAGTGCTATCGTATCCTGCACCTACCAGACTTTCTTTTGTTCTTTACAATCAGATTGAATATTCACAACTAGAGAAGTGGAAAGTTGAATTCGATCCTGCTGAAGCAAGTTACTCTAAAATAGATTTTGCAAAATGGATTCAACAAGGGCACAAAAGTTTTTTGCTTTTGATTATGGACGAGTTCACCAATACGGCAACAGAATATTACTTCCAATGGGACGGATCGAAAATTATTCAGGAATAAAAAAGGTGTGGCTCAACGAACCACACCTTTTTCGTTAATTCTGTTTCAGAAATTACCCGTTCATAGATATCAGGAACTCTTCGTTGTTGCGAGTGCCTTTCATCTTGCTTTGCAGGAATTCCATGGCTTCTACTGAATTCATGTCGCTCATAAACTTACGCAGAATCCATACACGTTGCAGTTCTTCTTCCTTCATCAGCAAATCTTCTCTGCGTGTACCCGATGCCGGCACATCAATAGCAGGATAAACCCTGCGGTTAGAAAGCTTACGATCGAGTTGCAATTCCATGTTACCGGTTCCCTTAAATTCTTCGAAAATGACTTCGTCCATTTTAGAACCGGTATCAATCAACGCAGTGGCAATAATAGTAAGCGAACCACCATTTTCAATTTTACGGGCGGCACCGAAGAAGCGCTTGGGCTTATGCAATGCATTGGCATCTACACCACCCGACAAAATTTTACCCGATGATGGCACTACCGTGTTGTAGGCACGCGCCAAACGTGTGATAGAATCCAGCAAGATCACCACATCGTGGCCGCACTCTACCATACGCTTGGCCTTCTCCAACACAATGCTCGCAACTTTTACGTGGCGGTCGGCTTGTTCATCGAAGGTCGAAGCAATCACTTCTGCCTTTACGCTGCGCGCCATATCGGTAACTTCTTCCGGGCGTTCGTCAATCAGCAACACAATCAGGTACACTTCCGGGTGGTTCTCGGCAATGGCGTTGGCAATGTTTTTAAGCAACACTGTTTTACCGGTCTTAGGCTGAGCCACAATCATACCGCGCTGACCTTTACCTATGGGCGAAAACAAATCAAGAATGCGGGTAGACATGTTGTCGTGCGTAGTGCTCAGCTTCAGCTTCTCATCGGGGAAAAGCGGAGTGAGGTACTCAAACGCCACGCGGTCGCGAATTTCATCGGTGGTTTTACCATTGATGTTTTCAACCTTCAGAAGGGCAAAATATTTTTCTCCCTCCTTAGGCGGGCGGATTTGCCCCTTCACGGTATCGCCTGTTTTTAAACCGAGCAATTTTATCTGCGAAGGCGACACATAAATATCATCGGGGCTGGCTAAGTAGTTGTAATCGGACGAACGCAGGAAGCCGTAACCATCTTGCATGATTTCCAGTACACCCTCGTTGGTGATTACGCCATCAAAATCTTTGATGTTGCTTTCACGCTTGGGTTGCTGTGGTTGGCGGGGCTCGTTCTCGCGCACCGGCATTTCTGCAGGCACATTAACATTGGCCTCGAAGGGTTCACGCACCGGCTCGCTCGGCTCTTCAAAGCGTGGCATGTTGGCATCCAGGTCAATATCCATCGACTGGATCAAGTCGTCTGTAGAAAGTTCTTTTTCGGGGGCGGGTGGTGTGGCAGCCGGGGGAGCTACATTTTCACGTCTGCGGGGGCGCATTTTGCGTTCGCCTTCGCCCTCTTTTTTGGCGGGTGCAGGTTCGCCACTAATGGCCTGCTGGTCGAGTATTTTGTAAACCAACTCCTGCTTTCCTAATTTCTTGGCATTCTTGATGCCCATTCCTTCGGCTATCTCTTTCAATTCTGATAGCAGTCTGACATTGAGATCGTCAATTGTGTACATGTGGGTTAAAAAAAGTGAGTGTTAAAAAAGTGAGATTTGAGAACAAGTAAATTTTATCATTCGGCTAAGCGATCAGCACAAGCTAACACGCAAAATCATTGAAGGTTAAAAGCAAAATGTAAAAGGGTACTGAGTTTTATCTATTCGGAAGACCTGAACGGCCAGAATTGACCCTGCAAGTATAGGCCTTAATTGAATATTATCAAAGGCCCTGGGGAAAAAAGACGCCATTGTGGTATTTTTAGCCCTCTTTTTAATTCAAAAGTTAAACAACATGCTGCAATTACAGGTTATCCGCGACCAGCGCGAAAAAGTGATAGAGGGCCTGCGGAAGCGCCAGTTTAAAGAAGCCGATGAATTGGTGAGCCAGGTGGTGAACACCGACAAGATCAGACGCGAAACACAACAAATTTTGGACGACATAAAGGCGCGGTCTAATGCCGATGCCAAAAAAATTGGAGAGCTGATGAAGGCAGGCAAAGCCGATGAGGCGGCTACCCTGCGTGCCTCGGTGGCAGCTGACAAAGACAAAGTGAAAGACCTGGAAGCAAAGCTGACCCAAGCCGAGGGCGAGCTGCAGCAACTGCTCTATAAAATTCCCAATGTACCTGCCGATATCGTGCCTACCGGGAAAAGTGCTGAAGACAATATCACGGTACATCAGCATGGAACCGTGCCAACACTGCATGCCGATGCTTTGCCTCACTGGGAGCTCATCAAAAAATACGACATCATCGATTTCGATCTGGGTGTAAAAATCTCTGGTGCCGGTTTCCCTGTGTACAAAGGCAAAGGTGCCAAAATGCAGCGGGCGCTCATCAACTTCTTTTTAGATGAAGCAGAAAAACAAGGATACAAAGAAGTGATGCCACCCATTGTGGTGAACGAAGCATCTGGCTATGGCACTGGCCAGCTTCCCGACAAGGAAGGACAGATGTATTTTGTGAGCGAAGACAAACTTTACCTGATACCCACGGCCGAAGTACCCATCACCAACCTCTACCGCGATGTAGTGCTAGCGGAAGAAGAATTGCCGGTTAAGAATGTAGGTTACACACCTTGCTTTCGCAGGGAGGCGGGCAGTTGGGGTGCACACGTGCGCGGCCTCAATAGGCTCCATCAGTTCGATAAGGTGGAAATTGTGCAGATAAGGAAAGCGGAGGAATCGTACCAGGCTCTGGACGAGATGTGTGCTTATGTGCAAGGACTACTGGAGAAACTGGAATTACCTTACCGTAAGCTGTTGCTATGTGGGGGCGATATGGGCTTCAACTCAGCCACTACATACGACATGGAAGTATTCTCTGCCGCACAGCAACGCTGGCTCGAGGTAAGTTCTGTTAGCAACTTTGAAACCTACCAGGCCAACCGCCTGAAGCTGCGTTATAAAAATAAAGAAGGCAAAATGCAGCTGCTGCACACACTTAACGGAAGCGCTTTGGCTTTGCCGCGAATTTTGGCTTCTATTCTGGAGAATAACCAGACGCCCGATGGCATACGTGTGCCTAAGGTGCTGGTGCCCTACACCCGATTCGATAAAATCGACTAGAAGCTATCTCGAAAATAAGTTCGTCATTGCGATCCCGATGTAATCGAGAGAAGCAATCTAAATTTTGAGCAAGAAACTTAGTTTTTTTGACGCGGCTTCTAATTACTGCGGAGTCTGCGCAGTACGCGCTGGCTGGTATAGATGTAGATGCTGCTAAGCAATACCATGTAGATAGCTGCGGTGGTGGCAATGTGGCTCACGTCTGTTTGCTGCCACCGCAAAAAAATACCAAACAACGCCCACACCACCACTAACGCGAAAGCGGGTGCTTCGTATTTCAGTGTGATGAAAAAAGCCAAGGCCGCGGCAATCGTCATCATCGCAATGGTCCATAAATCGGGGGTAAATGGAAGAGAGATGCGGAGCGACACCAACCATGCAGATACATTAGCAATGGTTGCCACACAAATCCAGGCGAAATAGATAGTGAAGGGCAGGCGAACAAAAGCCTTCTCACGAATGGTAGTAACCTGCTTTTCGTTCAGCAGTAGAAAAATTCTTACAAGGCTGTAGAGCAGCACCAGCATGATGCCCACCGAAATACCCGGTAGCAGGTGGTGCCAGGCAAGGATCCAGCAAACGTTGGCCAGGCAAGAAAGTAAAAACCACTGCGAGAGGGGCACGAAATAATTGCGCGTGTAAACCTGCAGCAATTGTAAAATACCAAAGCCAATTAACAGGGTGTAGATAACGCCCCATATTGAAAAAGTAACACCTGAAGGAGTAAACAGACTGGGATACAGATCGGACACCTGCCCGGTGTTCAGGTTATTGATCGGCAAAGCGTTGGCCAGGGCATTGGCGGTGATCATCGCAATAAGCCCAAGCGTATTAAGAACCGACCACGAACGGAGCGAAAGCATAGTTTTGCTAAGTTAACACCAAAATTGGCGTTTGGTTTCATCTTCTCTTGCAATAGAGGCCAATGTTCGTTTTATTTCGAAGTACCTAAATCCCTTTCTTATGAAGAAACTCTTTGCATTAGTCATCATAACAAGCCTTATTGGGTCGTGCAGTAAGCCCGAACAGGTTCGCGTTACGGGCTATCCCGTTACGCAAAAAGTAGATACTGTCGACAACTATTTTGGCGAGCAAGTTCCCGATCCGTATCGTTGGCTCGAAAACGACACCGCCAAAGCCACAGGCGATTGGGTGGCGGCCCAGAATGAAGTTACATTTGGCTACCTGAAAAACATTGCATTCCGCGATGCTGTACGTACACGCCTGGGCGAAGTGCAGAACTATGAAAGGCTCAGTGCGCCACAGAAGCATGGTGAGTACTACTATTACTCCAAGAATTCCGGGCTGCAAAATCACAACGTGCAATACAGAAAGAAGGGTGAGAATGGTGCAGAAGAAGTGTTTCTCGATCCCAATGCCTTCTCTGCCGATGGCACCACCAGCCTGGCCGGTATGGCTTTTACGAAAGATGGCAGTCTTCTTACCATTTTGATTCAAGAAGGGGGCAGTGATTGGCGCAAAGCGGTTACGTTGAGCGCAGAAGACAAGACCATGGTGGGTGATACCTTGGTGGATTTAAAATTTACGGGCATTGCCTGGAAGGGCAATGATGGTTTTTACTACAGCAGTTACGATAAGCCAAAAGGTTCTGAGCTTTCGGCAAAAACACAATACCACAAACTCTACTATCACAAACTGGGCACACCCCAAAGCACCGATGTGGTGGTGTTTGGCGGAGAGAAAACACCAAGAAGGTATATTGGTGCGGGGCTTACCGAGGATGAACGGTTTCTGGTGATATCGGCTGCTACCAGTACAACGGGTAACGAATTGTACCTGCAAGATTTAACCGA
>CAZRQK010000028.1:45372-60015 GCA_964602295.1 uncultured Ohtaekwangia sp.
GTTGGCAACTTCGATAACAACCATAACCTGATTGACAATGACGGTACCCGTTTGATCATACAAACAGATTTGAACGCTCCGAACAATAGATTTATTGAAGTGGATTTTAAAAATCCCGGAATCGAAAATTGGAAAGACCTGGTGGCGGAAGCGGAGGAACCAATTCAAAGCATCAATACGGGTGGGCGCAAACTTTTTGTCAGCTATTTGAAAGACGCAAAGACGCAGGTAAAACAGTATGACTACAATGGAAAGCTCGAGCGCGAAATTGCACTGCCCGGTATTGGTACCGCAGGTGGTTTTGGTGGCCGCATAGACGATAAAGAAGTTTATTATTCATTTACTTCGTTTACCTATCCCTCCACCATTTTCAAATACAATATTGCCTCGGGCGAATCGGTAGAATATGTGCGTCCATCGGTAAGTTTCAATCCTGATGACTACGAGACCAAACAAGTGTTTTATACCAGCAAGGACGGTACCAAGGTGCCCATGTTCATCGTGCACAAGAAAGGCATTGAATTGAATGGCAAGAACCCTACATGGCTCTATGCCTACGGAGGTTTCAGCATTAGCCTTACGCCTAACTTTACTACTTCGCGCATTGTTTGGCTAGAGAATGGTGGCGTTTTTGCGCAACCTAATTTACGGGGTGGTGGTGAATATGGTGAGAAATGGCACCTGGCTGGTACCAAGATGAACAAACAAAACGTGTTCGATGACTTTATCGCTGCTGCGGAATACCTGATGAGTGAGAAATACACCTCGAGTCCTTACCTGGCCATAGCAGGAGGATCTAACGGTGGGCTATTGGTAGGCGCCACCATGACGCAGCGTCCCGACTTAATGAAGGTGGCCTTTCCGGCAGTAGGTGTAATGGATATGCTGCGCTATCACAAATTTACGGCAGGTGCCGGCTGGGCTTACGATTATGGTACGTCAGAAGATTCGAAAGAGATGTTTGAATACCTGCGTAAATATTCACCCGTGCATGCTTTGAAGCCGGGTACTGCCTATCCGGCAACAATGGTTACTACTGCCGATCATGACGACCGCGTGGTGCCTGCACACTCATTTAAGTTTGCTGCCACGCTGCAAGAACATCATGTGGGCAGCAACCCCGTACTCATTCGCATAGATACCAAGTCAGGTCATGGTTCTTCCAATCTCTCGAAAGCTTTGGATGCAACCGCAGATCAGTTTTCTTTCGCCTGGTATAACATGGGTGTATTACCACCGGTTGCCAAAAAAGCCATGTAGATGTAGCTGGATAATGAGGCTGTCTCAAAGGTATAGATGCCTACGTCTTTCTGAGCGTTAGCGAAGAATCTTCTTATTTTAGAGAAGTTTCCTGCCTGCGCAGGCAGCGCTAATGTTCAACATAACGGGGAACTTTGAGACAGCCTCTTATTTTATTCCGAGCGCAAAGACTTCACAGGGTTAGCGCGTGCCGATTGAATGGATTTCTGACTGATAGTTAACAGCGCAATAGCAACAGTAACCAAACCTGCACCAGGAAACACCAGCCAGTTGATTGATATGTGGTAGCTGAACTCATTGAGCCATGTTTTCATAAAGTACCAGCAGAAGGGCCATGCTACTAAGTTGGCCACCAGTACCAGCACCACAAACTGCTTTAAGAGTAAAAAGGTAATACTGCTCACGCTGGCACCCAGCACCTTTCGTATGCCAATTTCTTTCACACGAAATACCAGATCCTGACTGATAAGTCCGTAGAGACCTAGACTGGCTATGATAATAGCCACCATGCCAAATAGCCGGAACAGCGAAAGAAAAGATTGTTCTGCTCGGTACAGGCCTTGCAGATGTTGATTCAAAATCACGTAATCAAAAGGTAGATCAGGTGCGATGATGTTCCAGCTTTTTTGAATGTCGGCAATTAGTGTAGATAAATTGTTGGAAGAAAAGCGAACGTACACATCCTCCAGCCGGGTACGTGGGTACGACATTACCAATGGTGCGATGCTTTTGTGCAAAGAACCAAAATGAAAATCGGGGGTTACGCCAATTACTTCTCCATCTAAAACAATATTTCCGATGCGAATTTTTTTACCAATGGCTTCTTCTGGACTCCAACCCAATTCTTTTGCGGCAGCCTGGTTGATGATGACGCCTCGCAACGTGTCGGCTGAGCGGCTCTCGTTGAACTCACGCCCTGCCAACAAGTTGATACCAATGGTTTTGAAGAAGTCGAACGTAATGGCATCAATGTTCATCGGTCGCCCCGTTTCTTCTGTTGACTCCGTATAGATCGGCACGTTGCCATTGTCGCCATCCATGCGGCCACCACCTATACTCACCATAGACACTTGAGGATTTTGGAGTAGCTGTTGTTTCAGTTCAGGAAATCGTTGCATTAATTGTTCCCCCGGCATTCGCAACAGTAGCAACTCGTCTTTGGCATAGCCCAAATCCTTGCCGGCAAGAAATTGCATTTGACTTTGAATAATTAAAACAGCGGCAATCAACGAAATGGAGATGGCGAATTGGGCCACTACCAACGTTCTTCGAATAATTAAACCGGTGCTTCCTGTTTTGAAGACTCCTTTTAACAATTTTTGTTGATCGAGGCCCGAGAGTAAAAGTGCAGGCTGCAGACCGGCAAGCAAACCAATCAACAGAGCGAGCAACAAAAGTGCGCCTGTGGCCAGCACCATTTCGTTAGTCGACAAACTTGCTGAGAACGATAGCGGCACCAGGGGCTCTACCATCAGCAACAAAAGCACCGAGAGCCCGGCAGCGCCCATAGCCAATCCAACAGATTGCATCATCATCTGCAGAGCCAGGGCCGGCTTACGCGCGCCAATTACTTTTCTTACCCCTATCTCCTTCGCCCGCGTAGTGCTGGTGGCAGCAAACAGATTGGCAAAGTTAAAGCCCGCAATAAAAAGAATGAGTAAAGCTGCGCCAGATAACACATACAGATAAGTAGTATTACCAGACGCCACTTGCTCATGTTGCGGTTCGCCCAGGTAAATATCTTCCAGTGACTGAAGTTCAAAACGGAAACGTTTGGCCCTGTCTTCAGACCAGTGTGTTCGCACAAATTCAGGAAGTTGATTTTCCAACGTTTGTGCATCTTCGCCTTCACGCAGCAGAATGTAGGTGTGAAACGAAATCCAGCCCCAGTCCTGCAAAGTCACCGGGTAACCAAAGGGCACTCGAAAAGCTTCGAACGGGAGTAAGATGTCGAACTTAAGGTGTATATGCTGCGGCAATGGAGCGAGTACACCGCTTACCAACCACTCGCTGCCATTGATGGTAATATTTTTACCCATCGGGTCGTCTTCACCAAAATACTTTTTAGCTATATCTTCGGTAATCACCACATTATTGGGCAGCGCCAATGCATGAGTAACATCTCCCTTGAGCAAGGGGAACGTGAATACTTTGAAGATAGAAGGATCAACAAAATAGACATCGTTTTCATAATGTTGCTGATCGTTGTAGCGTACCGTTCGATTAGGCGCATGCCTAAACCGTACTGCATCTTCTACTTGAGGAAAAGTTTCCTTCAATGCCGGCCCAACCGGTGGCCCTACCGTTGCCAGGTGCCGGGTACCTGGTAGTTCGCCTGCTGTTTCGTTGTGGGTAAGTCGGTATATGCGCGATGCATTTTTATGATGCGAGTCGAAGTGAAACTCGCGATACACGTAGAGGTTGATAACCAGAAAGCAGCCAAAGCCCATGACTAACCCAAAGAGATTAATCACAGTGGCCGTTCTGTTTTTCAGCAGGCTACGCCATGCAGAAAGCACATAGTTTCGTATCATCTTTTTTTCAATGAAGTTGCATGCAGCTATTGGTTTAATCAATAACCCACATTAAGTTAGATTTGCCGTAAAGAAGTTAAAGAGTTGTTAATGAATACTGAAGTAACGATACGAAGAGGAGTTAAGGCAGATCTTCCGCGTGTGTTGGAGCTCATCAAAGAGTTGGCCACGTACGAGAAGGCAGCACATGAAGTGATCAATACCGTGGAATGGATGGAGCAGGATGGTTTTGGTACGCATCCCATTTTCGGTTTTTTTGTAGCAGAGGTAAATGGCGTGATACAGGGAATATCGCTTTACTATTGGCGCTACTCTACCTGGAAAGGCAAACGGCTTTACCTGGAAGACATTGTGGTTACCGAAAGCATGCGCGGCCGGGGTATTGGCAAATTATTGTTCGACAGAACCATGCAGCATGCGCTGGACGAAAATTGCACCGGCATGATGTGGCAAGTGCTCGACTGGAATGAGCCCGCCATAAATTTTTACAAGAAATACGGTGCCAAACTAGATGGTGAGTGGGTGAATTGCAGTTTGGAAGCCGATCAAATAACTGCGCTTCTCAAAAAGTAAACTAAACTTCCTCCAGCAAGGTGCGATACGCAGCTTGCCTGTTGCCAAATTTTAGTTGCACCTCTTCGCGCAGCCGTGGTGCAAAATTTTCGAGGTAGTTCTGTACGTTATCCAGATTTAGGGCATAATACTGAATGGCGTACGACACAGAGGCTTCATCATCGTGCGTAAGCACTTTGTACATTTTACTTTCCACAAACATGCCCGTGCGGAGTACGTTGGGAATATGTGTGCTCTTCATCCAGGCCATCCATTCTGCCTCTATGGATTTATCTACCCCAACAGTAACGTTGTAAACTAACATGGTATCTATTTACTTAGCGAATGGCCTGGTTCCAGTCGTACACCTTGTCGCTTATTTCGGTTAGCAACGCGGGGTCTTTCTCCAACGCATTGCCAATCACAATCAAATCGGCTCCGGCCTCCAATGCGGCCAATGCCTTCAGACTGGTGTTGATGCCACCGCCCACGATCAAGGGCGTGCGAATAGATTTACGCACACTGCTGATCATCTTCTGACTGATTTCGCGCTCTGCACCACTGCCGGCATCCAGGTAAGTAAGTTTGAGTCCTAACATTTCCCCGGCCATGGCGGTGCAGGCTGCCAGCGAATATTTGTCTTCGGGAATGGGAGTTGTGTTGCTGATGTAAGCCACCGAAGTAGTTCTGCCGGAGTTGATCAGAATATAACCGGTGGGCATTACTTCCATGCCGCTATTTCTTAAGATAGGTGCTGCCTGTACGTGTTGGCCAATCAACAGATCGGGGTTGCGCCCCGATATGAGCGAGAGGAACAAAATGGCATCTGCAGCAGGGTCTATCTGCAGCGTGCTACCCGGGAAAAGTATAACCGGTATGTTTACATTTTCCTTCACGGTGCGCACCACTTCCGAGAGGTTAGTGGTGGTAACTAAGCTGCCGCCTACAAAGAAAAAATCCACACAGTTTTCGCTGGCTAAGTTCACCAGGTTCATCAGGCGCGCGGTGTCCTCGGCTTTGTCGGGATCAATTAAAACAGCAATTGACTTTTTGCCTTGCTGATGCCGGTGTTGCAGGGTATCAAGAAGGCTCATCTTCTGTTTTTCGGTTTTGCATGTATTCGGCCAGCTTCTGCCTTGCAATGTCCAAAAGAATAATAGTGGCCTGATCCATTACTTTGGTGCCTATCTGCTGCAACAACGATGGGCTGCTGCTTTCGTGCACTTCGTGTTCTACCGCGCTGGCCACCTCCGAAGTAGCTTGCTTCTTCTTCGTCTTTTTTGTCTTCGACTTTTTGGTGAACTGCGAAACAGCCAGATAAGTAAGCGCCAACGCACCGCCAATAACCAGCGCATTGGTGAGTACGCGCTCTGTTTTCTGTGCCATGCCCTTTACCTCTTTCTCCAACTCGCGCCTGTGTCTTTCAGAGGTTTCAATCAGTCGCCTCTTTTCGGGGTCTTGCGTTTCCAGCAGTTCCATGCTACCGTTCTTTTTTGCGTATGCTTTCAATAATTTTTTTCTCGAATGAGTGAAGGAATGATTTCCTGAACACCACCAACATCAAAAAAACTACACCATAGAATCCGCCTACCAGTAAAAATCCCGCGTAAGCGCCTTCGAAATAAATATTGATGTAGTGCGCAGCCCCAATGCTGAGAAACAGCAGAAACATAAAACCAAACAGCAAGAGCACCATGGCAATAATGCCTTTGGCAATTACATGGGCTACCTCCTCGCGGATTTCCATCTTCACCAGCTCCACCTTGGTTTCCACGTACCCCGACAGGTGCTCTACCAGGCTTTCGAGACGCAAAAACTTGAGTATGTAATCCTTTATGTTGTCCATAAGATTATGGCAATATAGCGAATTTTGGGAGGTTGCAGGACGGGCGCTATTTTTTCACCACGTGCACCAATTCGGTGGTTTCAACCACGTTTTCGCCTTTTTGTAGCGATTTTCTCAACATCAAATTGCTGGCCGCACTAAGGTACTGTATGCTCATCAACGAGTCGGGATGGCGGGTGTAGCTTTTCTGGAAAACATACACGGAATCAAAAGCAAGGGTCGGTTTCAGTTCCCACCGGGGCAGCACTTCGCGAATACACAAACGATAGGTGCCATGCTGATCTTCCCCATCGCGACAGAAGCCGGGTCGGTTTAATTCATACAATTCGTTGTTAATGAAGAGCACATTCTGCCTGCGGTAGACCGACATCAGCTGGCGAGGTTCTTGCGTAACGGGGTCGTTCAGTTGCCAGCTGCTCATCGATTGGTTGCGGTAGGTTTTGCAGATAATTGTATACGTGGAATCGGGCTGACCGGTAGCTTTCAATGAGTAGGTAAGTTCTTGTATGGCCACGGCATCTTTGTTGAAATAGATGAGTGAGAAAGGCACGAAAAAGAACATGAGCAAAATATAAAGGAAGCCAGCCAATCGATATTTAAGCGTGAGTTTGCCCAGCCCTTCAGCCAGGTTGATGGGCAATTCTTTTACATAGGGAATGGGAAAGAAAATCAATACCCCTATCAGGTTGAACAGAAAATGAGCAATGGCAATGCTGATGGCAATGTTGGAGTTGGATATGGCCGCGATAAATGCCGTGATGGTAGTGCCGATGTTGGCGCCCAGTATAAAAGGAATACTTTGTCTGAGCTTCACCACTTTTTTAGCTACCAGCGGAACCACCAGCGAGGTAGTGATGGTGCTGGAACGGATGAGCGCGGTAACCACAAGGCCAAGACCAAACGTTTTCAACGGACTCTTGAACAGCAGCTTTTGCAGACGTCCTTCCTGCGTGCGAAGGCCCAACAGATCGGTAAGCACTTTTCTGAAAAATAGAATGGATCCGAATAACAGCGAGAAAGAAAGTATGACCAGAATAAAGCCATTATCGATCAGGTTAACGATGGCGTTAACAAGAGCCCCCATACCCGTGCCCAGAAAATGTAGCTCGATAGGCCCGCCCGCTACCGGCTCGTTGAAATAGCGGGTGGCAATCATCTGACTTACGCTCGATAGAAATCCATAATAATACTCCAGCGGAAAGAGGATCAATACGGATAGAATATTGAAAAAATCGTGGTAGGTACCGGCAGCCACTGCTCGTCTGAATTCTTTTTTGCGGGTAATGAACCCCAAGGATACGATGGTGCTGGTAATGGTAGTACCTACATTCGCGCCCATAATGATGGGAATGGCACCTTCCAGGGTGATAGACCCTGAAGCCACCAACGCCACTACCATGGCCGAGGTGGTGGAACTGCTTTGTATGATGGCCGTTACCAGCAAGCCGATGAACAGCCCTGTAAACGGATTGGAGGTAGCCAGGATGATGGTTTCTGCTGCGCTGCTGCCTAAGTGTTGCAGCGAAGAAATGAGGAGGTCGAGCGCAAAGAGAAAAGCAAGAAGGGTGAAGACAATGTAGGCCGTGTGGCGGGCAATGGTTTGCCAGCGAATGCGCGGTTCGGCCGGGGCCAGGTTCTTCTCTTCGCCACTCATGGTGGTAAAGATACGTATGCCCACGTAAGTTGGAAGGACTTAACGATTAGTTAATTTGGGGCGACTACTTCTTCAGTAGGTCAACTCCTGCACCGCCATCCAGGCCATCAGGCCCGGGGCAATTTTCAGTGCATCTTCATCAATATCGAAGGTGGGCGTGTGTACGTACGAGGTAATGCCTTTGGCTTCGTTGCGTGTGCCCAGCCGGTAGAACGATGCAGGGATTACCTGCGAGTAGTACGAGAAATCTTCCGAACCCAACGTGATGTCGATATCCAACACATTTTCTTTACCCACGTACTGCGTGGCTGCCTCTTTGATTCTGCGCGTAAGGGCAGGGTTGTTTTCTAAGTAGGGGTAACCACGTGAAATATCTACTTCGCAGTGGCCGCCCATGCTCTCGGCAAGGCTGGTGGCCAGCTTCGTGATTTTTTGAAGCGCCTGTTCGCGCCACTCTTCATTCATGGCACGGAAGGTGCCTGCAATGTTAACTTCGTTGGGGATTACGTTGGTGGCGCCATCGGCAATGAATTTGCCAAACGTAAGCACGGTAGGTTGCCGGGGGTTGGCATTGCGGCTGATGATTTGTTGCATGGCGATGATGAGGTGCGAGGCAATTACTACTGCATCTACGCCCAATTCTGGGGCGGCACCATGTCCACCTTTGCCAATCACCTTTAAGTAAATTTCATCGCAACTGGCCATGTACATGCCCTCGCGAAAGCCGATTTTGCCTACGGGTATTAATGGCATTACATGTTGCCCGATAATGGAGCTGGGCCTTGGGTTATCCAACACGCCTTCCTTGATCATGATGGAGGCGCCTCCGGGATTTTTTTCTTCGCCTGGTTGAAAAATCAATTTCACTGAACCTTCAAACTGATCTTTTACTTCATTGAGTATGCGCGCACAGGCCAGTAAGGACGAGGTGTGTACATCGTGTCCACAGGCGTGCATTACGCCCGGTGTAGTGGATTTATAGGGCACTTCATTTTGTTCAACAATGGGCAGTGCATCCATATCGGCACGCAAAGCCACCACCTTTTTAGAAGGATTTTTTCCTTCAATCAACACCACCACACCTGTATCGGCAATGCCTTCTACAGGCTGAAGCCCAAATTGGGTAAGTGTATCAGCCACATAACGTGCGGTCTTGTGCTCCTGGTACGAAAGCTCTGGGTTTGCATGCAGGTGTCTGCGCAGTTGCACGGTTTGTTGGCTGTAGGTTTGTGACTTTTGTTGGATATCGGCTAGTAAAGACATAGTGTAAAGGTAAACAACGCGAGGCGCAATATGGCACCGCATTGTAATATAAAATGGAGGGAGTAGTCTACCTAACGTATGGCGATGCGTTCAGGCACCAGAATGGCATTGGGGAAAATGCGTTTCAAACGTGTGAGGTCTTTCTGTGCTTCAAGGCGTGTGAAGTAATAACCGGTTTTTACACGGAATTTGGGCTGAAGGTATTGCAGGTCGGCTTTCATGTCATACACCTCTTCGGCCATCTTTTTCTTGGCTTCGTTGGCTTCTTCGCGATTTTGGCCAGAGTAAATTTGAATGGTATAGCCATCGACAAACCTCCGCATCACATTGAGTTTATCAATGCTATCCAACACTGCGTTTACTTTGCTATTTACCGGCAGGGTTGGTACTACATTGGGTTTCTGTGGTCGGTTATGGCCGCTGTTGTCAAAAACCGAGTCGGCCAATGTTTCAAATGCAGGCCGCCAAAGCGAAAGATCTTCATAATGGCTTTTGTTACCCCTTTGCGCACAGGCAGGGATTGCCAAAATCACCATTGCTAAGAGCCAGAATCCTTTCACCTTCACGAAACTTACAAAAATCAAACCATTATTCTTCTATCACAATGCACCGGCCACTCTTGATGTCATCCTCCACCTTTTTGTATTTCACATCTTTCATTACCTGGCCGTTTTGGTATTGCACAGTAACCTTGTCATTACGGTTGGCAATTTTTTCTGATTTTGCTGGCATTACCTTTTGTTCTTCGCGTTGGGTAGGCGCCTGTGGCTGCCCGCCTCCACCGCCTTGCAGCAACGAGCGCGATTCTTCTTTTTGTTCGTTAAGCCTTACACGGGCGCGATGAGCACGGGCCTCCTGCACCTGGTCGGGTTGTTGAACCGGTATATCTGCCTTCATCAGGAACGAGATGGTTTCTTCGTTCACCTTTGCAATAAAACGTTTGAATGCCTCGAAGCCTTCGAACTTGTAAATCAACAGCGGGTCTTTTTGTTCGTACACTGCGTTTTGCACGGATTGTTTCAGATCATCCATGTCGCGCAGGTGCTCTTTCCACTGCTGATCAATAATAGCCAGCGTAATCATTTTCTCCATGGCGCGTGTCAGCTCAGCATTGCCGGTCTCCACGCACTTCTTCAGGTTGGCTGATACACCAATTTGTTTGATGCCATCGCTAAAGGGCACGAGTATGTTTTCGATGGTGGCACCACGGTTTTGGAAGATGTCTTTGATTATTGGCAACGACTTGCCTGCAATGGTTTTGTTCTTGTGTTCGTAATGCTGCAGTGCTGCGTGATAAAGCTTTTCTGTAAGTACCGCCTGATCGGTTTTTTCAAGTTCTTCTTTGGTAACGGGAAAATCAAAGCCGAACGTGCCCAATACCGTTAGCTTGAAACCGTCTACGTTCTCGCCATTCTTGGCATTCGTCACCATATCTTCGCAGGTATCGAACAGCATGGTGAGAATATCGAGCTGCAGGCGTTCGCCAAACAACGCGTTTCTTCTGCGCTTATAAATTACTTCGCGCTGCGAGTTCATTACGTTGTCGTATTCCAGCAGGCGCTTGCGTATGCCAAAGTTGTTTTCTTCCACTTTCTTTTGCGCTCTTTCAATAGAGCTGGTAACCATGGAGTGAGAGATTACCTCACCTTCCTTCAGTCCCAGGCGGTCCATGATGCGGGCAATGCGCTCGGGCATGAACAAACGCATCAGGTTGTCTTCCAGTGAAACATAGAATTGCGAAGTACCCGGGTCGCCTTGGCGGCCAGAGCGTCCGCGCAACTGGCGGTCTACCCTGCGCGACTCGTGGCGCTCTGTACCGATAATGGCCAACCCGCCTGCCGCCCGCGATTCGGGTGTAAGCTTAATGTCCGTACCGCGACCCGCCATGTTGGTGGCAATGGTAACCGTACCGGGCTTACCTGCTTCTGCCACCACCTCAGCTTCGCGCTGGTGCTGCTTGGCGTTCAACACCTGGTGTTTGATTTTTCGAAGCTGGAGCATACGGCTCAGCAATTCAGAAATTTCCACGGAAGTGGTACCCACCAACACAGGTCTGCCCTGGCCTGTTAACTTCACAATTTCATCTACCACGGCATTGAATTTCTCGCGCATGGTTTTGTAAACCAGGTCGTCCATGTCTTTGCGGGTAATGGCGCGGTTGGTAGGTATCACCACCACATCCAATTTGTAGATGTCCCACAACTCACCTGCTTCGGTTTCTGCAGTACCCGTCATACCGGCCAGCTTGTGGTACATGCGGAAGTAGTTCTGCAGGGTAATGGTAGCGTAGGTTTGGGTGGCATCTTCCACCTTCACATTTTCTTTTGCTTCGATGGCCTGGTGCAAACCGTCAGAATACCTGCGGCCATCCAACACACGACCCGTCTGCTCATCTACAATTTTAACTTTGCCATCAACAATAATGTATTCTGTGTCGCGCTCGAATAACGTGTAGGCTTTTAATAGCTGGTTTACACTATGAATCCGCTGCGATTTGGTGGTGTATTCTTTTATCAGCTCGTCTTTCTTTTGCAGGCGCTGCTCGGGTGCCAACGCAACGTCTTTTTCTATTTTGTTCAGCTCGGTGCCAATTTCAGGAAGAATAAAAAAGCGGGGGTCTTCTCCATCGCCTGTAATCAAGTCTATGCCCTTTTCGGTCAGTTCAACGCTGTTATCTTTTTCATCAATTACAAAGAACAAAGGCTCGTCTGCCTTTGGCATTTCTTTTTTGTTATCCTGCAGGTGATAGTTTTCTGTCTTCTGCAATATCTGGCGCATACCGGATTCGCTCAGCAACTTAATCAGCGGCTTGTATTTAGGCATAGCCCGGTGTGCGCGGAACAAAGCCAGGCCACCTTCTTTTTCGTTACCCTCGGCCAACAGTTTTTTCGCATCGTTCAGGTATTGATTGATGGCTTTTTTCTGGGCTTCCACCACTTTGTTAATGCGTGGTTTGAGTTCGTAGAATTCGTGCTCGTCACCTTTCGGGATAGGGCCGGAAATGATGAGAGGGGTACGCGCTTCATCCACCAAAACAGAGTCCACTTCATCTACCATGGCATAGTGGTGGCCGCGTTGAACCAGTTCTTCCGGGTCGCGGGCCATGTTGTCGCGCAGGTAGTCGAAGCCAAATTCGTTGTTGGTACCGTAGGTAATATCGGCTAAGTAGGCATTTCTGCGTGCCAGTGAATTGGGTTCGTGCTTATCGATACAGTCGATGGTGAGGCCATGAAACTGAAATAACGGGCCCATCCATTCGCTATCGCGTGTGGCCAGGTAGTTATTTACGGTAACAATGTGTACGCCACGTTTGGCCAAGGCATTTAAGAAAGCCGGGAACGTAGCCACCAATGTTTTTCCTTCACCGGTTGCCATTTCAGCAATCTTGCCTTCGTGCAACACCACACCACCAATAATCTGCACATCGTAGTGCACCATGTCCCACTTGATCTTGTTGCCAGCGGCCACCCATTCATTTTTCCAGAAGGCCTTGTCACCCGCTATCTCAATGTTTTCGTGTTTGGCGGCAAAGGCCCGGTCATAATCGCGGGCTGTTACCTCTACTTTTTCATTTTCTTTAAACCTGCGGGCCGTGTCGCGCACAATGGCAAAGGCGCGGGGCAGCACCTTTTTCAGTACCACCTCCAGTTCTTTGTTGCGCTCCAACTCCAGCTTGTCTATCTGCCCGAAGATGGACTCCTTTTCGTTTAGTTCGAGGTCTGGAAAGTCGGCAATTCTTTGGTGAAGAGCCGCCAGTTGATCGTCTATGGGTTTAAGGAAAGCATTTATTTCTGCCTGTATTTCGAAAGTTTTCTGGCGCAGTTCATCGTGCGTAAGCGAAAGAAGTTTTTCTCCTTCGCGTTTGGTTTCTTCCACCAGGGGCATGATCTGCTTGATGTCTTTCTCTGACTTGGTTCCAAAAAGTTTGGCGATGAGCTTCAGCATAGCAATAAATGGATGTAAAAAAGGCCTTTTCGCAGGCGAAAAGGCCCGAAAGTTAAGGATTTTGAGGGTGCAATTATAGTTCCAAGCTGCCTTCGAACACCATTTTGGCAGGCCCGATGAGGTAAATGTTGGAAAAGGCCGGCCCGGGAGAGCCACTATGGCCGGTTTGAAAGGCTACCAAAAGGTCGCCCCCTTTGGTTTTAATCTTTATGGGCGATTGGTATCCGCGCTGCGAAGCAGCCAAAGCTGCTGCGGTAACGCCTGTGCCACACGACAATGTTTCATCTTCAACGCCTCTTTCGTAGGTGCGCACATAAAGGGTATTGTCGCCCAGCAGTTCAACAAAGTTTACGTTGGTGCCACCAGGCTGAAAAGGCTCGCTGTAGCGGATTTTTCTGCCCTCTTCTACCACAGCATAATTGTTAATATGGGTAACAAAGCGTACCAGGTGGGGCGAGCCCGTGTTCAAAAACAGATCCTCACCCATGGGCTTTGTATCGGCAACATCGTTCATTTTTAACTTCACAATTCCCTCCGGGAGTAGTTCTGCCTGGTGGGGGCCATCGTAAGCGGTAAAAGTTGCTTTGCCGTTTACCATGCCCAGGGCGGCCGCCATTTGCACTGCCGCACGGCTGCCATTGCCGCATAGGCTCTGCGAGCCATCGCTGTTGTAATAAACCAGGTTAAAGTTTTGGGTTGGATGTTTTTCGAGCAACATCAGTCCATCGGCACCAATGCCGAATTTGCGATTGCAAAGCTTTTGTATTTGCACTACCGACAATTGTAAGCTGCCAGACCGATTATCTATCAGAATAAAGTCGTTACCCGTTGCCTGGTATTTGTAAAAATGGACTCTCATGGCCCCGCTTACTTGATCTCTTCGTAATCTACATACTCGCCACCTTTTATGGTGCCGTTGCCTTTTTTATTAGATGTATTGCGTGGTGCAGGCGGTGGGTTACGAAATTGCTGCGAGGCAGCCCCAGCGCGGAAGAAGAAGCTGCTTATTTTATACACCACGTAAAACAGCAGTGTGAGGATGAGTAAAAACTTAAACATATCCTTTAAACCGAAAGGCGAAGGTAGAAGTTTCACAAAACTATTCCGAATAGGCAGGTCGAATCATTGCCAGCCTTCCCACAACACTTTTTGTGTACTGCGGGCCGCTTTTCCATACTTAATGGTTAAATTTCCCAAAGTAAAAGTGAGGATTGCCATGTAGCATGAGCAGGGTTATGGAAGTAAGGCAGTTTCATAGATATTCTATCGATAAGAAAATACAGATACTCTACGAGAAGGGAGCGTTCGTAATGAGTGTGCGCTACTACGGCTATAAAGTAAACCTATACCTGCTGCACGATTTTTATGTGGAGGTATTCTATAACCACAAGCTGGATATAGTGGAGAAAATTATCCCGTGGGATACCCGCCATTCTCGCACCCAGTTCTATGTTGATCAGATTAAGTTACCGGAGAATCTTTTAACATAAAAAAAGGTAATGTACTGAAAGATGGTTGGTGACTTTTTGATTTGAGGTAATGTACTGAAAGATGGTTGGTGACTTTTTGATTTGATATTGTTAACATGC
>CAZRQK010000029.1:0-2790 GCA_964602295.1 uncultured Ohtaekwangia sp.
TACCTACTACTTGGGCCAAAGTGTTCCACATAGCGACCTGAAACAGGTGTATAGCATCCATCAACCGCACGTTATCGTAACTGCAATTACCTCTTCGCCCGGGCCGAAAGAACTACAACATACCATCGATTCTTTGTCGCAAGATTTCCCTAAGTCGGTGGTGCTGGCATCCGGTGCGGCCATCCGGAAGACCGCCATCAAGTTTCCTTCCAACTTTCATGTTTTCGACAACGCTCTGAAATTGAAGGAGTTACTCAAGCAGCTCTTCTAACTGTTTAATATTTCGTATAAATAATTCAACAATTGTTTGCCTATTTCTATGTATTGCCTATATTTGTTTAACGTTTACAACAAAATGTTAAACATATGACAGCCATCGAATTTAGTCACCAATTAGCACAACTTCGCCCCACGCTTCGCACGTTCACTCGCAGGTTTACACGCAACCGCGAAGAGTCGCAAGACCTTGTTCAGGATACCATTCTGAAGGCCCTCACCTACCGAGACAAATTTCGAGAGGATACCAACCTGAAAGGATGGCTGTTTACCATCATGCGCAACACGTACATCAACAACTACCGCAAAAACCAGCGGGCCAAAACTTCGCACGATGATACCAAAGAACTGTACTTCCTGAATGTGGAAGACACGCATACTTTCAACCGGCCAGAGGGCAGCATGGAGTTTAAGGAAGTATGGAAAAACGTAATCGGTATAAAAGATGAACTACTGATTCCGTTTAAGATGCATACTACGGGTTATAAGTACCACGAAATTGCCGAGCACCTGCAAATACCGATTGGTACGGTGAAGAACAGAATCTTCCACGCACGTAAGGAAATACAGAAGAAGTTGGCAGGGTACAATTAAGGATTTGCAAAGTTCTTAGCGAGGATTTTGGATCTTTAACTCTGCTCGTCTGTTTTTGGCATGTTCCTCGTCAGAGCATTCTACACCGTCACTGCAACGGTTGAGCACTAGTTCCTCCCCGAAACCAACTGCATTTATTCGTGCTGGTGATATGCCTCTGTTTACGAGGTAACTTTTCACTTCTCTGGCACGTGCCTCTGATAAATTTTTATTGTATTGGATAGTTCCTTGTGCATCGGCATGGGCTGCCACATGTATTGTAGCCTGTTTTGCACGCTTCAGGTCTTTCACAATCTTGTCCAGGTCTTTAATGAATTCGCTGCGTATATCCTTTTTATCAAACTCAAAAAATATTTCAAACTTCTCCAGGAATTCTTCTTCCAGCACCAAATCATTCAGCAACTCACCTTTGTACAATCCAGCAGTATTCATCACAAATCCTTCGGGTAGGTATCCTTGTTTAGAGGCAGATATTTTGTATTTCTGATCAGGCAATACAAGAAATCGGTACTTACCTTCTTCATTGGTGTAAACCTTCTCGATTGAACCATTTACCAGATTTTCCAATTGCACCTCTACCCCAGCCATGAGTTGTTGATCTTCATTGCTGTAAACAAGGCCACTGGCGTGAAGGTCGTTTTTCCAAATTCCAATTTCTAAAGTATCAGCCAGCAGCCCGATCTGTCGGGTATCAAAAGTTACATCTGCCAAAGAAGTAAATCCATCCTTCTCTGCCCTTGCGGTGAACAGGTTATCGAAAGGCAGGCGCAAACGAAAATTTCCTTTCGCATCTGCCCGAACAGAATCAACAAAACCTGTAACACTCTTTACAAAAATGGTTGCCTCTGGAATAGGTAACTTTGAATTGCGTTCTACCACTACACCGGGCACCATCGTATAGTTGAGCGAATAGGTATAGATATCATCATAACCCATGCCGCCCGGTCTGTTCGAGGCGAAAATGCCATTTCTACCACTGGTATCCACAACCAAACCAAAATCATCGAGTCGGCTATTCAGAGGGTAACCCAGGTTAACAGGATGACTGAATGAAGAACCCGACTTTTTACTGACAAAGTTGTCGAGGCCGCCCAAGCCACCATGCCCGTTGGAAGCAAATACCAAAGCCGTGTCATTCAGTAGGTAAGGATAAAACTCATCCCCTGCCGTATTTAGTGGCTCACCCAGATTTTTGGGCGCTGCCCACTTGCCGTTGACCTTTTGCGTGTAGTAGATGTCTGCGCCACCCAGTCCACCCGGCATGTTCGAGGAAAAGTACATCTCGTGGCCATCGTCAGCAATCCAAGGATGTGCAACGGAATAGGATGTGTTATTGAATTCAAAAGGAACAATGTCGAACATTTCATTATCAGTGCTGAGTTTGGCAAAATAAAGCTCAAGGTTAATGCGCCCCTTGTCATCTCTTACGGGTCTATTGTCGCGAAGGATATTACGGGTAAAAGCAATACGCGAGCCTTGTTCGAAAAAACTCACCGGTCCGTCATGATAAGTAGAATTGAGGTTCTTGTGATAGAACAACTCGGTTTGTGCCAGCATGGTTTGTGCGCTGTCAAGTGCAGGCTTTACGAAAAAAGCATTCAATGGTGTTTCTTTTTCGTTCATGGCCGACATAGATTTCCTTTTGATGAACAAGTCGCGATCGCGCGCTGAAACAAAAACAACGCCATCGCGAAAATACCGAGGTGAGAAGTCGGCCTGGTTGGAGTTGTACCATACGTTGGTAATCGAATACAAACCTGAGTCCGTGGGTTGCGCGAGATAGTGATTTAAGAAGTTTATCTTACTTGTAGCGCGCTGGTCGTCTGGTGCCTGTTTCGCAAACGTGCGGTATGCCATCAACGCCTCGTCATATTTTCCCAACATGCACAACAATTGGCCGTATTGGTAATGATCGGATGG
>CAZRQK010000029.1:2800-23954 GCA_964602295.1 uncultured Ohtaekwangia sp.
CCAGAACTTTTTCCATCCATGCTGCCGCCTGCTCGAAGTCGCCCAGACGTGTATAACATTCGGCAATGCGGCTGAGTGCAATTCTGTTATCGGGATCTTTTTCCGCCACGCGAACAAAAAAATCGAGGGCATTGCGGTAAGCGAGAAGGTCGTAAAAAGTTTCTGCCTTTTTTAAGTCGCTTTGAAAGAGCGTAGTGATGTTGGTACTTTGAGAAAAAGCATCAAAAAAAGAGGCCAACATCCACACGCTGGTGAGCAGAAAGACTTTCATTGTTCTAAAAGTATCTGGGTGAGACAACGCCTTTCATATTAAACTTAAACACATAACCTAGAAATACCTCGTGAGAGCCAATTTCCACTGTGCGTATCGGCCCGAGCGCCAGGGTGTAAGCGTATCCAAACCTAAGCTGATCCGTTATTTGCGCATCCAACATCCAGTTTAAGCCGTTAGAACTGCGGTAAGAAACACCTAACCATACCACATCCTCAAATAAAAGAGTGGCATTCACATCTAACTCAGCCGGTCTGTTGTCTACCCATTTAAACAGTAGGTTGGGTTTTAGTTTCACCTTGTAACTCAGGTCAGTCACGAAGCCAGCACTCAAAATAGCAGGAACTGACTGGCGTACGGTATTAAAAGATTCGTCTCTTGTGAATACGTTATTCACCATATGAGGCAAGGCCAACCCCACATACCATACTTTGGCATTATAAAAAACACCGGTTCCCACGTTGGGCCTTGTTTGCCGAACATCTTGCCCAAAAACCGGATCGGGTTGGTAGGTCTCAAGTTCTGTGTACGAGGCCTTGTAAGCGCTGAAGCCTACTTGTATACCCATTGATAAAATATTACCCTCGCGCAACGGCAACCGATAGGCATACATGCCATTAACACCGGTTTGGCGTATCACGCCAATATTATCGTTTACTACCAGCGCCCCCACGGCCACCCGCTCGTTTACCAAGGGTGAGTGTATGGCAAAGGTCTGCGTATTGGGTGCACCGGGCAGTCCTACATTTTGAAAGCGGGTAAGCAGGTTGACACTGAGTGCCTCATGTTGCCCCGCGTAAGCGGGGTTAATGGCCAAGCCATTAAACATATACTGTGCATAGGTAGCTTGTTGCTGGCCTCTGGCTTGACTAAGAATACCAAAAAGCAATACCAATACTTTTAAAATGTATCGGGCCATCGTCTTACTCGCGTTTTAAAACTACAAAGCCCTTTATGGGCTTACTGCCCTGTTCCAGTTCAATCGAATAGAAGAAGGTTCCTTCCTTGAGAGACGCTGAAGACAAACCGTAGTTTGAGTCACCTCTCCAAACCTTCTCTTCATTATTGTAACCCTCTAGCTCAAACACCAGATTATTATAGCGATCGAAAATGCGCACACGGTTATTCGCATAAAAATCAATGCCCTCTATCCGCCAATAGTCGTTGGTGCCATCTCCATTCGGAGAAAAAGCCTCGTATGGTTTCAGCGGCAAGTCATCCACTACCAGCACAAGGGTTTGAGTGGCGCACATCTCTGGCACCGCATTATCGCAGACCTGGTACTGAATGCTTTCATTGCCCCTGAAATAACGATCGGAACGGTAGGTGACTTGACCCTCGGCAGACCAATCATAAATTCCCGACTGTGGTGAGGCTACCTGTGTAACCTTCAATGGGTCACCGTCTACGTCAAAATCATTGGAGAGCACGTTGATTTGTTCCTCGGTGTATCGAATGGCAAAAAGTGTATCGGCCCGGGCGGTAGGCGGATCGTTAACTGGCCGTACTTCTATTACCACGGTTAAGGTGCCACACTGAAGCGGGTCTGGCTCATCGCAAAATGAAATTTGGGCTACAGCCGTTCCAAAAAAATTCAGAGCGGGCACATACTCGAAACAAAACGCACCACCTTCCAGGGTAAGCACTCCTCCTCCCGACAAGTTAGTGGCACCCGCAAACGTAACAGCCTCTCCGTTGGGATCGCGCACTTCCACACAAAAGGGCAAGGCCACGTCTTCATCGGTCTGCAAGAAAAGCGTATCAATTCGGGTTCCTGTTCCATCACCGTTATCATCATCATCGTCATCATCAAAAAACTCAGGTGGCAGGTCCTCGCGTGGAAACACATCAATGATCACCTCGCGGGTGGCACACACCGCCTCATCCACCGTTTCGCAAATGGTCACTTCAATCCTATCCTGACCATAAAATCCGGAAGGCGGCTGATACCTGGCGCACAAGTCCGCTAGCGATTCATTCAAAAGTGAACCCAAGTCGAAAACAGAGGCGGCTTGGGTCAACGTAGCAGGGTCATCTTCCACATCAGTAATGTCTATACAGATGTCAATGGCGGAATCTTGTTTGGTAACAAATCGCTGCTCGGGGATTGTCAGCGTATCATTTACGGGCAGCACCACAATTTTTATGGCAACTGCAGATTCAAGGTCTGACGCATCGCTCACGGCCATTTGCCAGTCCGTATCGCCAAAGAAATTAGGAATAGGTGTAAACTGGTAACAAAAGTCGAACGGGGCACTTTCCCGTTGCATAGTTCCTCCTCCCGACAAATTGGTTGCCTCCAGGTAACTAATCGACTCTCCCTCGGCATCCACCACACTGAGGCACACCCTTAGCGTTGAATCCTCTTTGGTATAAAATACCAACGGTACGGATATCACCGGAGCATCGTTTTGAGGTGCTATGGTGACAGATACTGTGGCAACATTCGAAGTTGTATTGGCATCTGCAGCAGTGAATCTAAAGCGATCGGTACCCGAATAATTCGCAGCCGGAGTATACGTAACGTTAGGTCCACTGCCGGAAAGAGTGCCATGCAGCGGTGCCTCTGAGATTGCAAAAGACAACGGGTCATTGTCAGGATCTGTTGCTCCCAGCAGAATGTCAATGGCTACATCTTCTTGCGTGATCACGGATTGATCAATGGCAGATGGTGGATCGTCCACGCCTATAACGGTAATTACCACACTCGTAGGATCTGAATCACTGGTGCCATCGTTTACCACAAACTGAAAACTGTCTTGCCCAAAAAAGTCGGGATTCGGCGTGTAGGTAACAGTAGCGTCTACCAGTTGCAATGTTCCATGTGCCGGAGGTGTGATGATGGCAAATGTAATGGGGTCTCCGTCTGCGTCAGATCCGGTCAAGACAAATGTTACGGCTACCTCTTCTAAAGTGGTGATGTCGCTCCGGCTGTTGCCCACCGGGCGATCGCCCACGGCAGCTACATTGATGGCAACGGTTGCCGTATTTGAATTGCTCGTGCCATCATTCACCCGGAACGTGAAGTTGTCTGAGCCGTAATAGTGTGCCTGTGGCGTATAGGTAACGTTGGGAGGTGCCCCGGTCAGGCTTCCAAATACAGGTATATCGATAATTTCATAGGTAAGCGCATCATTGTCGGGATCGGATGCCGTCAAAACCAGTGCCTTGGGTGTGTCTTCTGCTGTGGAAACCACCTGGCTTATTGCCTGGGGCGCATCGCTGGTTCCCACCACGGTAATGCTTACGGTAGCTTCGTTGGAATCGAACGTTCCATCATTGGCTTTGAATGTAAAATTGTCGGGTCCAAAATAATTGGGTGCAGGGGTATACACCACATTGGCTCCATTCAAACTACCCAATGTTCCATGGGTGGGGGCGTTCACAATCAAGAAAGTCAGGTTATCTCCATTAGCGTCTGTAGCTGCTAACACAATAGTTGTGTTAGCATCTTCATTCAGTACAACAGACTGGTTGCCTGCAATGGGCGCAACGTTTACTCCGGGGTTAAAAAATAAGGAAACTGTTCCGGGTGCCGAAGTCAACGTTCCGTCACTCACCACAAATGTAAACTGATCATCGCCATTATAATTCAGATCGGGCATATACGTTACATTTGGCGCCACCCCTCCCAGGGTACCATTGTCCGGGTTCTCCAGTATAGAGAATGAAATTGGATCTCCATCTACATCGGTGCCAGCAAGCGTAAGCACTTTGAGTGTATTCAAATCATAGGTAGCGCTCTGGTTGTTGGCAATAGGCGGATCGTTCACCGCCAGCACTGTAACAGCTACCGTTGCCGTATTGGAAACATTACTTCCATCAGACACAGTGAAGGTAAAATTATCGGGACCGAAATAATTGGCGTTGGGGATGTACGTAAGATTCGGTGCTGTTCCACCCAATATCCCATTTGTAGGATTGCCAGTTACCTGGTAGGTAAGCGCATCTCCATCCGGGTCGGATCCAGCAAGCGCAATAGACAAGCTAACATCTTCGCTGGTCGATACATTCTGATTGAACGCTACCGGTGGATCTGGCACAGATGTAACGGTGATGGAAACACTCGCAAGGTTTGAATTGACTGTTCCATCGTTTACTCTGAAAGTAAATTGATCGGTACCGTTGAAATGAGCATTGGGTGTGTAGGTAATAGTTGGTGGCGTACCACTTATTAATCCGGACGAAGGTCCTGTTACTATGACGTAGGTAAGCGCATCTCCATCTACATCAGCGGCAGTTAATACAATATTCCGAGGTGTGTCCTCAGTTGTCGATAGGGTTTGGCTTTGCGCAATGGGCGCATCGTTGACTGGCGTAACTGTAATGGTTACCACACCGGGTAGCGCGGATTGGTAAATACCATCGCTGACCTGAAACGTGAAACTATCGTTGCCGAAAAAGTTGGAGGCAGGTGTGTAAGTTACATTGGGCGGTGTGCCGGTTAATGAACCGTGACTCGGACTGGTTACCAACGAGTAAAGTAGGGCATCCCCCTCGGGGTCTGTGCCCGACAGGGTGATTATTCTGGGCACATCCTCCACCACGGTCACCGACTGACTTACAGCTGCTGGCGGTGTGTTGGGTTGAACCACTGTAACAGAAACGCTTGCCAAGTTACCGCCATTGGCCCCGCAAGGCACACTGTTTTCCGTTCGCAACGCCCTGGCTACTATGCGATCGAACGCAATAAGCGGATTTGTCAATGTCAACGACCAAACAGTGCCTACTGCATAACCACTCTTCGTTTCGCGCGGTGTGGTGCTCCATATTGGCGCGGTGTCGGTTCCCCCAATGCGTTCATACACTTCAACCACAATGAAGATGTCTGGATCGGACGTGCCAGAGATAACGGTTTGCCCTGCCCTTACAGGTAAATCGATGGTTGGCTTATTTACTTTTTCTTTCTCAAAGCCCGCACAGGTTTCGCACAAATCGGCAATGGCGGTGGGGCATTGGTTGTCTACCAGGGCAGTAAAAGCGCAAGGCACACAAGATCTATACTCATCGTAATCAACGCCTGAAATATCGGCTATCTTTCCCGACAGAGCACAGGTGGCCGATACGTTGGTAACAGCCGCAAACCTGACTCCCGAGGTTTCGCTGATGTTAAAGTAATTTGCTATGGGTGCGAACGGCACAAAAATATCGTAGAAGTAATCCGGATCTCCACAACTCACCTCGTCTGCAATAGCTATCTGAAAGTTGGTAGCGAGGTTGTAGGAAAGAAATGGGGCCGGGCACCCACTGTTACCATCGATGTCGTAAACAAAAACGCCTGCCTGCGGATTTTTGATTAATGTAATATCAACCTCAAATCCTGGATTGTCGTTTGTAGCATTGGGATCGCTACTGCCGAAAAGGCCGTCTGTGTCGAGCAGAATGGTCCATGCCTCCACGCTTGGGTTATCATCGCCTACGCGGAAACGGAAGATCAAATTATTACCAACATCGCGCACTGCATAGACAGAAAATCCGTCTCGGTCGGGTATCAGATCGGTGATCCCACAGCTTTTTCCAATGTTGTCTCCCGCTACATCGCCAGTTAATTTGGGGATGCCAAACATCCTGATCTCAAATTCATCCACGTAGTAGCCATCGTTGGAGAATCCCGCAGCGGTCTTAGAAACGAATCCATCTGCATTGGGGTCCATTACTGAAGAAGTGGCCGGTTTGGTAATGCGGCCACGTTGGGCATGGGCATAAAAGCCCGGCATAAAAGGCCCGAGAGCAAAAAGCAAAAAAAGAATACCAGCAAACCTCGCCAAACTCATAGATTCAGGCAATCGAACATTACCCTTATGTTACCTAAGGTAAGGAAATATTTCCTATGAGCAAGCTGGCGGCTGGTCGCTTATAGACGCTGAATCAGGCCATGGTCCAACAAAAAAAATCCATTTTATAAAGTCTATAGTATCACTATAGTTTCAACCCGGTCACAAAACAAGCAGCGTAAATGCAGAAAAAATTTTCAGAACGCCCTGCCGAAATTCTCAGTCAAGAAAACGTACACACAATTAAATACGCACTCGCAGGGCTTCGGTCAATTAGTCGCGGAACTAAATAGAATCGACAATCTACGGTTAAGTTTCTATGGGAAAGAATTTCGACTTACTACCCTCTTTCGTTAAACAAAAAGTGCAAATTCTCCTTTTAGTTCTGTAGCATTGTTTAACGATGAAAAAAGTTGCCGTTATCGGTTCAGGATTTGCAGGTTTGTCGGCTGCCACGTGCCTGGCACACCAGGGCTTTGACGTAACCATATTCGAAAAAAATGCATTGCCCGGTGGGCGTGCCCGAAAATTAGAAGCCAATGGTTTCACTTTCGACATGGGGCCCAGTTGGTATTGGATGCCCGATGTATTCGAAAAATATTTTAACCTTTTTGGCAAGCATACTTCAGACTATTATCAACTCGATCGACTCGATCCTTCTTACCGCATTGTGTATGCGAAAGACGACTATATCGATCTTCCGGCAGGCATACCAGCCTTGTGCCAACTGTTCGACAAGTTAGAGCCAGGCAGCAGCAAACACCTGCTCACCTTCATTGAAGAAGGTAAACGCAAATACGATATAGGCATCAATGAGTTGGTGTATAAGCCAGGCCTGTCGCTGATGGAGTTTGCCGATCTGAACCTGGCCAAAAATGCGCTCAAACTGCATGTGTTTCAATCTATTGCCAGCTATGTGCGCAAATTTTTCAAAGAGCCGCGTATTGTTAAGCTGCTGGAATTTCCAGTACTGTTTTTGGGCGCCACCCCAGAAAACACTCCCGCACTCTACAGCCTGATGAACTATGCCGACATGGCCTTGGGCACCTGGTACCCACGAGGAGGCATGTATAAAATTGTAGAGGGCATGGTGAGTCTGGCCGAGGAGAAAGGAGTAAAATTTCAATACAATGCCAACGTAGAGAAAATTGAAGTGGCAGGAAACATGGCCACCGGGTTGGTGGTGAATGGCAGCTTCCAACCCTTTCACTTTGTAGTAGCTGGTGCCGACTACCACCATGTGGAGCAACAACTGCTGCCGGCCTCGCATCGCAGGTATTCAGAAAACTATTGGAACAAACGGGTGATGGCTCCCTCGAGCCTTCTGTTTTATCTGGGACTTTCCAAACCAATAGAAGGGCTGCTGCACCATACCCTTTTCTTCGATCAGGATTTTACGCAGCATGCCAAAGAAATTTACACCGACCCGCAGTGGCCCACCAAGCCGCAATTCTATCTATCATGCACGTCTAAAACAGATCCATCTGTAGCTCCACCCGGCCATGAAAATCTGGTGATCTTGGTACCTGTGGCCCCTGGCCTGAAAGACGAGGAGTCCACCCGTGAGAAATATTTTCAGATGGTGATGGAGCGATTGGAAAATATGACCGGGCAATCTATAACTCCGAATATTGTTTATAAAAAATCTTACGCGCACAACGATTTCATCAACGATTACAATGCCTTCCGGGGAAATGCTTATGGGCTGGCCAATACGCTGCTCCAAACAGCACATTTAAAGCCATCGCTGTTAAACAAAAAGGTGCGCAACCTGTTTTTTACAGGACAGCTAACGGTGCCCGGGCCAGGGGTGCCCCCCTCCCTTATTTCCGGGCAGGTGGTGGCCAGAGAGTTGATAAAAAGGGCAAAAGCGCTGTAAGTCAGATTACTCACTTAATTATCGTAAATTAAGGTACCATGACCCAAAAGGCCCTTTACGACCACGTTTCTATTGCTGCCTCGCGCATTACCACGCAGGCCTACAGCACTTCGTTCTCCATTGGCATCCGGTGCCTTAAAAAAGAATTACGTAATCCCATCTATGCTATCTATGGGTTCGTTCGGCTGGCAGATGAAATTGTGGATACCTTTCACGACTACGACAAAGAAAAACTTCTCAAACGATTCAAGGCCGAAACCTACGAGGCTATTGAAGAGGGCATTAGCCTGAACCCCATTCTCAACAGTTTTCAGCACACCGTTCGTACTTTTAAAATTGAACATGAGTTGATTGCTTTGTTTTTGAAAAGTATGGAGTACGACCTTACGGAAAAGACGTACGACAAGGAGCGTTTTGAAGAATACATTCTGGGCTCGGCCGAAGTGGTGGGCTTAATGTGCCTACGCGTGTTCTGCCAAGGCGATGAAGCACAGTATCAAAAACTGAAACCATTCGCCATGAAGTTAGGCTCTGCCTTCCAAAAGATTAATTTCTTGCGCGATTTGCAAGCCGACTATGAAGGAATGGGTCGGGCTTACTTTCCCGGTGTTCAATTCGACAGTTTTGATGATGAATGCAAAAAGCAGATTGAAGAAAATATTGCGGCCGATTTTCACGAGGGCTACCTGGGCATTAAGCAATTGCCACACGCAGCACGCTTCGGTGTCTATGTAGCGTATTTGTATTATCTTGCCCTCTTCCGAAAAATCAGAAACACGCCATCAGAGCACGTCATGAAAAGTCGCATACGTATACGTAACCGCCAAAAGCTCAGGATACTTGCCTACTCGTTTGTGCGCCACCAGCTAAACATGATCTGATGGAGCACGTAATTCTGGTAGACGCACACGACAAAGAAATAGGTACCATGGAAAAGATGGAGGCACACCGTCAGGGCTTGCTGCACCGGGCATTTTCCATTTTGCTATTTAACTCCGATGGCGACATACTGCTTCAAAAAAGAGCACAGCATAAATACCACAGCGGTGGGTTATGGACTAACACGTGTTGTAGCCATCCCCTGCCAGACGAATCCATGGCAGAAGCCACGCGCAGAAAGTTGAAGCAGGAAATGGGCATTGATCTGCAACCCGAATTTGCCTATAAATTTACCTACAAGACCACCCTCGACCACGGCCTGACCGAACACGAAGTAGACCATGTATTCATTGGCACCTTCGATGGAATCCCGAGCATCAACACAGATGAAGTAGAAGACTGGAAGTTTATGAGCCTGGACGATTTGAAAGAAGATGCGCAAAGAAACCCGCATCAATACACTTCCTGGTTTAAATTGATTTTACAACAGGGCCAACTGCCACAGTTGGCTTAGCCACCGCCTAAACCTTTTGGCACCCCGGTTGTTCTTCCGGTATGAAATGGTTTAGAAAAGATCCAATTGAGAAGCTCGAGCAAGAACGTAAGAAAAAGTTGGAAGAAGCTATGCACGTACAGCGTTCTGGCGACCTCAAAAAATACGCTTCTATGATGGATGCTATCGATCAAATAGAAAAACAAATTGAAGTACTTCGGGCACAAAAATCCTGATGAGATCATCGATCGGTCTACCACCGTGGTATGGTTGCGAAGAGACTTGCGCGTAACCGATCAGGCAGCACTTTACCATGCCTTGCGGGAACAATCGAACGTGGTGCTGCTTTTTATTTTCGACTCAGCTATTCTGGACCTGTTAGAGGACCAAGCCGACCGCAGGGTGGCCTTCATTCACCAAAGCCTGGTCCACTTAAAACAAGATTTGGAAAAGCACGGCAGTTCTCTGTTGGTGCTGCATGGCGATCCGGTAACAGTATTCAAAAAACTGAACCCTGCCTGGGTTTACACCAACCACGACTACGAGCCCTATGCCCTTGAACGCGATAGACGTGTGAAAGATTTACTGGAAGCCAAAGGCAGTACGTTAAAAACGTTTAAAGACCAGGTAATATTCGAAAAAGAAGAGGTACTGAAAGACGATGGAAATCCCTATACCGTTTTTACACCCTACAGTAAAAAGTGGAAAAGTAAACTCACTTCATTTCATCTGAAATCATACCCCACAGAAAAGTATTTTCATCGACTGAAAAAAATGGAGCCGTTGGCCATGCCCACTCTGGAGGAAATTGGCTTTACCCCATTACATTTTGCATTTCCCGACCGCAAGATCAGACAGTCCATCATCGAAAAATACCATGAGCAAAGAAATTATCCGGGCATAGAGGGCACCACCCGGTTAAGTGTGCACTTGCGATTTGGTACGGTCAGCATTCGGCAACTGGCTACCATCGCACAAAAGAAAAATGAAACGTGGCTGAACGAACTGATCTGGCGCGATTTCTATTTTATGATTTTATGGTATTTCCCGCACGTGGCACAAAGGGCATTCAAGCCAGCTTACGATCACATTGAATGGAGAAATGATCCGGAGGAATTTCAGAAATGGTGCGAGGGAAAAACGGGCTACCCCATTGTAGATGCGGGTATGCGCGAATTGAACACCACCGGCTTTATGCACAACCGCGTGCGCATGATTGTGGCCAGCTTCCTCACCAAACACCTGTTGATTGACTGGAAATGGGGCGAAGCTTACTTCGCGAAAAAACTACTCGACTTCGATCTGGCTGCCAACAATGGCGGATGGCAATGGGCCGCAGGATCGGGGTGCGATGCGGCACCTTACTTCCGCGTTTTCAACCCCTCCTTGCAAACCGACAAGTTCGATCCCACACATACCTACATTAAAAAGTGGGTGCCCGAAGTGGGTACGCCCGCTTATGTGTCGCCAATCGTTCTACACGCACATGCGCGCGAACGCGTGTTGAAAGTCTATAAGGAGGCCCTGCAAAATTAATGAGATGCGCATACTGCTCACTGGCTCTACGGGTTACATCGGGCGAAGGCTCTTGCCTGTTTTAGTGAATGAAGGTCATCAGGTTATTTGCCTTGTGCGCGACCAGCGCAGGTTTGATTGGGAAGATTTTTCAGAGACTTTCCTGAAAAATATCACAGTTGTAGAGGCCGACCTGGGCGAGAAAGAATCGCTAAGCCAACTTCCTACTGACATTGACGCTGCTTATTATCTCGTTCATTCAATGAGTTCTTCCTATGCCGACTTCAGTAGCATGGAGGAAAGAACCGCACAGAATTTTGTTGAATACATCAAAAAAACCAAGGCACAACAGATTATTTATCTAAGTGGTATCGCCAACGATGCCAACCTCTCTGCCCATCTTTCATCCCGAAAAAATGTAGAGGGCATCTTAAAACAATCGCAAGTGCCACTTACCGTATTGCGGGCGGCTATCATTATTGGTTCTGGTAGTGCCTCTTTCGAAATCATTCGCGACCTGGTTGAAAAACTTCCGGTTATGATTGCACCTCGGTGGTTGAAAACAAAATGCCAGCCCATCGGTATCCGCAACGTACTCGACTACCTCCACGGTGTGTTACTCAATCCGGCCACCTTTCATCAGACTTTCGATATTGGTGGCCCGGATGTATTAACGTACAAAGAAATGCTGCTGGTGTATGCGCGTGTGCGGAAACTCCGCAGATGGATCATCACCGTACCCCTGCTGTCGCCCAAACTCTCTTCTCTATGGTTGGTATTTGTTACTACCACCTCCTATTCGCTGGCACGTACGCTGGTGAATAGCCTGAAGAATGAGGTGGTCTGTAATAATGATTTGATTAACTCCATTGTGCCACTTAAGCGTTTAACGTATGCTGAAACGCTGCATTTAGCTTTCGACCGTATCCAGCAAAACAATATTATTTCCAGTTGGACGGATGCGCTGCCTGCCTCCCGCATCAATCCTGACTTCCTTAATTTTATTCAAGTGCCCCAAGAGGGTGTTTTTCATGACAAGCGAGTGGTGCCAATCAAAATAGACACCGAACACGTGATTGAAAATATCTGGCAGATTGGTGGCGATAAGGGTTGGTACTTCGGAAACTGGATGTGGCGCATTCGGGGCATGATGGACAAAATGGTGGGTGGCGTAGGGCTTAGACGGGGAAGACGAAGCCCTGTTGATTTAAAGACCGGAGACGCATTGGACTTTTGGCGTGTGCTGGTTGCCGACCGCAGGAAAGGACGACTCCTTTTGTATGCCGAAATGAAATTGCCAGGCGAAGCGTGGCTAGAATTCAAGGTAGGTTCTGCTGATGGCGTGGCACAATTGATTCAAACCGCTACGTTTCGTCCGCTTGGTCTGTGGGGACGTTTGTATTGGTATGCCGTGCTACCTTTTCACGGTCTTATTTTTCCTGGCATGGCACGGAACATTGTGAAGATGCAGGCGTTTTAGCATTAGGATGAAAATTTATAACCTGCAACGCAAGCAAATATTACCCATCTCTCTTAAAGAGGCCTGGGCCTTTTTCTCAACACCCAAAAACTTGTCGCGTATAACACCAGACCATATGGGGTTTAAAATTTTGTATCAATCGGGAGGAGAAAAAACGTATGCGGGTCAGATCATCAGGTATAAAGTAAATGTGCTGCCAGGCATTCACGCGCACTGGGTAACAGAAATTACGCACGTGGCGGAGCCCCATTATTTTGTGGACGAACAACGATTCGGGCCCTATGCGTTGTGGCATCACCAGCATCATTTTAAAGAAACACCCGAAGGCGTGGAGATGACGGACGAAGTAAACTATGCCATTCCCTTGGGGATTTTGGGCCGCCTGGCAAATAGCCTTTTTGTGCAGCGACAGGTAAATGCTATTTTTGACCACCGCTACCGCGTGTTGGAAGCTTATTTTAAAAAATAATTGTTGTAGTCATTATGGATGTGTTGACGGTTTTTTTATGTGCGTTGATAGTAGTAGGAACCTTTCTGTTCTGGGAATTCGTGGCGTGGTTCACACACAAATACATCATGCACGGCATTCTTTGGACATGGCATAAATCGCACCACACAGTGCACGATCACTCCCTTGAACGCAATGATCTTTTTGCCGTAGTGTTTAGCTTACCTTCCATCGGTCTGTTCTACTATGCCACATTGGTCAATTACAATCCGTACTTATTGTCCGTTGGCCTTGGCATTCTTTGTTACGGCATCTTCTATCTCGTCTTCCACGACATCATTGTGCACCAGCGCATAAAATGGCGCCCAGCGAAACGGAGTAGATATTTGCAGCGCATGATTCACGCGCACTATATTCACCATGCCAAACACAGCAAAGACGGATGCGAAGCTTTCGGCTTTCTATATGCGCCCAAGAAGTACGAGCCTAAAAACTTCATCTTCAAAAAGGATAGGCAGGCTACGCAATAGCAGCCCGCACGCTTTCTTCTATTCGTATCGCAAAGAATTGATCGGCTTGGCCATGGCGGCTTTCAACGCCTGGAAAGCCACCGTTATCCAGGCGATAACCATGGCGGCAGCCCCACTCATTACAAATACGCCCCAGCTTAAGTCGGTGCGATAAGCAAAATCGCTCAGCCAATCCTGCAACAAGAAATAGGCAGGCACCGAGGCCAGGCAAACCGAAATAAATACCAACACAGTAAACTCTTTGGAAAGCAGCACCGCAATATTGCCCACCGTAGCGCCCATACTTTTACGAATGCCAATTTCCTTTGTGCGTTGTTCGGCTGTGAATGCCGCCAAAGCGAACAAGCCGAGGCAGGCAATGAAAATGGCCAGCGTAGTAAGCACTGAAAAAATCGTACTCAAACGCTGCTCTTCACGAAACAATTGGTCGAAATCCTGATCTAGAAAAGTATATTCCAGCGGCTCTCCGGTCGCATACTTCCTCCAGTTAGACTCCACGGCTGTCACCATTTCCGCTGCACTACCTTCGTACCGTATCATCAAATTTCTTCGGGTAGCCGGGGACAATCTAATAACAAGTGGCCGCACACTACTCTTCAAAGATTCAAAGTTAAAGTCGGCTACCACGCCCACAATTTTAATCTTCTCGGGTACGGTGCCTTGAAAATCAGTAAGCTCGGTATCCAACGGTGCATCCAGTGCCAGTTCGTATCGGGCAGCTTCGTTGATCACACATGCGGTTGTATCAGATGCAAAATCGCGGGAGAAAAACCTTCCTTCCTTCAGAGTTATCTTCATTACATCTGCGTGGTCCCAATCGGTATAGTACAGCGCCATTAAATGGTCTTGCTCCGAGCCTTGCTGACGGAAAACGGTGGTATTGTCTACCCCCGGTAACGCATTACTAGCAAAGCCGGCCGCCTTTACTTGGGCCAGATCTTCTATCGCATTTTTAAAAGCCTCGGCATTTGTTCCAAGCCTGCGGGTATTGTTGATGGTAATTACATTGTGGCGATCTAACCCCATGTCTTTGTTTTGCATATACTGCAATTGGCGGTAGACCACTACCGTAGAAATAATTAAAAATGTTGAGATGGAGAATTGTAGTACCACCAGCGTGCTGCGCACACTTTTACTTTTTAACCCAGCCCTTACCTTGCCTCGCAACACCTCTACAGTGTTGAATGAAGTAAGATAGAATGCCGGATAACTGCCGGCTACCAGGCCAATAAACAATACAATACCGGCCAGCGTGGCTAAGAAAAAGGGTTGAACAAGAAAATCGAATGTAAGGCTTTTACCTGACAACAAATTGAACTGAGGAAGCAGTAAGTAACAGATCATGACAGCAAGTGCAACAGCCATCAGGCTATAAACCACCGACTCCGCCAAAAACTGAAATACCATCTGGCTACGTGCTGACCCTAACGTTTTTCTCAACCCCACTTCTTTGGCGCGGTTGGCCGAGCGTGCAGTAGATAGGTTCATGAAATTGATGCACGCGATGACCAATATGAAAATACCCACCGCAGTGAAGATATAGATGTACTGTAGATTGCTGCCCGGTTCGATTTGCTCTTGCAGATCCGATTTCAGTCGGGTATCTGTTAACGGGTAGACGAAGTAACTATAGATGCCACCCTGCTTGCGAAATTCGGCTAACGTGATTCCCAAGCCCTGTTCAATTTCTTTGCCTACATGCTTTTCTACAATGGTTTCAAGGCTGCTGTTGATGCTTGCCGCGGTAGTAGCTGGCGCTTTTCTGATGTATGTCTGAACCGAATTGCCAGTCCAGCCAGGAAAGAAATCTTTCTCCACGCTAATAAATGAAATGACCGCGTTGAAGTGGAAGTGCGAGTTGGAAGGTGCCTCTTTGGCCACACCGGTTATCTTGCACGGCATTTTATCATTGCCCACCTCTATTATTTTTCCAATCGGATCTTCTTCACCAAAATATTTCTTGCTAAGCGACTCCGATATCACCATGGTATTCACATCCTTCAACACCTGCGCGGTCGAGCCTTTTAACAAGGGAAAGGTGAAAAATGAGAAGAAATTAGAGTCGGAATAGAAAATCTTATTTTCGGTAAACACCTTGTCCTGGTAGCGAAAGGCCAACCCCGAATTGCGCGTGGCAGGAATGATGCGCAGCGTTTCTTCTATACCGGGTATTTCGGCTTTCATGGTGGGTGCCACGGGCAGCGAGCTAGTCGTAGCCCGAAGCTCCTGACCGGCAATTTTTCCGTGCAACCCTACCCTATAAATATTTTCTGCATCGGTGTGAAACCGATCGTAGCTCAACTCGTCCACCACGTACAATACAATGAACAGACAGGCCGTAATGCCAGCGGCCAGACCCAGAACGTTGATGAACGAATAAAATGAATACTTGCGCATGGTGCGCAGGGCGATAACGAGGTAATTCCTGATCATGGGATGTTTGGGTTTGCCCCTTTGACGCGGCCTGTTAGTAGGAGGTTGCACCAAAAAAAGAAAAAAGGCTGCCCCGAAAGTTGCACGTCATGGTGAGCGTTAGCGAAACATCTCTAAAAATTTAAAAGAGATTCTTCGCTAACACTCAGAATGACGCATACATCTTAACTTTTGGGACAGCCTCTATTCGTTTAAGCTTTGAATGCTATTCGTATCGCAACGACTCCACGGGGTTAGAACGGGCCGCTTTCACTGATTGGAAACTTACAGTTAGCCAGGCTATAATAATGGCGGCCACACCACTGCCCACTAAAATTAGCGGACTGATTTCTACACGGTAAGAAAACTCCTGCAACCAGTTGTTGGAAACGTACCAACCCCCAGCCGCTGCCGGTACGAATGCAATCAGCACCAGCTTGGTAAATTCTTTCGACAACAAAAGCGTGAGGCCGAAAGAAGACGCCCCCATGGCCTTGCGAATACCAATCTCCTTGGTGCGCTGTTCGGAGGTGAATGCCGACAAAGCAAACAAACCCAGGCACGCAACAAATATGGCCAGGCCTGAAAACACGCTGAATACAGTGCCCATGCGTTGCTCCGAGCGGAAGAGCCTGTCAAAGCTTTGATCGAGGAACTCGTATTCGAAAGGTTCGTTGTTGGCCATCTCTTTCCACAGCTTGCCCACATTCCCGACCAATTGCGAAGGGCTACCCTCATACCGTATCATTAAAGTGCGCGCACTGCCAGACAATACCACCGCCAGCGGGCGAACCTTGTCGCGGAAGGATTCGAAGTTAAAATCTTTCATTACGCCAATAATTTTATACTTCTGGAATTCTGTGCCATTGCTGCCATTATACAGTACTTCTGAATTCAATGGATCTGTAAAGTTAAACTCGCGTACGGCCGCTTCATTCAGGATGATGGCCAGCGAGTCGGAAGGGAAATCGCGCGAAAAGTAACGCCCTTCTTTTAATTCAAATTTCATTACATCCATGTGGTCGTAGTCGGCTGAATATACACCCATGATGTGATCTTGCTCCGACCCCGCTTCTTTGAACACAGTGGTATTATTTACCCCAGGAAATGTATTGTTGGTATAACTTACTTTTTCAATGCCGGGTTGCTGCAGCAGTGCATTGCGAAATGCGTCACCATTGTTGCCCAATCTGCCGGTACTTCGCACTACCAGAATGTTATTTTTATCGATACCCAGGTTTTTTTCTTGCATAAATCTAAGCTGCTGATACACCACCGCAGTGAAAATGATGAGGAAGATGGAAAGCGCAAACTGAAACACCACGAGGAAACTTCTCACACCTTTGCTCTTCATACCGGCCCGCACCTTGCCTTTCAACACCTCCACGGCACTGAAAGAAGTAAGGTAGAAGGCAGGATAGCTTCCGGCCACCAGCCCCACCAAAACCACCAATCCAAAAAGGCCGCCAATGAACAAAGGCGAGGAGAATGCAGCCATGGTTAATTCCTTACCTGCCAATGTATTGAAATACGGTAGCAGGAAATAGCATGCCACCACCGACAGCACCACAGCAGCCAGGCTGTAGATGGTAGATTCTGCCAGGAATTGGTAAACCATTTGGCCGCGCAAAGAACCCAGTGTTTTACGCAACCCTACCTCTTTGGCACGACCGGCTGAACGCGCGGTAGATAAATTCATAAAATTGATGCAAGCAATTACCAATATGAACAAGCCAATGCCACCAAAGAAATAAACATACATCATGTTACCGGCCGGCTCCAACGGCCCCTGCGACCGTGTATCGAAGTGCAACGCCAATAAGGGTGTGGAGTAGTAGCCATAGGCACCGCCTTGCTCTTTCATTTGCTTCAGTGTGGTGCCCATGAATCTTTCAATCTCAGGGCCAATGTATTTTTCCACCATCGCTTCAAAGCGCGCGTTCATTGCGTCTACCGAAGTGTTTTCGCGCAGCAGGTAATAGGTGTACATGAAATTATTCAGCCAGATGCCTGTCCGCATTCCTTCGCTCGACTCGGCTGAAACCAAAATATTATACTGAAAGTGAGAATTGGATGGTGCTTCCTCCACTATGCCCGTTACCTTATAAGTACGGTTATCAGCTCCCACGGTAAGTAATTTGCCTACTGCGGGTTCGGTTCCAAAATATTTGGTAGCCATGGCAGGCGTCATCACCAACGTGTTGGGCTCCATCAGAGCGGTGCGCGCATCGCCCTCCAGCAAACGGAAACTGAAAAAGTCGAAGAAGTTGGAGTCTGCAAAATAAACACCTTCTTCGGCAAATGATTTGTCTTCGTACTTAATGGACGGCTGACCAAACCAGCCTGCAATGCGAGTAGAAGCTTCAACCTCGGGTACATCTGCTACCAAAGCCGCAGCCATGGGGGGACATGTATTGGCCACACTAATATCCTGCCCTCCTATTTTGCCGTGCAAACCTACCTGGTAAATGCGATCTGCCTTGGTGTGGAATGTATCGAAACTCAACTCGTCTACCACGTAAAGAATGATCATCAGGCAGGCTGTAAGGCCGATGGTCATCCCCAGGATATTAATGGCCGAGAAGAATTTATATTTCAAAATATTCCTCAGCGCTACTTTAAAGAAATTCTGCAGCATATAACTCTATTTTGTTAGGGTGTTTTACAAGTGTGCAGGGTTTAGACGTGAGTGGCGTGCGGTTAGTTACAGGCCTCACTCTCGTTTTTTCAACCCCAAATTTTCATGCTTTATTCATCGCGCAGTACATGCGAAGGGTTTAAGCGAAGAGTGCCATAAATTTTAGAAGCAACGGACAGCACTGAAATAATCAACAACAACGATGCAGAAACCATAATGGTAACGGCCGTGGCCGGCTGGTAGTAATTCCAAATGCTCTCCATCAACATGGCAGCCATCCACGAACCCATGGCTCCACCCAAAGCGCACGCTATCAACAGTATGATCGCAAATTCAGTGTTGATTACCCGCGTAATGTTACCCATAGAAGCGCCCAAAACCTTGCGCACACCTATTTCCTTCATACGCTTAATAATATTGAGCGACACCAGAGTGAACAAACCTGTGGCAGATAACATCAAAGCGACTACGCCCAGAAAGATGAACATCTTTACAATATTGTTATTCACCGTATTGGCCTCCACCATTTCTTCGTCCATGAAACGACCATTATAAAGCTGGTTGGGAAATATCTCTTTCCATTTTGCTTCCATGTACGTGTTTACTTCCTTCGCCTTATCCAGCGAAGTGTTAACAATTACGTGCCGTATATTATCCTGATTATTGTAGCGCAGCATGGTAGGCGACAGGGGGCGCCAGAGACCACGGTTATAAATATCTTTAACCACCCCTACTACGTACAATTTTACGGTATCCATCCACAGCACTTCTTTGCCTATGGCATTGGCCCAGCCAAATTCGCGTGCCAGCCCTTCCGTTATGATGACGGACTCTTTGCGATCAGTCTCCGAGTCTTTCACAAAGTCTCTGCCTTCCAAAAGCGTTAAACCCAACGCTTTTAGGTAGTCATCACCCACGTTCATGATGTCTACTTCAATCTCTTTCTCTTCGTGTTTAATGGGATCCTGAAAAGTATTAGAAAGGATGTGGTGCTCCGACCCGGCCACCACACGTATGTCATTGTTCTTTAGCAATTCATTACGGTACACTTCAAACTCCGACCGGTCTGTTACGTAGGTATAAACCACACCTGCCTTATCAAATCCTAAATCGAACTCGCGCTGAAATCTTGCATTGTCTGTAAACGCTAGACTGCAAACCACTCCTATCAACGAAATTGCGAACTGAAGGGTAAGTAAAGTGCGTGTGAAATAATTAGTACCACCAAACTTCAGTCTGCCTTTCAAAATACTGGTGGGCTGAAATTTGCTGATATAAAATGCCGGGTAGCTTCCAGCCAATAACCCGGTGAAAAACAAAGTGCCGATCATAAACATCAAAAAGCCGGGGCTATTGAAATAATTGGCTTCCAATTTCATTTCGGGCCAAAGCTGGTTAAAGGCAGGAATCAACACCCAATCGGCCAACACCATGGCTACCAGTAAGGAACCAAAACATATTAACATGGTTTCGCCAATGAATTGAAACACCAGGTGCCTGCGCATGCTGCCCATTACTTTGCGTATGCCTATCTCTTTCAATCTGCGCGATGAGATGGCAATAGCAGTGTTGGTAAGATTGAAGCAGGCTATGAGCAAAATCAAAATACCCATTACACCTACCCCCACCACAGCAGCCAATGGGGAGCCGCTGCGGGTCCACGTGCCGGGTACCCTGTCGTACGTATCGGCTACACCCATGCCCACAAACGACTGCAACGGATACTCTTTTATGATAAAGTCTTCTCGTATTTGGTTGTTGTTGGCTACAAAGGGGTTGATGGCTTTTTGCACCAAAGGCACCCGCGCGGGGTCGTCAATTTGCAGGAACAAGGTGATGCGGTATTTCCAACTGTTTTCGTTGTAGTCGCCTGTGCCGCTAAACTGGTTGTGGAAGTTGGTAAACGCGTTATTATTAAAACTGGAGTTTGTAGGCTGATTGGCATACACTCCGCTTATCTCATAGTATTGTAAACGGCCGCTATCCAGCACCTGTGTAACTACCTTGCCCAAGGCCTTCTCGTTGCCGAAATATTTTTTTGCCAGGTCCTCGCTGATAACCATCTTGGTTTTGTCGCTCAGGTCAGGCCCTCCTTCCACGAACGTGTAAGTGAATAATTGAAAGAACTCGGGGTCGACAAAAGTAAGATCAGTATTGAAGAGTTCTTCCTTCACACGAAAGTTGCCGCCACCGGGGGAATAGCGAACTACTTTGTCCACATCTTTAACATTCTGCGCGATGACATTACCCAAAGCCATCGGGGCAAAACCGAATTTGGTGGTTTCGTTCTGAAACTCCCTTAAGGAATTTACCCGATAGATGGTGGCCGCCTGGGTGTGGTGCTGATCGAACCCTCGATTGAAGTCGTAGTTAAAATAAGCTACAATGCAGCAGGCTATGGAAATGGCCATGCCTAAGATGTTGATGGAGATGAAGACTTTGTTCTTCATCATGCTGCGGAGGGTAATGAGCAGGTAATTCTTGATCATGCGGCTGGGATTTGTGTGACAAAGACGCTATGGGGGCTGTTAAGGTTGCATGGGGCTTGCCAACAATTGTGCCACGGCTAAAAACCTACATTAACAGCGTTTTAGCTCTCGACTCTGTTCATGAATGAACAGGTAACTGTACATTAACTTACAGTGTGCACATCTCGTTGAGAGAATGCGAGTGACCCACTCACTACATTAATCAATAAAAAAGCCCTGACGCTTCCGCCAGGGCCTTTTCCTAACCTAAACCTAAACTATGAAGAACGCATCAGGATCTATTGGTCGAACGTCCTGAAATCTTTATCCGCGCCAAGCCCCAATGGGACTCCCTACGGATGTAAAT
>CAZRQK010000029.1:24054-58668 GCA_964602295.1 uncultured Ohtaekwangia sp.
ACTTATTCCATTAAATATGGAAGTGTTCTTTGATGTTCTCGGTTACTACCTTACCATCGAACAGGTTCACAATACGGTGTGCGTAGTTGGCATCGTAAGGTGAGTGTGTTACCATTACAATGGTGGTACCCTCTTCATTCAACTGGCTTAGCAACTTCATTACCTCTTCGCCATTGGCAGAGTCGAGGTTACCAGTCGGTTCGTCAGCAAGTATAACTCTGGGCTTTGCTACAATGGCGCGGGAAATGGCCACGCGCTGCTGCTGTCCACCCGACAACTGCTGAGGGAAGTGGTTTCTGCGGTGCATGATGTTCATGCGTTCCAGCACTTCTTCTACACGCTTCTTGCGCTCATCGCTGGGCACTTTCATGTACAGCAACGGCAACTCTACGTTTTCGTAAACGGTCAATTCATCAATCAGGTTAAAGCTCTGGAATACGAAGCCGATGGAACCTTTGCGCAACTGGGCGCGCTGGCGTTCAGAGTACTTCGATACTTCGTGTTCGCCAAAGTGATACTCGCCCCCGGTGGGGTTATCGAGCAAACCCAGAATGTTCAACAAGGTAGACTTACCGCAACCCGAGGGGCCCATGATGGCCACAAACTCTCCCTCTTTGATTTCGAGGTTGATGTTGTTGAGGGCGGTGGTTTCTACTTCTTCGGTGGTATAAACCTTTTCGAGGTTTTTCAGCTTGATCATGCTCATGCGTTTTACTATTTAGATGGTTGAGGATTCAGTTTAGTTGTATTAGTACTTGTTCTTTTTACGATGGTTACGGTGATTAGACGCCCCTTTTTTAAAAAAGTTGCATCAATTCAATATTAAAACTTCATTATTACCAAAGTTCTCGTACGATGAGGTGATCACTTTATCGCCCGGCTTCAGCCCTTCCAGCACTTCAAAGTTCTCTGTGTTCTTGCGGCCCAGTTTGATATCGCGTCTCACGGCACGGTTGTCGGCATCCATTACGTACACCCAGTTTCCACCGGTGTCTTTATAGAAACCACCCACCGGCAACAACAACTCTTCAGAAGACTGACCCAACTCAATGCGCAGGCGCAACGATTGGCCTCTGCGAATGCCTTGAGGGGTTTCATTCTCAAAATTCATGTCCACTTCAAACCGACCATTTTGAATGGTGGGATAGATGTAAGTAATCACCAATCCATAGGTGTTACCTGCAAAATCGGTAGTGGCGCGCAGGCCTGTGGAAATACGAGGCAGATACAATTCATCAATCGGCACACGTACTTTAAAGCTGCCCACAATATCCACTTGGCCTAACCGCTGGCCCTGGTTCACAGCCTGGCCAATCTCCCAGTGCGGTGTGGATAGTTGTCCGTCAATCGGGGCGCGAATAACGAGGTTGTCCAAAATTTTACCTACCCCTTCCAGGCTCAGGCTCATGCGTTGTTCCGCTTTGTCCAACTCGCGCAACTGGCGTATGCGGTTGATAGAGTCGTTCTTGTAAACCTCGTAAGTAATTTTTCTGCGCTCTTTGTTGTAGAGGTAGTCTGCCTCCGTGCGTTCAAATTCTTGCTTGGAAATCAATTTCTTTTCGAACAATACCTTTTGGCGTTCATATTGGGGTGCCAATATGGCCAACTGGTTATCGATCAATGCCAGTGTTTGGCGTTGGTTCAAATCGTTCTGTGTGATCAGTAGTCGTGTATCGCGTTGGCGTGTGATACTTTCGTTCAAACTCGCTTCCTGGCTCAACACGGTAATTTCTCTGTTCAGGTTAGATATTTCCAGAATCACATCACCTTTTCTCAACATGGCACCGCTTTCGGCCACAATGCGTTTGATGTTACCCCCCTCAATGGCATCCAGAAACACAGTACGGCTGGGTTCCACGGTTCCGGTTTGAGGAATGAATTCCTGGAAAACGCCTCTCTTCACTTCAGAGATCGTGATTTTATCTTTCTCGATTTTGAGTTTCGAGCGCCTATCGGCAAAAATGAATTGATAAGAAATGAAAATAATCAGCAGACCTCCTCCGCCCCAGGTTGCAATCCGCTTCAGTGTCCACGTCTTCTTGGCAATTTTTTTATCCATGAAAAGAGATTAATAGTTTGTGTTCGTGCTGTCTTTGCCAACAAACGTGCCAAGCGCCCAAACCGTTGCTCTTCGCCCAAAAAACCCCTCTTTAAGACCATTTTTACGTTCAAAGTTGAACGCATCTGTCCGCATTCGGACGTAATTTTGCTATGTTTGCACCGTTAATCTGCATTTGCAACAGATTTGGCGCTTTTGGCACATCCGGTATCAATATTGCCTTAAGTGGGTTCAAAAAAGTTCAAAAACGGACACAACCGACCAATTTCAACCACCTTATGTCTGAAAGCAAGCAAGGAAAAATACTGATCGTTGACGACAACGAAGATCTGTTGAAGGCAGCTAAAATGTTTTTGAAACGGCATTTTGCCCAGGTAGATATCGAAAAGAACCCCGAGGCCCTGCCCGCCCTGATGGGCAACGAAGACTACGATGTAATTCTGCTCGACATGAATTTTACCAAAGATGTGAGCAGCGGCAGCGAAGGGTATTATTGGCTGGAAAAAATTCTGCAGATAGATCCTTCGGCCGTGGTGGTGCTTATCACAGCTTATGGCGATATACAGATGGCTGTGAAGGCCATTAAAGCGGGCGCTACTGATTTTGTGTTGAAACCCTGGGAAAACGAAAAACTGCTGGCCACCTTATTTTCGGCCATGCGCTTGCGCGAAACTCGCGATGAAGTGCAAACCCTGAAAATCAAGAACCAGGAAATCAACCAGGCATTGAACGAAAAGTTCAGCGACATAATGGGAACCAGCCCCGCCATGCAGCGCATCTTCCAAACGATAGAGCGCGTGGCCCACACCGATGCCAATGTGTTGATATTGGGCGAGAATGGAACAGGTAAAGAATTAATTGCCCGTGCCATACACCGCAACTCTGCCCGCAAGGCAGAATCGTTTGTGTCGGTAGACCTGGGCTCTATAACAGAAACCCTTTTTGAAAGTGAACTTTTTGGCCACAAGAAAGGTGCCTTCACCGATGCCAAAGAAGACCGGCCCGGTCGCTTCGAGATGGCCCACGGAGGCACTTTGTTTTTAGATGAGATCGGCAATCTTTCTATGCCACTGCAAGCCAAACTACTTACGGTGCTGCAAAACCGCAGGGTAAGCCGTGTGGGTGCCAACAAAGAAACCACGGTAGACATCAGACTGGTGTGTGCCACCAACATGCCGCTCTACGAAATGGTGAAAGAGAACCGCTTCCGCCAGGATTTGTTGTATCGCATTAACACCATCGAAATAGAAATACCTGCCCTGCGCGACCGCATGGAAGACATACCGCTACTGGCCAACCACTTTCTAAAGCAGTATGCCGGCCGCTACAACAAGAGCATCAACAAAATAAGCGAAGGCGCCATGACGCGCATGCACAAACACCCGTGGCCGGGCAATATACGCGAGTTGCAGCACGCCATCGAACGCGCAGTGATCTTGAGCAACTCTTCGGTATTGCAGCCCGAAGATTTCAACTTCTCGGTAACCAATGGCAAAGAAACCGAGCAAGGCCTCTCCCTCGATCAATACAACCTGGATGAGGTGGAAAAACTGTTAATCCGCAAAGTGCTGAAAAAATACAACGGCAATATTACTCAGGCCGCTTCCGAGCTGGGCCTTACGCGGTCCTCCTTGTACAGGCGCCTGGAGAAACACGGACTCTAATTGGTCACGTGCCTTATCGAGCGAGGTTGTTCGTTAGGAGGTAATCACTTAACTTACTTTTAATCGAAAACGCTCAACTCAGAAAGCAACATAGCACATGGCATTTAACGACTTCCGTTTTCGGGTTGCTTTCAGAGTAATATTGATAGGCATTACCATGGCGCTGATGGTGTACATGGTATCGCGGCCCAACATGATTTTCGCGGCTGGGCTCACCTGCTTCGTTATTGTAATGCAGTTGCTGGAATTGTACCGGTTTTCATCGCAAACAAACCGCAAGCTCACCCGCTTTCTCGAATCTGTCAAGTACTCCGATTTTATCTCGGGTTTCACCTCCGACAACCGGCTGGGAAAAAGTTTTCGCGAACTGAATGAAGCCTTCAACGAAGTGCTGGAAGCCTTCCGAAAAGCCCGCTCGGAAAAGGAAGAACATTGGCAATACCTGAACACGGTGGTACAGCAGGTGCGCACCGGCATTTTATCTTTCGATACCGATGGCAATGTGCAACTGATAAACGCTAACGCCAGGCGATTTATGGGAGTGCCTGCCAACTTTAAGAATATTCATGAATTAGAAAAAATCGATCCTGCCCTGTATCAATCTATTACGGAAACCGCTCCGGGTAAAAGTTCGCTCCACCGCCAGGGCAGCGACTTTCAGCTTACCATTCAAGCTACTGAAATACGTATTCGCGGCAACGAAGTGAAGCTTATTACGCTTCAAAACATTCAAACAGAATTACAGCGGCAAGAGCTGGAAGCATGGCAAAACCTAACGCGGGTATTGCGCCACGAAATCATGAATTCCATTACGCCTATCTCTTCGCTTACCTCTACCCTACGCGAAATTCTGGATTATGATCTGGTGAAAAAGGAACAAGGCTATGAATTAAAAAACGAGGGAGCAGAAGATTTGCGCGAGGGGCTCAACACTATTGAAAGCCGTAGCAAAGGACTGATCAAGTTTATAGACGCCTATCGTGAGTACACTTCGCTACCACAACCTCGCTTAAAAACCATTTTGTTGAAAGACCTGATTGAACGGGTAAGTCAGTTGATGAAGCCTGAGTTCAGGAAAACACAAATAGAGTTTGTGCACAAATGTGAATCCGACTACCTCACCATACAGGCTGATGAAGAAATGATTGAACAAGTGTTGATCAACCTGATTAAGAATGCCATCGAGGCGCTGGCCCATACCCCGAACGGGCGCATCGAACTGACAGGCCGATATGTGGACAATCATATAATAGTAGAGGTTGCCGACAACGGACCAGGCATTATCAAAGAAGCCATGAACCGGATTTTTGTGCCTTTCTTCACTACCAAAAAAACCGGCTCGGGTATTGGTCTCAGTCTTTCCAGACAAATTATGCAAATGCACAACGGAACCCTCACCGTTGTTTCAGAACCCGACCAACATACCGTTTTTACACTTCGGTTTTAAGACAACCGTTTAGGTATTAACATGAAAATAATACACAACGAATTACACTTGACGGGCCTACTTTTGTTCTAGATAGACTTTGATTACCACAGGTGTTTTCATGGTTGACGAAAAACCGGGTGCGTTCTTTTGCCAGGTAACACCCGCATTAATAGCGATAGTAGCCCCGCGGTGAGAGCCTGCCAATGTTTGAGCTTCAATCTTCTCGGGCGAGAAAACAAAATACAACTCGTTGGTACCGGCCGGTTCTGTTAAGCGTACAAAATTCATTCCTTCAGGTATGCGCACCTGATCGAATAGAATAGGCTGCGTTAACGAACCCTTCATAGGGAAGGCAGCGAAGGTGTCGTGGTGAGGGTCTACAAAATAGCTGTAAAAATAGGCAGGCCTGTTGATGTTAGCCGAAATAGTCAGTTCTGTGCCAGTGGGCAATGGTTTGACTATTCGGTATTCCCCCTCCACACCATCTGAGGTTACCTGCAGTTCTTCGCCTGTAGAAAGTCTGAAAGAAACACCGCCCTCCAGGGGTGATGCACAGGCGGCACTGCCCACCTGAAAAAGTGAAAATGCATAAGGGAAAAAGTCCACGAAATCCTTGTAGCGAATCCACGTGAATCCATCCTGCCCCCAGCTCTTTCCCCACGTGTTCACCACCTCAAAGGCGCCCCCGAACTTGGTATCATCATATCCTACCACACACAACGCATGGCCTCCATATTGTTTATCAGGTTGCTCGCGAGGTTGCCAGAACTCCTGCGCCAGTTGGAATGAAGGCGGGCAAATCATCCCCACCAACACAGCATGCTTGTTTACCAGCGCATGCTTCACAGACTGCACTTTTATCTCGCGTGTATCGTTGGTGTTGTAAAGTTTGAGCGCACCAGAGAGCCGCTTGTTTTTGGCCAGCGGGTAAAAATCGGCTGTAACTTCTGCTGCACAAAATTCGCGGAATTCGGAGAAATAAGGAGTGCCATTTTTAGACATTGACTCCAGCAAATCCATGATACTGATGGCTTCCCTGCAATCGGGACCTTTGCGCACCAACGCGTAATTGTAAGCGGGTGCAAAGGCAAAACGGATTAGTTCGGTTGCGTTTGTTTCGTTGCAGGCAATGGCTTCGGCTGCCGTGCGCGCATTCCAGATGGTGGCCCATGCTACGCCCGTATTATCTTGGCGGGGTTCTGCCACCACGCGGGGGTAATACTTTTTTAAACTCTGTGCGGCCGGAAGCAGGGCAGCGGTAGGATAGCTGGCCGGTAAGAGATTATAGCGGTTGTCCTCCCAAATCAGCCCACGCTGAAATTGTTGCTGGTCGGGTATTTTATCAGTTGCGCTGCACAACAGAACAACCGCCCCAAGTAGTATCGTTCTGATCACCTTGCCTGGAATACAAATTCGCTGCCAGGTTCGTTGTCGCCAAAGTCGCCAAACTTAGGTTCTGGCTTAGCCGTTTCCACCGACATCCAGATTTTGCTGGCGGTAAGCACACGGTAAGCGCCACCGTAACCTCTTAGCGCCTCCAGGAATTTAGAGGCAAAAGGAGAATGTTTGCCAGGTCGACCATCGGGAACATATTGCTTTCCGCCCGAAGTCATATAAAGACGGGTTTTGAACTTCAGCTTTTTGCTGATGTATTCTGCCTGCGGTATATCGGCATACATCTGGTCGCGGTCGTCTCCGCGTTTGGCAATGGCCTGATCGAAAGTACCCCCAAAGCAAACATCCATGGTTAGGAAGATGTGTTTGGCTGGGTTGTTATCGATGGTAGTACGCAACACTGAAAAGGGTATGTAGCTGTCGTAAGTTTCATCGTTGGTTCTTGAGTCCTTACAAACGATGTAACCGTCTTTGCCCAAATCATCGAACTGTCCGTGGCCGGCAATGAAAATGAATAACTGGTCATCGGTGCCGTAATTGCGTTTGGCGTATTCGCGTATTTTGGTCAACACCTCTTGCTTCGATTTGTTAAACACGCGCTCTACTTTAAATCCATAATTTTCTTCTAATTCTTTGGCAATGGCGGTGGCATCGAAAACCGGGTTAGTCAGATCGCTCCACTCGTCATAATCGTTTGTGGCAATGATCAACGCATAGTCGGTACGCTGCTCTGTATTGGCAATCACTACGGGCGCTGCTACATTCACCATTCTAGATTCGGTGGTAATCTCACCCTTGTCGTTCTCGGCAACAATTTTTATTTCGTTCTGCCCCTGAGTAAGCGTGAGCTGCTTTTCTACAAACTTGGTAAACTTAGAAGCATCGGGCGAAGTTACCGCAAAACCTCTGTCGGCCTGTGGTTGCCCGTTGATGAGTATGGTGACATTTTTGAGATTCAATACAGAGTTCACGCCCACTTTCAGTGTTAGCTGAGTTGCCGTGATGACTGAGCTGGTTTGATCGGGCGATATCCAGACCAACACGGGCGGTGAAGACACCGGCTTTGAGCTAATATCCAGCTTTACCGAATTACTTCTCCCTTTGATAGTCTGCTGCGCACTTGCCGGCATTATTGCTGCAAGCGCAACGAACAAGATGACCAGCTTTTTCATATGTATTTGATTTTGGTGTTTCTTACTATTTATTTGATGACTAACCGCTTCTGAGCAACCTCGTTGCCAAACTTCACAACACTTATATAAACGCCCGGCAATGGTCTGTGGTTCTGGTCTATTTGCCAAACTACCTCCTGGTAACCACCGGGTAAGGTCTTGTTCAATACTTCAGCTACTTGCCGACCCAGCAAATCGTACACTTCTACGCTGGTTTGCACGCTTTCGCTGGATTCCGGGGTAGAAAAAGCAAATGTCACTTTTTCTGTGGCAGGTACTGGGTAGGCACCATGGAACACCAGGTTTCGCGGGTTAGACTTTTCCTGCACAAAGTCAGCATCGCCATAGATAATCCGGAAATCCTTGGATTGCTTCTGAGACATGACATACGAAGCGTTTGTCCTCATATCGATGCCGCGTTGCAAGTTTTCATCCCACAAAACAAGCTGTTTGCTATTAGAGCCGAAATAAGAATTATCCCACGAAAGTTTAACCAGATCTTCACCTGAATTAGAGATCACTTCAAAGAGCCATTCGTGATTACCCGCAACCGGTACCACGTCCTTGGCGTAGTTGGCTCCGTGTAATTTTTTACTGTGATTTAATTCCAGAAAGTCAAGGAAACGGGGAACCGTAAAGTCGTCTAGCTGGTCGTACTCTTCTGACGAAGCAGCACTCATTCCTATACCACCTTTTGATACCAGATTGCCGGATGTGAGTGATATGTCAACGACCCAATGGTCAGTATCGAGGGCATTGCGCATTGGAGGCGGAGGTGCCATTGTTCTTCCAGATTTTACATGTGGGATGGTAATGGGTGAGGTACTATTCACAAAAATGAACCCACCAGAAAATGCTGCCAACGCGGTTCCATCAGTAAAAGTAGCGCCTCCGTTAAATACTTTTAGTGGCACAGAAGCCAATGCGTTGTTTTCGGCCTGCACATCTGCCCAACGGACGTTGAAGTTGAAAGGGTTACCAATCAAGTTCCAACCATTGGCAGGCGTAAAGGTGAAGGGCTTATTAAAGCCATTATCCACTGTTACACCGGCACCGGTATTCAAGGCGCCTTTGTTTTCCTTGGCAATAAACATGTAGCCACGGCCCACATCCATCGTGGCGGTGCCCGTCATTTCTGTATACTGTCCGTTGCCATAGCGGAACATGCGCCAGTTCTTAGGATCGTAAGCGCCCAGTGGGGTGGTAAAGATGTCGTTGATGGACTTTTTCTCTAGCACCAACGGTATGGACAAAACACGATAATTGGTCTGGGCGGCTCCATAAGCGCTATAGGGTATAGTTAGTCCGTTGGGGTGATCTACCACCACCCGGAAAATAACTGACTCCGTAGACAAACCCACACCGTTATAAGCTACCATTTGGTATTCTACGCCTTGTTCTTTCACCTCAGAGGCAGGAATGGTAAATTCCCAAACATTGCCAGACGTGTTTGTCATTGAAGCGTCAATATCAGTCCAATCGAATTGATTTGTCGGCCCGTAACGGAGCTCCACATAATCCACACCACTTTCTGCGTCCGTCCACGTTACTGAAATTCTAACCGTTTGGCCAAATGCTATTTTCGTAGGTGTGGTATTGGTGCCAATTACCGGAGGCGTGTTGTCGCTGGTAGGTGTAACACTACCGCGAAGGGGATTTGTGGTGAGGTAGTTTGTTGCAGCTCCACTGCCGTTGAAGGAATAAATGGCGAGGTGGTAAGTGGTGCCTTCTGTAGCATTGTTTTGTACCCATGCCAAATCGGACGCATCTCCAACGAAGTTAACAAAACCGTTTCCTACCGCATCTCCTATGCCATACGTAACGCCATCGCTTGGCGGTGTAGTAGGTTCCTCACCGATCCCCCGAATTCCGATGTATCCTGCCGGGGCTGGATTGGCTGCTGCATAGCTGAAGTCGTAGCCATCAGCACGCAAGTTGGAAAACACCAGGCTGGTCGGTTGCGCTGTGGGTTCGGTTGCTAATGTGGTTGCAGTAACAGAACCTATTGCGGGAGAGACAGTTCGGTAGTTAATAGATGAACCTGAGCCGTTGTAGGCATAAATGGCATAGTGGTAGGTTGTACCACTCACCACGGATGCCTGATCGAATGCTGTGCCGGCTCCTACGAACATGATCTGGCTCGAACCTAAATTCGAGACTGCAGTATACACCGTTCCATCCACCGGTAATTCTGTAGGCGGGCTGCCTGCACGCCTGATGTGAATGTATCCATCGGCAGCGGGGCTGGAGGGCGTGAATGAATAGGAGAAAGACGTATTGGTAATGTTGGTGAATACCAGGTTAGTTGGAGAGGATGATGGTTCTGTGGTTCCAGATCCTGGTGTCCATCTATAAATCAAACCGGAAGAGGGAAAAACGGTGCTGCTAAGCACACAGGCGTCCAAAGAACTGGTTCCTGCCACCGAACTCGCCCATCCACTACTCACTTTGCGAATGTGAAATGAACTCGATCCGATACCTCTTAAGCCAACTGAAGCTTCGTCTATAGTTGTGCCCAAATTTGTAAAACTTCCATATGCCACTTCTATGACGTTGGTCGTTTCTAACAACCTTACTTGAAAGTTCAAGTTTTCAGTTTCTGCAAAGCGGGCCACCGCCTTGAACTGAACCACCAACTGCCGCGCACCAACCGATCCCACCGTTGCGAAACGAATGCTTGAACTCTGGCTGGAGATACCTACCAGGTCCATCGCCATTGGCATAATTGTGTTATCTAAATTGGCGTTTGAAACATCGCTCGACAACAGAGGACCATCGACAGCATTACCGATAGAAAAAGTGCCTGTTCCGAGTTTAATATAACCATTGCTGCTTACTGCAAAGCGGTCGAAAGTAATGCCGTTGAAGGTGAAATTAAAGCCAATTGGAAAGCCTGTGCCCGTATCTGCGGTGCCGGTGCTACCTGCCGTGGAAGAAATGTAGATCACATCGTCATCTGAAGAGGAACCCACAATCGTGCCAGTGGTTATTTCTGTGTAGGTACCTGTGCTTTGGCTAAACGTATAATTCAATTGCGCACAAACCGGGCCGGCCAGAATGATCCAGAAAATGGCGAATGCTAGTATCTTAACCTTATTCATAATGATCTTCAATCAGAACAGATGTTTAGTTTTCAGGACTCGGAGGTTCCGGCAAATTAGCAGGGCCCTTCTCTCCACCACCACTTAATAACAATGCAGCCACACCACCTACCGCCACCACGGGCAACAGTTTCAGGCCAAGGGGCACCTTGCTCTTGATGCCAAAGCTTCCGCTGGTGGCTGAGCCAGATCCTGAAGTAAGACGTAACTGGTAATCCTTTCCTTTTTCCGAAGAGGAGGGCACTATCCAGGAATAGCGCTGGTTGTTCTGAATGCTTGCCACCTGGCTGATCACGGTTCCCCCTTTCATCAAGTCTATGCGCACACTCTCGCCCGGTGCTCCACCCGTCCAACTTATTTCCATGGATTTACCTCTCTTAAAACTTCCACCTGCCACGGGGTTCTGAAAGTTAAGCCCGGCTGCCGGAACAATGTCAGCGCGGACCTCGAAAGTAACATCGCCTTTAAATTCTTTCAGCTCACTTTTGGCACTCCACTCCACCCGCTTACCCGTACCACCCGTAATTTCCCGTCCGGTACCCGCATCGCCCGTTATCATGGAAAGGGGGGCGGCAAAATTGTTGTGCGAGCCATAGATAGAGACTTTGAATTTCTGATTTTCGGAGGCCCCGGCAATGTCGTAGGTAATCACCACTCGCTCGCCATCGGCCGTTACTTCGGCTCGTACATTTTCGATACGTTGGGCAAGCAGAGAGGTGGTAACGAACAGACATGCAGCGGTAAGCAGGTAAACATGCTTCATGAGCAACATGGGGTTTGGTAGGAAGTTAACTAATTAATAAAAATAGCTAATTAACTTACTGGTTACAACTTCTTCGGAAGTATTTAAAATCAGCGTTCAGGCGCCAGCCAGAAAGTCGTCCCACTCCTCTTGTTTCATGCCACTGATATCGCGTAGAAAGAGTGCGTAAGAAGGTTTATACGGCTTGAGAGAGAGGGGCATCCCTGCTTCTTCGGGGGTATAATCGCCTTTCTTGGCGTTGCATCTTTTACACGCTGAAACCAGGTTGGTCCAGTGAGCTCCCCCGCGGGAACTCGGGACCACATGGTCCAGCGTGAGGTCTTTTTTAGTACCGCAATACTGGCATTGAAAGTTGTCGCGTTTAAAAATATTTTGACGGGTAAGGGTTACACCCTTATAAGGGGCCTGTACGTACCGGTTTAGCCGGATGACGGATGGCATAGGGAAATTGCGTGTAACTGAACGGATTTTGTGACCGTTAGCGGATCGTACCATCTCGCTCTTGTTCAAAAAAACCAACACAAAAGCGCGCTCCACCGAGCAGACCATGAGTGGGCTGTAGTCCTGGTTGAGCACCAATACGCGTTGATTCATGGCAAGAAAGATAAAACCTGTCGCGGTTTTTATCAAGCCTGCTGGAAATTGAGCAGGTAAACAGTATTCATGTCTCTCTTTTCACGACAGAAATTGGCACCTGTTAAACACCCTGCCCGTCTTGCTTTTACGTTTAAAGCCCCAAGTGTTACCGAATTATTAACACGGAAAGTCATTATACTTTTTGGCGCTATGCGCTAAGGATTTGAACTGACCAAAAAACCTAAAGAACTGGTGATATTATGACGATGCTGGAGCAGGCAGAGGTGGGTACCTGGCAAGATTTATTTACATCCATTATTGAAGATGCAGATTCGAACATACTGCTGGTAAGCGAAGACTTCCGCGTGATTACGCTCAATCCGGGATTTTACTGGATATTTTTCGAAACCTACGGCATTGAACTGCGCAGAGGCTCATCCATCCTGGAATCGATGCAACAAATTAACCCAGCCCTCACGCGGCTGTGGAAAGACCGCTGCCTTACCGCCATGAGCGGCATGCCTGTAAAGGTGGAAGATGTTTTTGACATGGATGGCCGCTTTTACCATTGGGAGATACACTACAAATGCACCCCTCTGCCAGATGGCAGACAAGTGCTCTCCATTTTCAGTCGCGACATCACCGTAAGGAAGGCCTATCAAAAACGCATTACCGAAAACGAGGCCAACCTGCGCTCCATTCTTAACACTTTTCAGGATAGCGTGTGGCTGATCAACGCCCAGTACGAGTTGATCGATTTCAACAAAGAGTTCTTCAAAAACTATAAGCTGGCTTTTGGGGTGCGGCTGGCCAAAGGCAAGAATATTATTGAGATGCTGCCCTCGCCCGAACTACAAACACTTTGGCAGGAACGTTACCAGGCAGGTTTGAGTGGCAACCACGGCAAATACGAGGATAGTTATTGGGTAGACAAAGAACTGCGCACGTACGAAATAAAGACCTACCCTATTGTGGAAGATGGCCAGGTAACGGGTCTAACCATCTACGCGCGCGATATAACGCAACAGAAAAAGACAGAAGATACCCTCAAAGCGCAAAACGATGAGTTGAGCAAAATTAACAGCGAGCTAGACCGTTTTGTATACAGCGCTTCGCACGATTTACGTGCACCGCTGATGTCGGTGAGGGGTTTGCTGAATATGATTCAAATAGACCCCGATAAAAAAAATGCCGAGCAATACCTGCAGCTGATGAAAGCAAGCGTAGACCGGCTCGATCACTTTATCACAGAAATCATACACTATTCGCGCAACGCGCGTATGGACATTGTGCCACAGAAAATAAATTTCCACCAGGTGGTGCGCGACTCCATCGATTCGTTGAAGTACATGGAGGAAGCGGAACAGGTGCGCAGCGAAATCCATATTGAAGAAACGCACGAGTTTTATTCTGATGCCGGCCGGTTGCTCATCATTTTCAATAACATTATCTCCAATGCTGTGCGTTACCGCGATAAGTGGAAGGAGTCATTCCTGCGAATCGAAATAGTTACCCTCCCTCATCAGGCGATGATTCGTTTTGTTGACAACGGAATCGGCATACCCGAAGAATACCAGGACAAAGTCTTCCGCATGTTCTTTCGCGCCAACGCAGACAGCAAAGGCTCGGGGCTTGGCCTCTACATTGTAAAAAGCACAGTAGACAAACTACAGGGTACCGTCAGCCTGCTATCGCAATTGGGCGAAGGATCCACATTCGAAATTGTGCTACCCAATCTGAAAGCTGATTAATCGGATACTTCGCTGTAGTTTTGCATTATGAACTATAGCGAGGAGATTTTTTTAAGCCACCTGGCACAAACCACACAGCATCCTTTTGCCATTGCCATCGACCGGGCCGAGGGCAGTTGCCTTTACAGTGCGGAGGGAAAAAGGTACATCGATTTCATTTCAGGTATTGGAGTTAGTAACATAGGCCACCGTCATCCAAAAGTCTTGGCGGCCATCCGGCACCAACTCGACAAGCACCTGCATGTAATGGTCTATGGCGAATTTATTCAATCGGCACCCAACCAGTTGGCGCTTAAGCTTTCACAACTTCTTCCGCCTGTGCTCAATTGCAGCTACTTTGTTAATTCCGGCACCGAAGCCAACGAGGGAGCTTTGAAGCTGGCCAAACGCATTACCGGCCGAACAGAGATCGTTTCATTCCGAAAATCTTATCATGGCAGCACCCACGGCTCGCTCAGCGTATCTGGCAACGAAGCCAAAAAGCAAGCCTTCCGTCCGTTGCTTCCCGAGGTGCGCTTCATTGAATTCAATAACCTTAAAGACCTCGACCAAATTACCACACGCGCTGCGGCCGTTATTATGGAAACCATTCAAGGCGATGCCGGTGTGCGCAAACCCGACAGGAGTTACATGAAAGCACTCCGCGACCGTTGTACCGAAACAGGTGCTCAATTGATATTAGACGAAATTCAGTGCGGCATGGGGCGTACCGGTACATTGTTTGCGTTCGAACAATACGGCATAGTACCCGACATTCTTACCATTGCCAAAGCTTTTGGTGGCGGCCTTCCCATTGGGGCTTTTATCTCCAGTCGTGAAAAAATGAATTTGCTTACGCACAACCCGATGCTGGGTCATATTACCACGTTTGGCGGTAACCCCGTATGTTGTGCAGCCGCACTGGCTACTCTACAAGTAATTGAAGAAGAAAAGTTACTGAGCCAGGTAGAAGAAAAAGGCCAACGAATAGAGGCGTTGCTAAAGCATCCATCCATACGCGAAATACGCAGGGCAGGGTTGCTGTTTGCTATCGATTTCGACTCGGCCGAGAAAGTTCAGCGTGTGGTTTCTTATGCACTTGAACATGGGGTAATCTGTTTTTGGTTTCTATCGCACCCATTCAGTTTCCGCATTGCTCCTCCCCTTACAATTTCCAACTCAGAAATAGATGAAGCGTGTGGCATCATTTTGAAAGCGATTGAAAATTCTTGATCTTTCAAAAAAAGCAACGTCAACTTTTATGATGATAGACCAGCCACGCCAACTCGACCGCATTTATAAGATGATGATGGTGTTGGCCCTGGCCATAACCGGTATTATTTTAATGAGCAACATTGTAATACCGCTCGCCTTCGCAGCCATTTTTGCAGTGGTTTTGAACCCACCTGTAGCACGGCTTGAAAAACGTACAGGTCGCATTCTGGCAATCATTATTGTGCTGCTTTCTGCTTTTGTGGTTATCTCACTTGCCATGTGGTTTATTATTAGTCAACTGGCGCAATTGGTGGCCAGCTTACCCGGCCTGGAAGAGCAGTTTTTTGCTTTCATCACACAAACCAGCGACTCCATCAATGTTTTACTTGGTATCAGTACAGCGGAGCAAACACAAATGCTGAAAGATGGCCTCGCGAATTTATCGAAGTATATGGGCGAAGTGCTCGTCTCCACTTCTTACCTGGCCTACTTCTTTGTGCAAGTGCCCATTTATATATTCCTCTTCTTGCTGTATCGCGAAAAATTCAAAGAGTTCTTCTTGTCGTTTACCACAGATAACGAATTGAGCTGGAGAAAAGATATTGAAGGGGTGATACGCGGTTACATTAGCGGACTCACCATTGTGGTGTTTATTGCTGGGGTGCTTAATAGCATTGGCTTGTTGATTCTGGGCATCGACCACGCGATATTCTTCGGATTCCTTTCCGGTGCGTTAACCATGATACCCTACATTGGCATCACCATTGGCGCTACTTTGCCCGCCCTGCTGGCGCTGGTTACCAAAGACAGTGTTTGGTATGCCGTAGGCGTAGTGGGCGTGCACGCACTGGTTCAGTTTTTAGAAGGCAACTGGATAACACCCAAAATTACCGGGTCGAAAATAAGCATCAACGCATTGGCAGCAATTTTGGCGTTGCTTATAGGTGGAAAAATTTTGGGCATTGCCGGTATGATTCTGGCTGTGCCTTGTATTGGTATTCTTAAGATTGTGATGAGCTACTCCGCATCACTCAAGCCGTTTGTTATTTTACTGGAGGATAAATCACCGGGGGAAGAAATTGCATTGGTGCCAGAAGGCCAGCAGGAAAGCGAACCGAAAGCGAACTAAATCCACCTGCGTTGAATGGCCAGCCTAATCAGTTCAAAAGTGTTGTGGGTGCGGGCCTTTTTCAACATATTCCTTCTGTGCACTTTCACGGTTTCAAAACTGATGGCCAGTTTCATTGCAATCTGTTGCGAAGACATGCCTCGCGCAATGAGCGAGAGTATCTGAATTTCGCGTTCTGTCAAATGGGGTTTAGCAAGAGACTTTTCCATAACGCAAGCCCTAAATTCCGTCAACGGCAGTGCTTTGTAAATACCACTAAAGAGGTATTTTTGAAAAATCTCTTTTGAAAGAATCTGAATGCGCTTTAAATCAGGTTGTTATCGAAACCGATTTTAAGAAGTTGCGAAGTGTTGGAAGCATTTAGTTTTCGCAACATATTTCTGCGGTGTGTTTTCACTGTATTGAGGGTAATGAAAAGCTGCTCGGCAATTTCATAGCTATTTTTTCCTTTCGCCAACAACCGAAGTATTTCCAACTCGCGGTCTGAAAAATGTTCGGTTTGGGTGTTTTTCTTAGCCCGCCTTGGAAAAACCTTATGCCCTTGGCTAATGCGATAGAGTTCTTCCATCATCTTGTCGCTGTCCACAGATTTATTCAGAAAACCCTCACCACCCAACGTCATCACTTCTTGCACAAAGTCGTCTTCTTCGTGCATGCTTATCATTACCACTTTAATACGCGGGTGGCGCGATTTGATGCGCTTCAGTAAATCGATTCCATTAATACCTGGCATTTGAATGTCCATCAATACCATATCTACCGAATTGTCGGCCAGAAAATCGACCGCCTGCAACGGATCGTTGATCTTACCGACTACTTTAAAATGGGGCGTTTTCTTCAATAGAAGTTCCAATCCATCCAGGAACAAAAAATGATCGTCTACCAACAAGATGCGATGCACCGCGCTGCTCATAGATTAGTTATAAGGTATATCAAAGTTATAAAATGTACCCTTATGATTCGACTCCCAACTCATACGGCCCTGCAAGGATCTTACGCGAGATTCTATACTATGCAGACCCAGCCCGTTAAACCGACTGCCCACCATACCAATTCCATTGTCTTCGTACATCACGTTTATTTCATCATCGAACTGGTTCACGTGTATACGGATTTCAGTGGCACGCGCGTGTTTTATTGTATTGTTGATTAACTCCTGCAAAATGCGATAGATCATAATCGAAACCGATGGCGATACCTCTTTTTGTCCGTAATAGTCGCAGATAACCGAAATGACACCATGGGTGTTAATTTTTTCTGCCAGATTTTCGAGGCCCACTTTCAGTCCGTAGCGCTCCAGGGAAGGAGGGTGCAGATCGTACACAATGCGCTTTATGTCTGCAATTATCTCTGTGAGATTTTCATTTATTTCGTGCACACGCTTGGTGCGCACTTGCGGGTCGTCTTCCAACGCATTGCCTACCAACAATTTAATACTGCTTAAAGCCGTGCCCACGCCATCGTGCAGATCTTTAGCTATGCGTTTCCGTTCGCGTTCCTGCGCCTGTATTTCGGCATCGATCAGGCGCTGCTGGTGCGAGTTGATGAGTTCCAGGTAGTTGTGCTTTCTGCGAATGGCATTTACGCGCATCCAGTAGATGGCCAGGATAATAATGACCATCAGGCCCGCCACAAACCCTCTGAAAATCCACGTGCTCCACCAGGGAGGAGAAATTTCAAACTGCAGCGGTTGAGAGTAAGTAACCCAATCTTTACCATTGGAAGATGCCTCAATGGCCAACCGATAAGAACCTGAACGTAAGCCATAATAAGCAATGGTTCCATCTGTAGAGTAGTTCCAAGTCTGATTGTTCAAACGCTGCCGAAATTGAATGTTGCGATTGTTAAACGCGAGCGCACCAACATCTATCAACAAATTGTTTTCATCCCACTTTAATCGAGACGGAATACTCAGCATCTCCTCATTGTTAATCTTTACTGCCTGCACATAAATAACCGGTTTAGTGCCGGCAAACCGCTGCAGATTTAACGGTATCCATGAGAGTCCGCGATCGGAAAACGCTACAACCTTATCATCGATTTGTGCCAGGTGTGTGCATTTGTCCGACAAGAGACCCGATGCCCGGTTAAGTTGTTTCCAGTTCATCTCCCCACGGGTCAAATCCTTCAGATTGCCCACAAAGATACCACCTTCGGTGGCCACCCACAGTTGATCCTTCACCGTTAACAAAGCGTAAACACTCTCAACCGGTACTTTTCCCTGGGTTAGGCTTGTTAGTTTATTGCCCTTGTAAGCAAACAAGCCTCTTCCAATGGTACCAATCAACACATAACCGTTATAATGCGAAAGCGCTCCAATTCGGGTTCTTAACAAAAAAGTATCGGCATGAAGTGGCCTGCCTTTTTCATCGTAATGCTCAAGCCCTATTAGCGTGCCTACAAATGTTTCGCCTCCCAACGTCATTATTTTCGCTGGTCTTCTTTTCATCGCCAAATCAATCCTATGACCGTTTTGCTGACTAAAAGTATATGTGTGCGCAGCGCTGTATCCGGACACCTCTCCGGCTCCACTCTCGTAAAATCCCCTTATTCCGGACACCACCGTTTTGAAACGCACGGCACCATCTGGCGCCAATAAAAAAACCGAAGTTAACGAGGCGCACCAGATGCCCCCATTTCTGTCTTCGTGAATGGCCATGATGGCTGTCGTATCCCGGTATACCAATCTTTCTTTCCCCCCGGGCAAAAGTTCAGTAACCTCTCCATTATATCTACCAATAAACGCTCTGTTTTTCCCTATGCCCACACAACTTCTTTTGCTCTCAGCCCCCATTTCTGAGTGGCTGATTTCTATTTCGAAATGAGGAAAGTAGAAAACCCCGCGGTCTAGCGTAGTGAACCAAAAGCCACCTTCATGGTCTTGAAGTATACCACTTACGGAGGCATTCGCTAATTGCCGTATTGGTGTGGCCAATACAAAGGAGTCATCTTGAAAATACTGAACGCCTCCCCCAAACATGCCGACCCAAAATTTGCCACTCTTGTCAATGGTAAAACTTATGATGGGTTCAGGGGACGTGTACAGCAAGTCAAGCTGATCGTTACGCATTCGAAAAACATTGCGATTTACAACCACATAGAGGGCATCGTTGTGATAACGGTAGGTGGCCACGGGGCTACTGTGGAAGTTAAGGTCGATTGTTGCCGGGAAATAACGGTCGTCAACTTTGATACCCTTCAGGAGGCGCGGTATTCCAACAATACCAATGGCATACTCATGTCGTTGTGCGTCAATCGTATGTAAATAAATAAACGATGTGTCGCGGGCTTTTTCTAACAGCGAAATCTTTCCTGCGGCATCAATTACGTACGATGGCCCCGTCATGCTGGGAAAAAAGTAGAGGCTTCCTGCGCTGTCTACCTTAACATCGTTCAGAATATTTGCCCGCAGTGAATCTACAATCAGGTTGTTGAAAGGATAGGTAACCACCTTGCGCGCTGAATCTGCATAGTAGGATATCAAGCCAGAGAAAGTTCTGAACCAGATATTACCCCTCCTGTCTTCGAAAAAACCAAATACCGTGTTATCGGTAAGCCCTTGCGCGGCACTGAACAGTCTCATTTCCCCGCCATCAAAACGAACTACACCGTTGTCGGTTCCGATCCAGACAAAACCCTTTGAATCCTGAAATGCCTGATATGTTTCAGTGCTAGGCAGACCGTTCAGTTCGTTGAAATTCTGATGTTGATAGCTTTGGGCAAGCGCTCCAAAGCTTAGCAATAAATTAATAACCGATAGATAGGTTGAGCGAAAAGGCAATGGATATCGGGCACTACGCATACCTTTCCTTCCAGGTGGGGAAATTATATCTTCTCTATAATCAGATTATGGTTGGTATAGATACAAATATCGGCTGCAATATTCAAGCTTTCGCGCACCATTTCTTCTGCGGATAGATGAGTGGCGTGTTTTTTCAACGCCAGGGCTGCAGACTGTGCATACATAGAGCCCGACCCAATGGCCGCCACTTCGTGGTCCGGCTCCAGCACATCGCCCGTGCCCGACACAATCAATAACTCGTCTTTATTTACCGCTATCAACATGGCTTCTAACCTGCGCAGAAAGCGGTCGGTGCGCCAGTCTTTGGCCAGTTCGATGGCCGCGCGTTTCATATTGCCGCCATAGGCACCCAGTTTTTCTTCGAAGCGATCGAGCAACGTAAATGCATCGGCTGTGGAGCCGGCAAAGCCTGCCAGCACTTTACCCTCGTGCAGCCTGCGTATTTTGCGCACGTTGCTTTTTGCGATGGTGTTTCCCATGGTGGCCTGACCATCGCCCCCAATAGCAACGTTGCCGTTGTGCTTTATGGCCAAAATGGTTGTTGCATGAATGGGCTCCATGCTGTTAAATCAAAATGCGAACGGGATCTTCTAACAGGCCCTTCAACGTTTTCAGGAAGGCTGCACCCACCGCACCATCCACCGCGCGGTGATCGCACGAAAGTGTTACCTTCATTACATTGCCGGGCACCAGTTGCCCATTCTTTACCACGGCCGTTTCTTTGATGCCGCCTACGGCCAGGATGCAGGCATCAGGGGGGTTGATGATGGCGGTGAATTCTTCTATGCCGAACATGCCCAGGTTGGAGATGGTGAAGGTGCTGCCCTCCCACTCGCTGGGTTGCAACTTTTTATCGTGTGCCTTTTGTGCCAGTTCTTTTACTTCGGCCGCAATGTGCGACAGCGACTTGTTGTCGGCAAAGCGCACTACCGGCACCACCAATCCGTCTTTCACGGCAACGGCCACCCCTATGTTGATGTGGTGGTTCTTGCGCATCTTGTCGCCCAGCCAACTCACGTTTACATCGGGGTGCTGGCGAATGGCTGCTGCCACTGCCTTCAGCACCATGTCGTTGAAAGATATTTTTACAGGGGCTATTTCATTGATGCTCTTACGCGCCTCGATGGCCTTGTCCATGTTAATTTCCATGGTAAGGTAGAAGTGCGGGGCGCTGAACTTGCTTTCGGAAAGCCTGCGTGCAATGGTTTTACGCATTTGAGATACAGCCACCTCTTCAAAACTTTCTTTGCCCACCACCGGAGGCAACACAACGGATGTGCTGGCAGGTTTGCCCGCCTGCGCAGGGGCGGCAGCGGGCTTATAATTTTCTACGTCTTTGCGTGTCACGCGGCCGTGGTCTCCCGAACCGCTGATCTTGCTGATGTCGTAACCTAAGTCTTTAGCCATCTTCTTGGCCAGGGGCGATGCCTTCACCCTTCCGTTAGCAGCATTACTTTCCACAGCCGCTGTTGGCTGAGACGCTGAAGAAGGCGCAGCGGCAACTGGCTGCGCTGCCGGGCCGCCAGCAGCAGGGGCGCCCTGCTTGCTCTGGTGGGCCTTCAACAAAGTCTGCCAGTCGGCACCCTTTTCGCCAATGATTGCCAGTACTGCGTTTACCGCAATCGCCTCTTTGGCCTGCGCACCCACGTACAGCAAAGTACCAGTGTTGTACGATTCGTATTCCATCGTGGCTTTATCGGTTTCAATTTCGGCCAGCAACTCACCCGACTTCACTGAATCGCCTACTCTTTTATGCCAGGCAGCAATGACGCCTTCTGACATGGTGTCGCTCATTTTAGGCATCAACACAATTTCGGCCTTGATACCCGAAGTATCGATGGCCTGCGCCACTTCGGCAGGAGCCTCTTTTACAGCCACCTCCGTTTTAGCCGAGGCTGCGGTTGCCTGGCTACCACTGTTATTTTGAGCTCCTGCGAGCAAGGCAGTATAGTCTTCACCCTTGTTTCCCACAATGGCAAGTACGTCATTCACTTTCACGGCTTCCCCCTCCTTTACGCCCAGATAAAGAATGGTACCGGTATGAAAGGATTCGTAATCCATGGTGGCTTTATCGGTCTCAATTTCAGCCATCAGGTCGCCCGACTTCACGGTATCGCCCACTTTTTTATGCCATTTGGCCACCACGCCTTCCGTCATGGTATCGCTCATCTTCGGCATGCGAACTATCTCTGCCATGTGTATGTGTTAATGCGGTTAGAATTCTGTTTAAGCCTCCAAAAATAAGGCAATCTGGTCGATTTTCAAGCCCGTTTAAAACCCGAAGCCGCCTATCAGTAACTCCACAAAAGGCGTTTGGCCGGTAATCTGGTAAGAGGCTCTTACGCCCACATCGAACTGCCCCAATAGGCGCATGATATTGCCATCGAAGCGCAGTTCAACACCCGCAGATTGGTACACACTTCTTCGATAAAATGTGCGCACGGTATTGGCCACATCGGTTTCGGCCAGGCCATAATCGTAGAAAAAATTGGCCCGCACACGTTGTAGATTCAACACAGGGCCCAATGCCAAGTCGGGGTACCACAGCGGCAAGGCATAGTTGGCCGATCCAAAAGCAAAATTTTCTGCAAACGGAAACGAAAAACCGCCACGCGGCTTCGGTATCTGATTGCGTAACAGATAGTTGTCGGGGTAAAAGTTGATTTTGACATGTTGAAACGCCCCAATGGTGAAGAAAGAATGGTGCTTGAACAAACCCGGGAAGAACAAGTAGCCTGTTGCCGCGGTCGAGCTGGCAGAGAAATCGCTGCCCCGCAAGGCCCCGGTGGCTTTCACTTCCAGCCGCTGGCCCCACTTACTCTGGAAATCGCGCCTGCTGCGCCTCATCAAATGGCTGAAGGTCAGCTCAAAATCGTTGGTAAGCAGCAAGCCATTGTCCAGCAGGTTGTAGAAGGTGGCAGATTCGCCCATCAAAGTAATTTCGCGCCCCTTACCATCCACATCGTTGGTAAAATCACTCACCCGTGTGATGCCGATGCCGTTCTTCACCACCAATTCTGTGTTGAAGTGCGATCGCGTAAGCAGCAAAGGCAAGCGAAGCGTTGGTTTGATGGTTTGCTCCTTCCAGTTGAAGGTGGCGGTACGCACCTCGTCATTCACATTAAAACCATTGGTGGCCTGGCGTGTTCCCTGCGAAAAGGTAAGGTCGATGATCGGATAGAACCCCTGGTAGCTGGCCGTAACGCTCCATGCTCCGGTTCGTTCGGTCAGATCGTACCGATAGCCTGCATCGATCGTAGTGGTATTCAGCAAATCGCGCGAAGCAATGCCCACATTGATGGCGTTGAGTGAAGAGCTGGTGTAGGGGCCCCAACTGTGCACGTTAAACATGCCCTTCCAACGGGGGTACTTTTTGGTGTGGTAGGTTTGGTTGCCCACGTTGCTCAAAAGGTCGGGGTGGCCCTCCTGCTGGGCAAGTACTTCATTTACGTCCTTGCGGGAAGTGGGAGATGGTTCCACCTGCTTCCAGCCTTCAGGGCGGAAAGGAACGCGTACTACATCGAGCCCATCGCGGCTTTGATCATTGTAGTAAATAAACTTGCCATCGGGCGAGACGTCTGGATTTAAGGCACCATATCGGCTGTTGGTTATTTGAAACCACTCGTGGGTAGAGGTGTGCCATGCATAGATATTATCGATGCCGCTGCGGGGAGAGTTGAACAAAAGATAATCGCCTGCCGGAACGGGATACCCCAAGTTTTCATGCGTGCGTGGGAGCCAGTCCGTTACAGTGTTGGCCACCAGGTTAAATTCCGAAACGGTTTTGCCATCGGCAAAGGTGCGAAGCGCCACAAGCCGGTCGTTGTCAATCCAGCGGGGCATGCTCAGCGCGGCCCCTTCAGAATTGGCGAACGTATGCACCACCTCTCCCGATTGCCAATCGAGAACAACCACCCTGCTTGTGTAGTCCGTGCCGGTTTCAATGGTAGCCACTCTTGCGCCATCGGGCGAAAGAGCAGCACCGGCATAGCGCGTCTGCCTGGTAAGCTGTTGTGTTTTGCCGGTTTTCAAATCGTACGAACGGATTACCAGGTAATTCTTCATTTGCCACCGCGGGTCGTATCGAAATTCATTCCATACTATTCGCCCTCCCTCGGCAGACAACTGGCCCCCTAAACTTACCGGCCCGCCCGTCTTCACCAATTTTTCCTGCCCTGCGTTGAGCAGCACCAGTTGTTCGATGTCGCCAATACCGCGCTTCCATACCAGCACACTGCCATCGGGCTGCACCTGCGGGTAGAGGTAATCGGTGTAAGCAGATGAGGTGCGTGCATTTATTTTCTCAAAACTGGTCAACTGCAACGTGTCCACTTCTGCCTTCCATTGCGCACGCAGCTCATTGGCCATTTCGCGGTATAAGTCGCGCACGTACATACCGGTTTCTTTTTTGATGGCCCGCGAAAAAGTGAAAGGGATGAAGGGTTTGCTCCACGCCTCCCCTGCTATGCGCTCCCAAATGTCGGGCTGGCCCGTTCTTTTGCGTAAGTAAGAAACCATGTTATAGCCCAGCACATAATGATCGCTGATGTTGTGTTTGTAAGAACGCAGGTACTGCTTGTTATAGTTAAACACGCGCCCTTCCTGCAAGTTGGTGCGAAACAAGAGGTTGAAGTAAGGTATCCGGCCACGACCGGTGGGTGTAAAGGCCGTCTCTATGGCTACCGCATCACCCTCCCAAAACCATTGAGGTACCGCAACAAACGCGGTTACCGCCAATCCCTGGTCGCCAAACAGTGTATAAATCCATCGGTTAAACCCGGTTTTGCTGCGCGAAAACTGCACAATATGCCGGTATTCGTGCACGGCCAACAGGTTTAGCCAATCGTTGGTACCAATAAAATTATAGTCTTGCGGGGGCATGCCAAAAAACTCCGACCGCCAGGGCGCGAGCGTAACGAAGCCATTCGACACAGAGGTTTGGTTTTGAAGCAAGATCGTTACCGGCCGCACGCGCCCACCCATGGTTTTTGTGGCAGGGTCTTTAATGGATGCAATGGTGTTGGCCATGCGCTGGGCCTGCACCTCGTAGCCAACCGGGTACAATATCCGAAACTGATCTGCTTTGATCTGCCGCCACTTCAGGCTATAGGGATTGTTCAACTGGGCATACCCCACTCCACTCCACAAACAAAAAATCAACAGCCAGCCAAAATGTTTAGTCATCCGTGTAGGTTAAACGCTCAAGCTACTTTACAAATATCAAATCGTCAAAAAAATGAGGATTGGTTTATCTTTCATAAAAATTAAATAGCCATTCAAACAGGTTCGCATATCTATTATCCCGCCCTTACCGGGGTTCGCGCAGTGGCGGCATTCCTGGTTTTTGTTCATCACTACAATCCGGTACAGGTAGCAAAATGGCCCTGGCTGCACCATTTGCTGAACGAGATGCACGTGGGGGTGTCTCTATTTTTTGTACTGAGCGGATTTCTCATCGCCTCTTTGTATAAAAACAGTGTGTTCGACCGGGAAGGAATCACCCTCTACTTAAAGAAACGCTTTGCGCGCATTTTTCCTCTCTGGTTTTTACTTACCTCCCTCACCTTCGGTTACTGGTTCTTAACAAAAAGCAATCATGACTATTCGCTGAATACTTTTTTGATGAACCTGACATTACTAAAAGGATTCAGCAACGAATTGAAGTTTACCGGAATAGGACCTGGCTGGTCATTAACGGTGGAAGAAACTTTCTACCTGGCGGCACCTGTAATTTTCTTGTTGGGCCGTAAATGGGGATGGTGGTGGCAGCCAATGGTTATTTATGGACTGGTTCTTTTGGCATTTGCATCATCGCCTGGTGTTCTGTCATTTCAACAAACTTCCTTTGTGTTGATTTACACTTTTGCAGGCCGTTGCTTTGAATTTTATTGCGGTATCCAACTATCGATTTGGGTTACACGTTCGCCAACCAGGTTCAGCACCAACCCTTACCCATGGCACACGTGGGGAGGATTTTCCTGCATGATAGTCTGTATCCTCCTCATGACCGGGTTGAGTTTATCTAACCGTATAAGCCTGGATCGACCTGCAGGTGTTTTACTCAATAACATCATGCTACCTGGCGCAGTCGCCTGGCTTTACTTTGGACTCATGAAAGAGACAAGCTGGCTTTCCAAATTGCTCTCCAGTGCTCTTATGCAGCAGTTGGGTAAAAGTTCCTACGCATTCTATCTGCTTCATGCGGGTATTATTGCCGGCCTATTTATTGAATACGTTTCCCGACAACCTGTTATGGTGTTCTTATTCCTTGTCTTCTTCTCGTGGGTGCTGTATAGGTTAGTGGAAGAGCCTTGCAGAAAATGGCTGTGCGGTAAAAGTTAATGTACGCGCATTAACTTCCCGGTTGTGTGCAGTTTCTGTCCGCCAGTTTCCAACTCAAAACGGTAGAAAAGCAAACCGGCAGCCGAAGGCACCTCCTGCTGCGAATCGGGCAACCAATGCAGGCGATTAAACCCTACCCGCAAAGGTTCGAAGTCATTTTGGGTGAACTCCTGGAGTAACTGCCCTTGGCTGTTGAACAATTGCAATAGCACGCGGGTGGGCGGCTCGCTACCCGATAGTTTAAACTCAAAATAAAATCCCGACTCTGACGGGTTGGGGTACGGTGCCAGCAGCGCTGCAGTAGCCGCTTCCAGTACGTTAAAGTTAACACGGTAAAAATCGTTGCCACTTAGGTTGCCGCTTTTGTCGGCACCTTGCACCCACAGTTCATATTCACCCTCGGGTAGTGTGGCAGGTCTAAAATCTACTTTCAACTCTTTACCATCGGGTGAAACCTGCCAGGTAACATCTGTCCGTTTTAAAAAAATGCGCTGCGGTTCGCAGGCTTCGGCACAGGGGTAGCGTAAGAACATCTGAAACCCCGTAGTGTCCAAAGGCACAAAAGTGTTTTCGTCCTTCAACGTAACGGTAATGAGGGGGCTGGGCGACACAAAATCTCCATTCATCAGGTAACGGCCATCTACCGTTACATCCAGTACTGGGGGCACCCGGTCGGGCACCACTTCAAAAAGCCCCTCGAAGGCTACCGTGTTGTTGGGCAGAAACTGCTCCACCGCGCCCGACCTGTTCACAGAAACGCGTACATCGTTCCAACCAACCCTGCTCCGTGTGTCGGTTGTCACAGAAAAAACGGAAGTATCACCTGGCGCGGGGCTCTTGATTCTAAAGCGCTGCGTTGTGACCGTGGCGGTCGGCTGGTTGAATAACAACACGTCCACCTGTACGGAATCGGGGAACGCGGCAGTGGAAATATTGGTAAATCCGAAAGGTGCAGACCAACTTACCCCTTCTTGCAACGTTTGCGGCTCTGCGCTGCCATTCAAAAAAACCATTCCCTCCGGAGCGGGATCGTACAACACGAACCAGTGGCGGATGTCAGTAGCGGTAAGTCCCTCTTCATCTTGTGTAAAAAACGACAAACGAAGGTAAGGATAGGTGGCTGCGTCTATTTCTTCCAGCGACTGATTGAAAGAAACAGCACTCAGTAACTCCTCCTCCTGGCCTCCCACGCGTATGCCGTGCACATCTACTCGTATAGAATCTGTCGGCTGTGTGGCTTCGGTTCGGATCAGCAGCGATTTCCAGTGAAGCGATGGCCCCACAACAACTGAACGCATGGAGCCCACCGGAATTTTTCCGGAGAGTTCTTCGGTCAACTGCAGTTCCTGCCCTTGCGGATCGGGCAACTCAGATCTGATGAGCTTCGCAGAACCTGCTTCCGCTCCTTTTTTACCGAGAAAAATGAAAGGCTCGCCCGGCAGCAGTTGATCCCACACGGTTGCTGCAATGCCAAATTCTTCCAGCTTCGCCTTCACCAACGCAGACCATGCCGTTGCTCCTGCATCGCCCATGGAAAACACGATCACAGAGTCGCCTGCGGTAATATTGTTAACATATTGTACCAGGTCGTCTCCGTTTCCGGTATCCGTTTCGGCTGGCAAGAAGCTGTTGATAATTTGCGGCTCTCTGCCACATGCGCGGCCAAAACTATTGGCAAACGTAAAGGGCACTCCACGATAGGGCACCAAAGATGTTTTGTTGAAAGCCACCAGGTTGATGGTATTATCGCGGCAATTGAACCCTTGCGGAGAAAAATAAAATTCGGCATCGTTTACCTGAAAAGATCCTGTAAGGTGCGAGGCGGCATTGGTGCTACCAAATGTTTTCACGAAAACAGAAACATGGTTGGTTTCATAATCGAGTTGAAAAGCGGTGGCATCGCGCACCAGGCCATGCAGTGGATTGTTAGCGAGTTGCGCACCCGCCAACTGGGCCCAACCGTTTTCACCATTTTGTATAAAGACAAAAGAAGTTTTTTCCCATTGTGCTGCCCCATCGTTGGCCAGCTTGGTTCGCCAGTAGTACACTGTGGAATCTTTCGGCAACAACTCAACCGGTACCCTGTTCAGCAGCCCCCCCTCGATGGTGCGGGTTTGCAGGTAGGCCGAGTTAAAATGGTGAGTGGTGTCTATTTCAACCAGGTAGGTAGCTGCATTGCCACCGGAGCTTGTGTTCTGAAAAATCAACTCCACCGCTGTATCCGTTACCACGCCATAGTCTGCCGGTAGCAGGTTTTTGGTACCATTGAATAGCACTGTGGCACTAATTGTGGCGCGGTTGTTCTCTTCGTTCAACTCTTCCGCTGCGCCATCCGCATCCACAAGCACGTCCAACCGATTTTCGCCAAAAAAATTTCCATCTCCCCGTCTGATTACCAAACGAAGTGTATCCTGAAAGTAAACAGGCTCGTAAGTTTGAGTGATGGTTGACACCGTGCCATTCAACGTGTGGGTTACCGCTACGTGAAGAGGCGCACCAGCTACCCTTCCAAAGTTCTTTACGATCATGTTCAACTGAATGGAGTCGGACAGTGCATTCCAGGGTTTACCATCGAAGGTTGTGATGAACAACCCTTCGTTGGTCACCTCATAGTCGGTTTTCGATGCGCCAAATACCCGCAGGGCCGGATCGCCCAGTAAAACCATCTGCTGCGTTTGTGCCACAAACAAAGGCGATGGATTGGAGAATACCGAAAGGAACCTTCTGGCTACCTCCATCTGTACTTCACCTATTCCTCTGTCAAAAAACTCCTGGTCGCCAAAAGCCACCTGGTAAAAATATTCTGTGTACAACCGCAGGGGGCCATCGTACCCGAAAGAACTATTGGCAATAAAATTACGCGCGCCCTTATTGGATGACAATATCCAGTCTTCGCCAAAATTTTTTCCATTATTAAAAAACTCACCGGCATTGCAGCCGTTCACCAGCAAAGCCGGGTATCGGCCCGCATTGCGGTAACCCAACAACGGGTCTGAAGCATAGCCAATGTCTATGTCTGTTGCATTGCTGGAAGAGTGGCCGAAGAATGTAATCAGGTTCAGGCCCGCGTTTACTTCATTGGTTACGTTGATGAACTGCACCTGTTCAGGGGAGTGCTTGGCTACGGTGCTCACTTGTGCGCCCGCATACAAGCCCTCGGCTACCGCTGCAAAGCCATCCATGTATTGCTTAAATTTCGGCAACTCATTTTCCTGAATGCCACCGCTGAGGTGTAAAATGCGCTTGTGCCATAAATCGTTGAAGGGGGTTGACTCTGCCTCGCGTACTTTGTTCAGATACACCGCCACCTCTTCCGGAGTGGAGGCTGTAAGCCTTCCCGTTGCAACAGCCGCCACGTGTGGTGTTCCGGCCAGGCCTGCGGTAAACAGCATGTCAGAGGCCGGGGTGCCCGCAGTGGGAACCAGGTCGCGGTATTCGTTGGCGGGCACGCTGGTTTTGCGGTGGAAGTCCGCTTGCACTTCGCGTCCCTTTCCTATCAGGAAGAGATAACGCGGTGCGCCCTGCTCCACCATGAATTTCATGAACTCATAAATGGCAACTGGCGATGTTTCTCCATAGTTAAACTGGTTATACAGTAAATCCATGTCAACCGTAAGGGTATCGTACCCACCTCCTTCTTCCGAGGCGCGGTAGGCTGCAAACGAACGCACCGGGTTGCTGTAGCCTAGGGCCGGAAACATGAGCCGTTGGTGCGATACAATCAGATAATTGGCTTGATCTGGATCGATCTGTCGGAAGGATACCTTTCGGATGTGCGTAGCCGTAGCGTTGAAAAACTGGCTGGTAACCAGCAATTGCCGCGATTGTGTGGTATTAGGCACTACTGCACTGATACCGTTGGCAATGCTGCGCGTGCCAATGGTGGCTACCTGGTGGGTGTTGGTAATGTCGAAAATGCGCGTGCTGGCGGTCGGGTTTAGTAGCTCCAGGTAAGAGCGACCACCCGCATTAGGTGCCAACGTCAATCGCTTTTCTACGGCATTCTGCAGATCGAATGCCTGCGGATGGAAGATGCGGATGTACGAAACACTGATGCGTTCGCGCAGGCCGCCCACTCCCAGCGCCTTCACGCGCACTGTCAGGCGTCCATCGGCCGCGATGTCGCTCCAGGCCAGGTCTGCCACAACCACCGGTGTCTCGAAATTGAAGAAACTCTGTGTGGCCACCAGCCTTAAAGAACCGGCATTCGGGCCAACATAAATTTCTGCCTGGTGCGGCAACACATCGCGGCCTGCTAACTGTATTTCCAATTTCGGTAACCCTGCCGACTGAACCGGTTGCGTCAACTGGTCGAACGCAAAATCCTGCTGCCCGGTGCACCCACTGTTAATGGTACAGATGATTGGACCGGTCCACCCTTCGCCCTCATCGAAAAAAGATTGCTGAATATAGGTGTTGAAAGTGGCGCCCACCGAATAATTACTGGTGTAGACAGACCTTACTTCATTGAGGTGGTGGTTTTCCTTGGGCAGGTTGGTAGAATTTACCAGATCGATGGCCTCCATGCGTTTGCCCTGCTGCACACCATTGCTCCAGGTTAGAAAGTAGGCAGAGCTGTCGCTGTAGAGGTTATAAAATGAATGGGGCTGCAAACTGGCAGGCTGGTACAGTGCGGCATCGCGGGTGCCATCGTTTCGCTGGCCATAAAATTCAAAGTACTCTCCGTCTTCAAACACACTGTTGGCCGGCTGCTGGTTGTGTTTAAAAAGTATGGCTTGCTCCTGGCCCCGGTGGTAGAGTTGCAGCAGGCGCGGATCAATTCCCTCCACCGGCACACCGGCATCTTTCAATTCCTGAAAGGAAAGACGGTACAGGCCGGTTTGCGAAAGCTTGATGCGATAATAAGTTTGGGAATGGTTAATCCACTGATGGGTGTATTGAGCCTGCCCCGTAAACGCCAGCAAACACCCCAACAAGCTACCCAAAAACCTCATTCAACTGTATTGATTACGCGTTAGATACGACCCTGCTGCTCTTTGTAAGCCGCTGTTGAGGCCTAAAAAGTAGTCAAAAATAAGGTTTTTAAAAGTAGTCAAAAATAAGGTTTTTAAACATTTTTAATATTTTTTCACCAAGTACTTGGCCATACATAGTACTTTAGCCGTATAAATCCCTACATACTCTAAAAGGAGCGTTTTTATGAATTTAGAAAACACACAGGTGCAGATGAGAAAGGGTATTTTGGAATACTGCATCTTGCACATCATTTCGCGGGGCGAAGTGTACGCCTCGGACATGATCGATGAACTGACCTCGGCCCGCATGATTGTGGTGGAAGGCACCCTGTACCCCCTACTCACCCGCCTTAAAAATTCCGGCCTGGTAGACTATAAGTGGGTGGAGTCTAAATCGGGGCCACCCCGCAAGTACTACACGCTTACCACACAAGGCGGCAACTTTCTGCAAGGGCTTACCGAAACCTGGAACGAACTGGTACACTCTACCGAAATGATAACCAAACGATCTCAAACACCTGCTTAACCTCCTCTTGACTCCATCTTTATGAAAAAGAATATCAGCATCAACATCAGTGGCATCATCTTTCATATAGAAGAAGATGGCTACGAAACGCTGCGCAAGTACCTGGACTCGATTAACCGTTACTTTGCCTCGTTCGATGACAGCAGCGAAATTCTGGCCGATATAGAAGGTCGCATCGCAGAAATTTTCCTCTCTAAACTCAACGAAGGCAAACAGGTAATTACCGCAGAAGACGTAAACAGCCTGATTGCTACCATGGGTAGCGTAAACGACTTTAAAGCGGCCGAGGAACAGGAATTTGCCGCGGGCGAACCCAGGAAAGAAAATCAGCAGTCGGCAGGTACAGGTGGTCCCCGCATAGCCGACAAAAAATTGTATCGCGATGAGCGCAGAAAAATTCTGGGTGGCGTGTGTGCAGGTCTGGGCTACTACTTTAATATAGACCCCGTGTGGCCGCGCTTGCTTTTTGCGCTGCTGGTGCTCGGTAGCTATGGTGGCTTGCTGCTGGTGTACATCATTCTCTGGATAGCCTTGCCGGTGAACAACTCGCTGGAAGAGGAGACCCCAGTGAAGAAAATGTACCGAGACTCCGACCGCAAGGTAATAGGCGGTGTGGCTTCGGGTGTGGCTGCCTTTTTCGGTGCCGACATCACGCTGATACGCCTGCTGTTCATCATCTTCGCCATCTTTGGTGGTTTAGGTCTTGTTATCTACATCATCCTGTGGATTGCTTTGCCCGAAGCGAAGACCATCACCGAAAAAATGGAAATGAAGGGCGACCCCGTTACGCTGTCGAACATCGAATCTACTGTGAAACGTGGCCTGAATGAAAAAGAAGGACAGGATGAAAGTCCGCTGGCTAAAGTGGTACTTTTTCCCTTTCGCTTGATTGCTGCACTGATCAACGGAATGGCTAAGGTTTTAGGGCCATTGTTTAATGCGGCTGTAGATGTGCTGCGGATTGCCATTGGTGTGTTCATGACATTGTTGGGCGTAACGATCATCATCTTGTTGATACTGGCCTTTGGTGTGGCGGTGGGTTTATTTGGAATGCCCGATGGCAGCTTCTTCAACGATTGGTACATCAACGCGCCTAACTTCCCCATCGATGCGCTGCGTCACAGCATTTCGCCATGGACGGTATTTTTCACTTTCCTGATTGGTTTCATTCCGGCACTGTTCCTGGCCTTGCTGGGCAGCTCCATCGTGGCCCGCAAAATCGTATTCCACGCTTACGTAGGTTGGACACTGTTCGTACTTTTCTTCGTGGGTGTGGCCGTGCTGAGCTTCCAGATACCCCGCATGGTGTATGCTTTCAAAGAAGAGGGCGAATACAAAACCGAACAGACCTTTCACCTGGATGGCAAACAAATGGTATTGCGCCTGAAGGAAGTGGGGTATGATGACTACGATGTAACCGATCTGACGCTTCGGGGCCACGAAGGTCAGGATGTGCGCCTGGTGTTGCGCTATGGCGCACAAGGTGCCACCCGCAAAGAAGCGGTAAACAATGCACAAATGGTAGACTACCAGGTAACCCAGACCGACAGCATACTTACTTTCAACTCGAACATTCTCTTCAAGGAAGCTGCCATTTTCCGCGCACAACGCCTCGATATGGATTTGTTTGTACCCTACAATGTTCCCTTTGTAATCGAGGAAGAACTCTGGCGATTACTCGACAACTATTACGAGGGTGGATATTACAGTCGCCATGAAACCCATACTTGGCAAATGACTGAGCAAGGCCTGGAGTGCCTCTCTTGCGATGGCGGGCGTACCCTGAGATCGAACGAATCGGTGCGCGATGAATTCGGTTTGTCGGGATTTAACTCAGTAGATATTGAAGGCTTGTTAGATGTGCGCATTCAGCAAGGCGATGAATATGCCGTGTCGTTTCACGGGCCCGACAGCGAACGCAGGAGGTATCATGTATATGTGGACGGTGAAACACTGGTGGTAGATTTTGAAGACAACCGTAAATTTTTCTGGAAGTACGAACGCAGCGATGACATGGAACTGGAAATGACCATCACCATGCCCACCCTTGACCGGATCGATGCGAGGGGCGCAGGCAAACTTAACTTTCGCGGATTCGATGTAGACGATATGAGCATAAAGATGTTGGGTGCGATTGCCGCAGACGGGCAACTAAATGCCCGGAACCTTAGCATCCAGTTAACGGGCGCTTCCTTTCTGGATCTGAACGGAACGGGTGATTTTATGGAAGTGGACATAACGGGTGCGTCTGGATTGCGTGCCTACAGCTACGAAGTAAACCACGCTTCGGTAGAGGCACACGGAGCCTCCACCGCCAAAGTGTATGTAAACAACAGGTTGGAAATTGAAAAAGGCATTGCCAGCAACGTATCGCACCGCGGCAATGCGGAGGTAATAAGGAGAGATTAACATCTCATTTAGCCTTTTTGAAACCTTTTAAGTAGATTTGGATACACCTTTAATTAAAGGTTTCATTCAAACCATCATGATCAGAAAGAAAATAAAAAGCGAAAAAACTACCGTTTCTATTGAATTGCCTGCAGAATATTTGGGCAAACAATTAGAGGTGGTGGTTTTTTCTCTTGAAGAAGTTACCTCCAAGCAAAAAAACAATGTTAACCCTGCATCATTGCGAGGCACTCTGAAGTTATCGGAAGCCGAATACAAAAATTTCAACGACTATTTACATAAAGTACGCGATGAATGGAGCAGTCCTTTCTGATGGATACCAATAC
>CAZRQK010000030.1:0-31633 GCA_964602295.1 uncultured Ohtaekwangia sp.
TAAAACGTGGGAGAGTAAGTCGTTGCCTTTTTTTATCAATTGAAGCCCTTCGTATCTAAATACAAGGGCTTCTTTGTTTTTATACCTGTTGAATCTGCGATCACCATACTATCTTCATCGCATGAAAATCAAACCTGTTGCCTACTTCCTTTTAGCAATATTCGCATTTGGCGGGTGTACTTTTTTTTCTGAAAAAGAGATTGTTGACCCTTGGCAACTAGTGCCGCACGACTCCTTTGCTGTATGGGAGTTGCCTACATTAAAAGTTGTAGACTCTGTTTTTGGATTCACATGGACATCAAAGGCTGTTTCATATTTAAATATTAAAGAGAGAGAGTCATCGTCAATCAATTACCTCGTTGCTCTAAAACAGAATGGAAGTAATGTGTCTGGTTTTGTGGTTATGCCCAAAGCGTGGATTAAGTGGGATAGTGTTGCTGGCGATAATAAATTCAAGAAAAGGTTGTACGAAGGTGTTTCACTGTGGGAAACCGTTTCAGCGGGCGGGCAACTGGTTATATCAGATATTGCAGGGTTAGGTGTACTCAGTACTAATTCCCTGATGGTGGAAGAGGCCATTCGTCAATACAGAAACGGCAGCATTTCTATCAAAGACACGAACAATTATCTGTTTCAGTCGCCAACCAGTAAGAATGATTTCGGTAATTTATTTTTAACCTGCCACGGCTTGGCAAAGATTTTGGAAAATGAACTCGAAATAAATCCGAAACGTCATTTTTCCATGTTATTTGAGTCGGCTATTGTAGACTTTTCTTCAACAAGCAGTTCTTTATTATTTCAAGGCTTTGCATCGGATTCTTCGCATCAAAGACGTTCAATACTTTCCACCCTACAGTTTCAAAAGCCGGTAGCCAACGATTTGCTTTCGTTCGCGCCCGTTGATTTTGATTTCATTGTTCATTTAGGATTTTCTGATGCCGAAAATTGGTTAGCGCAAAGAGATTTACTCATTAAAGAAGTCGATTCTGTTGCGCGAGAAAATACAAAAGAAAGTGATTACAAAGACTTCTTTACATCGGTCGATAATGAACTCGCTTTTGTATCGGAGTCGGGTAGAGAGGCTGTTATGATTGAATTGAAGGAGATATCTAAAGGGCTTCGACTTTTTAAGAATTATGCGGCTAAGAAAGGTGAAGTTGGCCTTTATGAATCATACCTAGAGAGTGATATCTATTTTGTTGAAGCCCCAGGCATGTTAACGGAATTATTCGCGCCCTTCTTTTTAGAAACGCCCACTTTTTACTACGCTATTGTTAACCAAGTAATGGTGATCGTGCAAGAAATTGACTTGGTGAAAAAGATTCTTGATAAGGTTAATCAGGACGAAACTATAGGTAAATCAATTGAATGGAGAGCCTTCTTGAAAGATTCACAACTCGAAACAAACCTAACGGTATTGTTAAACAACAAAGGTGGTAGGTTATTGAAAGACTCAAACAATAATGGATTCCTAGCAAGGATGGATAAATCTGCCATACAATTCTCGAAAGTAAATAAAAATTTCTATGTGAGTTCTGTTATTTCAATCGGTAAACCTTCAATGGAGAAGATTTCGACACGCGAAATTTTGCTGAATGATAAAGTAAGGAAAGTGAACATTGTTAAAAGTCACGCAAGTGATGATGATGAGATCTTTTTCTTTCTTGAGTCTAATCAAATAGGGCTTGCTGATCTCAATCAGAAAATACTGTGGGCAAAACAGATAGCGGGTATTTTGCCTACGGATGTGGCGCAAATTGACTTCTTAAAGAATAGAAAGCTGCAGTATTTGATACTGACAGAACGCGGCATTAATCTTATTGACCGTCTGGGAAATGAGGTAGAACCTTTTCCAGTAGCATTAAATATTGATAGACCTTTGGGATTAAGGGTCATTGATTATGATCGCTCAAAGAACTATCGTTATTTGATTACTACTGTAGATGGTAAGATTTCTTTGTTTGATAGAACCGGAAAAACTCTTGATGGGTGGGAGTCTAAGACCGTTGGTGAATTGACGAAGGAATTACCAAGGCATATTCGGATTGATGGAAGAGATGCTTTTGTAGTACCTGGAAATGACCGAGTTCATCTGTTCAATCGAAGAGGTGAACCAATCAAAGGATTCCCTTTCAAGCTGAATGATAAGTTTGACGGTTCAGTTTTTGTAAAGGATAAAACACTGACATTAGTCAGTCGCGATGGGCACCTCTATTCTTTAGACATAACGGGCAGGTTAATATCGGATGAGGTGCTTTTGAAGAATACAAAAGAGGCTACATTTGGGTTACTTAATACCAGTGATTTTGAAAGTTGCGTGATTTATAAGATAGAACAAGGTAAGGTTTCGCTAATTGATATTCAGGGTAATACTTTGTTTGAAACAGCCAATCCGCTATCTCCCGATGTCAAACTTACCTACTATTCATTTGGTAAGAATAGAAAGGTCGTTTCCGTTTACGATGAAGAACAAAATTTGTTTTATCTGCTGAATGCACTTACTGGGGAGATGCTGTTGAGGCGCCCCGTTACATCTACGTGCAATCCCGGCTTATCTCTTAACCGACAGAATGATAATCTTCAAGTTGTTTATGCGGTTGAAAATAGGATTCTCATCTCATCTATCCCCTACTAACTTATCGAGAAAGGTTTCGATTTCATTGTGCACCAGCTGAATTTCGGGGTCGGTAAAAATGTAGCCAGGCAGAAAATACAGTATGTTTCCCAACGGCCTCAGTAAAATATTTTTTTGTAGAAAGTGTTGGTAGATTTCTTTGCGCAATGAATTAAAATAACTTGTTTCAGTGTCGTTAGCTATTTCTATCGAAAGAATGGTGCCAAGGGATTCACTTTTGGCAACAGCCGAATGAGTCTTTAGACGCTCAGCGAATGAAGCCTGCATCGCACTGATTCTTTGAATATTTTGCCATGTTTTTCCTTCTCGTAGCAAGTTCAGGCTTGCCATGGCTGCAGCGCAGGCAATTGGGTTGGCGGTGAACGAGTGGCCATGAAAGAAAGTTTTGGCTACATCGGCACCAATAAATGCTTTCTGGATATCAGCAGTACAACTGGTTGCGCCTAGTGCCATCGTTCCACCGGTAAGCCCTTTTGAAAGTGCAATGATATCTGGTTGCTGCGAGAGATATTCGCTGGCAAAGTATCGCCCTGTTCTGCCGAATCCTGTAAACACCTCGTCTGCAATCAGTATTACTTCATGTTTGCGCGCAAGGCTTAACATTTTGTCGAGTCTTTGGGGTGAATAGATGCGCATACCAGCCGCACCCTGTACCAGTGGTTCGTAAATGAATGCAGCTACATCTCTATTTTGTACGGCATTTTGTAGTTGATTCATTAAATCCCCTTCGCCCACTTCACCCGGAAATTCCAGGAAATCCACCTCGAAAAGATGATCGTTAAACGCATTTGTGAATGGGCCTCTTTCGCCTACAGCCATTGCACCAAAAGTATCGCCATGGTAAGCACCCTTTAATGCCAATATTTTTTTCTTTGGCATTTGAAGATTATGCCAATACTGAATGGCCATTTTCAGAGCCACTTCAACTGCTGTACTCCCATTATCGGAGTAAAATATTTTTGCTTGATTTTTTGGGAGCACCTCCAACAGCTTCTCTGCCAATTGGATGGCTGGCGGGTGCGTAAAGCCAGCGAATATAACGTGCTCTAACTCTAAGGCTTGACGGTGAATGGCCTCGGCAATAACCGGGTGACTGTGTCCATGAATATTAACCCACCAAGAAGAAATTCCATCGATGATCTTTCGACCATCTTCTGTATGAAGATAGATGCCACTGGCCGATGTAATGACCAGATTTTGTTGATTATCGGTTAGCGGAGTAAAGGGATGCCAAACCGATTGCTGATCTCTTGTCGTCCAAGTACTCATTTCAGATTTTCCTTTAGTATAGCTGCATACCTTAAAACTGTTGTTCTTGAAACTGATGGTTCCTTATTAATATGTAACAGTTTTTTATAACCGGAATGCTTTAATATCACTTCTTCACTGGCTCTGTTGTGTGGGCCGTTAAAAACGATGCCAACTACTTCTAATTCTCTTTGGTGGAGCAGATTGGCTGTTAGTAAAGTGTGATTAATACTCCCCAAGTAGAGATCTGCTACTAAAATAATTTTTGCCCGAAACTTTTCTGCAAGATCAATGATAAATTCATTGTTATTGATTGGCACCAGGCAGCCCCCCGCACCCTCAATAACCAAGTTATCAGATACGGGTAAGGAAAAATCGGATAACTGAACAGTGATGCCTTCGTCTTGAGCCGCATCATGCGGAGAGGCTGGTTTCTTCAACAAAAAGCGCTCCTGAAAGAAGTGTGTTTTTTTGTTGCTAATCAAAGATGCAACTGTTTCGGTATCGCGAGGTAGGCCCGATTGAATCGGTTTCCAATAGTCGGCTTCTAAGGCTTCGCAGAGAATGGCGGAGACTAGGGTTTTACCGCTATCCGTATCAATTCCTGTAACAAAATAAGGCATATTATAGAAGATTCTCTTTTTTTAGTGATGCGACAATTTTTGCTATTTCTTCATTGGTGTTAAAAGCATGCACACAAATACGAAATCGCTCCGATCCTTTCGTAACAGTTGGGCTTAGTATTGCACGCACATCAAAGCCGTCCTGATGTAGTCTGTTGGCCAATTCTCTGGCTCGCTCGTTACCGGGGGCCGAGACGCAAATAATCGGACTTAAGGCAGAAAAGATATGACTGAGTTTTTGAAAGAAATGAATACGTTCATGAAGTTGTTGTTGGAGATCAGGATGTTCGGCAACAAATTCAAAAGCGGCATCTATGGATGCCAAAAAGTGTGGTGAAGGGCCGGTGGTGTAAATGAAAGGCCGCGCAAAATTGATAAGGTATTTCTTCAGGTCATTGCTACCCGCTATGCAAGCACCATGTATGCCCATGGCCTTACCAAATGTATGTATCCTAACAGCCACTTTGTGGTGTAGTCCGCTCGCTACTGCCAAGCCAGCCCCACTTTGTGACAGTATCCCTGTGCTGTGCGCTTCATCTAGTAGGATATGCCCATCGTATTTGCTGGCAAGCTCCGTCAATGATTGAAGGGGACAACTATAGCCATGCATGGAAAAGATTGATTCAGTTACTATCCATTTCGTACCTGAATGCTTCTTCAACTTTTTTTCCAGATCATTCATGTCGTTATGACGAAACGGAAACCGGTGCGCATGATTCAACCTTAATCCGTCTTTAATACTTGCGTGCGAAAATTCATCATACAATACCACATCTCCTTTTTGGGGAAGGGATGAAAGTACAGCCAGGTTGGCCAGGTATCCTGAGCCAAAGACCAATGCTGCTTCTGTTTTGAATAGTGTCGCCAACTTATGCTCTACATGCTCTGCATAGGCCGAGTTGCCCGTAATAAGCCGTGAACCTGTGGAGCCATTTTGCTGAAGGCCGGTACTTTTTAATTTTTTTTCAATGGCAAGCTTTAGCTCTGGTGACCGCGCCAGGCCTAGGTAATCGTTGGAGCAAAAGTCGATCAGATGGTTAGGTTGACTTAGCGTTCGGTAATTGCCTTCCGCTTTACGCTTATCAAGATGTTGATTTAGAATTTGATCCAGCTTTGTCACAATGAACCAATGCCTACTTGCCCCTCATTTTTTCTATCTGATCCCACATGGCTTCTGGCACCATTTCCAGGTGACTGAATTCGCCACCATTGCGCAACCACTCGCCACCGTCAATGGTAATTACTTCTCCATTTATGTAGGCCGAATAATCAGACAACAGGTAGGCCGCGAGGTTGGCAAGTTCCTGATGATCACCCACGCGCTTTAAGGGTATACGTTCTGCGGGGTCAAATTTTTTAACGAGTTCTCCAGGCAACAGACGGCTCCATGCGCCCTCGGTGGGGAATGGCCCGGGAGCAATTGCGTTGCTGCGAATTTTATATTTCGCCCACTCTACTGCCAACGACCGCGTAAGTGCCAACACACCCGCTTTGCCACAAGCCGAAGGAACCACATAGCCGGAACCTGTCCAGGCATAGGTGGTTACAATGTTCAGAAAGACGCCTTGTTGTTTTTTTGCTATCCAGTTTTTCCCAGCCGCCAGCGTAGTATAGTAGGTGCCCTTCAGAACAATATCCACTACAATGTCGAACGCACGATGCGAAAGGCGTTCGGTTGGGCTAATGAAGTTGCCCGCTGCGTTGTTGAGCACACCATCTAACTGGCCGAAAGTTTCTTCTGTTCGTTTGATTACGTTCTCGATTTCATCATACTTTCTTACATCGGCAGCTACAGCCAATACCTTGCCGTTTGTTTCGGCCTCCAGCTCCGTTGCAGTTCTTGAAATTACATCTTGCTTTCGGCTGCTGATTACCAGATTGGCGCCCAATTCCAACAGGTACTTACCAATCGATCGGCCGAGACCGGTGCCACCACCGGTAATTAGAAAAGTTTTGCCCTTTAAGGTGTCGGGCTTAAGCATTCCATCCATGCAGGTTAGCGCTGTTTTAGCTGGTAAATATATTGTAAAACGACTTACTTTGTTGCGAAACTATTTTTTAAGCTTATGAACAGAAACATTTGGTTACTGGTTTTTCCCCTCTTCCTACTTTCTTCTTGCATAGTGAGTAAGAAAAAGTATGACGACATGCTGGCCCAAAAGGTGAAGGCCGATGGTGAACTGGCCGAGAAGGCTGCCGCGCTGGATAAGGCGAACAGTGAATTGACCGACCTTAACGCAACCTTGGCCCAATTAAAGAGCGACACCATGTCACTCGGTCAAGATGTGAGAGCGACTTCGCAGCGGTTAGCAGATTTGAACAAGGAATACGATCAATTAAATGCTTACTACAAAAATTTGTTGAATAGCAGCGGAAAAATGAATCGCGATCTGGCCGAACAGCGCGAGCAGTTGCTTTCTATTCAGGACAATCTGGAAAAGACAAGGAAGTTGAATGACTCGCTGAGTATAAGCCTGAACGAGCGCGAAAAGAAAGTGAGAGAATTGGAAACCATTTTAGCGAATAAAGACAAGGCCGTGCAAGACTTGAAAAACCGGGTGAGCAATGCTTTGTTGAACTTCAAAGAGAATGACCTCACCGTGAACGTTAAGAATGGAAAAGTGTATGTGTCGTTAGCCGAACAGCTTTTGTTTGGCTCGGGCAGTATTGAGGTAGATGCCAAAGGGGTAGGCGCTCTTCAACAATTGGCCAAAGCGTTGAAAGATCAAAAAGATATTCAGATTATGGTGGAAGGCCATACCGATAATGTGCCGATCTCCAAGAAGTCTACCTATATGCAAGACAATTGGGATTTGAGTGTGATGCGCGCAACAGCTATTACCAAGATACTAACCAAGGGAGGTGTATCGCCCAATCAAATTACGGCTTCAGGTAAGGGCGAATTTTTACCGCTTACCGCGAATGACTCCCCACAGGGCCGACAGAAGAATAGGCGCACCGAGATCATCATTACTCCGAATCTGGATGAATTGTTTAAGATATTGGAGAGCAATTGAGATTGACATAATGTGGGATTGAAATCCCAATATCCCAAAAGAAAGAAAAGCACCCGTTTGATATCCGGGTGCTTTTTTTATTGTGACTTTTGTCTTTGCTCACTCAATGTATCACGGCCACTCTGAAAGACGAAACCATTTGCCCTCCTTGTTTCACTTGCACAAAGTAGATTCCGGGCTGAAGCGAATTTGTATGGATGGCAGCCGTACCCTTGAAAGGTAGCTCACCTGTTAGCACCTCACTTCCGTTGGTGCCAATCACCGTGTAAGAAAGGTCATCCATTCCTTGAAGCATTTGGATATGCAATTGCGTATTGGCCGGGTTCGGGAATACTTTGAATCTCGTTTCATCCTCATCCCAGCCTGTTACCACCAGTTTTTTTACTACAATTTTCCCTTCTATTACCTGGGCCTCTACTTGCACGTTGCGGGCTAAGCCCGTGCCAATGCTGATGTTAATAAATGAGTTGGGATCCATCGGTACACCAGGGTATTGCAGGTTCAGCAGGTATTCGCCTTGCTCCAGGTTGTTGAATTCAAACTCACCTTCCTCGTTGGTAAATATCCACGCCACCAGTTCTAATTCTTCGTCTTCGGGTTTACCCACGTTCACCCTTCTACGCACACTCGCACCCGCATTGGCCAGCCGTTTGTTACGCAGGGTGCGTCCGTCTTCCTGAATGCTGGGATCTTCGAACACACCTGCAATCCTGCCTTGTCCTTTTGGGGCTTCTGTTGGTTCCTTCTGTGCGAGAATGTCGAGGGCAAAGAGGTTCTCATTCACGAAGAGGGTGTCTGCTTCTTCCCAATACAAAGTGTTTTTGTACCATGTCGGTAGCGTTGTTTCATAGGTAAGCGTGTCAGCCTCACCGAGCAGCAGGTAGTCATCCAGCACAACATTTGCAAGCGTAAATTCACCGGCACTGGTCACCGTCTGGATACGGGTTGTATCGTAACCGCCCACGGGGTTAATACGGAAAAGTGAAACTCTGCCATCCGCAACAGGTGTGTCGGAGGTTTCTAAGAGCCTGCCCGATAGCGTGGCCGTTGCCAACACTCTTTTGTTGGCGCTTCTAAGCACCAGCCCGGGCACGTTCGGGTTGGTAATCTGCACCACATAGTCGCCCATGTTGCTGCGGTTAATGGCCGGGATGATGAATGTCGAGTCAGTGGCGTTGGGAACCTGTGCTCCGTTGCGCAGCCATTGAAACTGGTTGCCATTGCCTTTGGTGATGATCTTCACTTTAAAATCGGTGCCAAACGTTACCGAGTCGGAGGATGGAAAACCCAACTCCGCTTGATTTTGATAGTCGATGCCGCTAATGGCACTGTTGGCAATGAGCGAGGCGAAATCCAGCTTGTTGCCCGATACATCGAGCGATACAATGTTGGGTAGAGAGGTGAGGTTGGGCAACTGCTCAATGAGGTTGCCAGACAGGTCTACTACCTCCAGGTTCTGCACATCGGCAATGGAGGCAGTGAGCGCACCACGAATATTGTTATCGGGTAATACTACGCTTACCACCCGGTTGTTCTGCACGGTTACACCAAACCAGTTGTTTTCAATCAGCGGTGTAAGCAACCAGTTATCATCGCGCAACCACCCAAGTGGTGCTGGAAGCGGTCCACCCGTATCGTTGTAGAATTTAGCGAGTGCCAATGAGTCGCGTTGTAGTGAAGACACGCGCAGTATCTTTTTGGCACTGTTCAACGTGAGACCTGGCACCAACGGACTGGCTGCACTGAAAGTGTACACGGCATCATCCGCGAAAGCGATATTGTTGATGGTAAGGTCGGCCGCAGTAGCACCCGGAATATCGATGCCGTTCTTTTTCCACTGATAGGTGTTGGCCGTGCCGCCCACGCCCGATGTAAAAGTTTGCGATTCGGTTACCTGGCGTAGTACGCTTTCATAACCAGATACAGTGTCTTGCGGAATGTAGGTAATGCCCGGCACAGCCACGTTGGGTTCGAGGTCGCCAAAGTCGAGGCGGTTGTTCTCCAATGCAATCTGTGCAATGGAAGGGAGTGACGAAAAGTTGGGCACTCCGGTTAGCAAATTACCCGCCACATTAAGTCTCGTAAGGTCTTGCAGCGAAGTTAATTCGGCAGGAATATTGCCAACGAGGTTGTTTGAAGGCAAGTTAATTTCAGTGATTTTGAAGTTAACAACGGTAAGACCGAACCAAGAAGTTAAGGGGTTTGAAAGCCAATTGGAGTTATTGCTCCATGAATTACCATTAGTAGCATTATAGAAGGCAACCAGAACAAGGGAATCGGCTTCTGAAATACCTGGCAAAATAGATATTTTGGTACTGTCGGTACGGAGGGTTAGAAGCGGAGCAATAGAGTTTGTTATTTGGAGGTAATACCTTCCGGAGTCGGCAGGTACAACGGAAGACTTGGAGAAGGTGGCAGTATTAGCTCCCGAAATACTTGTTCCATTCTTAAACCATTGATACGCATTGGCAGTACCGTCCACCGTGTAGCTGATACTCAACGGTTGACCAATGGCTAGTACCTGATCGGGTTGACTGGGGATGGGTTTTTGGGGTGTGTAGACAATTCCACTTATGCCAACGTTGGGTTCGATGTCTTCGAAGGTGAGGCGGTTGTTTTGGATTTGAAACGATGTAATTGAGGAGAGGCTGCTAAGATTGGGGATACTATTGAGCAAGTTTCCAAAGATTACAAGCTCCTCTAAGCTAGTTAGGTTGACTAGCCCTGAAGGTACTGCGCCTCCTAATTGGTTATTCGCAAGATATAGAGCAGTTAAGTTGGTCAGGTTACCAAAAGTTGTGGGAATTGTACCGCTTAATTGGTTTGCGGACAGGTTTAGATTGCTTAACCCGGATAGGTTGCCTAACTCAGGAGGAATAGAGCCGGTTAATTGGTTAAGACTCAGGTCAAGGGTTGTTAGGTTAGACAGATTACCAATGCTTGTAGGGATGCTGCCTGAAATAGAGTTGTTGATCAGTGCTAAAGATGTAAGGCTTTCAAGGTTACCTATCTCCGTGGGAATGATCCCCGCAAGTTGATTGCTAATTAATGACAACCCGGTTACTCTATCGGCTGTAACCGTCACCCCATGCCACGTATCCAGCGTTCCCGTTAACCAATTGGTGTTGTTCGTCCAACCTGGGCCGTTGGTGGCGTTATAGAGCGCTACCAGTGCCAATGAGTCGGCTGCGCGGTCTTGTTGCAATTGGGTGGGTTCCACAATAAGTATTTTCTGGTTGCCCGCCACGTTGGCCACTACCTGTTCGAAGCCGTTGGGCCATTGTATGCGGATGGATTCGGCCGTGGTGGCAGCGCCCAGGCCAAAGTGGGCCGTTAGCGAGTTTTGGTTGGCGAAGCCGTTGGTGGTAATCACCTGGTGGTGGCGCCAAAAGCCGCCTGCTTCCACGCTTACTTTGGCCCCGATGGCATCGCGGTTGGAGATTGTGCCGCGCAATTTTACTTGCAACCAGTTGTTGCTGTTGCCTTTGTTGCGGTAGAGCGCGTTGTAGTCAGCACCAAAATAGGCTGTAAAAATGTCCTGGAAGCCATCATTGTCAAAGTCGGTAACCGAGGCGCCAACAAAGCCGCCCCCGGCATTGTTGAAAGATTGTGTTGTTTCTTTGGTAAAGGTGCCATCGCCATCGTTTAGGTACAGGTACCAGCCGCCTGGGGTTTGGGTCTGAATAGTGAAAAGATCCACGTGCCCATCGTTATTGAAATCGGCAAACACGCTTCCGCGGCCACCGGTTACGCGCTCACCCATAACAGCCAATGAGGTTTGCCGGGTAAAGTTTCCATTGCCATCGTTGATAAAAAAAAGGTTGCCATCTGGACCAGTACCATTATTAGCATAAAAATCGTAGTCTCCATCGTTGTCAATATCCGCCCACGAGCCGCCACGCGGATCGGTGATGGTGTTATCTGTTACAATCAGGTTTCCATTTAATAATGTGAAGGTGCCATTGCCGTTGTTTCGATAAAGGCTCTTAGGTTCGCCAGAATTCCTCGGTGGCATGAACACATCTAAATCTCCGTCATTGTCAATATCTACAGTGGTAACGCTCCAATTGCTTGAAGTTGAAAACAATCCCGGAACTTCTACAAATGTGCCACCGTCATTCCGGAAAAGAGCCAGCGTAAGACTTTTGATTGCTAAAAGATCCAGATCACCGTCTACATCAATATCAAACCATGATCCACTGAATGAAATGTCTTCCTGGGCGCCTATGATGCCAGATGTGAACGTCTCATCTCCGTTGTTAGTATATATTGCTGCATATCCGTCAGTAGAGTCTGGCGCAAAAGCCCACCCAAAGTCTGGTGCAAAATAGTCCGCAAAGCCATCGTTGTTATAGTCGCCCCACACACCGTTGCGGTTTAAGTCGAAACCGTGTGCTGCCTTGGGTAAACGGGTAAATGTGCCATCGCCATTGTTTCGGTATAGATAGTTACGTGCTCCGTTTGCAATTCCCCCTAAGTACAAATCATCAAACCCATCGTTGTTGAAATCGCCCCAGGAACCTCCGTAAAATTGAATAGTTGATGCATCGTTCTCATTCACATCTTTGCCATCGCGCGAGACATCCCCCGCATCTACGATATCGAACAAGGTACCGGGCACAGGGTACACAGGGGTTACTCCTACCGTTGCGGGTGCACTTGTCAACGTAAGGTTGGGCACGAGGCTGTTGGTAACCGCTAGCGTATAAACCCCTTCATCGGCTGCTGTAACAGCGCCAATCGTAAAGTTATCGGCATTGGTACCCACGTTGGTAGTGCCACGTTTCCATTGGTAACTGTTGGCCGTGCCGGGTACGGCAAAGTTGAGATTAAGAGGCGCACCTTGCTCCAACTGCAGACTTTGCGCGTTACCGAAAGGTTTTTGCGGACTGAAGAAAAAGTCGGTTACGCCTGGAGGTGCACCGCCTTCCAGATCCAGAAAGTCGAGTCGGTTGTTCGCGATGCTTAACGTTGTTAACGGTATACCGGTGAGGTCGGGCAGATCGGTTAGTTCATTTTGGTTTACATGCAACGTAGTCAATGCCGTTAGTCCTGAAATCTCGAGGCTGGTCAGACTGTTGGAGCCGGCTTCTAACGTAATGAGCGATGTGGGCAAAGAGGGGAGCGAAGTGAGTCCTTTTCCACTGATATCCAGATAAGCCAGTGTACTTAGTGTGCTAAGGTCTATAGAGAGCGGTGTGTTACCGGCAATAGAGAGATTTACCAACGTATTGACGGAAGCCAACTCGACTGGTAAGGTGAGTGTGGCCACATCGTTGAAATAAAGGGTGTTGAGTACGGGCGCATTTTGAATGGCCGCTGGCAGACTGGTGAATGCCGAATTGTTGATACTGAATACTTGCAGAGCAGACAGGTCGCCAATTTCGTTGGGTACTGCCCCAACAAACTGACTGCCCACCAGGTACAATTGTTCCAGGTTGGTGAGCGAGGCAATAAAAGCCGGGAAGCCTACTGTGGTGGTTGAGTAACCACCGAGGGCCAGGTATATCAGGTTACTCAGATTGCCGATTTGAGCGGGGTAGTTAGGGTCTAGTTCGTTAGGTTTTACCTGATCGGTTGCAACCCCTGACAGATCGAAGCCCAGGATCAGCGTTTGTAGTTGGGAAAGATTGCCGATGGAGGTAGGCACCAAACCGGCAAGACCGCATCGGTCGAGGTTAAGATATTGCAAGTTGGTAAGGTTGCCAATCTCTGAGGGAATGGAGTAGCCCACCCCCGTACCGAAATCATAAAATTCATTGCGCGATAAATTCAGATAGGTGAGGCCCGTAAGGTTGCCCATGTCCGCAGGCAAGGGCCCGCGCATATTATTGTACGCCAGATTGAGCACCGTAACCCTTCCGCCACTTACCGCAACACCATACCAGTCGTTTACATACGTGGTGAGCCAGCCGCTGCGGTTGGTCCAACCGGCTCCGTTGGTGGCGTTGTATAAGGCAACAAGGGCGAGTGAGTCGGCCGCACTGACGGGTTCGTAGGGATCGATGATGGTTTCAGAAAGCTCGAAGTTGAAACCTGTTGTTTCATAGGTAGCAGGCCATTCGATGAGGATGGTTTGCCCATTGGCCACCTGCATGGTGAGTTGTGACTCCCCCGGAGGATAGACGATGTCATCATTTTCTGCCAGCAGCGTGCCCCCACAGAAGTCGTACACGTTCAAATCGGTATCTACGCCCGAACCTGCGCTGGAGATGGTAAGGTAAGCGTTGTTAGGCGAGGTGTAGGTGTAGTAGTAGGGGGCAGCCGGCACGTTGTTCACTCCCAGCACAGCTACATCGGGGTTGGTGCAGCTGTTGGGGGCAGTAACAGTTACGATAGCTTGTTGGGGAACACCAATACAGCCAAATGCCTGGCTCGTAATGTCGTAAGTGGCAGTCTGAGCTATGCTAGTGCTGTTTACCAGCACGTCTGCAATAGTACTTCCTGAAGAAGTTGAAGCACCTGTAAGACCCGGGTCGCTCACAACAGAAGTCCAGGTATAATTGATACCGCCAATCGGACTGTTCAATTGAATATCTGTTATCCCTCCACTGGGGACTACAGGTGAAATGTTGTTTACTGTAAAGGTTGGGTCTGGATTAACAGTCAAATTTATGGCCTGATTCTGGCCGATGCATCCCGCTGGTGAAACAGGGGAGACATTGTAGACTACAATGTCTTGAGAGGTAGTTGAATTTGTGTAGCTATCGCCTGTTATATGGTTAGCAAGGAAACCAGTGCCAACAGATGCGTTTCCGCCACCGGGTACTAATCCCCCCGAGTTTACGGAATTAAGATTGTAGGATGCAGCTACAACACTAACTCCATTGGTGCTGAGCGTAATGCCCGTGATAGAGCCGCTGCAAACCACAGCGTCAAGAGTGGCTGCCAACACAGGTTCTGGCTCAATCGTTATCGTGATAGGTTGGCTATCACCTGTACAGCCAGAGATTGAAAAAGGTGCAATGGTATATACAACAGTTAGAGGTATGTTTGTTGTATTCTGGTAGATTTCAGAGATTAAATAGTTACTTGTTACACCAACTGCTGGAACCACCTCCGCGATGATGGGTGTAAGCGATGGGTCGATAACGCGACTTACTACGTTGTAGCTAGAGGCCCCTACACTTATGCCATTTGTATCGAGAATAAGATTTGTTGTGGTACCGCTGCACAGACTAGCATTCAGAGCACTGCTTAATACAGGTTTAGGACGAACATCAACAGTGATATTCCAACTTGGCCCTACGCAGCCCCCTGCTATACTGGTGGCTGTAATAGTGTAAACAACATTTTCGCTGTTTGGCGTATTGTTTATCAAGGCATCATTGATAAAGGGTGATCCTTGAGGAGCCAGGCTTTCTCCTGAAACGTTGGGGTTATCGGTTGCACTCCAAACAAATGTGGAAGGGGGACTACTTGCGAAGGCTATTGCATTCAGTTGCAAATCTACATTTAAGGCATTCCCCGAACATACAAATGGGAACCAATCTCCACCTGTGGGTAGCGACTCGACCGTTACGGTGGGAGTCTGCACCATTTCTTCTGAACAAGTTGAAGTGGCTAAAACATTGAAGGTGGTAGTATTTGAGAGGTTTCCCGTTGGCAAACTTATGGTTCCGCCAGTGCCTGCAACGGAACCACCTATTGGGCTATCGTCTGCATCGTTCCGTAATTGATACACTACTCCAACTTGAGAACTACCAATTTCGATGAACGTTCCGGTTGCAGCACAAACAAGGGCTTGAGAAGCAGAGACGGGAAGTCCGGTATCGATGAACGAACAAGTAGTGGTACCAGCGGGGTTGCCCGAGCCGGGATTTACTTGATAAAAAGGTCCGGCAATGTTGTATTCATACACTATAAATTGATAAGATGTATTTGGAGTGAGACCAGTTACGGTAACGCTACTGCCAGATCCATTGTACACAGTATAGGCCGTATTAATGGGGTCTCCAAAAGGAAAAGCGTTATTGGCAACATATGAATTTAAATCGATAGGGAACTCCGTAAAAGATGATTCAGTGATCATCACCAATCGAGAATCACCATCACCGTTCGTCCAGTTTACCGTAATGCTCGTGGAAGTGATATTGGTGAAATTGATCGATGATGCTTGTATACTGGGTGTCTGAGCTTCGGCTTTATTAGTAAAAATGAATACCAGTATAATAAATGGCGCTAATAATTTCTTCATGACAGTGCGGGTAAAAAAAAATTGCATATTTCCTACTTACTCAACACAAACTCGTGCCGTCCGCGCAGGGCGGTAGTGCGGCCTGGTTCTACACGTTCTTGTTCCCAAAAGAGCGTTAGCTTCAATTGTGTGTCCGAAATGGATTCGATGGTTACCTCCACGTTGTCATTGCGTTTGAATTTGGTAGCCGTGGCATCGGTAAAACTCCACGTGCCATTGCGGGGCCACACGGGCGTGGTGCCGGTGGTGGTAAAGGCCGTGGAGGTAAACGTGATGGAGAAGTCTTTGAACAATTCGGCCGCGTTTTCGCCCTCCACCACCACAGAAGTAAGCGGCCAGCGACCAGTGCCACCCGTGAGGATGTTCGTTACTTTTTCTGCTTCGGTGGGTTCGGGCGCAGGCGGTGGTTCGGGGTCGTCTTTGCAGGCGGTGAGGGTGGTGAGTAGCAGCAAGATGCCAGCGGCCAACAGCGCCACGAGCGCATTTTTAAGCACAGCTATAGGTTTCATTTAGGTAGGAATTATTATTGTTGAAGATACGCCCAGCGGGTGGGGGTCTCAATACCTATAAAAGGGTATTTTGGCGTTGTTTTCAATATGGTTTTCCAGCCATTCAACTCAACATGAGTAGTGCATGGTGGGATATTCACCAGTCGGCATAACATGAGCGATGTGCAGCGTGGTTTTCGGGCCGTTCAGCATTGCATGAGCGATGTGTGCGGTATTTTAGTCATCAGTCGGCATAACATGAGCGATGTGCAGCGTGGTTTTCGGGCCGTTCAGCATTGCATGTGCAATGTGCGCGGTATTTTAGTCACCAGCGGGCATAACATGAGCGATGTGCAGCGTGGTTTTCGGGCCGTTCAGCATTGCGCAGACGATCTTTGCGATATTTTTCTCACCGTTCAGTATTGCATGAGCGGAGTCGCGTTTGCTACGTGAATTCGCGCTTGCGGAGCGCAGTCGAAGCAAACCAATTCCTCATCCAACCGTAACTATTTTGAGTTTGCAACCATTGCCGTTCGCTGAAGGTGGTCCATCCTTGTTTTTATTTTTCGGGCATTTGATCGTATTTTTCTCACTGATCAGCCACAGCTGTCCTGAGTTTGCGACTCAGGACAGCGGGGTTGTTGTTAGGACTCGATGGTCAATATTTTTCCAGAATACATGAAAAACGTGGAGCAACGAGAAAAATTCAAAATTCTAGCCCAGATTCGTAAAAACGTTTCTGGCAAGCAATGGAAATGCATTGAGCCTGATTGCGGTCGAATGGCAATCAACTCACATCTTCTTCAAAGAAATGGAATACTATCGAATATTACCGATAACGGGCATTTATATGAGATAAAATCTTCGGACATTCATCGATGGCATAGTCGATCTCAACTATTCGAATTTAAAAAACTTGGCATATCCAAAGCATTGGCTCAGCCATTGTTCTGTGAAATTTGTGACTCGAAAATATTTGAATCAATCGAAAAGGGTCACGTAAGTCTGGACAGCTACCTGGCCTTTGGATTACTTAATTATCGAGTTGCGTGTGCGGAACAAAGGAAAAAGGAGATCGAGATTGAGGTATTTCAACGAATTCTTAATTCAAAAACTTTACGAGGGAGATTAGATACAGTCATCATTGAGCAATTTCTTTATGGCTACGAACTGGGAGTTAGAGATCTTACTATGCTTAGAGATCTGATCAGAAATGAGATAAAGTATGAAAGAAGGGTATTTTCTTTTGAGAAGTTTAGTTATCCATTGGTAAAAGTGTATGGTGCAGCATTATTTGGAACGACCGATGAAAATTCAAACGAAGTGTCTGAAAAAATTGAGTTTGATGATATATTTATTCACGTAATTCCTCTTGAATCAAGTCTTTTAATAATGTGTGGGTACCTTAACGAGTTCAAGACAAAATGGGCAGTTGATTTTGTTGATTCATGGCGGGATTTGAATGAGGATGACCTTCAACTGAATCTCACAAACCTATTTGCCGCTCGAATCGAGAACTGGGGTATTGCGCCTTCATTGTTTGAAAGCATACCCAAAGAAACAATCGATAAAATGATTAATTTCTGGAATGAGAATGCTGGGACTCTAGACAAAAGTTTAGAATCAGACTTCAACTTATTCGAATAATTAATTACCCCGTAGCTGTCCTGAGTTTGCAACTCAGGACTTTGTACTTTGTAAGATTGGACATTTTGTTTGAGTTGAAATGAAAGATAGCGGTTTATGTCCCTCGGGTATCGCCCATGCGTCTCGCTTGAGTGGTGAGAGTATAAGTAGACCAAAAATTTGAATTTGAAAGCACCGTTTGTTTTTCTGAGTTAGCTGGCAACCCTATAGCTGCCCTGAGTTTGCGACTCAGGACATAGGTATTCTAATAAAATATGAGATTGAAAATAAAAATTCTTGTCGCAAGATCCCTTGGAGAAACCATCTCATCAATTAAAACGGTTTCAACCTTCTTACTTCTTACTGTACTGCTCGGGTGTGACAACAAGCCAAACCTGTCGGCCGATAATAAATTATATTTAACGGCAAAAGTGTGGGGGTTTTTGAAATACTATCATCCAACTGTAAACAATGATACAATTAATTGGGACCATGAACTGATCTCGATGGTACAAAAGCTACCCGCTGCCGATAACAAAGAAGACCTGTCTTCCCTATTTACTCAGTGGATTGATTCACTCGGTAGTGTGCCTTCTGTTGAACAAACTGCCTATGACAGCAGTGGGGCATTCCGTGAGAATTTTGACTTGTCGTGGTTCGACAATGAATATTTTACCAAAGAACTGGCCGATCGGCTGCGATACATCGAAAAGCATCGGTCTCAAAAGCTTCGCTACGTTACCAAGGGCTATGTGGGGCAAGTAGAGATAATTAAAGAGCCGCAGTACACCGCTGCCCAGTGGAACGATCCGAACATTCGCCTGGTTACGCTTTTTAGGTATTGGAACGTAGTCGAATATTTCTATCCCTATAAATATTTGATGGACAAAAAGTGGGATGATGTGTTGAAATATGCCATCCCGAGATTTAGAGAGGTAACAACAGAAACAGACTATCACCTGCTCATTCGCGAGCTAGCCGTATCGTTGTGCGACTCGCATGCGTTCTTTTCTACAGAATTAGTTCGATCTCATGCGGGCAATAAATACATTCCTGCCAAGTTCGTTATCTTAAATGACAAGGCGGTGATTAACGGCTTTTATGATGACTCGCTTGCCAGGTTAGCCGACTTAAGATTAGGCGATGTTATTTCGGCCGTTGATAAGATTCCTGTTTCTGAGATTTACCAGAAGAATGAAAAGTACATCAATGGGTCCAACGAGGCTGTAAAAAAACTGAGTTACTCTTTTAGATGGATCTTCAACGGGGCAACCGATTCGGTATCCATCACGTACGAGCGCGATGGGGAAATTCAGGACAAATTCATACGAAGGTATGCATACGCCACTTTCAAAACAGACAATGCCCCGCCTGCAAAATGGAAAAAAATAAGTGGCAACATTGGTTATGTGAACATGGAAGAAGACGTGGTAACGGAAGAAGATTTGCCTGCAATGATGAAAGAGTTGGCAGACACGAAAGCAATCATCTTTGATTTTAGAAATTATCCAGGTTTCATTATCGATGAGTTGTTGCATTATCTGAATCCAGCACCTAAAGAATTTGTGAAGTTTATACAACCTGACTTTACCTATCCGGGTAGGTTCAAATGGACAGAGCCCGTTCGGTGTGGAAGCAACAACCCCAATCCTTACAGAGGCAAAGTAGTCATATTAGCAAACGAGGAAACCCAAAGCAGATCCGAGTATTTTGTGATGGCGATGCAGACCGTTGAAGGCGCAATTACGATCGGCCGCCAAACTTCAGGTGCCGATGGTGATGTGGTGGACTATACTTTTTTTGATGACAAAACAAGTTGGATTACAGGAAGAGGAGTTTTCTATCCGGATGGTACAGACACACAGCGCAAAGGCATTGCGATAGATATTGAAGTGCCGTTAACGCTGAATGACATCAAAGAAGGACGCGATGCCATTCTTGAAAAAGCCATCGAGACCATTGCGCGATTTTAGGAATTGCGCTGCGTTTTTTGCTGATATTAGCCAAAACAGAGTTAAGGTTGTTACGTATGAAGAATATTATCCTCTTGTTCACGATTAATGTCACCTTTCTATTCGTGGGTTGCCAGGCAAAGGAAGAGGCACCAATGAAGACACTTTCTGTACAGGAAGCTAAGGAAATAGCAAGACTAAATCCGAAAAAGGATACGACATACATCGATTCAACTGGCCATGTTTGGTATGTGTATGTTAAACCTAGCGGGATGGTAGTCATCTTGTCCGAAAAGGACACTACTGAAGGAAGTATTCGTTGAGCTTAAGATGGCCAACCCTTCATTATTCTGAAGTACTTACCCAGAATAATCTAAAGGGATATTCTGCTTATACTTTATTTAGGATGTTCAAGAAAGTAGATTGTTCATTCGCACTGTTGGTTGTGACGTGGGTCAGCGGTCCCCTCACGCTCACCGGTCAACCTAAGGCAGAGATCGCACCTCAGGAAGTCATCAGTCGTTTCATTGAAAAAACAGGTGCCGCACGATGGAGTCACTGGGGAACGAGGAAAGAATATGCCTGGGTTGAATATGAAGATGAAAGAGATGCCATTGTGCCAAGCCGCAGTTACGATCGGATTCGGGTAGATCTCAGCCCGGGCTCGTCATTGGAACTGCACACTGCACAAGGAAGCCTGCGCAGTGTGTTGGTTTACAAACCTAACTGCAATTGGTATTATTCAAATGCGAGTCAGGTAGTGAAATTTTTCGGGCCAGAACCGATCACGTTCGATACCAGCTATCCGCGAACCGAGTTGATGGAAGTACTGAACCTAAAGACATTTCCTACGGTTTACCAGGCCGACACACTCTATCGTGTGGACTTTAACGACTTGCGGCAACGGGATGGTAAGCAATCGTTGTTTTTTGGCATCCGCTCTGGCCTTTTGTACAAAAGATCATTCCTCAGTAAAACGGAAGTGTTGTGGGAATATCACTACAGAAATTATCAGGAAACACACGGATTTTTTGAACCTCGTAGAATAAGGCTAACCAGTAGTGGTGAGGGGTTTTTTACGATTACTATAAAGTCGGTGCAATATCAGGTTGACGTGGACACGGCACTTTTCATACCACCGGTTCCTTGCAAGAACACAGATGACTTTCAGCGCCTCAACTTTCCGTACGCAATATCGTTGGACTGAAGCCTACAGAAGCAAGGGTAACATTCGGCAGTGCGCTAATGTTTCGTTAGGGTTTCTGGATGGTAATTTCAGTTATAAAAATAGATATTAGTAGAAGACTCTTAATCGGAACCACTTCAGTTCATGCCACCTACCTGTCACATCTAAACCACTAAGAAATGCTGCGAAAAATTCACCCCGACTTTCTTTACCTGTTGGAATTCAAAGAGCAAAAGCTGATTGATTTGTTCAAAGACCTGCGTGGGTACATTCTGGAAATCTACCCCGACAGCAACGAAATTCTGTATCACACCCATGCACTAACGTCCGTATTCTCCATTTCCGACAAGCTATCAGACGCATTCTGTATGTTACCCATTTATACCAATCACCTGAACCTGGGTTTCAACAAAGGCACGTTGCTGAAAGACCCAAATAAGCTGTTAACCGGTACGGGTAATCTGATCAGGCACATACCTGTTGATAGCCCTAAGGACTACCGCAATAAAAAGGTGAAGGACCTCATCAAAGGAGCGATAGACTTTGCCATCGCAGACATGGACAAGCCAACAAAATCAATAGGTAAAACCATTTCGAAAATAAAGTAGCGCCATGGCAGACAGAGCTGCGGGTAGCCAACTCTCGCAACGACTTTTAAAAATGGTAGGGGCTCTTCCACTGAAGGATGGTATGCGCGTGCTGGAAATTGGCTGCGGACCCGGTGCCATGGCGCGGGAGATGTCAAAAAGAGTTGACAATGGTTATGTGCTAGCCATCGACCGCTCAGCAAAAGCTATCCAACAGGCTATGGCTGGTTCGCAACCAGAAATGAAAACGGGTAGATTGGCGTTTAAGAAAGTGGCCATCGAAAATTTTGAAAGGAATCCTGATGATACACCGTTTGATCTGGCTTTGGCGGTTAGAGTAGGGGCTTTAGATGGCCGGCATCCTGAAATTGAAAAGCAGGCCCTGCAAAAGATAGCCAAAGCGCTTGGCAAACGAGGAAGACTTTTTATTGACAGTGCCGATACGGTGAAGGAGGTATTGCTAAAGACTTATCGATAGGAAACAGCCTTGCGGCCATCACGTATGGAGCATGAAGAGCTTGCTACGTGATCTTCTTTTGCTTAGCAATTTTGGCGTGGTCTACACCAAATTCTTTCATCAGGTCGAGCCCATAGTTGCGGATGGTCTCTACCACTGCAATGGCTTTTTTGCCGCGCGGGGTAATGGAGTATTCTACCTTAGGTGGCACTACCGGATACACTTTGCGATGGATGAACCCTTCTTCTTCCAACTCCCGCAACTGGCTGGTTAGCATTTTATGGGTAATGTGCGCAATGTCTTTTTTCAACTCGCCATACCGCATCACGCGGTTTCTCAAGCGCCACAGTATGGGCATTTTCCAGGTGCCGCCTATGCGGTCCATGGCAAACTCCACGGGGTTGTAATAACGTTTTCCGTTGTAGATAAAATCAGGCATGGTGTATTCCGTAAGGTTTTCCATACTTTCCAAAAAGTAAGTATCACTACTTTGGGTAAGTATATTGCCAAAGGTAAGTGATTGATACAGTTTTGTTGTGTGAATCGCAGAAAATGTCGGCTAACCATTGGCATGCCTGCCTGAGTTGCCGTTGGCGTAGGGGCGAGCACAAAATCTAAAACAAACAAAATTATGCGTATGGTTAAAGAAAACATGAGTTACGTGCATCCACACGGAGCTCCCGCTAAGGGAAAGATCTTAATGGTGGCAAGTTCGCCATCGGTATCTAAGCAAACAGGCTGGCCCATTGGCTTCTGGGCCGCAGAGTTAACGCATCCGTTGCGTGTATTCGAAGAGGCTGGCTACGAGGTGGAGTTGGTTTCCACGCATGGGGGTAGGCTGGAAATGGACAGTTATTCTAACCCGCTCGATACGAGTGGATATTCGGCCCACGACATCATTTCGCTGGGCTACCTGCAGAAGCCTGCCTTCAACGCCATGCTGAACAATACTAAAAGCCTAACTGAGGTAACGCACACAACCTATGCGGCCATCTTTCTCGTGGGCGGTCAGGGCCCCATGTACACCTTCAGAGGAAATACGGAACTGCAAAAACTGTTTGCTTCATTTTTTGAGGCCAGCAAGCCTGCAGCAGCCGTTTGCCATTCCACCACACTTTTGTTGGAAACAAAAAAATCGAATGGCGAACTGTTGGTGAACGGAAAAACATGGACGGGTTTTGCCAATGCCGAAGAAGATTTTGCCGATCAGGCCGTGGGGCAAAAAATTCAACCCTATCGCATAGAAGACGAGGCGCGCAAGCTGACCGGCACTACTTTTAAAGTGGCCGCACCGTTTGCCTCTTATGCCATACAAGATGGAAACCTCGTAACCGGACAGCAGCAAAATTCAGGTGCGGCAGCGGCCGAGCTGGTGGTAGAGTTGTTATCGAAAAAATAGCCGCTCCATTTTCGCCTGTGAAAAGCTGTATCTGCCTACTGCTTATCTGCTTTTCGGTGTTGGCCGCAGCACAGATTCCGGTAGAAATAATGTTGGGGCATAGGCGCGCTACAGCAGATGTGTTGTTTTTTAAGTTCTTCAAGAAAGGCCAGGAGGGCTCCTCCCGTTGGCTTTTTTTTCACAGAACCCGCGCCAGTATCGACTACCAGATGACCGACAGCACCTTTCTGCCACAGTTCGGAATGACGCAGGCCGTTTCATACAACCATCCCCGACTACATGGATTTGCGCCAGTTGCAGTGGGGCAGGTACTTAGCCGTGGTGTGTTTGTAAAAGGAGGTGTGCAATATGCGTATGGAGGTAAAGCCCTGACGATATTTACCTGGCTGGTATATGAAGTGTATAACCATGCGGCCCTGGATTATTTTCTGCTACTCCGGTATACCCCCAGGTTGAGCGACACCATGAGGCTTTTTCTACAGGCAGAATCGGTCAACAATTTTCCCATAGAGGCCGATTTACCATTCGGTTTTACGCAGCGCTTGCGCGCGGGTGTACAAGTCAATCATTACCAGGTGGGAACTGCCGTAGATCTTTCGCAAGTCGGAAGAACCACACCGGCACAAACGGCTAACGTGGGCCTATTTATCAGACATGAATTTTAAACATGATTATTAAGACAAATTTTAATCCTGTTAAGGTAGTCGGTTACGTGAAAGCGGAACTTGCCTTTGCCATAGTGGTGGCAAGCGGAGCCTGGTTGCTGCACCTTAACGGTTCTAACCTGGTGTTGCCATTTTCTGTGGCCGCCATCTTAGGCAGTGCGTTGGCTATTTTCATCGCGTTTCGCAATAACAGTGCGTATGGGCGTTGGTGGGAAGCGCGAACCATGTGGGGGGGCATTGTGAATGCCAGCCGTGTACTGGCCCGGTTGATTATTACTTTTACCGACAGCCATGCGCACCAACCTCAATACAACAAGGATCGCAGCGACCGTTTCAAGAAAGAAACCATTTATTGTACCATCGCCTGGGCGCATGCCCTTCGTTTGCATTTAAGAGGTCAGGATCAATGGCAAGAATTACATTTATTTTTGTCGGAGCAGGAATTAAAGAAGTTGAAAGGCGCCCAGAACAAACCGAACTTCTTGCACCTGGTTATTGGCGGAAAAATCTACGAGGCCATGGCCAACGGCACCTTAGGCGGATTCGATTCTTTTCAGATGGAAGGACAGTTGCTGGCATTGGCCAACTTGCAGGGAGGCTGCGAACGAATAAAAAATACGCCTTTGCTAAGACAGTACCACTACTTTACGCGGCTGTTTTTATATACCTTCATGCTGTTGCTGCCCTTTTCGCTCATCAACGATTTCGCGAAGATGAACATAGCCTATGCCATGGTGCCGGTTTCGGTGGTGATCTCTTTTGTGTTCGCCATTCTCGGAAAGGTGGGCGAGGTGAACGAAGATCCGTTCGAGAATCAGATTACTGATGTGCCATTAACGGCCCTGTGCAATACCATCGAACGCGACTTGCGCGAGATGTTAGGTGAGGCAACACTGCCCGCAAAACTGCAACCTGAAAAAGGCTTCCTCTATTAATGAGTAGACAAGCGCAAATACCCACCAGCCGCATGGAGGCTTTCAGCGATGGCGTGATTGCCATCATCATTACAATTATGGTTTTTGATTTGAAGTTGGCAGGTACGCCAACGGAAGAAACCATTGAGCGCGACTTCGCCTTGTTAGCGCCAAAATTTATCTGGTATGCTTTTAGCTTTTTGATGCTGGCTATCATGTGGGTAAACCATCACCAGCTTTTTCATCAGATCAAGCACACCGACAGACACCTGCTTTGGCATAGCGTGCATCTTCTCTTCTGGATGAGTTTGGTTCCGTTCGCCACCAGCTTCATCGGTTCAAATCCCTTTTTGTGGCAGGCATCTGCGGTGTATGGCATGGTATTTTTTATGAATGCATGGGCGTTCAACACGTTGCGCGGCTATGTTGTCAGGCATAGTTTGCTGCACGATAACATCAACAAACATGCGCATCTCAGAATCAGGAGCAAAAACAAAGTAGCGCTGGCTGTCTACTTAGTGGCAGCCGTGGTAAGTACGGTATCGGTGTATATTTCATTTATCCTGTTTCTGGTTGTTCCTGCCATGTATTTTATTCCTGAAAAAATAACGCAAATAAACGAAGACTGACTTATGAAAATAGCAATTGTTGGTACCGGAAACCTAGGAGGTGCGCTGGCAACCCATTGGGCGCAGCAGGGCCATGAGATACACCTCGGTGTGCGCAATGTAAATTCATTCAAAGGGCTTGCGTTGCAAGGCAACCCGCACACCTACGTGCATGCAGTGGAGGAGGCTGTGAAATTGAGCGAGGTGGTGCTGCTCTCTACTCCTGCCGCGGCTGCGGTAGAAGTAGCAAAAAGCCTTGGCAATACTTCAGGCAAAGTCATCATCGATACCATGAATATAGTAATGGGCAAGGGCCCTCAGGGATATTCGAATACAGCCGATGCGATTTTGGAACACACGCAGACGCGCGATGTGGTTAAATGTTTTAACACCACAGGCTTCAACAATATGGTCAACCCGAGGTATGGCGATATGGCCCTCGACTTGTTTGTGGCAGGCGATAGTACGAAAGGCAAAACCATCGCCACCCAATTGGCAAAGGACGCAGGCTTTGCCGCGTGCTACGACATAGGTGGTAACGATAAGTTTGAGTTGATGGAGCAGTTCGCATGGTTCTGGATTAACCTCGCCATGTTTCAAAAGCAGGGAAGAGATATTGGCTTTAAGCTGTTGAAACGATGAAAACGCAACAATAGCCAGACCGCAATGGCCGGGTAGAGTGTTGCCACTGTGCTCCCCCGAGTTTGGCCTGCAAACACTCGATCTTGGTCGTGTTTACCAGCGTGAAAAATGCCCAAAAAAAAGCTGCCGCATCTTCATGCAACAGCTTTCTCTTCGCGCGTAAGCGCCAAAAAAAAATCTTAGCTCGCGAAACGTTTTGCCACTGCGGCCCAGTTTACCACATTCCAGAAGGCGGTACAATAGTCGGGTCTGCGGTTTTGATAATTTAAATAGTAGGCGTGTTCCCACACATCTAAGCCTAGAAGGGGTGTGCCTTTTACCTCGGCCACATCCATCAAAGGGTTATCTTGATTAGGTGTGGAAGTAATGGCCAGTTTGCCCGATGCATCTTTGATGAGCCAGGCCCAGCCCGATCCAAAGCGACCGGTAGCGGCAGCGTTGAATTTGGTTTTGAACTCATCGAAGTTGCCAAAGGCCGCGTTGATGGCATCGGCCAGCGCTCCGGTAGGGGCGCCACCGGCATTAGGGCCCATGATCGTCCAGAACAGAGAGTGGTTGTAGTGCCCGCCTCCGTTGTTGCGCACTGCAACCGGGTATTTCGAAATATTTTTGCAGATCTCTTCAATGCTCAGATTTTCTTCGGGCTTGCCTGCTACCGCATTATTCAGGTTGGTAACATAAGCGTTGTGGTGTTTACCGTGGTGAATCTCCATGGTGCGTGCATCGATATGTGGTTCCAGCGCATTGAAAGCGTAAGGAAGTGCGGGAAGTGTAAATGCCATAATAAAGGTTGTTTAGTTACAAATAAGAACAGACAAATATAGAAACCGATGGCGGCAATGAAAAGTTTTGCCATCCGTGTATTATGTTTTGCGCACCAGCTCTGCCAGCGTCTGTAATCCCTCTTCTACACGGTTGCTCCACGGCAAACCGAAGCTGAGGCGAAAACAATGCTGAAACTGGCCGTGTGTAGAGAAGATGGGGCCAGGTGCCAGGCCAATCTTGTGCTTCAGGGCGCGTTTGTGCAGTTTGTAGGCATCCAGTTTTCTGCCCATCTCAAGCCACAAAATAAAACCGCCCTGCGGCCGCGTTACTTTGGTGTCTTCAGGAAAATATTCGGTGATGGCTTGTATGTAGCGTAAGCATTGTGTGTGCAGCGCTTTGCGCAGGTGCCTCAGGTGCAATTCATAACGACCGTTTTGCAGAAAGTGCGCAATGGCCGCCTGTGCCAACGTGTTGGTGGCAATGTTGTTCATACGCTTGAGGGTGATTACACGCTCCTTAAATTTACCCGGCACCGCCCAGCCGATGCGGTAGCCCGGTGTGAGCGATTTGCTGAACGAACTGCACTGCAACACCAGCCCCTTCTTGTCGAATGTTTTGCAGGTTTTCGGACGTGTTTTGCCGAAGAAGAGCTCGCCATAGATGTCGTCTTCAATTAGTGGAATTTCTTTTTTCGCCAGCATGTCTACCAACTTCTTCTTGCGGTCATCGGGCATGCAACTGCCCATGGGGTTGTTGAAGTTGCACACAAACACACAGGCTTTGATGTTGAAGCGCGTAATGGCCTGCTCCAGGTAGTTAATGTCGGCACCCAGTTGCGGGTCGGAGGGAATTTCTACCACTTTCAACCCCAGGCTCTCCATTACCTGGAAGATGCCATAGAACGTTGGGCTTTCCGTGGCTACGGCATCGCCCGGCTTGGTAACGGCACGCAGGCACAGCGAAATGGCCTCCATGCAGCCGGCAGTTACCACTACATCGTCTTCACTCAGCGCTCCGCCCCAGTTAAATGACAAGCGCGCAATCTGCTTGCGCAACAACGTGTTGCCCTGCACGTGCTCATAGTTCAGGCAATGGTCTTTTTCGTGGCGCAACACATGCGCTACCGATTTGTTCAGCTTGGCAGCAGGCAGCAGACTAACATGGGGTGCCCCCAAAGAAAACGAGAGGATGTCTTCCGAACGCAGGTCTTTGTATACACTGGAGATCATCTCATCTACCGTTACCGGGATCACTTCGTCCACCGGATCGCAGCAGGTGGGTATCTCCAGGCTGTGGGCAGGCGAAAACTTTACGTAGTATCCCGATTGGGGCCGCGCTTCTATCAGCCCTTTGCCTTCTAAATGGTAGTAAGCTTGAAAGGCTGTGCTCAGGCTGATGCCCTGCTCTTTGCTCAATGCCCTTACAGAAAGTAGTTTATCACCCACTTTCAGCGACTTTTTTTCGATGAGCTGCTCGATGCGTTCGGCTACTTCTATGTAGAGATGCTCGCGTTCCAGGGTTGTCTCCATACTATTAACTGATATGGTCAAAATTAATAAAACTGAAACTGTTTTAAAAACGTATAATCGGAGTGATTTGTATCACCAATTCCAAAAAACATGAACAAGAGAAAGTGGCTGGTGCTGTTCGGCCTGTTGGTGGTGGTGCTGATCGTTTGGGTATCGCAGGCAGAAACATTTTAATGCAATAGTAGTGTGAACAAAGAAAAGAACTTGTTAGCATACATAGCGCTGGCCGCTATTTGCCTGGTGTGGGGCACTACTTACCTGGTGTTGCGCATTGGCGTTACCCAGTTCCCGGCCTTCCTCTTTTCAACTATTCGTTTTCTGGTGGCTGGACCGTTGTTGCTGGTATTTGTTTTCGCTTCAGGAAAGGTGGCCTGGCCCGATCGAAAAACAATACTCAACCAGGCTTTCTGTGGTTTGTTAATGGTAACTTTCGGCACCAGCATGGTGGGTTATGCCGAGGTGTATATCTCCAGCGGTGTGGCTGCTATTATTTGTTCAATGATGCCCATCTGGACCATCCTCATCAACCTGGTGGCTAACAAAGACGACCGGCCGAACTGGCTCATCTCTTTTGGTTTGCTGGTGGGGCTAAGTGGCATTTTGCTCATCTTTAAAGAACACCTGGGCGAGTTTTCCAACCCCAACTATACGTGGGGCATTGTCATCACCTTTGCTGCGAACTTCGCCTGGGCTTTTGGCAGCTTCTGGATCAAAAAGAAAAATAGCCACACCAACGCATTTTTAGCGGCAGGCTTGCAGATGTTGTTTGGCGGCCTGTTTCTCATACCCTTCAGTTTGCTGTTCGATGATTACAGCCGCATCAACTGGTCGGGTGAAATCATTACTGCCCTGGCTTACATGGCGTTGGTGGGCTCGGTGGGTGCCTACGCAGCATACGCCTATACTATTAAAAAACTGCCCATGACCATTGTGTCTTTGTATGCCTACATCAACCCCTTAGTGGCGGTGGTGCTGGGCTGGCTGGTGTTGGATGAAAAGCTGAACCTACTAATCATTATTGCCATGATTGTAACCGTAGGCGGCATCTTTCTGGTGAACCGAGGCTACCAACTGCGCGAACTCTTTAAAGCACAACTCTCCCGTTAATGTTATGCACATTCCTTTTCAAGTAACCGATTGGAACGAGACCCCGGCCACCCGGCATGTGGGCGAAAGAGGTGAAGCGCTCTGGAAAACGCTTCAGTATGAAGACCTGCGCATCCGCGAAGTAAAATACTCTGCCGGGTACATCGCTAACCATTGGTGCAGCAAAGGGCACATCATTTATTGCATCGAAGGCGAGATGACCACCGAGCTGAGTGACGGCCGCACATTTACACTAAAACCCGGCATGAGCTACCAGGTGTCTGACAACTTGAGCCTGCACCGTTCGGTGACCGAAACAGGTGTCAAGCTTTTGATTATCGATGGTGGTTTTTTGAAAAGAGACAAAGGCTTATGGATATAGCGGTAAGCAATGGCATAGAAATTTTTGATTACCAACCCGAACATCAGCCGTGGTTCGAAAGTCTGAACCGCGACTGGATCGAGAAATTTTTCTGGATGGAGCCCATCGACTTTGAAGTGTTGCAACACCCTGGCGAGTACATTATCTCCAAAGGCGGCCGCATATTGATGGCCATGTGGCAGAAGGAAATCGTGGGCACCGTGGCCTTGAAGTATGTGGAGCCGGGCATTTATGAGTTTACCAAGATGGCTGTTGACGAAAAATACCAGGGAAAGAAGATAGGCCTGGCGTTGGCGCAGGCTGCCATTCAACGCGCCCGGCAAAAGAAAGCACACAAGATTATTCTGTATTCCAACACCCGGTTGGTCACGGCAATCAACTTATACCGCAAGCTGGGTTTCGAAGAAGTGCCGCTGGATGGGCCCTATAAAAGAAGCGACATTAAAATGGAAATGACGTTGAGAAAATTGTAATGGAAACACTGCCGTGGTTTGAAAGGAATCTCCGGTTTGGCTATGCACCAGACCTGCTACCTTTTTTTCTGGAACGTTTACAAGGCACACCGTTGCGAGCCGAAGCCAAGGTGAAAGGGTTGACAGACGCACTTCTGTCAACAAAGGTGGATGGCAAGTGGTCGATCAAGGAACACCTGGGCCACCTGGCAGAGGTAGATGGTGTGGCCAACAAGCGCCTGGATGAAATGGTGCAAGGCGCTGCTGTGTTGTCGCCAGCAGTATTCGAACCACAAGACTACAACCCGTGGCCGATTGATCAAGTACTGAACTTGCTGCGTCAACAACGTGAAAGGAACCTGGCGAAATACGCCCAATTGCGGCCCGAAGATTTAGTGAAAGCTTCCCTGCACCCACGTTTGAAGGTGCCGATGACTCCGGTAGATCTGGCATGGTTCGATGCCGAACACGATGACCACCACCTGGTGAAAATCAATCAACTGATTACAAAACTTAAAGCCCATTGAAAACCATCGGACTGATTGGAGGCATGAGTTGGGAGTCGACCCTGCTTTATTACCGAGCCCTTAACGAAGGCGTAAAGGCGCGACTGGGGGCTTTGCATTCGGCCCGATCGATTATCTACTCGGTAGATTTCCACGAGATAGAAGAGATGCAGCGTAAAGGCCAATGGCAAGCGTTGGATGAAATGATGACCGATGCCATGCAGCGGCTGGAACGGGCCGGTGCCGATTTGGTAGTGCTCTGCACCAACACCATGCACAAGTGTGCCCCCGCCATGGAAGCCGGCAGCAGGCTTTCGTTGTTGCACATTGCAGACCCAACGGCTGAGAAGTTGACACAGGAGGGGATCAAAACCGTGGGTCTGCTGGGCACCCGGTTCACCATGGAAGAAGAATTCTATCGAAACAGACTCATCGAAAAATTCGGGTTGACAGTGCTTACGCCTTCACCTGCCGAGCGCACAGCCGTGCACCAGGTTATTTACGAGGAACTGGTGCAGGGCATTATTAAGCCTGAATCGAAGCGGAAATATCAAAACATCATTGCCGGCCTACAGGCACAAGGGGCGGAGGGTGTGATACTCGGTTGCACCGAGATTACCCTACTCATACAACCGGAAGATGTAACGCTCCCTGTATTCGATACCACCG
>CAZRQK010000030.1:31643-58043 GCA_964602295.1 uncultured Ohtaekwangia sp.
ATGCAGCCAAAGCGGTGGAACTGGCTTTATCTCTCTAATCAATTAACATGAACAAAGAACATCATTATACCGCCACTACCCGCTGGACTGGCAACGAAGGCACCGGTACCAAAGACTATCGCGGCTACCAAAGAAGTCATACCATCTCGATGCCCCACAAAACCGATCTGTTGTGCTCTTCCGATCCTGCTTTTCGCGGAGACAAAACAAAGCACAACCCGGAAGACCTGATGGTAGCTGCACTGTCGGGTTGCCACATGTTGTGGTATCTGCACGTGTGTGCGGTCAATGGCGTGGTGGTTATCAATTACGAAGACCAGGCTGCAGGCGTGATGCGTGAAAACCCGGATGGCAGCGGGGAATTTACAAAGGTGGTGTTGCGCCCACATGTAACGGTTGCCAATGCTTCCATGATCGCCAAAGCCAATGCGTTGCATGAAGAGGCGCACCGCATGTGTTTCATCGCGCGGTCGGTCAATTTTTCGGTAACCCACGAACCTACGGCCACCGTTTAGCCCTCACGAGACATGCATCCTACCTTATTTCAAGACCAACGGAACATCCACACCCTCCTGACCGAAGTGCAGCGTATGGCCCAACGTTATTTCGATCAGCAAACCCAACTGCCTCCGGGTCGTTGGGTGGCCGACCTGCCCACGGCATCGGTGCCCGAAAAAGGCATGGGTGCGCAGGCTGTACTTCAATATTTCGAGCAACAGGTGGCACCCCTCATTTCCAACACAGCCGGTCCGCGCTATTTTGGATTTGTTACCGGAGGCTCCACACCTGCTTCTATCGCTGGCGATTGGCTGGTGAGTGCCTACGATCAAAATGCGTTTGGCAGCAACGACTCCATTGCACCTCAGATAGAAAGACAAACGCTTGGTTTTCTGCGGCAACTCTTCGGGTTAGACGAGGCATTTTTTGGGAGTTTCGTAACCGGTGCCACGATGTCGAACATGGCGAGCCTGGCGATAGCGCGCCAGTGGGTGGGCGAGCAGATGGGCCGTGATTTTAGCCAGGAAGGACTTCAGGTACCTGTTAAAGTGATCAGCGGCACTCCGCACAGCAGCATCATCAAGTCGCTGGCCATGCTGGGTATTGGCCGGCAACAGGCGGTGAAGGTGGCTACTCTTCCCGACCGCGAAGCGGTTTCGCTGGAAGCTCTGGAGGAGGCACTCATGGCAACGCAGGGGCCTTGTATTGTGGTAGCCAATGCAGGCACTGTAAATACCGTAGATTTTGATGACCTCGTGGCCATTGCAAAGCTGAAGGAAAAATATAGTTTCTGGCTGCATGTAGATGCCGCCTTTGGTGGGTTTGCAGCGCTCTCGCCCCAGTTCAGCCACCTGGTGCAGGGCATCAACGCAGCCGACAGTATAACCATTGATGCGCACAAGTGGCTGAATGTGCCCTACGATGCGGCCATGCAGTTTACGAGGCACAAAGGCCTTCAGTTAAAAGTTTTCCAAAACAGCGCAGCCTACCTGGGCGACCCCTCGCAAAGCCCCGACTATTTTCACTACACGCCTGAGAACTCCAGACGTTGGCGGGCACTACCAGCGTGGTTTACACTCATGGCTTATGGCAAAGAAGGTCACCGCGAAATTGTGGAGCGCAATTGTAAGCTGGCGGCACAACTGGGTGAATGGATTCAGCAAAGCGACCAATATAAGTTGCTGGCACCCGTTCGCATGAATGTGGTGTGCTTTACGCTGAAAGACAATCAGCGCACACCCGACACCATCAAACACTTCCTCGAGCGTGTGCGCGATGATGGCCGCGTGTTCTTTACGCCCACAGTTTACAAAGGTGTTCCCGCTATCCGCGCGGCCTTCTCTAATTGGTTGACGGACGAGCGCGATGTAGAAATCACCATCGAAGTATTGAAACAATTAAGTTAACTATGTACACACCACCCTACGCGCGCAGCCCCAATACAGAAGAAATTCATGAGTTCATACGGCAGTATGGATTCGCCACGCTGGTAACGCAAAGTAACGCCCAACTTTGTGCCACGCATACTCCGCTCTACCTTAACCGTGAAGGTACCCATCTTTCGGGCCACATCGCAAAGGCAAACCCGCAATGGAAAGCTTTTGATGAAAACCAGGAAGTGCTGGCGATCTTTCAGGGACCTCACACGTATATTTCGTCTTCGTGGTACGATCATGAAAATGTGCCTACCTGGAATTACATCGCTGCACATGCTTATGGAACCTTGCGCGTATTAGATCACGCAGAAACAATACAGTCGCTTAAACATTTGGTGGATAAATACGAAGCCCACTCTGCGCATCCTGTCACGCTGGAGGGGATGTCACCTGAATACGTGGAGAAAGAAATTCGGGGTTTGGTTGCTTTTGAGATTACGATCACTCGTTTGGAAGCTGCCTATAAACTCTCTCAAAACCGCGATGCCAGGAACCACGCACAGGTTATTGCCCAACTGAAGCAGCGTGGCGATGCGCAATCGATGGCAGTGGCCGAAGCCATGAATCAATATCCAAATAAATCAAAAGCCGGTTGAGTAAAAACAGCAAAAGGGTTACCTTCAAGTCAATTTATTTTTATGCCAACACTCACTCATACCCTCTCCATCGAACGCATTGCGCAGTCGCGTATCAGCGAAGTGGATTTTAAGAATCTCGAATTCGGAAAGTACATTGCCGACCACATGGTGGTGGCCGACTATGCCAACGGCCGGTGGCACGAGCCCAAGGTGGTTCCTTTTGGCGATCTGAAATTTTCACCCGCCATGTTGGCGCTGCACTATGGCCAGTCGGTGTTTGAAGGCATGAAGGCGTTTCGCATGCACGATGGACGCATTAATATTTTCCGGCCGCACCGTCACCACCAGCGTTTGAACAAATCGCTCGACCGTATGTGCATGCCGCCCATCTCCGAAGCGCATTTTATTCAGTCGTTGCATACGTTGATCGACCTCGATCGTAACTGGGTGCCGACAGCAGAGGGTGCCTCGCTGTACATTCGGCCTTTGGTGTTTGCATCTGAAGCACGGTTGGGTGTAAAGGTGGCCGATCAATACAAGTTCATCGTGATGAATTCGCCTGTAGGTGTTTACCTCAACAAACCGTTCCGTTTGAAAGTAGAAGACCACTACGTGCGCACGGCAGAAGGCGGTCCTGGCTTTGCCAAGTGTGCGGGTAACTATGGTGGAGCATTTTATCCCAGCCAGATTGCCCGCCAGGAAGGTTTCGACCAAATTTTGTGGACAGACCACAAGGAACACAAATACATTGATGAGGTAGGTATGATGAATGTGATGTTCATCATTAATGGTCAGCTCATCACTCCGCAGCTTACTACCGCCATTCTGGATGGTGTAACGCGCGATTCCATTTTGAAGTTGGCGGCCGATATGGGTATGCCGGTGCAAGAGCGAAGAGTGAGCCTGGAAGAAATTGAAGCCGGACTCAAGAATGGTACCCTGACAGAAGCATTTGGAGCGGGTACCGCAGCCGTTGTGGCGCCTATTGAGGTGATACACCTGAAGGGAGTGGACTATAAGATTGCCTTACCTGATGCAAACAGCTTCCAGAACCGGGTGAAGAAGAAGCTGAACGACCTGCGCCTAGGACTTGCGCCAGATACTTATGGCTGGAATTACATTGTTGACTAATACTTAATTGTGAAGGCCGTTTTATTCAAGGGCAAGGATCAGCCACTGGTCCTTCAGGAGATGGATACGCCCAAACCTGCCAAAGACCACCTACTGATACGGCTCCATGCTGCGGCATTGAACCACCGCGATGTGTGGATCAGGCGGGAGCAGAATTTGAGCGCAGACAAAGGAACTGTTTTAGGTTCCGATGGCAGCGGTGTAATTGCTGCCGTAGGCGAGGAGGGCGATGCATCTTCGGTGGGTCGCACGGTTATCATCAACCCCAGCCACGACTGGGGCAATAACCCGCTGGTGCAGGGCGATGCATTCAAAATATTGGGGTTTCCCGATCATGGCACTTTTGCGGAATACATTGCCGTGCATAAAAAGTATGTGCACGACAAGCCTGGGCATTTGTCTTTTGAAGAAGCGGCAGCCGTACCGTTGTCTGGCCTCACCGCTTACCGTGCGTTGTTTACCAAAGCAAGGTTACGACCCGGAGAAAAAGTGTTGATAACAGGCATTGGCGGAGGGGCCGCCCTCTGGGCATTTCAACTGGCGCTGGCATTCCAGGCGAAAGTATATGTCACATCGTCTTCATCAGAGAAAATTGCTAGGGCGGTACAGATGGGCGCGGAAGAAGGCTACAATTACCGTGAAGAGGGGTGGACCGAAAAAGCCAAGCGCGCCACCCGTGGCTTTGATGTGATCATTGACAGTGCAGGAGGTGCTGGCTTCAGCTCTTTGCTCGACCTGGCCGCTCCGGGAGGGCGCGTGGTTATGTTCGGCCGCACGGCAGGTGCTATTCCAGATCTGGCTCCACGACTGATTTTCTGGAAGCAGTTGTCGGTAATGGGTACTACCATGGGTACACGAGATGAGTTTTTGTCGTTGTTAGATTTTATTGAAAAGAGACAAGTGAAACCGGTGGTAGATGCTGTGCTGCCTCTGGCAGATACAGAGCAAGCCATGGAGAGAATGGAGCGAGGCGAACAGTTTGGAAAAATTGTTTTATCGATTTCTCCACGATAGCTACGCGGGATTTGTGATCACGGGTACAGATAAGTGGGATTTAAAATCTGATTCTATCTGTGTTCGGCATTGCAAATGCCGAACAGTAATTGGGAATTCACGTCATTCAGCGCGTCAGCGAGGAATCTGCTGAACAGTGTGTTGAAAACTATTTCTTTTTATGATAGAGTACCGCGTGAATGAATCCATTTCTGTAGAGCAATTTGTTGACGTGCTGCAGCGCTCCACACTCTCGGAAAGAAGACCCGTGCACGACCGGCAACGGATGGAGCAAATGCTGGCACACGGCAATTTATTGGTAACTGCCTGGCATGACACGCAAATGGTAGGCGTATCGCGTGCTCTTACCGACTACTCGTTCTGCTGTTACCTTTCCGATTTGGCTGTAGATGTAGCCTATCAAAAACAAGGTATAGGCAAAGAGTTGATTCGACTGACCAAGCTGCACGCAGGCGAGAAGACAACACTTATATTGTTGGCAGCACCTGCGGCAGCCAACTACTATCCAAAAATTGGAATGCAGCGTTTCACCGATTGTTTTTTGATTCGTACACCATAAAACTAATAATTGAGCTACATGACTATTCCCACTTACATAGTAGATGCTTTTACCAATGAACCTTTTCGAGGTAACGCTGCGGGTGTTTGTCTGCTAGACAAACCTCTTTCGCCCGCACAAATGCAACAGATCGCGGCTGAACTGAAGCATTCCGAAACAGCGTTCATCCAACTCCAACCTAACGCCAATGGTCAGTTGCCTATTCGCTATTTTACACCGACTACTGAAGTGGAATTTTGCGGACATGCCACGCTGGCATCTGCCAAAGTTATCATCGAAAAGCTGAAGCAACCTGAGGTAAAGTTGCTTACACACTTCCAGCTGGCTTTGTCTGCAAAGCCGGTACCAGGGGGAGTGCAGATGATGTTTCCGCTTTATGACAACGTGCCCTTTGAAGTGAAGCCGGAAACATTATCAGCGTTGGGCATCACCTCAGTAGTCAATGTTTGTTTTAATAACAACCTGGATATACTGCTGCTGGAGGTAGCCAACAAGGAAATCCTGCAGCAAATACAACCTGACTTTAAGCAATTGGTTCTGTCGGACAACCGCGTTAAAGAGCTGGCGGTTACCACGCGCTCATTAGATGCCGATTACGATTTCTATTCGCGGTGCTTCTGCCCCTGGTTAGGCATTGACGAAGATCCGGTAACGGGTGCTATTCATACCGTGCTGGCCAAATATTGGGGTGATAAGCTTGGTAAAAAAGAAATGAAAGCTTTTCAATTGTCGGAGCGCGGTGGTTATCTCAATCTGACCATTCAACAACAGGCATTGGAAGTTACCAGCAACGCACACATTATACTAGCGGGAGAAATTAACTTATAGTTCATGAAACAGTTTTCCATTATCGATAAGACTAAGATTACCCGCTTGCCCAAGCGTGGCGATTACAGCACTGAAACAATTTATGCCATTCTCGATGAGGCCTTGTTTCTAACGGTGGCCTACCAGATCGATGGCCAGCCATATCAAATTCCCACAGGGTTTTGCCGAATAGACAATACCGTTTACATACACGGTTCGGTGGGTAGTTTTTATATGCGCGAACTCGCCAAGGGCATACCCGTGTGTTTGTCTGTAATGTTGGTAGACGGCATGGTGTTGGCCCGTAGTGCGTTTCATCATTCGGTCAATTACCGTTCGGTCGTAGCTTTTTCGAAAGGCCGTAAGGTGGAAGATAAAGAGGAACTGTATCAAAGCCTCGAGGTATTTACCAACAAGATGTGCCCCGGCAGGTGGAACGATGTGCGGCAGCCGAATGAAGGCGAATGGAAAGCTACTATGGTGATTGCTTTTGAGCTGGAAGAAGCCTCTGCCAAGGTGCGCACCGGTCCACCGAAAGACGATGAAGAAGATTATGCATTGGATGTGTGGGCGGGCGTACAACCGATGAAGTTGATGCGACTACCACTACAACCCGACCCTGACCTGAAGGCAGGTGTGCCTGTGCCTTCGTATCTTCGCGATTAATTGCGAACCATGAATAGTCGCCAGTTGGAACAATTTTGTTTCTCGTTGCCAGGCACGGCCCAAGATGTGAAGTGGGGCAACGACTTGTGTTATGTGGTGGCGGAAAAGATGTACTGCGTTACCTCGCTGGAGGGGCCGTTCAAAGTATCATTGAAGGTGCTGAAGGAAGAGATGGATGAACTGACTGAACGTGAAGGCATTGTGCCAGCGCCCTACCTGGCACGCAACCATTGGATTATGATAGAAAACGCCAGGGCTTTTAATGCCGATGAGTGGAGGCACTACGTCAAACAATCTTACGAGCTGGTAGTAGCAAAACTGCCTAAAAAGGTGCGAGAGAATCTGACATGAACATGAAAATAGAACACCTGGCCATTTGGGTTAAGGATATCGAAAAACAGAAATCGTTTTACGAAAAGTATTTTTCCGCCACAGCGGGCAAAAAGTACGTCAACCCCCAGAAGAATTTTCAGTCGTACTTTCTAAGCTTTGCCGAAGGCCCGCGGCTGGAACTAATGCATCGGCCCGATGTACCGGCCAATGCCAACGATGTACAGCTGCAACATATTGGCCTGATTCATTTTGCTGTGTCGGTGGGCAGCAAGGAAAGAGTAGATCAACTGACCGCGCAGCTTCGACAGGATGGTTATGAGATTCTGGATGGCCCCCGCACCACGGGCGATGGCTACTACGAGAGTGTGGTGCTCGACCCCGAGGGAAATCGCATTGAAATAACGGTTTGAACCAAAAAACCAACTTTCCGGTTATCTTTGCAGATTAATTACCAGAAAAAGAAGCGAACATGGGAAGACCTCCTATTTTACCCAAGAAGAAAAAAGACGGTTTTTGGCTCGAAATACGCAATAAAGGCGCCAGCAGTGGCATCGTCATCATCCGCGATTCGCAGGAGGCCATGATGCAAGCGGTGCGTCAGTACCAAAATACCAAAGACGTCATCATTCTGGGCGAGCACAAAGACGGAAAAAAGGTAGATTCCGGATCGTCCTCCAAGAAAAAGTCTAAATCGGCCGCCTAAAAAGGCAGGTCGTCTGAAGATGAGTCGGGGGTGAAGGGCTCATCGCCCACGGTGTCTGCCCCCTCTTGCATGGCCTTGCCTTCTTTGGCCACCTTCCAGGCGCGGGCTTCGGTGTACCACCTGCCGTTGTATTCCCTGCTTTCCAAATCCACCGAAACGGTTACTACATCGCCATTCTGCACAGCAAACTGATCAATCTTATCGCCCCAAATAGAGAGGCACACTTTCTTTGGGTACTGCCCCGGTGTTTCCAGAATAAATTCTTGCTTGCGCCATACACCTTTTTTTCCCTGGCCGGTCTGAGGTGCCAGCAACTGAACCACTTTTCCTTTTAATTCCATGCTCATGGCGCAATCTACTTACTTTTCGCGGATGCGTTTAAAAAAAATATCTACCAACTCTTTGCATTCGGCTTTCTTCACACCACGCACCACTTGTGTTTTGGGATGCAGCAGAGGCGAAGCCACCAGGCTGTAGCCGCGTTGCACATCGTCTGCGCCATACACCACTTTCTGTAACTGCACCCAATGCAGAGCCCCGGCACACATTACGCAGGGTTCCAGCGTTACATACAAAGCACATTCATTCAAATATTTGGAACCGAGGTGGTGCTCGGCAGCCGTGATGGCCAACATCTCCGCATGGGCCGTAGCATCCGTTAATTGTTCGGTTTGATTGTGGCTGCGGGCAATGATGCGGTTCTGACAAACCACTACTGCGCCCACCGGCACCTCGCCAAGGTCCAATGCTTTGTGCGCCTCCTTCAAGGCTTCGCGCATAAAATATTCGTCTGTGAAAATTTCCAAGGGGCAGTAGGGTTATTATTTCAGGTGTCAGGGGTACTTCCTTTGCCTGATTCCGTTTCTATCCAAAACAGTCAGAGCGTTATCCGTTTCTACTCCTGCGTTGATAATCAGATATTCAACCAATTTACCGGGTTCATCAGGCTCATACTCGTTTAATCTGAGGTAGATTACTCCTTTACGGGGTCGGTAGTGATATTTAAAAATGAGTTCTCCGTAGTCTCGATCGAAAGTTAAAATGGTCCGATCCTGCGCACTCGCAATGTTCATAACGGCAGCATCCTGAATACTTGGATTATCCACACCTATCGCGGACACATCAAAACCTTTTTCTCTTAGGTAGAGAATGCTTTTTAATGGAAAGTTCTCATTAGCCAAAAATTTCATCAAAAAAATCAGGCAGTCTTTCTGGTGGGGGTGAACAACAAGCCGTCATGAAGGCATTCTTGTATATAAGAAAATACTGCCTTCAAAGAATCTTTAGTCAAGCGAGGATGGTTCTCTAAAATTTCCTCTTCAGACCAGCCTTGAGCGAGGAGACCGATAATATGTTCCACAGAAATTCGCGTACCCTTGATGGTAGGTTTGCCCAAGAGAATCTCTTTATCGGAAATGATGTACTCTTCCCAAGCCATAACCAAATTTAATCTTTTTTATGCGATAGCCCTCAGGGTACCGCAATCATTTCACCTTGACGGTCTTCATCATCTCGCGGGCGGTTTCCTGCCAATCGGGGCGCAATGCACGAGGGCAGCTAAATGTAAAAACCAACGTACGGCCCGGCTCCACCAGGTATTCAATATAGGTGTACTTCAAAATCGGCTCGGTGCCGCCCTCCAGCCTTCGGTTGGCATTTATGCGCGACTCGAACTCAAAAAAGATAAAACGCTTCTTATGTAGCTCGTTCACGCCCTCATCAATAACGTCTACTTTATCATAGAGGTTGTAGAGTGCTGCCTTGAAAAACTGGCGGGCTATCTCTTCATCGCCACCGCGCCATTGTGTGGCAGAAATGTTTACACTGAAATCAACCACACGTTCCTGATTGGTAAAAGCCCCCAGGGGTGCACGCACGGAAGGAAAACGCTGAGAGATATCTTCGGGCGTCATCGGGTACAGTGTGGGTGGCAGCGCTACCGTAATGTTGTCGCCAATTTTGGTTTTTACAAGCTTGTCGGGCGCAGAGGCTGTGAGCCCTAGAGCCAGTATAATTAGAAATACAACCCGCATCATCTTCATGCAAACGATTAAGCCACACATTAATTTTAGCTGCATCCCCGAAAAGGGTGGAAATCCTGGAAAACCCCTTTAAATTCGCGGCTGCTTTGGCAACAACTGCCCATCAACAGCACAAAATTAAGGCAAATTTCTATGCTACGAACCCACACTTGCGGAGAACTTCGACTGACTGACGTAAACAAGACCGTAACCCTTACCGGCTGGGTGCAACGCACACGCGATAAAGGCGCTTTGATATGGATAGACCTGCGCGATCGGTACGGTATTACCCAACTGATGTTGGAGGAGGGCAAGACCGATGCTGCTGCGGTGGAAGTAGCGCGCCAGTTGGGCCGCGAATTTGTGATAGCTGCACAAGGGGTGGTGGTAGAACGCCTTTCAAAAAATGATAAGATGCCTACGGGTGATATTGAGATAAAAATTACCTCGCTCACCATTTTGAATCCCAGCAAGGTGCCGCCCTTCACCATTGAGGATGAAACCGATGGTGGGGACGACCTGCGCATGAAATACCGCTACTTAGACCTGCGCAGAAATGTGGTGCGCGAGAGTTTGCAACTGCGTCATAAAATGGCGCAGCAGACTCGTGCTTACCTCGATAGCTTGAACTTCATTGAAGTGGAAACCCCGGTGCTGATCAAGTCTACACCAGAAGGTGCCCGCGACTTCGTAGTACCCTCGCGCATTCACCATGGTGAGTTCTATGCGTTGCCGCAGTCGCCCCAAACGTTTAAGCAGTTGTTGATGGTGTCGGGCTTCGACCGTTACTACCAGATTGTAAAATGCTTTCGCGATGAAGACCTGCGTGCCGACCGCCAGCCCGAGTTTACACAAATAGACTGCGAGATGGCATTCATTACGCAAGAAGATATTCTTTCCACGTTCGAAGGATTGGTGCGCCACCTTTTTAAAACAGTGAAGGGCATTGATATGCCCAGCGTGCCACACATGAGTTATGCCGATGCCATGAAGTACTACGGCTCCGACAAACCCGATACACGCTTCGAGATGAAATTTGCCGAACTGAATGAGGTGGCAAAAGGCAAAGGTTTTCAGGTGTTCGATGATGCCGACCTGGTGGTGGGTATTTGTGCCAAAGGTTGCGCAGGCTATACGCGCAAACAAATTGATGAGTTGACTGAGTTTGTGAAGCGGCCACAAATTGGCGCCAAGGGATTGGTGTGGGTGAAGTACGAAAGCAACGGCACCTTTAAATCATCGGTAGATAAGTTTTTTGATGCGTCTGAGCTCAATCGGTGGGCTGATAAATTTAATGCCGATCCGGGCGATCTGTTGTTGATACTCGCTGGCGAAAAAGACAAAACCCGCAAAGCGCTGGGCGAACTGCGCCTGCACGTGGGCAGTCAATTAGGCTTGCGCGATAAGAATAAATTTGCTGCCCTTTGGGTGATTGACTTCCCTTTGCTGGAGTGGAACGAAGAAACACAACGTTACCATGCCATGCACCATCCCTTCACATCTCCTAAGCGCGAAGACTTACCTTTGCTGGAAACCGCACCCGGTGAAGTGCGCGCCAACGCCTACGACATGGTGATCAACGGCACCGAAGTAGGAGGTGGCTCCATTCGTATTCACGACCGCCCCACGCAGTCGCTCATGTTCACCAAACTCGGCTTTAGCGAAGAGGAAGCCAAGAAGCAGTTTGGGTTCTTAATGGATGCATTTGAATTTGGTGCACCTCCGCATGGGGGCATTGCCTTTGGGTTCGATCGCCTCTGTTCGCTTTTTGGTGGCGCAGATTCCATCCGCGACTTTATTGCCTTCCCCAAGAACAATGCAGGCCGCGATGTGATGATCGATACTCCCTCTACTATTTCTGACGAACAGTTGAAAGAGCTGGCGTTGGTGGTGAAGAGTTAATAACAGTTATTTCAGGACTTATCCGAAATTGTTGTCGCTTTAGTTGGTAGTGTAAAAAGGAGGGCAGGTAAAAGAAAGCTTGCCAGCAACAGCGCGAACTTTGTTGTGGTAACATAGCCAAGGCTACCGGCTACCCCCGCGATAGTGACGGGGTGTGACATCAGCAGCCAGAATACCATTGCATTTTCAATAAGATCCATGCTCAGCCAAATAAAAGGTAGTGCCATCGAAAAACGCCAGGCAAAGCTGTTTCCGATTTTTCTGCCTCTTAAATATTTGATAGATAAGCGCAGGAATAAGAATAGGGTGAGTGGAAATATCAGATCGGTGGTGTAGGTGAAGCGCTGGTAAACGGCTAGCCCTCGATCGGAGTACTGATTTATTCTGGCATATACTTCGGTGGCAGAGTAGACAGGACTTTGGTCGAACAATGGCATGCCATTGAGTGCGTGATGCACCTGGCTTACACTGCCAGGAACGGTAAAGAAGTGGGTAATGGTGAACACGAGCCCAAATAGAAAAAACGCGATCAACAGCCGGAAGCCGTTATGCTTATTTGCCGTGGTGATATTTTGCGATGTATGAATATGCCGACTTTGTACCATGACGGCTGTTAAGTACCCCAAAAGGAATATCGTTGGAATGTAAAATGCGTGCGCGGATGTCATGGCGGTATTGTTAAATGAACGCACAAAACAACCTGATTTTATTGTTGCAAAAGTTGGTTTGCACCAACATCAGATCTTAACGGTATTAAATAACTTGCTGAAATTGGTTGCATCAATGCCCAAATACGAGGCAATGTATTTGTGTGGCACCTTGTGGAGCAAATGGCCACTACGCTTACAAAACAGTCTGAAACGTTCCTCTATGGGTTGAGTTCGGAATTCGAGATGGCGATTTAGAAGTTGTGCCAATAACCGCTCATTTATTTTTCTGAACAAACGTTCCAGCTCTGGAAATTCATCAAACAGATGCTCCATGTTATTGTAAGACAGGCACAAAGTACGTGTGTTGGTTAAGCACGTAACGGCATACAACGAAGGCTTTTGCTGCGCAAACGACTCGGGCATCACGCAGATATTGGGCGGATAGGTGAAAGCAAATACGTGTGTTTTCAGTTCCTCATCGTAATGGCACATCTGTATGCCTTCTTCAATGAAATACATTTCTTTTTGAACAGTTCCGGCAACCACTAACTGATCCCCCTTCAAATAGTTTTTAGGCTGCAAGCAAGAGGTAAGCTTTTCGAATGGCTGCCGGTCAATGGGCGAGAACTTTCTCAAAAACTCATAAAGATCCATTGGTAGCCGTTTACTTTTCTAAAAATACAACAAACAGAATTCAGAACAGTAATGGGAAATAATAAGGCCCGGTGCTTTGCGCACCAGGCCTAAATCACTCTTTGCAATTTTTAATCCCTTCCTCTTTTCTTTACTTCCACTTTGCCAGGGCTCATTCGTGGTGCGGGCGAAGAGCTTCGGCTGGGTTCACTCCGTTTCATTTGTACCGGGTTGGATCGTTGCGAACTTCGTTGTTCATAGACCGGTTTGCTCTCTCTCGGCATCACCACTTTTTTCTCTTGCGTTCGTACTTGCCCCCAGTTGCTGGGCTGACGCTGCTCTATCTTCTGAGGCGTATTGTTGGAAGTCCTTTTCTCGGTTTCAACCCTGCTTCGCTGTGGCGTTTCGCGCTTGAACTCTGGCAACTGATTGGACTGAGAGGTGGTGCGTGTTCGCTCGCTCCGTTCGTTTACATACGATCGGGAGTTTGTGCGGGAGGTTTCGTTTGAATAAGTCCTTCCCCGGCTGTTGTTTTCCTCCTGGTAGCTTCTGGTACGGTAGCCCTCGCGTTGATCGCCTCGGTTATAGTCATACCTGTCGCGGGTACGGTCGTGTTCGCTGCGCGAGGCGCGGTAGCGGATGATTTCCGGCTGATGGCGATTGTACACAATGACAGAGGTGGTGCGGTAAGGCCTGTAAATGTGGTGCGCATAGACAATGCGAGGACTGTAACAAACGGCATAGTAGGGGCGGTAAGGGCGCCACCACGGGTCGTAGATATAATAGGCCACGGGTCTCCAGGGGCGCCACCACACCGGCCGCGCATACCAACCCCAGGGCGACACATAACCTGCATAATAAGGTGCGTATACATATTGCACCGCGGGCCACGTCCACACATTTACCACGGTGCGATTGGTAGTGGTGCCGGCCATCACCCGCACTTCTTCTGTGGGTTCAATGATGGTCTCCACCCCATATATGTCCTCATCTCCGGTAATCTGAAGTATTGCCTTTCCATCTGCCAATTTCTCCAGCGAGATCACGGCTACATCCTGACTTTCGGTGGAGGAAATAACAGCCTGTAAAATGAACGCATGCACGTTGCCCTCCTGCCGGTCGATCACACGTATGTAGTCAATATCGCCATCGCCATTCAGGTCGAGGTTATTCACCCGCGACTCAGGTAAATTGAGCAGCCTTTCGAAATCGTCTGGTGAGGTAGACTTCTTGAATAATTCCAACGCACCTTCCAGAGAGAAATGATCGCCTGGCACATTGGGCTGGTCTGTTTGGGCTACTGCAACTGTGGCCATGGCCAGCATTAGCATCAGTAAAACTCTTTTACCACTGTTTTTCATAACCTTCTTTATTTGGTACTAAACCTGTTAACGCACGGGCGCGCAGAAAGAAGGTATGTGGCACAACTACCCTAAATGCCACCCTCAAGAGCGTTTAAAAAAAGGTTTTCTAAATCGCAGGGCAGAATTTGTAAAAAATTAATTCAGCAGGTCGGAAGTATCTTTGGCTCCTTAACAATAGTATCTTTTCCTTTCGAAAGAGTCTATACAAATAAAAATGTCCTGCACTTTGCCAGCGCAGGACATTGTTAAATATCACCTATTATTACTTGGGCAATACTACGCCATCTACTACATGTACTACTCCGTTGCTGCCTTTCAGGTCGGCTGCGGTAACGAAAACAGCACCTCCGTTTTCGTCCACCAACTTCACTTTGCCATTTTCAACAGAGGCAGTGAGTTTACCACCGCTCACTGTGGTTAGAACTGCTTTGCCATTCCCCTTTTTAATAGCTGCCGAAACGGCAGCGGCATCGAGGTTACCGCTCACTACATGGTAAGTAAGGATGGTCGATAGTTTGCCTTTATTTTCGGGCTTCAGCAAGGACGTTACTGTTCCATCGGGCAGTTTGTTAAAGGCAGCATTCGTGGGTGCAAATATCGTGAAGGGCCCTGCTCCTTTCAGCGTTGCTACTAAATCTGCTGCTTTCACGGCAGTCACCAGCGTGGTATGATCGGCTGAACCAATCGCAATATCCACCACATCTTTGCCTTGACCAAACGCTACAATAGAAAATGCTACTGCAAACATCATCATTCCAAATTTCTTCATATGCATAATTTTTTATTTACAGATAAGCAACACGATGATGGGCTGGATGTTTTGAGAAGGAATGGCTTTTCATAAAAGTGTAGAAGATTATCAGCCGTAAGGTGCAGGGGGAAGGGTATAACCTTAAACAAAACAAGCGCGAACAGTGTATGCTTGTTCTGAAATTTACCTTCTCGCACTAAATCATAAGGTCAGTTGTCTCGCGGGCATCAATCACAATGTCATCCTCGCCTTCGCCATCAAAGGGATTTTCGAGGTGATCTTGGATATTATCGAGGCTAACCAAAATGAAACTGTAGAGAATGGGCATTACATACTCCAGGTGGGCGGAGTAATCGTGGAACGAACTGGCAAAGTAGGGGCCGTAGATAATAGGGAAGATGTAAATAAACACCTTGCTGTACGCGCGCAAGGTAATGGGCGTTCGGTAGGCGTGTATGATCTTCATATTATCGAACGCAATGATCATTTTGCTGATGTATTGATTCATCCTCGAAGCTTCACCACTCTGCAGGCCGTAGTTGCGCAGGTTAAGCACCAGCTTGGAGAGTTCTGAGAATTTGCCGTAAATGAGTTTTTCATTCTCTGCCCAATGTCCTTCCTCGCGGGTTTTGAACATATCGCGCATCATGGTGAGCATCTCAAAAATAACTTTCTTCATGTCGGCAGAGAGCTGACTATTATTATCGTTCACCCAATCGCGTGACGCGTAATACATGGAAATAGCATGGCCCTTGAAATCAGCCAGGCGCTGCAACGCAGTTTCTCTTCGGTTGTATGCCGAACTGATGGAAAACACCACCGGGAAAACAATGGCTACACCCACCAGCATGTCGGGAAACTTGGCGGTAAACCCATAATGATAGCAGAAGTAAGTGCTAATAACCGATAGGGCCGTAATGATGAACGTTTTGTAGTTAATGATGAGCGAAAAGCTCTTGAAGATGCGCAGCATAGCAGGAAATTGGCCTGCTAAATTTTGCAAATGCCGCCATATTACCAAATTGTTAAGGCATTACTCTGCTTCTTTTCTGTATCGGCTTAGTCTATCTTGATGTCGCTCGGCTTGCTTGCGCACCAGGTTGGTAAACCAACTGGCAGGAAGCCACCTGCGCAGGCGCATCCAACGTGTAGCATCATTTCCTGTTACATACCTGAAACGACGGGTTCGATCGGTAGCAGCCCGGTAAACGGTGTCGGCTACCAACTCAGGTCCGGGAGCGAAGGCACCCAACTGCTGCAAATTGGGTATGCAAAGATTCACATAAGAGGTATAGTCTGTCAGCGTTTTGTTTTCGATATACTCTTGCGAGCGGCCAAAAAAATCTGTTTGGATGGCTCCGGGTTCCACCAGCTTTACGCCAATGCCCAGCGGTTTCAGTTCATATTGCAGGCTTTCCGAAAATCCTTCTACGGCCCATTTGGTGCTATGATACAAGCTTTGCAATGGCCAGGCCATGCGCCCGCCCAGCGAGCTAACGTTAATGAACAACCCGCTTTTCTTCTCACGAAAGTGTGGCAATACCGCGCGTGTTACATTCATCATACCAAATACGTTTACCCCGAACTGTTTTTGTATTTGATGTTCAGAGGCGGCCTCGAATGGTCCCACCGAACCGTAGCCGGCATTGTTCACCACCACGTCTATGGCTTTCCATTGTGCTATCACTTCATGGATGGCTGCTTCAATGGTGCTGGTGTCTTCCACATCCAGCTTCAGGCACATTACATTTTCTAACTGCTTAAGTTCTTTTTCGGCATCGGGGTTGCGCATGGTGGCGGCCACCTGCCAGCCCATAGCTTGAAAATATTCTGCCGTAGCACGGCCTATGCCGGTAGAGCAGCCGGTTATCAATACAGTCTTCATGAAAGCAAGAAACGAAAACCGAGGTAGTTTGGGTTACCGGGCATAAAAAAAAGAGCCCCCGAAGAGGCCCTTTTTCCGCAGTTAACAATTTATCCAAATTGTTTTATTCTTCCACCACTTCCACCTCCACGCGCACATTGCGCCTGGCGTGTACGCTGTGTTTATCGTGCAGCATGCGGCCACCTCCCCAAGCCTTTACCTCTACCCGGTCGGAGCTAACGCCCTGCGCCAGCAGCCAGTCGCGTATGGTTTCGGCACGTGCACCCGAAAGTTCTTTCGCTGAGCCAAATCCTTTCTTCACATCGGGAGTAAGTGCAAAGAAATCATTGGAAGGCCCGCGTGTAATGATGGGGCCGGAAGCATTGCCGTTGGTGTGGCCATGCAATTTGATTTTGTAGTTCGGATTTTCCTGCATGAGTTCCAGCAGGCTATTCAGTTCGCTCTTCGACTCAGGCATCATTACTGCTGCATCGTTATAGAAGTACACGTTGTAGAGCACCGAAATGTCGCCTTTGTGCAGGCGCACCAAATCAAACTTAACTAAGTAAAAATTACCGACCAGGTCAACATGAGGCTGCAGCGTGTCTGACTCGGTGTTTTTGTAATGCACCTGGTGTTGCACCTTGCGATAACCAAATGCATTGCAGATCAAAGTTAATTCGCCTGAGGTAGATTTGGGATCGGGTAATGTAAGGTAACTGTTGCCCTTTACTTTGGTAATGGGGCGAGCGCGCTCCGTGTCAATCACCTCAATTTCTCCATCTACCACTTTGTGGTTACGCGCATTAAACAAGCTGAGGAAAATGGGTGTGTTGGACAGCGTTTGCGGAACAATGACGGGATCTGCTACCGGGTTATTGATCACCTCAGTAACAATGTCTTCGGTATTGGATGCCACGAGGGTAGCCGAGTCTGGCGCAGCAACTGCTTCTTCTTGCTTGGGTTGTTCCATCATCTCTTTGGGGATGGCCACGTAAACAGTAGCATCGGGCTTGCGTTGCTCCTGGCTGCCTCTGGCTGAGGCCGTAACTACCGGGGCCGAAACTGATTTCTCTTCCAACGCGCTGCTGCCACCTCTCATTACCCGCACCCACGCATCGCTATACGTACCAGCAGCACGCACTTTTTCCATTTCGCTCACCGACTCTTGAAAGTCGGCATAGCGCCTGAGGAAGACGTAACAGTAGTTGCGTTGCGGGTCGAGTCCAACTTCGGCCGTGTTGCCGCTTGCGGACACTTTCTCTGCAAATTTTTCTGCCAGCGCAGCCTGAGCGGGCCGGTAAGCACTCACCACAATGTAGTAACCATCGGGCAGCTCTTGTAGGGTTTTATCTTGCGAGAGCGCAGGTAATGAGAGTGTAAAAGCAAAGATTAATAGCCAACATGAAGGTTTCATGTATGTAAGGTTTTCTGGTTTAGTAAGGCGATATTAGAAGAAAAAACTCTGTTTTTCAAACGTTTGCCCTGCAAAAACCAAAAATACCCCTTATTTCTTAATGTATGTTTTCAGCATTTCTTTCAAAAAACCGTAGCCATAGCCCACCCACTGCACCAGTGCGGCAGGTACTGCCAGCAAGGCAACCAAAAAAGAGCGGCATACCCAAATGGCCGAAGCAAAGATGGCCAGCAGGTAGAGGGCTAGTAGCCATAAGCCCACCCGTGCGAGTAGAGGCCAGACCAATCCGCAGAGCGGTAGTAGCACCAGGCCTATAGTAAAAAATGCGGGGAACCAATGCGTTAGTTTTATTTCGCCTGGATGAGCCCGTGCCACCAGCACTCTGCCCTTTCCAAAATTAGCAACCTGTTGAAAAAACTGTTTAAGCGTTGCCCTGCGTTTGTGGAAAACATAGGCATCGGGAATCAAACCCACCCTGAACCCCAGTTTTTTCATGCGAATGCTGAACTCAATATCTTCCGCAAAGCGATCGAAATGAAAACCACCTGTTTTTTGATACACCGTCCGGCTGACACCCATATTGAAACTACGCGGCTGAAAGGAACCCAGGTGTTTTTTGCCTCCGCGAATACCACCCGTTGTTAGCACAGCCGACATGGTAAAGCCCATGGCCTGTTGCAGTGTGGTGAAATCGGCATGCCCGCGGTCGGGGCCACCCCAGGCATCTAATGGTTCGCGTTGTAAGTGTTCCACCACGGTATTGAAATAGTGTGGGGGAATTACGCAATCGCTATCGAAAACAACCAGGTAATCGCCTTTTGCTTTTCCAAAACCGAAATTGCGACTGGGCCCGGGCCCTGAATTGGGTTTAAAGAAATACTGAATGTTTAATTGTGGTGCAAACTTTTCAAAAACTGCTTTAGAGGTAAGGGTGGAGCCATCTTCTATCAACAACACCTCGAATTGTCTGTAGGTTTGAAGCGTAAGGCTCTGCAACAATTCTTCCACTTCTTGCGGACGGTTGTAAACCGGAACAATCACAGAAAAGACAGGCTGGCTCATGAACCGCAAAAGTAGGTAATTTCAGGAGGTCATTGGGTGCCTCAAACCCAAGATGTACGCAATTTCAAGAAGCAACCGCTTAAGTTTTTGATTGCACGGCAAACTCTCGTTCCATCTTCAACACAAAAAGATGACCATACAGGTTTTTGGACATAGAAACCTAAACATTTGTTATCGTCTGTGCTCATACGGCAGCTTTAGATTTGTCAAAAAAGATGATGATAAAAGCCTTAAAGAGTATCAGTCTGCTGTTTGCTTCTTGTTTGTGTTTGGCCCAAACAAATTCGTATCAGATCAATTGGCCCACGGAGTATGATCCGGACAAGAGTAAATTCTTTGTTCACAATGTAATTGAGATTGGGGCCCCGGCTGAAAAGGTGTGGAATATTTTATTGGAAGCCGAAGCGTGGCCCATTTGGTATGCGGGTGCCCGTGATGTGTCTATTCTGACTTCAGAAAAACCTTCCCTCGAAGCGGATTCCAAATTTACCTGGAAGACAATGGGCTTGCATTTTGAATCGGCCATTAAAGAATTTGATGCGCCTTACCGATTGAGTTGGGAGTCGAGAAAGAAGAGCATTCAGGGATATCATGCATGGTTAATTATTCCAACCGATAAAGGGTGCAGGGTTATCACCGATGAATCGCAAAACGGGTGGCTTACTTTTTTTGAAAAAACCTTTCAGCGAAAGAAATTGAAGAGGCTGCATGACGTGTGGCTAACGGAGTTGAAAGCGAAAGCGGAGATGTGAGACATGAAGAGAGGCTGTACCTAAACACACTCCTGTGTTTTTGATACAGCCTCCGCTGCTTGTTAGAAGTTAAGAACCAAGCCCAGGCTGGGTAGTACAGATCCCGTGTCGTTGGTGCTGACTACTACGAGGGAACGTGGGTTGATCACATTTCCCTGGTCATCGCGGTTGAGTCCATACGAAGGTTCAGAAGGTTGTGCCGCTGCCAGCAGATTTTGAATATCTATATAAGCATCTAAACTGAACTTCTTGAAGTTCCACTTCTTGTCTACACGTACATCTAATTGGTTGAATGCAGCCAGACGCTCTTCGCCTAAACGGTCGAAATCTTTGATAACAGCCGGGTAGTTGGCCAACGTGGCGGCTTCATTTACTGGTGCATAAGGTGTTCTGCCTAGGAAGCGGAAGCGCGTGCTTATTTCCCAGTTGCGCTTCAGTTTATAACCTCCTGTTAGCGAAACCAATTGGCCATTGTCCCACGTGGAGGCGATGAAGTTGTTGCGGTCAGCACCGGTAAATTCGCTTTTGTACAGCGTAAGCGCAGCGATGGCATATAGCTTGCCATTAAATTTTTGTTGATATAAAAATTCGGCACCGTACGATCTGCCCAGCCCTATGCTGGCAACGGGCTCATTGCCCAACACTTCAAACCCTCCGCCTTTGTTGGCCAGCGAAACATTTTCTGTGAGCGAAACAGGGTAGTTGTCGTATTTTTTCAGAAAACCTTCTACCGTAATGCGCGAAGATTCCGTGAGCAAATACTCAACTCCTGTAACGAGGTGGTCGCTTTGAATATAAGCAGCGTTTTGGTTTACGAATGTATTGTTGCCGTCTTGAAAGCCAAGAATGGTATAAGCCGGCAATTTGTAATAACGCCCGGCTGATGCATTCCAGGTCCATTTACCTGCGGCATCGATTTGATACGAAAGTGAAGCTCGCGGACTGAAGGTGCGGTAAAATTCGTTTCCAGATTCTGTAAATGTATTGCCATCCGCACGCACACCTACCGAAATACCCAACCTGTTTTGCAACAGTTTGGTAGAGCCTTGCGCAAAAAAACCATAGCGAACAAAATCAAGTTCGGTGTTGTATTGAAAATTGTTCACCAGGTTGTTTGTGGCATTGCTGTACTGCGCGTATTGCAACGAAGTTCCCACAGAAGTGGTCCAGTTGCCGATAAATTTGGTGAGTGCGTAGCGCAACTTGGTCTCTTGCTCTTTCGAGTCGTTTCTAAAATATAAACCTGTTTGATTGATGTTATCGGTGTATTGCGAAAAGGTATTTATTAAGGTGTTCGTGCTTACCGCGGTTTGCATAAATCCAGAGTTGTTCTTGAACCGTTTCTTCCAACTGATTCCCATGGTGTTGGTTCGTTGTTTGATAATAGGCACCTGGTCTTGCACAGCCTGCTGCTCGGCATCGTACTCTTCCAGTTCGTTTACTTTAAAGTCGTCAATAGATCCAACGCCTGTAAAATTGATTTCGTTGTAAGCATCGATCTGGTGGTTCACTTTGTATTGATAGTCCCAGTAGTCGGGTAATATCGGTAAGCCAATTACATCAAAAAGAAGTTGTAAGTACGAACGCCTGGCCGATGCAATGAAGCTGGTGTTGCTTTTTTCTTTTCCCCTTTTGAAGAGCGGACCCTCTATGGTGAGTGCAGACTCGCTGGCCCCCAGGCGAACGTTGGTTTGAAAATTTCGTTCGTTGCCCCTGCGTTGGTCGAACTGCAATACACCCGACAACACATTGTCGTACTGCGAACCAAAAGAGCTGGTGGTAAGGGTTACTCCTTCAAAAAAAGAAACATTCAGCAACCCAACTGGTCCGCCCGCGCTGCCTTGCGTGGCAAAGTGGTTGATGTTTGGTATTTCGATGCCATCGAGGTAATACACGTTTTCGCTGGGCGCACCCCCACGAATAATTACATCGTTGCGGAAGCCGCCTACAGAGCCGGAGATGCCCGGAAGCGACTGTACGACTTTGGCGATGTCGTTGTTGCCACCGGGGTAAGCGGCCACTTCCTGTTGACTCAACTTCTGAATAGAGAGAGGAGTTTCTTCAATTTTAGAAAATGGATTAGCCACCACTACCACATCTTGAAGTTGTTCCGCACTTTCGGTAAGCTGAAAGTTGATATCGATGTTTCCTTCCGATCTGATTACCACATCGTACCGGGTAAATGAATTGTAGCCCACATAAGATGCCCTTATGTTGTAGGTCTTGGGGGGCACATTGGTAAAGGTGTAATTTCCTGAAAGGTCGGTGGTGGCCCCCAGGTCGGTGTCAACCAAAAGAATGGTGGCTCCAATCAGGGGCTCTCCGGTTTTGGCATCGGTAACGGTACCAGAAAATGAGCCATTTTGCGCAAAAAGTGCGTTTACCGACAAAGAAAGCCATAACAAGGCAACAAGTTTGCTGTTCATACTAAGAATGGTTTATGGCTCAATAACCTCATTACAACAAAGTTGTTTAAAATAATAACAAAATTGTTTTAAATTGAAATAATGGATCAGGCTATCCTTCTTTTGCAGGAGTACCAGGCATTTGTAAACCAGCGGGGGCAAACCGATTTAATGGCCTTTGGCGATTGGTTAAAACATATGCACACTCCGGTCTCGCACTATCAAACAGACGAACCTGAAGTGAACGAGGCGGGTTTGGATGTGATGGTAGCTTATCTTCTGGGTGGACTAACCAGTTACACCGAGGCATGGGTGAAGCTCACCTTTCAGGAATTGCCATTAATTTCAATTGTAGATTTTGCTATTCTGAAAACGGTGGAGTACCGGCAGCATCCCAGCAAAAAAGAAATAGCCGAGAGCGTAATAGCGGAGCGTACCACCTGTATCGAATCGATCAAGCGTTTGATAAAAGAAGGCCTGCTGGCGGAGGCTGCCGATAAAGAAGACAAGCGACTGAAGCGCGTGAAGCTTACCAAAGCGGGCTTTAGAATGATTGAAATACTTAACAATAAAATGCGTGCACTGGGCACACTGCTTATAGGAGACTTAACCGAAACCGAAAAGAAGAATTTATTGGTGATGCTGAAAAAACTCAGCCATTTCCACGACACACTCTACCGCAAGAAATCGCGCGAAGAGGTGAAGCAGCAGTTTTCTCTTTGATGATTTCTTCATCTACTGCTTCCGTATCCGGTTCAGCGATTGCTGGCCAGTTGCTGAAAATGAAGCCATTTCAATGAATTTTACAAATTACTCAGTATGGTGAGTAATTTTACTCAATATATTGAGTAAAATGTCAATAGAGTCAATTCGATGACTACCACTCAGAAAGTGGCTAAATGGGACTTAAATCAGATTGGTGAAATATAAGTGGTGGTACAGACAAGATTCCCTGACTGCCATCCGCCAGGAACCCGTATCAAAAGTTTACCCGATGGCAGTAGTAGCCCCGACAGGCCAAATGTCGAACCGAGATTCATTGAAGATTTGAAAGTGCTCTATCAAATATCTTCCCTTCTAGGGAGTAACTCCAACAATTATCGATTATAGCCCTTGGGCGCTTAATCTTTTAAATCTCGGACTGAACATTTAACAATCTGATCTTCTGGCAAGTTAATTTCAAATTCATATCGCAATTGTGGGTCAGCATAAAGTTTATTTTTCTTGAATTGTGATATCCACTTTTCAAAGGCGGAAAGGGTTTCGGTATCATCAAAGACAAAATGTTTACGCCCTCGTTTAATGATATGCTTTAATTCTTTAGGAAGCAGTCTTGGCTCTTCACCAAAGTAATAGAAATGGCGGGAGAGCAAAGAGAATTGTCCACCCAAGTCTCGTTTCATATTGTCAAGCGTATGCACACTTTTACGGATTTTTGGAGGAGTACCACTAGTAAAATCATAAATACAATCTCCCATTCGTAGGCGAAAGTCTTTACTGAACCATCTTGGAAGTTTTTCAGGCAACCGCTGTTGGGCAAAGTTATCATAGTCTGCCATTGACAATTTGTTGGTGACTTTCATTGCGTAGACCAACGAGTCTGAAAGGTCATATATCTTGCCGTCTTTGAGGTGTGAATTTTTTGATCCGGTTCCAACAATCCAGTCACCAATATTTGCGGTGCGTCTTATGTCTGGTTTACAGATTGTAAGTGTACAAGTTCCCCAAAAGGGATTTGGAGCGGCTCCGTCATCGTGACGCAACACATACGAGTAAAGTCTTTTGCCCCTGTCTTTCATTGACATTTTTAAAACTTGCTTGGGAACGTTAAGGCACTGAAAATTAAGTTTTTAGCGCGAAAACATTAGATTCAGCAGAATAAGCTATATTTAGTACAACATAATAAGCTAATTTACGTACAACATAATAAGCTAATTATTATACAGCGTAATAAGCTAAAAGAGGACAATTCTAATCTAAAATAAACACAGGATGGCTACTCCTTCTGAAAAGCTCGCTCAATCTCTGGAAGTATTGAAAGATCTTCAGAATGTCGATGGCGCAGCCGCTATTCGAGCTAGCGATATTTCGCGCACACATAGGGAACGATTGGTAAAGCATGGATTCCTGCAAGAGGTGATGAAAGGATGGTACATTCCAACAAGACCAGACGAGCAACCTGGCGACAGTACCTCCTGGTATGCCTCCTTTTGGCGTTTTTGCACTGTCTATCTGGAAGAGCGTTTCGGAAAAGAATGGTCACTTTCACCGGAACAATCTCTTTTGCTCCATAGCGGAAACTGGACTGTGCCACAACAACTTCTCGTTCGTTCACCGAAAGCACGAAACAAAGTGACTCCACTCCCTCACAGCACTTCTCTTTTCGATGTGCGTTCCTCAGTTCCCGGGCGTGGGGATAGGGAGGAAAAAGAAGGCATGCAGCTATTTTCATTACCGGCAGCATTAATCTCTTCTTCCCCAGGATTCTTTACAAGTAATCCTACGGACAGTCGCACGGCATTGTCTCTAATCAAAGATGCTTCTGACGTCCTTTCGAAATTACTCGATGGAGGACATACCGTAGTTGCAGGCCGGCTTGCCGGTGCATTCAGGAATATTGGCCGCGACCGAATTGCCGATGATATCATAAAGGCAATGCAAACCGCAGGTTATGACTCTCGTGAAAATGACCCGTTTACAAACCGCATTATCAACTCTGGAACAGGACGTGACAGATCGCCCTATGTCAACCGATTAAGGATGATGTGGTATGCGATGAGAGAAACAGTCATTGCTCGCTTTCCAAAAGCACCGGGACTACCAAAAGATAAGGCAGGTTTCCTGAAGCATGTTGCAGAAGTCTACGTAACGGACGCATACCATTCTTTGTCAATCGAAGGATACAAAGTAACTCCTGAATTGATCGAACGTGTAAGAAGCGGAACATGGAACCCAGAGTCAGATGGTAAAGACAAAGAACAGCGCGATGCTCTAGCAGCGAGAGGATATTGGCAGGCATACCAGGCTGTGCTGAAAAGTCTTGATGGGATATTAGCTGGGCAAAATCCTGGCAACATAGCTGATGTTGATCATGGAACATGGTATCGTGAACTGTTTGCACCGAGCATATCAGTGGGGCTTTTAAAACCAAGTGATTTAGCCGGCTATAGGAACGGTCCAGTATACATAAGAAGGTCAATGCATGTTCCGCTAAATCGAGATGCAGTACGCGATGCGATGCCAGCTTTTTTTGACTTACTTAGAGAAGAGCAAGACCCAGCGGCACGTGTCGTGCTCGGTCATTTCATTTTCGTTTACATTCATCCTTACATGGATGGAAATGGTCGCATCGGTCGATTTCTCATGAATGTAATGCTGGCGGCAGGAGGCTATCCGTGGACAGTTATTCCAGTTGAGGATCGAAAATTATATATGGAAGCGTTGGAACAAGCCAGCGTGCATCAGAATATAGTGCCTTTTACAGATTTTATTGCAAAGCATGTGTTAAGAGGAATGAAGGGCGAGCCTCCTCCCAAGATTCCAAATGTTTGAAAATCACTCGACCTTCAGACAACATACTTGAAACTTTGCTCTACCTCAGTTTCCGAGGATTTCTTTAGTAAGAGCTTCAACAGAATAGTCGTAAGGAATCTTTTCCTGTTCCAACCTGAGGCTGTTCTCCCTAACGTGATCAAAAAGACTACGCTCTTCTGGAGTTAGGTTGCTCAACGAGTAGTCTGAAATCGGCTGACCATCGCCAATCTCGGACTTAAAACGGTGAAGTGTATCCCAATTCATCAACTGTAATAGCTAAGACTTGATCTGACAGTCAGGTAGGCATTCCTTCCTCACAG
>CAZRQK010000031.1:0-36291 GCA_964602295.1 uncultured Ohtaekwangia sp.
AAAACATAATATTAAACAAGCGCAAGGTAGAACTGGCGAAAAAACTGGAAGAAGAAGTTTATGAAAATGCAGCGAGCAACAAAGAGTTTGAAATATTTAATAAGTAGTGTGTTGCTGGCGTGGCCGCTGGCAGCATTCCCCCAAAGTGGTGTAGTGGTCGACAAGATCATTGTGAAGGTGGACAACTACATTGTGTTGAAGTCTGATTTGGAAACAGCCTATCAGAGTTACCTCACCAATGGCAATCCACCGTCTGAAGAGGCTCGTTGTGGTATATTGAACAGTTTGGTCATCAACAAACTGATGGTAGCCAAAGCCGAGATCGACTCGGTAATTGTAACCGATGTAGAAGTGGATGCAAATACCGAACAGCGCATGGCAGCCATTCTACAAAACTCTGGTAACTCGCCCGAGCAATTGGAACGCGTGTATGGCAAAACACTGGATGAAATAAAGCTGGAATTACGCGACCAGATACGCGAGCAGTTACTGGGCCGCGAGATGCAGATGAAGATCACCAAAGACATTAACGTTACTCCCTCTGAAGTTAGAAAGTTTTACAACCGAATACCTGCAGATAGTTTGCCGTTCTACTCGAGCGATGTGGAGGTAGCCCAGATTGTAAAGGTGGCCGAGGTGAGCGAGGCGCAAAAAGAGGAGGCCAGGAAGAAATTGAACGACTTGCGGGCGCGCATTGTGCAGGGCGAAGACTTCAATAAGCTCGCCAAAGAATTCTCCGAAGATCCCTCCGCCCAGTACAATGGTGGCGAGATGGGGTTTGTGGGCCGAGGCTCCATGGTGCCTTCTTTCGAGGCCATGGCATTCCGCCTGAAGAAGGGGGAGATTTCTCAACCCTTCGAATCGCCCTTCGGCTTCCACATCATGCAGCTTATCGACCGCAGAGGAAACGAATATAACTCTCGTCACATTCTGATGATGGCAACCCCGTCTTCTACCGATCTTCAACGGGCCAGTAATTTTTTGGATAGCCTGCGAACATTGATTTTAAGAGACAGCATCAAGTTCGAGGCCGCAGCCAAAGAACATTCGGACGATATGAATACAAAGGGGCAGGGTGGATTTTTTACCGATGCGGATGGAGGAACGAAAATCTCTATTAAAGAGCTCGACCCAGTTGTGTACTTTAATATCGATACCATGAAGGTCGGTAACATTTCCAAACCGATCACGTATCGTACAGACGATGGCAAGGAAGCGGTTCGCATCTTGTATTTTAAAACCAAGTTGCCCCCTCACCAGGCCAACCTGAAGGACGACTGGCACCGCATACAAGCGGCTGCATTGGGAGAGAAAAAAGACATTGCGCTGGAGAAGTGGTTCATGAAAGCGCGTCAGGATGTATTTATAAACATTGACCCCGACTACAAGGGGTGCGGGATATTAGAGTAGATAAACATTTAAACAGACCAAGCAAGTATGGCACAATTCGCCAATGATGTGGAGGCTGCAGAAGCACTGGCAGGATCTTACAAGAAACTGAGGGAGGAAATTGCCAAAGTGGTTGTTGGCCAGGATGAGGTGGTGCGTTTGGTGCTAACAGGTATTTTTTGCCAGGGGCACTCGCTGCTGGTAGGTGTGCCGGGGTTGGCTAAAACATTGCTGGTACAAACCATTGCCAGCGCGCTCGATCTGCAATTCAAAAGAATTCAGTTTACACCCGACCTGATGCCCTCCGACATTGTGGGTGCCGAAACGATGGACAAAGAAAGAAACTTCCAGTTTGTGAAAGGGCCCATTTTTGCGAACATCATTCTGGCAGACGAAGTAAACCGCACGCCTCCTAAAACGCAAGCCGCACTGTTGGAGTCGATGCAGGAGTATGCCGTTACCATTGCCGGCCAAAGTTATCAATTGCCGAAGCCTTTCTTTGTGTTGGCTACGCAAAACCCCATTGAACAGGAAGGAACTTATCCTTTACCCGAAGCCCAACTCGACCGCTTCATGTTCAACATCTTCCTCGACTATCCTTCGTACGAGCAGGAGATCACCATCGTAAAAAATACAACAGCCGATGAAGTGCAGAAAGTAGGGCATGTGCTGTCAGCCGAAGAGATTGTTGCTTACCAACACCTGGTGCGCAGAGTACCCGTGGCCGATAACGTGGTAGAGTATGCGGTAAAGCTCACACACCTTACCCGGCCCAATCAGAACGGCTCCAGTGTAGCCAACGAATATTTGGAGTGGGGCGCGGGGCCACGTGCGTCACAGTATCTGATGTTGGGCGCCAAGTGCAACGCTTTGCTCAATGGCAAGTACTCACCTGATATTGAAGATGTCCGTGCTGTTGCCAAGCCGGTGTTGCGTCATCGCATCGTGCGCAACTTCAAAGCAGAAGCCGAGGGAGTTTCGGTAGATGGGATTATTGAGAAATTGATGTAATAGTTCAACTACTCGTAAATTAAAAAGGCTGCCCAGAACGGGCAGCCTTTGTTTTTTGTTGTAGTAAACTATAGTTCACGCACCCAGATGTTCCGGAAACTTACCGGGTTGCCATGGTCTTGCAGACGAATAGCTCCTTTGCTGTGGCTCATATACACCGGAAGGCCTTTGTATTCGGTGGGGCCCCACAGCGGCACGTGATTTTGAATCAAAACACCATTATGCAATACTGTTACGTAACCGGGATGCACCACGCGGCCATTGTCGCTAAAGCGCGGAGCTGTAAACATGATATCGTACGTTTGCCATTCGCCTGGCTTGCGTGTAGCATTCACCAGGGGAATGTGTTGTTTGTACAGCGAGCCCGCCTGCCCATTGGAGTAGGTGGTGCTTTCGTAACTATCTAACACCTGCACTTCGTACAGTTCTTGCAAAAAGATGCCACTGTTTCCGCGGCCCTGACCTTCGCCCACAATAACCGCGGGGCTGCGCCACTCAATATGTAATTGCATGTCGCCAAAGGTGCGCTTGGTCTTAATGTCGCCTGTGCCGCGCACCACGGTAATGGCACCGTCCTTCAGCTCCCATTTGGGGGTGTTGCCATCGTTACCTACCCATTCGCCCAGGTCTTTGCCATTGAAGAGCACAATGGCATCGCTGGGAGCATCGCTGGCCGTAGCGCCTGGGGTAATCTTGGGGGCTTTAGGCAGGTAAATTTCTGATGCTTTTGGATCGAGGGCATTGCGGTCTTCGTATTGCGCCTGCACAGCAAAGGCACACAATGCGAGGCAAAAAGTAAATAAGCTTCTCATGGTGATAAATGTTTTGTTGAAAAATAAAGATTTAACGCGACTGATGAAACCATAGGATTACAAAAGGTATGCCTCAATTGTAAGCGAGGCGAAATCGCTTTCAATTGCCAGGGTGATAGTGGTTTAAGATATCCTGACTGATGACGCGATAGAGTTCAGCGACTTCTTCGTTTTCGCTTAAGAATTCGAGATGACTATCCAGAATTTGTAAATCGCCCCTGCGTGCGGGGCCGGTTTGCGATGCTTCGGCCCCCAATGCCAAATTTTTTTGAATGGTTTCTATGATAAGTGGTTTGAGCCATTCGTAGTCTAAGCCATTTTGTTTCATCACGCTTTGGGCGTGCAACAACATGTGATTGGTGAAGTTGGAAGCAAAGACTGCCGCTACGTGCAAGGCCTTGCGCTCGGAGGAACCAATTTTTTTAACCTTGCTACTAATGCCTTTGGCCAACGCCAAAAGTATGTCTTCGGTGTAGCGATCGGAACTTTCAATAAAAACAGGCACCTCTTTCAAATGAATCTTTTTCTCCTTCGAGACGGTCTGCAATGGGTAAAACACACCTAGGTGAGGCGTGGCCGCAAAGCGCAACACATCCAACGCCTGGCTACCCGATGTGTGCACCAGCACAGCTTCATCGGGCAGAATAATTTCTTTGGCAATGTCTGCAATGGCTTCATCGGAGGTGGCGATGAAAAATACTCTCGAGGGACTGGTGGAGAAATCCAGTGTGGCCTTCACCTCGGCTTGATAAAGCTTTTCTGTTAAGGATCCGGCATGTTTGGTATTACGACTGTATACTTCCTTCACAACAAAGCCCAGGTTATCGAACGCTGGTGCCAGGTGCCAGGCCACGTTGCCCGAGCCGATGAAAGAGATTTCAAATTCGCGTGGCATCTGATTAAAAGTAGGTAAATTAATGATGAAAATCAGGACTGTAAAACAATTGTGACAATACCTTGCAGTCGCAAAAAATGGAATACTTATGAACTACACCACTCCGGAAGAAGCTGTAAAACTAATTGAATCGGGCGACCGGGTTTTTGTGCATGGCAGCGCAGCAACTCCAAAATGTTTACTACAGGCGTTGACTAAGCGCGCCCCGGAATTGAGAGGGGTGGAGTTAATTGCCATCAGCACCCTGGGCGATTTGGAGATCACCCAACGTCAATACAGCGATAGCTTTTATTTCAATTCATTGTTTGTATCGGCCAACATACGCGAGGCAGTAAACGAAGGTCGGGGCGATTACATTCCTATCTTTCTAAGCGAGATATCGCGCTTGTTTGAAAAAAAAATTCTTACAATAGATGTGGCGTTTCTGCATGTTTCTCCACCCGATAAACACGGATTTTGTTCCTTAGGAACTTCCGTGGATGTAGCACGCGCAGCCTCTAAGTACGCCAAAAAAATTGTAGCACAGGTAAATAAAAATATGCCTCGCACGCATGGCGATGGCTTTGTACACGTAAGTCAGTTCGATGCCATGGTAGAATGCCACGATGCATTGCCAGAAGTTTCGTATGGCAGCCAACTGACGGAAGAAGACCTGACTATTGGCCGCTATGTGGCTGAGTTGATAGAAGACCGGTCTACATTGCAAATGGGTATTGGCACCATACCCGATGCCGCCCTAAAGGCCATGGGCCACCTGAAAGACCTGGGGGTGCATACCGAAATGTTCTCTGATGGCGTGATGGACTTGATTAAATCGGGTGTGATTACCAATGCTTACAAAAAGAAACATCCCGGCAAAGTTGTTTCTGGATTTACGATTGGCTCGAAAGAGCTTTACGAATTTTTGGATGACAATCCGCAATTTGCTTTTCTGGAAGCGAGTTATGTGAATGACACGCGCGTTATTCGCGCCAACCCGAAGGTGGTGGCCATCAACAGCGCCATTGAGGTAGACATAACGGGTCAGGTTTGTGCTGATTCGATTGGTACTTACCAGTATTCTGGTGTGGGCGGGCAGATGGATTTTATTCGAGGTGCCGCGCTATCGGATGGCGGAAAGCCCATTATTGCGTTGCCATCATCAACCAAAAAGGGAATGTCTAAAATTGTTCCACAGATCAAATCAGGAGCGGGCATTGTTACCACGCGGGCACACATGCATTACCTGGTAACCGAATATGGAGTGGCCTACCTCTATGGAAAAAACCTACGACAGCGTGCGTACGAAATTTTGAAAATAGCACACCCCGATCATCGCGAGTCGCTAGAGCAGGAAATTGTAAAGCGGTTTGGTAGCAACAAATATGCAGTTGCCTAATTGCAGAAAGAAACTTTCAGTAATTAGCTGCTCACCTTCGCTCCCACAATGTCGGCCAGCTTGTCAACCACAAAGTCAATTTCTTCGGGCTTGTTGAATTTGCTGAAAGAAAACCGAACTGCACCACGTTTGCTGTTAGGGTAGAGCGCTCCCAGCACATGCGAGCCCGTGGTGGCACCACTGGAACAGGCACTGCCGCCAGAGGCCGAGATGCCCTGCAGATCAAGGTTAAAGAGTAACATTTCATTTTCATCCGATTCCGGTAGGCTCACATTCAGAACGGTATAAAGACTTCTTTCCAGGTTGGCAGAATCGCCATGGAAACTAACACCCGGTATTTCCGTCTTCAACTTTTCAATCATGCGCTGCTTCAGGCCTTTGATGTACGGCTCATGTTCATCCATTTCGCGGTACGCAATTTCAAGCGCCTTCGCCAAGCCAATGATGCCGTACACATTCTCGGTGCCACCGCGCATGTTGCGCTCTTGCGCACCACCGTGTATGAACTGACCAATCTTGCGGTCTTTGCGGATGTACATGAACCCCACCCCTTTCGGGCCGTGAAATTTGTGAGCACCTGCTGTTAAGCCACACACATGCAATTCTTTCATATTATGCCGATAATGACCCATGGTTTGCACGGTGTCTGAATGAAAGAAGGCATCGTATCGCTTGCATAGTTCGCCCACTTGTTTAAGCGGAAGAAGGTTACCGATTTCATTGTTGGCATGCATGAGCGACACCAGCGCTTTCGGATTTGCTTTCAAAAGTTCTTCCAGGTGTGTTAGGTCAATATGTCCGTATTCATCCAGCCTCACCGCGTGGTATTGAACGCCACCTGATTTTGCCAGCGTTTCAATAGTATGGGTAACGGCATGGTGTTCTATGGCAGAAGAGATGATGTGCTTCAGCCCGTAGGTTTGAACTCCGCTTATTATTAACGTATTGTCTGCCTCCGTACCGCCTGAGGTAAAAATAATTTCACCCGGGGTGCAGTTGAGCAACTCGGCCACTTTTTTACGTGCCGATTCGATGGCAGCACGCACTTTCCTGCCGTGCGAATGCGTGGACGAAGGATTGCCGAAATCTTCGAGCATGAAGGGCTTCATGGCTTCGAACACTTCGGGGTCTAAAGGTGTGGTGGCCGCGTTGTCCAGATATACTTTCATACCGTTTAGCTTATCAATTGCTGTATGTCTTTGATGATGCGTTGTGCCAGCTCATCTGCTTTTTTCTCGTTTTGCGATTCGGCATAGATGCGGATGATCGGCTCAGTGTTTGACTTGCGTAGATGCACCCACTTTTTTTCTTTTTCGAAGTCGATCTTTACGCCATCGATGGTGTTGATTTTCTCCTCTGCGTACTTGGCTTTCACTTTCACCAGTACGTCATCCACATTGATTTGAGGCGTGAGTTCTATCTTATTCTTCGAAATGAAGTAGGCAGGGTAACTCTTGCGCAACTCCGAGGCTTTCATTTTTGATTTGGCCAGGTGTGATAGAAATAATGCAATGCCCATCAATGCATCGCGGCCGTAATGAAAGTCGGGAACGATAACACCGCCATTGCCTTCGCCACCAATCACCGCTTTGGTTTCCTTCATGGCTGTCACCACATTTACTTCGCCCACAGCAGCAGCTGTGTAGGTGCCACCGGCTTTTTCGGTCACATCGCGCAAAGCACGTGTTGATGATAGATTAGATACCGTGTTGCCTTTTTTCTTTTTCAAAAGGTAATCGGCAACAGCCACCAACGTGTATTCTTCGCCAAAAGCCTTGCCATCTTCCTGAATCAACGCCAGCCTGTCCACATCCGGGTCAACTACGATGCCCAGGTCGCACTTTTCTTTCTTCACAGTTTTTGTGATGGCCTTGAGGTGCTCCGGCAAAGGCTCAGGGTTGTGCGGAAAGCGCCCGTTGGGTTCGCAATAAAGTTCAACCACTTTTCTTACGCCCAGGGCTTTCAATAATTTGGGTACGGCAATGCCTCCGGTGGAGTTCACTGCGTCTACAGCTATTTTGAATTTTGCTTTTTTAATGGCCTTTACATCCACCCCGTTGTATTTCAGAATAAGGTCGATGTGTTTTTGGATGTATTTATCTTTTTGTTCGTACGTTCCCAATGCATCTACCGGAGCAAAGTCAAACGCTTCTTGTTCAGCCAGCCGCAACACCTCGGCCCCATCGGCACCCGAAATGAACTCACCTTTTTCATTCAGCAACTTAAGCGCATTCCATTGAATGGGGTTGTGGCTGGCGGTAAGAATGATGCCACCCTGCGCTTTTTCCAGCGGCACAGCCAGCTCCACAGTAGGGGTGGTCGATAAGCCCAGATCGATTACATGCAGGCCGAGGCCTTGCAGCGTTGAGGTTACCAATGTGCTCACCATTTCGCCCGAAATACGGGCATCGCGCCCGATGACGATGCGCTTGCCCTTGCGGCTTTTGACCCAGGTGCCGAAGGCGGCAGCGAATTTTACAATGTCTACAGGAGTAAGGGAGTTACCTGGGGCTCCGCCTATGGTGCCGCGGATGCCGGAGATGGATTTGATGAGGGTCACAATAGAATAATTTGTGCCGCGAATTTAGGAAAGATATTCCATGTGAGTTAGGGTAACTATGATGGATTCCCTGTATTACCTTCACGTGCCTGCCTTCTGATTTCCAGTTGGCGCACATCCTCTAAATCTTTTGGCCTACGAGCCATGATTTTGTTTTGAACCAAATGATCGTAGCCAAGTACTTTTGCCTCGTGATTTATAATTGTAAGAGACTCTGAAGCAGCAATCGCGTCTTCGAAGGAAAATTTGCCATCGATGTTTGACAGCAGCTCGATGGAGTACCGATCTAAAAGAAGGCGAATAAACCCTTTCGCATCGGTAGTTTGCCCTTGGCGAATTTCGCTTGTATCGAATCCAAACACCTCTATGGCTCTGAGTAATTTATCGAAATTGGCCTGAGTAGGGTGATACCAAATGTCAATATCTCCAGTGGCTCGCTGAAACCCGTGAAAATTAACAGCCAAACCCCCAATGATTAAGTAGTCAACACGATGCTGGTTGAGGATACCGCAAAAATCGTCTAAATCCTTACGATAGAACTCCACCAGGGCGCTTCTTCAAATTGATGAATTCGTCCTTTGGAATCAAGGGGGCATGTTGTTGAAGCTGATGCAATGCTGCCATCAGCTCGAACATATTAGCCACCCGTTGCTGTGGGCTAAGCGCCATATCTCGGGTTACGGCCAATTGTTCTTTGTCTTTAAGCGGAACCAATAGCGCCTTTCTCATTACTCCCGATTTTTGGTAGCGTGGCCAGATCGCGCGATGCCTTTTCCGGATCGCCACAAGCGGTGTCGCCCTCGCCCAGGGTTTTACCACAATAACCGCAGGTAATGCCTTCTTTGGCCAGGTAAGGGCTTTGGGTGGCGCAAGTGCCGCGAAACTCACCGTTTTTAACAAACAGCAGCCGCACCGACATCAGCACGAAGAACAAGGCGAAAATTCCGAGGGTAAATAGAAAAACGGTCATGATAGCTGTCGGTTTTAGATGCCTGAATAGCGACTTTTGCAGAACAAAAATACAACAACAGAGCCAATCCTAAAGTTTCTGCCCTGCATGGAAAAAAAGAGCCTTTCTGCCCCCGATTTAAACCGCGAAGCCAAGTTAAAAGCGTTCGATCGTCTATTAACCATTATGGACGAGCTCCGCGAAAACTGCCCATGGGATAAGAAGCAAACCTTGGAGTCGTTGCGGCACCTCACGATTGAAGAAACCTACGAACTGTCGGATGCCATTTTGGAAGGTGATTTAAAAGAAGTAAAAAAAGAATTGGGCGACCTGATGTTGCACAACATTTTCTACGCACGCATTGCTTCAGAAACGGGCGCTTTCGATGCGGCCGATGTGCTGAATGCCATCTGCGACAAGCTGGTGGAACGGCACCCGCATGTGTATGGTGATGTGGTGGCCAACGATGAGCAAACGGTGAAAGAAAATTGGGAGAAGATAAAACTGAGAACGGGCAATAAGTCGGTGTTGGAAGGCGTGCCGAAATCGTTACCCGCGTTGGTAAAAGCCATCCGTATACAAGACAAAGCCCGTGGCGTTGGTTTCGATTGGGAGAAGAAAGAACAGGTGTGGCAAAAAGTGGAAGAGGAGATGCAGGAGTTCAGGAGCGAATTCAACGCGGCATCCAACGAAGCCATCAACAAAGAAAAGGCCATGGCCGAGTTTGGCGATTTACTCTTTTCGTTGGTAAACTATGCACGTTTTATCAATATCGATCCGGAAGAAGCACTCGAACGCACCAACAAAAAATTCATCAAGCGCTTTCAATACCTGGAAGCAGAATCTGCCAAAGACGGTAAAAAGATGGGCGAAATGACCCTGGCCGAAATGGATGTGTATTGGGAGCGGGCGAAAACAATAGGATAAGAAGTAGCTGCTTTTGATTGAGCTTTAAAACTCAATCATCACCTGGCCTTTTTCAACACTGTCGCCTTTTTTTACTTTTACGTTTTTCACGGTGCCTTCTCCGGGTGCTTTTAGTATGTTTTCCATTTTCATGGCTTCCAGTATCAACAGCGGATCACCGGCCTTCACGTGGTCGCCTGCTTTTATTTTCAGGTCGATAATCAGCCCCGGCATAGGCGCCTTGATGTTGTTGAGCTTGCCACTGCCGGCATTGGCAATACCCATTTTTTCGAGCAGCAGATCGAACTTGTCTTTGAGTTCAACCGAGTAAACGCGTCCGTTAATTTTGTAAGCGAATGTCTTGGTGGCCGCATCCGCTTTTATCAATTCGGCCCGGTAGCTTTTGTTTTGATAAATGATGTGAAAATAGTTGTCGCTGATTCGCGCCACATCCCACTGAAGCGGCTGGCCATTCACCAACAGTTCTTCTTCCTGTTGTATTACTTCGAAACTTTTGCCGTTAACAATTGCTTTCTGCATGGTGCCAAAAGTACAGATTCAAAGTTCGATATTCAAAAAGTAGCAGGATGGTGCTTCTATAAGTCGTTACATAATTTTTGGTTGCGAATTTTGAATCTTCAATTCTTTGTTACCTTTGCCCTGTCGAAAGACAAAGGGGTGCCTAAAAAACACGGGCTGAGATTATACCCATAGAACCTGATGCCGGTAATGCGGCCGAAGGGAGGCAAGTTTAAAACGTAAGTATGGTACATTCCCCGATGTGCCTGCGGGTTTAAACAAAATTTAAAAAATGTTAAAAGTTTTGATGACGGCAGCGTGTGTGCTGCTTTCGCTGTGTCTGCCTGCGCAGAACACAGTTCGCGGCTATGTGAAAGATAGCCAAACAAAAGAGGCGCTGGCTGGCGCCACGTTGGCGGTTACTGCTACCGGCCGCTTTGCCACCACCGATGAGCGCGGCTACTTTCAAATGGGTCCTTTAAAGGAGGGAACGTACCAGCTGGAAGTTCGGTTTTTAGGGTTCAAACCATTAAGCGTAACCGTTAGCGTTCCCCAACAGCAACTGCTCGATGTTTTGCTGGAAGAAGACGTGGTAATGACCGATGAAGTAATCGTATCGGCTACGCGCGCAGCCGATAAAAGCCCTACCACTTTTACAACCATCAACAAAATAGCGCTGCAGAAACAGAACTTTGGTCAAGACCTGCCCTTTGTACTCAACTGGTCACCATCCATGGTTACTACTTCCGATGCAGGTGCTGGGGTAGGCTACACCGGCATGCGTATCCGCGGCAGCGATGCCACGCGCATCAACGTTACCATCAATGGCATACCTGTTAATGATAGCGAAAGCCAGGGAGTATTTTGGGTAAACACACCCGATCTGGCCAGCTCCACGCAAAGCGTGCAGGTGCAACGCGGTGTGGGCACCTCTACCAACGGAGCGGCTGCGTTTGGTGCTACTGTTAACCTGCAAACCAACGCCCGTAACGATCGCGCTTATGCCGATGTAATCAACTCGGTTGGCTCTTTTAACACCTGGCGCAATACGGTAGCCTTAGGCTCGGGCCTTATCAACAACCGTTTTGTATTCGATGGCCGACTCTCGCAGATCAAGTCCGATGGGTTTATCGATCGGGCCTCATCCAATCTCAAGTCGTATTATCTTTCTGGTGGTTACTATGGCGACAAAACCATGGTGAAGGCGATTGTGTTTGGCGGAAAGGAAATTACTTACCAGAGCTGGTACGGTGTGCCAGAATCGCGATTGAATAGCGACACCGAGGCCATGTTGGAAACAGCGGCAGCAGAAGGGTGGAATCAGCAGCAGATGGATAACTTGCTATCATCAAACCCGCGCACCTTTAACATTTACCAATACCCCGACCAGGTAGACAACTATGCGCAAGATCATTACCAATTGCATACGGCCCATCGGTTTTCTGATGCATTGAATGCCAACGTAGCATTGCACTATACGCGAGGGTTGGGCTTCTACGAGGAGTTTCGCTACGACAACGATTTTGAAGATTATGGATTGCCCGAGGTGGTGATTGGAGGGGAAACCATTACATCGACCGATCTGGTGCGCAGACGTTGGCTCGACAACCATTTTTACGGATTCACCTATTCGCTGAATTACGAGAAGGGTAAAGTCAACTCAGTTTTGGGTGGAGGCTGGAACCGTTATGATGGCGACCACTTTGGCGAGGTAATTTGGGCGACCGTTGCAGGCAATGCACCAAAAAATTATCGGTACTATTTTAATAACGGATTAAAAACAGACTTTAACGTCTTCTGGAAGAATAGTTATGCGCTCTCCGAAAGGCTGGCCGCTTTCGTTGACCTGCAATACCGTACAATTCAGTACCAGACAAGCGGCATCGACAATGATCAGCTTAGCTTCGATGTGGATACACAATTCAACTTCTTTAACCCTAAACTGGGGGTAACCTATCAGGTGAATACCCAACAACAACTTTATGCGTCATACAGTGTAGCCAACCGCGAGCCGGTGCGCAGCGATTTTATTGATGCTCCTCCGGGAATTAATCCCAAGCACGAAACATTACGCAACCTAGAGGCAGGTTGGCGCCTGAGAAAACCTGACTTTTCGTTTACAGCCAACTACTACCTGATGGATTATACCAATCAGTTGGTGTTAACAGGAGCGGTAAACGATGTAGGTGCATCTATCAGAACCAACGTAGACCAGAGCTACCGAACAGGAATTGAGTTGGAAAGCGCGTGGCGGCTCAGCGATCAACTAAACTGGGGAGCCAATCTTACCCTGAGCAAAAATAAAATAGGCACATTCAAAGAAGTTTTGTACGACTATGGTGAAAATTTCGATGAGTACAATGTGGTGGAAAATGAATACCGAAACAGCGACATCTCTTTTTCTCCCAGCGCGATAGCGGGGTCAGTTTTCACGTATCAACCGGTAAAGGGGCTGGAGGCATCGTTACTAAGTAAATACGTGGGGCAGCAATTCATGGACAATACCTCGAATGACGCAAGAAAGCTTGATGCTTATTTTGTGAATGATGTTCGCCTGAGTTATGCCTGGCAGCCCAAGGGCATGCGTGAAATAGCTGTTAGTCTGTTGGTGAATAACCTGCTGGATGAAGAGTACGAGTCGAATGGTTATACCTGGGGATATTTTGGTGGCACCAACGAATACCGGCAAAACTATTATTATCCGCAGGCGGGCAGAAACTACATGCTAATGCTGGCATTGAGGTTTTAGATCTGATAAAGATTGAAGGGTGTTGAATGTTTCACCGGAAAGACGGTTGAACATGCACGAATAGCAATGGTAACGGGCTAAGGTTTTTTGGTGATCTACCTACCATGGCTGGTGGCGAGTGATAACTTTGCGATATGATTATTGACCAGGCCACGCTCGATTTTCTAAAAGCACTTACCCGGAATAACAACCGGGAGTGGTTTCAGAAAAACAAAGAACGTTATCAGCTAGCACAACAAAACGTAGTTCATTGGCTCGATGTACTCATTGCCGAAATGAATAAGCATGACCAGTTGCAAACACAAAACGGGAAAGAGGCGCTTTATCGCATTTACAACGATGTTCGGTTTTCTGATGATAAAACTCCTTACAATCCCCGCTTTGCTGGAAACCTAAAGAGAGTAAAACCATTTTTGCGCGGAGGTTATTATTTCTGGATTAAGCCAGGTGCCTCGCGCATCGGTGCCGGCTTCACCTACCCGAACGCACAAGACTTATCTCGCATTCGCCAGGATATTGATTTGAATTATGAGGGCTGGCGAAAAATGTTGATGCAAAAGAAACTTCAGTCCGTGTTTCGCGAGTTGCAGGGCGATCAGGTAAAAACCGCTCCGAGAGGTTTCGCGAAAGATCATCCTGCCATCGATTTGCTGCGGTTCAAACAGTTTTGGTTCGAGAAATCATACACCGATGCGGAAGTCACTTCTAAAACATTCTCGAAACAAGTGAATAATGACTTCAAAGCTATTCGTCCTTTTTTTGATTACATGACGGACGTTCTTACCACGAATGCAAATGGAGAGCGCATTGTGTAAAGATGCGCTCTCTACATTCTGCTACAAATTAATTCCCCCACTCACTTCAATGCGTTGCCCGTTGATCCACTTCGCATCTTCGGTGCACAGAAAAGCAACCACACTGCCAATGTCATCGGCATAGCCCACACGGTTGAGCGGTGATAAACTGCTGAGGAAAGTTTTCATCTGCGGATTGCTGCGAATAGCCGCGTTGTTGAAATCGGTTTCCACCGGGCCGGGCGCAATGATGTTGGCACGAATGCCGCGCGAGCCAAATTCTTTTGCCACATATTTGGTGAAAATTTCCAGCGCTCCTTTCATCGATGAATACACCGAATAACCGGGCACACAGAAGCGCGTGGTACCGGTGGAAATGTTCACGATGGCTCCGTTATCATGGATGGAGGGAATCAATTTTTGTGTGAGAAAATAGACACTCTTGTAATGAATATTCAGCAACCGATCGAAATCTTCTTCCTTTACCTGAGGAATTGGAATGGTAGCGCCCACTCCGGCATTGTTAATCAAAAAATCCAGTCGATCGGTTTGCCAGTTTTTTTGTAATGCGTTTTCTACGGATGTCACAAACGAGTTGATGTCGTTTATCTTTTCTGCATCATAAAAAAGCGCAACGGCCTTTCTTCCCTTTTGTGCGATCAATGAAACCGTTTCTTCGGCAGCTTGCTTTTGCTCGCGATACGTAATGATCACATCAAAACCCTTGTCGGCCAGGGCCAAGGCCATGTCTTTTCCCAACCCGCGGCTGCCGCCTGTAACCAATGCAATTTTTGTTGTCATGTCTTGTTTAGTTTGTTGACAACAAAGGTCCACCAGGGCCATTTCAAAAAATGGTGAACACTTCCTGAAAAATGGTGAGCACTTCAGAACTTTTGCCTAGGCCATCAGGCTTTGACGGTATTGTTTAGGAGTAATGCCTGTGTAGGCCTTGAAAAACTTGGTGAAATTAGATGGGTCGTAGTACAACTGGCGCGCGATGCCGCCAATGGATTGATGTGTGTTGGCGAGGAGTTCTTTTGAGAGTTCCAATAACTTGTTCTCGTACATATTGCAAGGTGACTGCCCCAGCGTTTGGTGCAACGTGTTGCTCAAGTGCGTAGGGTGAATGTGTAGCAAATCGGCCAGGTCCTGGATTTCAAATGTTTTCTCGGCTCGTCCATGCCGCAAGTCGTCAATGTGTTTATCCAACTCGCGCTGGTATTTTTCAATGATCTCGGTGGTACGAAGCGAAACGGACTTTTCAATAGTGGGCGTCATTCCAGCATAATGGCGATTGATGGCATAAAGTTCCCAATGACAAAAGGATATTACTGCCTGCTCGATGGTACCATTGCTTCGAGCCCGCAGTCGTGGCTGGTAGCGATCGACCTTGAGGATCAATGCTTTTGATCTTTTTCATGCGCTGCCCTTGCCCACTTTTGCCCTCCTTAAATGATGGGCCACGAACCAGGCAACGGGGGAAACAATGAAAGCCGTTGAAAACTATACTTGAGAAAATTTTCGCATAACCGTCTCCATTGGACCATTCCTAAATCGCTTGCTCCAAAACACACTGAACACCACGCTGAGCACAAAGAAGAAAATGGCGAAAAGCAAAATAACAATTGGGTCGATCGGCCTATGTTTAAATTCTGACTCCAGCGGGGTATTGGTTATCCAACCCAAGAGAATCATCCCCGGCAGCAAGTGCAGCAGATAATGCGTTAACGTCATTTGGCCAGTGGCGACCAACGCCTGTAGCGCAGAACTAGATCCTGCTTTGCTACCGATATAAATGGAGGCAGAAATAATTAAAACGCCAAATGAACCCGTACTCAGCATAATGGGCAGAAAAGGCGGAAGATAATCAGCGGTGAGATAAAACCGGATCTCGCTGCTGCTGACCCATGTTCCTGCGAGTTGCACTCCTTCGCTTGCTACCCACACGACTAGGGCAACTACCACAGTTTTACGCAAAACCTCTGCCTGCTGCCAATCCTGTCTGCCAAGGAACATGCCCAACAGAAAGTAGGCAAGCCAGGGAAAGATCGGATTCCAGCCATTGTAAAAAGTATTCCGAAGAAAACCTTCCAGCGTCCAGAAGTCAATGTAGCGCAGTGTGTCAAAATCCCAACCGGTTTCGAATGGAATGATGTACAACAACGCGTGAAAAATGGCGATCGCACCACACGCACACCAGAGCAAGTATTTTTTTGGCACGAAGAGCAGCAACGCGGCTATATGCAGGTAGCCTCCATAAAAATGCAAAATGTCCGCTGGCCACCACGTATAAAGCACCATGCCAACGACAAATAAAAACCATGATCGCCTGATGACGATAGTGCGCAGTTTTTTCTTCATCTCCGCACTGTACTCCGGGCGGTTGGTCATAAGTGAAACACCCATGCCCGCCAGCATTACAAAGATGGAGCTGGAATTACCATTGAACAGATTGAGAATGCCACTCAAACCGTGATGGTCGTTATGACCGCCAAAGACCGTATTGAAGTTAACGATGTACATGCCAAAAATGGCATAGGCGCGCGCCAGGTCGAAGCCAATGATTCTGTCTTTCACTTATTAAAGTTTTCTAGGCAAGAACGCTGGCTGCGAACACCCGCCACTTGATCTAAGTCAAATAATTCGCAAGGCTCAAACTTTGGCGCGGATACGGCTTAGGGTTTCCAGTGAAATATTGAGATAAGAGGCAATGATGGTGAGGGGTACGTGCTGCAACACCCGAGGGTGGTGTTCCATAATACTTCTGTAGCGCTGGGTTGCATCTTGGGTTTGTAATTGAAACAGTCTTTTCTCCAACCAGCATGCATAATGTTCTGTTAGCGCCAGGTCAAGGTCCTTGAGTTGTGGAAATTTTTCCTTGGCCATCTGAAAATCGCGATGATGCGTTACGGAGACTTCCAGATCGGTGAGGGCTTCTAAGGACTCGAAGGCCGGGGTTTGCAGCGAATAACTCGCGAACGAAATGGCCAGGTCATCGTCAAAGAAAAGTTCTGTGGTCACCTCTTTATCTTCAGTGCGGTAGAACTTTCGCGCTACGCCTTTTAAGATGTAAAAACTAGAACGGCAGATCTGACCTTGTTGCAATAACACATCCTTCTTTTTGTACTGCCTGTGTTGGGAGATGCCGTTTAAGCACGCCCGGGCCTCGTCACCCAGGTGCGACAGTATTTGCTGAATACGGCCATTCAGATGGCGTTCAAAATTGTCGAACAAGGGTAATTAAATCAAAGTGTTAAACAAGTCAGCGTACCGATGTATCAAAAGTAAATAAAAAGAGCCAACGCCTTTCCAAACCACGAACGCATTCCATGAAACCCGTGGTTTTCTCGCAGCATCTTTGATTCCAAGGTTTGACAAATGACTTAACATTCAGTGCAAAAGAAATAAATGAACAAAAATTCATTTATATTTGCCCCGTGCCGAGAGCCAAAGACGATACAAAAATTGAAGCTATTTTCGAGGCAACCCTTCGTTTGGTGCACGCATCGGGGTTTAACGGCTTAAAGATGGCCGATGTAGCCAGAGCAGCCGGCCTGGCCACGGGTACACTCTATATTTATTTCAAAAACAAAGATGTGCTTATCAATGAGTTGTTCCTTTCGCTCAAGCGATCAAAAACCAGCCGCATGATGCAGGGCGTGAACACCGCTGGCTCCTACGAGGAAACATTTCGGCAGTTGTGGTTCAACTATTTCGAGCTAAGTATCGCGGAGCCGGAGCGGATGTTGTTCATCGAACAGTTTGCCCACACTTCTTACCTCACAAAAAAAACCAAAACCCAGGGCGATCAATTGCTCGAACCGCTCGTTGCCTTCATGGAAGAAGGTATCCGAAAGAAAATTATTAGAAAACTTCCGGCAGAAATTCTGTTGAGCCAGCTGATGGGCCCCATTTATGAGGTAGTGAAAGTGCAGCAAGAAACAAAAATGACCATTAGTCCTGCACAAAAACAAAGTCTGTTCGAAATGGCATGGCGCAGTGTAACGATCTGAAAATTTTTTAACCAATAAATGAATAAATATTCACTTACTATGAAAACCGTACTTATAACCGGAAGTTCGTCAGGCATTGGCAAGGCCGCTGCCATCTACTTTCAACAACAAGGTTGGCAGGTAGCCGCCACCATGCGCTCGCCTGAAAAAGAAACGGACTTGAATCAAATGGCCCATGTAAAACTTTACGCCCTGGATGTAACCAGTGCAGCGAGCGTAGAACAGGCACTAAAAAAGGTGCAAAAAGATTTCGGACGGATTGATGCGGTGGTGAACAATGCCGGCTTTGGGGCCGATGGCGTGTTCGAATCCATGACCGATGATTTCATTCAAAAACAATTTGACACCAATGTGTTTGGGTTAATGCGTGTAACGCGCGAGGCAGTGAAGATCATGCGCGAACAACGTGGTGGAGTTATTGTACAAATTGCCAGTGTGGGCGGCCGGGTAGCGTTTCCGTTGTATTCCATCTATCATGGCACCAAGTGGGCAGTAGAAGGTTTTACTGAGTCGTTGCAATATGAAGTAAAGGATTTCGACATACGTTTAAAACTGGTGGAGCCAGGCGCCATCAAAACAGAGTTTTATGGTCGCAGTCGTGCGTTTGTAAAACCCGATTACACCAGCGCCTACGATGCGTTTGTGAAGCAATGCGGAAGCGTGAATATGGATGCGGGCAATCGGGGAGCCTCGTCCGAAACCGTGGCCAAAGTAATTTTCAGCGCGGCCAATGATACTTCGTTTAAAATGCGCTACCCCATTGCCTACCCGGCCAATGTGTTGTTGCCCCTGAAGCGATTATTACCGGAGCGCCTGTTTTTCTGGACGGTGAGGCAGTCGTATAAGATTTAAATTCAACTCACTTTATCATCGATGAAAAACATGATGAAAGTGAAAAGCCTTCCGGGAGTTGGCGGATCGGATCAACTTGTTGTTGAACACCCGTGCAGCGCGGGTGGTGTAGCACAGAACTGTCGCAAATACTGATACACTGGTTGGCTGGACAATAGCTAAACACAGTGGACGGGGGGCAATGGAGGAAATTACACAGCGGGATTTTTGAGATGGCTTCTAAAAGGATAAATATTTGTGATAGTTTTAGAAAGCGTTTGAAAGTCATAATTTTTATGCAATTGAAAACCTGGATATTGCCGGTGGTTTTGGTGATAGGCGCTTGCTCCGATGAAGGCAGCGTAAGCCCACCGGTGGAACCTACTCTATACTTCCCCCCTCTAACAGGTACCACCTGGGAAACAACCACGCCCGCTTCTCTCGGATGGGACGAAACAGCGTTAGCAAATTTTTACGACTACATGGAAACCAACAACACACGGGCGTTGCTGATCCTAAAAAATGGGCGCATTGTTGTTGAGAAGTACTTCGGCAAACAATTCGACAACACAACCAATTTTTCAAGTTCGAGTAACTGGTATTGGGCTTCTGCCGGAAAAACGCTGACATCGGCCTTGGTAGGTATCGCAGCGCACAAAGGCCAACTCTCTTTCGATGAAAAAACCTCCACATACCTCGGCAACGGGTGGACCAGCCTCACGCCCGCACAAGAAAGTGCCATCACGGTTCGTCATCAACTCACAATGACCACCGGCCTGGATGACGGGGTGTCGAATCCAGACTGTACAACGCCCGATTGCCTGACATTTCAGGCTACACCCGGCACACGATGGGCTTACCACAATGCACCTTATACTTTATTGGACGATGTGCTGATAGATGCAACAGGAAAAAATCTAAATACATTTTTAACAGACGAGTTGAAATCAAAAATCGGAATGGATGGGCAGTACATTCAAACGGGCGATAACAATGTGTACTACAGCACTGCCCGCTCCATGGCACGGTTTGGATTACTTTTGCTGAACAAAGGAACGTGGAACACAACCAATATCATCCCCGAAGATTATTTTACTTTGATGACAACAACCTCACAAAATCTGAATCTTTCTTACGGATACCTGACCTGGCTAAATGGTAAAACGTCTTCCATGGTGCCCGGCCTTCAAACGGTTTTTCCCCTGTCAATAAGCAGCAATGCCCCGAACGACCTGTTCGCTGCAATGGGTAAGAACGGACAAATCATCAACATCATCCCCAGTGAAAATTTAATAGTGGTACGTATGGGCGATTCCCCCGATGCTACATTGGTGCCATTTACCTTCCAAAATGAAATGTGGGCACGACTTCAAAACATTATCCAGTAGTTAAGTAGTAGGGCACATTTTCGAAAACCTCTCACAGCGCATTTTTTAATGTTTGTGGGCTTTGAAGCCGATAACAGACGTCATTTCGGTATTAGGGTTGCAATTCTCATAAAGCACCAACTCTAATGAATTGCTGTAGTCGCACACCATGCTACTGTTTAAACTAATTTAATCTACAAAACTGAAACATATCTATTACTTTCACGTATGTAGAGCTAATTGTCAATTTCTATGAAAGGAACTTACCTGGGCGAACTGGAAGAACTGATACTTTTAACAGTGGGCATATTATACCCCGATGCCTACGGAGTAGCTGTTATGGACGAATTGGAACGACAGGCTGGGCGCAGTCTCAACATCAGCGCGGTACATGCGGTGCTTACCCGTTTGGAAGAAAAAGGATTTCTGAAATCTAAAATGAGCGACCCCACCGAAGAGCGTGGTGGCCGTAGGAAACGGATGTTTCTACTCACCGCTGCCGGTAAGCGGGCATTAGAAGAAGCCAACGAACTGCGCAACCAGTTATACAGCCAAATACCGAAGGTGGCCCTTCAATTCAGGCTGGCATAAAAACTCCTGCTGTGAAAACCACGCCACCCAAATGGGCCGATCGTTTTCTGCAATGGTATTGCAGGCCCGATTTGCTGGAAGAAATTCAGGGTGATGTGTATGAATTGTTTTACCGTGCCACACATAAAAATAAAACGAAAGCGAACTTACTCTTTATCTGGAATGTATTGCGCTTCTTCCGGTGGAAGAATATCAGAAAAACCAATCCATCAACCAATCACACTCTTTCATCTGCCATGCTAAAAAATATTTTCAAAGTTGCCATTCGCAATTTTAGGCGTTACCCCGGCCATTCGTTTCTAACAGTAGTGGGCCTTTCGGTAAGCTTTGTTTGTGCTTTTCTTATCATGTTATGGATAGCGCACGAGTCATCTTTCGATCGCTTTCACAGTTCTTCAGACCGGCTCTATAAAGTAATTACACATGTAAATGCCAATGGCACTTTTCAAACGTACGATGTAGCCGGCCACAACATCAATACCGAGTCGCTGGCTGAAGTAGAGAATACTACCAGCGTTTCTTCCGGATCGCGTTGGCCACATGAATTATGCTTTCGTGCCGAAGGAAAACCAAATGACTGCGTTTACTTTAATGGTATTTACGCTTCTGAAAATTTTTTTAACACTTTTAGCTTCTCCATTAACCAAGGAAATCCAAATCCATTAACAAAGAGTACTGACCTGGCCATATCAGAAAAGATGGCACGCGCACTTTATGGCAACGAAAATCCGGTTGGCAAAACCATGCAATTAGACGGATGGATTGATGTAACCGTTGTTTCAGTTTTTAAGGATACACCCACTAATTCATCGTTACAGTTTGATTTTGTTTTGCCTTATGCTGTTTTGAAAAGGCAGTGGGGCATTAAAGACGACATGCTGGCACAACAGTTTTTCAGTATCTATCTGAAAACACATCAACCCACATCAACAGCTTTGCTCACGGAGAAACTGAACGACACACAGGTAATAGGCGAAGCCTACAAAAAACAGCAAATACAATATGAGGCTGTAGCAATGCCCGACTGGCACCTGAACAGCACCTACGAAGGAGGTAAAAACACCGGTGGCCGGATTGAATATGTGTATTTGTTTACCATCATTGGAAGTTTAATCGTGCTGATGGCAGTGATCAACTTCATCAACATGACGACCGCACGCGCCACCTTGCGCGCCAAAGAAATTGGCATTCGAAAAGTAACGGGAGCGGTACGGGGCATGTTGCTGGTACAATTCTTAGGCGAGTCGTTTATAGTGGTGTTGCTTGCCTTTGTTTTGGCAGGAATTGGTGCGCAATTGGCATTGCCGGCCTTCAACCAGCTGGTGGGCGAAACGCACTCACTGGATTTACTAAGTGGACCTGTACCGGTGTACCTGGTAGCATTTTTACTGGTGGTTGCGCTGCTTGCAGGCACCTATCCGGCATTGGTCTTGTCTGGCTTTCGTCCTGCACTTATTCTAAAAGGTAATTTTGGATCCACAACAGGTTCGCTTAATCTCAGAAAAGTACTCATCACCCTTCAGCTTACCATCTCCATCTGCATCATTACTTTCAGCGGTGTTATTTATAGTCAATTGAATTTTATTTCTAACAAAAACATAGGCTTCGATCATAAAAATACACTCCGCATAGAGCCCACCTTCAAGCTGTTGAAAAGTTATGATCTGCTGAGCAACGATTTACTTCAGCATCCCGCTATTCAGGCTATGAGTGCTGCCGACATCAATCCATTGAACGCTGGCGGTGGAAATGTGGGCGTAGACTGGCCCGGCAAAAGTCCTGATACGCGCATCGCCTTCAAAACCATCGGCTGCATCTATGGTTTCCCTGAAACATTGGGGTTGCAGGTTTTAGAAGGCCGCAGCTTTGGGCCACAGCCTGCTTTGGTTGATTCACTTACAACGGAGGTGTTGATCACTTCGCAAGCTGCCAGTTTGATGGGGCTGACAGAGCCCGTGGGTTCGAGAATAAAAGTCGGCCCTGTACAATGCGAAGTAATTGGCGTAGTGAATGATTTTCACACCGCTTCATTGCGTCAATCCATGGAACCAGTTATTATCTACCGCAAGGCCATTGAACATATTTCGGCCATCTATGTACGGTATCAGCCCGGTAAAGCAAAAGAGGCGCTGGAGGCAGTAACAACCGCCTACAAAAAAATAGAACCTTCTTTTACTATGAAATACTGGTTTCAGGATGAAACGTTTGATGAACTGTACAAAACGGAGGCTGTCATCTCACGACTCTCTGCTGTTTTCACGGTAGTGGCATTAGTCATTGCCATTATCGGAATGGCCGGATTGGCGACTTTCCATGCGCTGCGAAAGACAAAGGAAATAGGTATTCGCAGGGTGTTCGGTGCTTCTGCACTACAAGCCTTGCGCGTGTTGATTGCCGAATTCAAAGTGGTGTTGCTGGCTGCCATTACCATAGCTGTACCCATTGCCTGGTTCGCTGCCACCAATTGGTTAGAAAAGTTTGCCTACCGTATAGACCTGCCTTGGTGGATTTTCATTTTAGCCACTGGTGGCACTGCTTTGCTGATTATGGCCATTGTATGGATACAAGGACATCGCACCATTTATACCAACCCAACCACCGTGCTGCGTCATGAATAAAAGGCAATCGTTGCATCCTCCTAGGTGGGCCGACCGTTTTCTGCAGTGGTACTGCCGGCCCGATTTACTGGAAGAAATTCAGGGTGATGCCTACGAGTTGTTTTACAGATCGGCAAAAGTAAATAAACAAAAGGCCAGCGTACTATTTGCCTGGAATGTGCTACGGTTCTTCCGATGGAAGAACATTCGCAAATCTAATTCATCGAATTATTCAACCAACTTTTTAATGATGTTTCGCAGTTACTTCATTACCGGCTTTCGCAACATGTTGCGCAATGCCACGCCCTCAGCCATCAACATCATTGGCCTTTCCGTTGCCATTGGCTGTGCAGTTATGATATTCATACTGGAAGACTCTTACTACAACCTCGATGCCATGCACGAAAAAGGTGATCGAATAGGACTGGTTGTAAACAGAATGAAAGAAGGCGAAGATACAGAGCGCTGGGCGCGGTCGCCTGTGCCGTTGGCTGAGTTGCTGAAAGAAAATGCTGCCGTAGAATCCGTGGTGCGACTGGGGCGTTCCAGTGCCGCGGTGCGCGTAGGCAACACGGTGTTTAATGAAACCATTCATTTTGCAGATCCCGATTTTCTATTGATGTTCAGTTTTCGGGTGTTGGCAGGGAACAGAAGTGCACTGCAGAACAAAAATCAAATCATGATCAGCGAGGAGATGGCCATCAAGTACTTTGGCAACAAAGACGTGGTAGGTCAAGCTATCTCTATGAAGTTGGCAGACGGCCACAGGCAAGAATTTACGGTTGGCGCACTGCTCGAAGACACACCGGCCAATTCCAGCATGTACTTCTACTTTGTTGTGCCTACGGCCGTGTGGGAAGACCTGCATGCCGATCAACTGGAAGATTGGTCAAAGAACTTAAGTGTAACTTTTGTGATGTGCAAAGAGGGCAGCGAGTTCTCGCAACTTCAGCCAACCTTCAATGTGTACAAAAAGTACCAGAACCAAGCCAATACGCTGCGCCCCATGGTTGACACACAAATTATACCGTTGCAAGACGTGGCCCAGGAGAGTTACGACATATCTGGCTCGCTTTCGTGGAGCAATTCGCCTGCCGCCTTGGTGGCATTTATAGTGATTGGCACATTCCTGATTTTGCTGGCTTGTTTCAATTATATGAATGTAGCGGTGGCTTCGGTCACTTCGCGGTTGAAGGAAATTGGTATTCGCAAGGTAATTGGCGGTGGTAAGCGTGAAATCATTCAACAGTTTTTGGTAGAGAATTTTTTACTGTGTGGCATTGCGCTGCTGGCAGGCACCGCCTTGGCTTACTTTCTTTTGGTGCCCGGCTTTGATGCCTTGTATCCTGTAAAGATCCAGTTCGAGATTTCTTCGCTTCAAATGATGTTTGCTTTTTTTGGCGGCTTATTGCTGGTGGTGGCTCTCATTTCAGGCGCCTACCCTGCGTTGTATGTGTCGTCATTCAATGCGGTGAATATTATGCGTGGCAAAGAAAAATTCGGAAGCAAAAGCCTTTTCAGCAAAGTGCTACTCACCCTCCAGTTTATACTTTCTATCACTACAGTAGTCGGTTGTCTTGTCTTTGCCTGGTCTGGTTACTATTTCGAAGGTAAAGACTGGGGTTACAACCGCGATCAAACGGTGGCGGTGCGGCTTACCGACCCTCATCAATATGAAGCTTTTCAGCAAAGTCTGGTATCGAATAAAAATGTTTTAACCTATGCCGGTGCGCAGAATCACATTGGCAGATCTACGCAACAGGCATTGATAAAACTTGATGAGCAGGAATATTCTGTGTCGCATTTTCCGGTTGGGTTTCATTACCTGGAATCGATGAATATTCGGTTAAAGTACGGCCGTTTCTTCGATGAAGACATTGCATCCGACAAAACTGAATCTGTGGTGGTGAACGAGCGGTTTGTGAAAAAAATGGGATGGACACAACCCCTGAACCAAACCTTTGTGGCAGACAGCATTAAACGCTATGTGGTGGGTGTAGTGGAAGATTTCTATTACAACGATTTCTACTGGCAAGTAGAGCCAGCGATGTTCACCATTGCAACTCAGTCATCTTTCAACTACCTGGTGGTGAAAGCTGAAGCGGGTGCGGTAAACGCCACTGCAGAAGAATTGGAGTCTCTGTGGAAAAAAATTGCACCCGATGATCCTTACCAGGGAATCATTCAAAGTGAAGTATTCGACCATTTTTTAAACAGCAATCGCGCCAACAACAAAGTTATTTTCTTCATCTCGGGTGTAGCTGTGTTGCTGGCAGCTATGGGTTTGTATGGTTTGGTGTCGTACAACCTTACGCGTAGGCTGAAAGAATTCAGTGTGCGAAAAGTTTTTGGTGCCAGCATTGCGCAAATCTTCAGACTCATGAATAAGGATTACGCGTGGATTGTAGCGATCGCTTTTGTAGTAGGTGCTCCCTTAGGTGCCTACCTTACCAATCTGTTACTCAAGGCTGCCTACCCCGAGACTATTCCCACTACCCTATGGCCTTATTTTGTCGCCATTGGCATTATGGTGATAACGGTGGGCTTTACCATAGCTACCCAACTAAAACGTGTGGCCAGAGAAAACCCTGTACAGACTTTGCGAATAGAATAAGTTAACTGGCTTCAGTTTGGTGAAGCACTATTTGTACACCTGCCTTACCTTTTCAAAGCTTCCGTCTATGGCCGGAAGCGGCAGGCCAAGTATCTTAGCCAGCAACGGGTAAACGTGAATGTTTTCAAGTGGTGGAAGTTTTACTCCTTTTTGGATGTTAGGCCCATTGGCATAGAAAATGCCGCCCATATCGGGCACCTCGGCCGGGTCGTAACCATGCACACCAAACAACGCCCCCATTTGTACGCGCTCTAAAAAATGCGGGCGCGAACCTTCGCGAAAATAAAAGCCAGGCCGTGCGGCTAGCAATAGGTCGCCCGCGCGTGCGCTCTGAAAATTCCAAGCTGCGGGAAAATCTTCCTTTTTATAAACACGAAAATTCTTTTCTTTCGATTGAAGCAGCTTGTACACAGAATCTTTTTTAGCTGCATTATCAAAATATAGATGCGTTTGCGTTCCCCCATTTACCATCACCACCGAAGTATCCTTTTTGTTGATCAACTCATCTAAAAAAATAAAAGTCTCTTCTTTCATGGTTAGTTCTTTCATGCCGTGATCGGATACCAGCACCACATTAACCGGCAAGGGAATAGACTTTAGCCCCTGTATCAAATCAGACAGAAGGGAGTCGGCACGCAATACGGCTTGCCTGGTTTCTTCAGCTTCCGGACCAAACTCATGACCTTCATGATCGGGCGAGGAGAAGTAGAGTAATATCAAACGTGGCCGCTCGCTGGCAGGCAAGCGCAACCAATCCAAAACTTGCTGCACACGTAAACGCGAGTCGGTTGCTTCGTTGTATCTGTAAAAATAATCCGGTCTTCGCCTTACGTCATTCAACTCCGAACCTACCCAGAAAAAAGAAGCGGATTTAATGCCATTCTGCCGCGCCAACTGCCAGATGGGAATTCCACCATAGTAATAACCATTTCTTACGCGGGCCGTGTCGCGCATGCTGTAGCGGGTACGCGTGGCTTTATCGTAAAAGTAATTATCTACCAGGCCGTGGTTGCCGGGCGCCAGACCAGTTACCAGCGTATAATGGTTCGGAAATGTTTTACTCGGAAAGGAAGGAATCAATGCTTCAGCCTGCGCCCCTTCCGAAATAAATTTTTTGAAGTTGGGTGCATCGTACCGCTGCACATAGTCATGCCGAAAGCCATCGAAGGATACCAAAATAACGTGGGGCAACTCTTGCGCTTGTAATGGACTAAATGTAAGGCCAAGAGCAAGAAAAAAAATGAAGCGCATAGCGAAAATTTGGAATCGGGAAGATGCAGTATTTTTTTGAAGTAGTTTTCAGGATTTTGATGAGCTTTTTGTAAAATATTTTTAACGGACGCACTAAAAACAATACTGCCGTTATACCCATTTCAACGGAACATGTATCTTCGAAATTCATGGCAAATGCTCAACTCACCTTCCAGGCACGGATACAGAAATTCGGGAAGCAGGGAGAAAAAACCGGCTGGACGTACGTGGAGATTTCTGCACGGCAGGCCGGGCAACTGAACCCTGGTTGCAAAGTTTCCTTTCGGGTAAAAGGAAAGCTCGATCAACTTGTCATCAAACAAGTAGCCCTGATACCGATGGGCGAAGGGATTTTCATTTTGCCGCTGAATGCTGCCATGCGGAAAGCGTTGGGTAAGAAAGAAGGGGCGGAGCTAAATGTTTCATTAAGTGTCGATGAGGAAGCAATAACCTTGTCGCCCGAGTTAATGCGCTGCCTGAAAGACGAACCGGCCCTGATGAAAATATTCAAAGCACTACCCGGCTCACATCAAAAATATTATAGCCGCTGGATCGAAAGTGCCAAAACCGCGCCAACCAAAGCCAAACGTATTGCGATGGCATTGGATAGCTTTGCCCGGCAGCAGAGTTTTTCGGAGATGCTTCAGGCCAACAAAGGAAAGTAGCCGTAACTACCACGATCTTTGATAACAGAAAAATCAATAATTTTATTGGTAGCCAATCATGAATCAAAAACCACTACATAATTTTTCCGCCATCGTAACGGGAGCAGGCCAAGGCATAGGTCTTGAAATTGCCAAACAACTGGCTCTGGCAGGAGCGTCTGTTATGCTGAACGACCGTGAAGAACACCTCGCCAAAACCGGAGCCATGGCCATCGCGAAAAATCATGGCATCTGTTCGCATTTGGTCGGAGATGCCAGTGAAGAAACATTTATTCAAACGCTGGTGGATGAAACGGTGAAGCTGTTCGGCAAAGTAGATATTGTAGTGGCCAATGCGGGCATTACCTTGTTTGGCGATTTTCTGGAATATGCACGAGCAGATTTTATGCGCGTGATGGAAGTAAACCTGGCAGGTAGTTTTTTTCTTGCCCAGGCTGCAGCCCGACAAATGATCAGCCAGGGTGGTGGTGGAAGTATTTTATTCATGTCGTCTGTAACGGGGCACCAGGCGCACAAAAACCTGGCCGCCTATGGCATGAGCAAAGCGGCATTAGAAATGCTCGCCAAAAATCTCGTAGTCGATTTATCGCCTCACCAAATTACCATCAACGCACTGGCACCCGGTGCCACTTCTACGGAAAGAACTTTGAACGACCCGGAGTATGCAAAAACATGGTCGCAGATAACACCCATGGGCCGACCCGCCTCTGTGCACGACATTGCACAAGCTGCGCTGTTTCTGGTGTCGCCCGCAGCGCGGCACATCACAGGCCAAACGTTGATTGTAGATGGTGGGTGGACGAGCGTGAGTCCTTCTCCTTACTAAAATAAAAAAGGAGAAGCCTTTCGACTTCTCCTTACCCTCCCTTACCCAACAAACTTACTTGGCGCGGCCATTGCCGTTGGCATGTACCAATACAGGTTCAGGCGTAACCATCTTTACCGTCTTGATGATTCGCGCTGCTACCTTGTAAGGGTCGGCCGCACTGTTCGGTCTGCGATCTTCCAGCCATCCCTTCCAACCGTTCTCAACGGTAGCGATAGGTATGCGTATGGATGCACCCCTATCGGAAACTCCGTAAGAGAATTTGTCAATGGACTGTGTTTCGTGTTTGCCGGTGAGGCGCAAATGGTTGTCTGCACCGTAAACGGCTATGTGCTCTTTTACCACCGGGGCAAAAGCTTTGCATACTTCGTCATAAACATCTCTGGAGCCTGCCTCGCGCAACAGTGAGTTAGAGAAATTGGCGTGCATACCTGAGCCATTCCAATCGGTAGCGCCCAAAGGTTTGCAATGCCAGTTCACGGCTACTCCATATTTCTCTGCTGTGCGCTCCAGCAGGTAACGTGCCACCCACACCTGGTCGCCTGCTTCTTTGGCGCCCTTGGCAAACACCTGGAATTCCCACTGGCCGGGTGCTACTTCCGCATTGATACCCTCAACGTTGATGCCCGCGGCCAGGCAATAGTCGAGGTGCTCTTCGATGATTTCGCGGCCAAAGGCATTTTTTGCACCCACAGAACAGTAGTAGGGGCCTTGCGGAGATGGATAGCCGTTTTCAGGAAAGCCCAATGGCTTGTTGGTGGCGGGGTTCCACAAGAAATATTCCTGCTCAAAGCCAAACCAAAAGTCGCGGTCGTCATCTTCAATGGTAGCGCGACCGTTGCTGGGGTGTGGTGAACCATTCGGGCTCAGCACTTCGCACATCACCAGGAATGCATCTTTGCGTGCCGGGTCTGGAAACAACGCCACCGGCTCCAACAGGCAGTCGGATGAGCCACCGGGAGCCTGTTCTGTGGAACTGCCATCGAACGACCACATGGGGCAGTCGTCCAACGTTCCGTTGAAATTCTTAACAATCTTGGTTTTGCTGCGCAAACTCTGGGTGGGCACATATCCATCCAACCAGATGTATTCGAGTTTCGTTTTCGCCATAATTTATTAAGTGGTTAAGGTTAGTACTATTTAAAACTTATAAACTGCTGCCAGGTTAAAAGTAGCCATCATGTCTTTCGCCTCTGTGCCTTTATAGAAAGAGTCCTCGGTTGTTTTGTCGATGCGTATTTCGGGTATGAAGGTGAGTGGGCCTGCTTTGTAGTTGGCAGACAAAGTTCCAGCAATCACGCTTCCATTTCCATCTTCATCTAAACCGATTATTGACAGGTGACCATTTTTTATGGAGAAGTATTCGGCACGCAAGCCCAATGCAAACTTCTCGGACAAAGTAAGGCGGGGATAAACGGCCACACCCATAAATGAAGTGGGGTCGCCACCGCTCTTCACTACATTGTCGTTCACGTCTACCTCTTCGCCTGTAGCCACACTTTGCATGGAAGAATTGAAGCCCAGGTAGAATTTTTCACTCAGGTTAAAGCCCAACGTAAGGTCTGTTTGAAACAGCGCACCTGCCGATGCATCCAGGTAGCTGGCGGCATCGCCCAGCGTTCCATCCTGATCTCCATAAAGAAAATTCAACCATATGCCACCTGCATCCGATGTCTTTCCAATCTGTGCACCTAACGTGTATGTATCTACGGGATTGAATTCCACCAGATCAGTAGGATTCATTACCGCCAACTTGGCAACCATTCCATTGTCGAATGCAAAATCCAGGCGAGCCCCGGTATGATTGAACGGTCCCCATGAAAAGAGATAGGACGTAGAGTAGTTGAAATTGTTTACTGGCGAAATCACCTCGTATCCCACGAAAGTGTTAAACTGACCCAGGTTGAACGTGATCTTGTCTGAAAACTTGTAATAAGCATAAGCCTGGTTGATGATGGCCTGACCAGAAGCCGACCCGAAAACTGCTGCCTTGCCACGCGGCCCCAGCACCAGGTCGCCTACGAACCCGGCTTTCTCGCCCGAGTACGAAGCGATGAGGTTGATCATGCCCAAAGAGAATCCTTTCAAATCGCTGAAAGAGGTAGATGGGCCATAACCATCGCCACTTGCATTTTGCGTTTTGAATGAAGTGTGAAAGTAGGTGTCGATAGAGCCAGACAATTTAAAGGTTGGCTCTTCGGCTTCTTCTTCCTCCGCTTCATTGGTTGCGTCTAGCGCAACTGCCTCGAAACGGGTTTCGGGCAGTGCTGCCATGGTGAGGGGTTGTTTGGTTTTGGATTCTGGCGTAAGCACAGCCAAAACAGGAGTAGCTTCCTGTGCATTTATTCTAAAGGCAATGAAAGTAAGCACGATAACTGAACTTAACTTTTTGAGGTTTTTCATAATTTTAAGGGTTGTTTTTTAACAATAAGCCAGAGAGACCCCGGTGGGTGTGTCGCAATATCCCCGGGGCTCTTTGGTGATTTTTTTTAGACCGCAGCCATTTCTTTCTTCAATTCGTAGGGTGCCAGGTTCTCTCCATGCTGGGCCATGTCTGAACCTACTTTCTTCTCTTCGCTGCTCACCGTCATAGGGGATATGAGATCTGTGATTTTCAAAATCACAAATGAGCCTATGAAGATGAAGGCCACCACAATCACGAGCGCTATCATGTGAACTTTGAAGAGAGTAAATTCGCCAAAGAGCAAACCGTTGCCGGTAGTGTTGGCTCCATTTACTGCCGTGTTAGCCAACAGGGCCGTCATCACCATACCTACCAAACCGCCTACGCCATGGCAAGGAAATACATCGAGGGTGTCTTCCAGGCTCGTCTTCGACTTCCAGTGAACAACTACGTTGCTGATCAACGCGGCAATGGTTCCTATAAATAAGCTGGAAGGAATGGTAACAAAACCAGCGGCAGGTGTAATGGCCACCAGGCCTACAACGGCACCGATGCAGAATCCTAGTGCAGAAGGCTTCTTGCCACGCACCGCATCCATCAACACCCAGCACAATCCGGCTGCAGCCGATGCCGTATTAGTGGTTGCAAATGCCGAGGCTGCCAGTGGGCCAGCGCCCAAGGCGCTGCCAGCATTGAAACCGAACCAGCCGAACCACAATAGGCCTGTGCCTAATAGCACAAAGGGAATGTTAGCAGGAGCAATGGGTTCCTTCTGTTCTGATTTATTGCGCAGGTAAATAGCAGCAGCCAATGCAGCAAAGCCTGCCGACATGTGTACCACTGTGCCACCGGCAAAGTCAAGTACGCCTAGCTTAAAAAGAAAACCTTCGGGGTGCCACGTCCAGTGGGCCAGTGGTGCATAAATAAAGAGCGAGAACAGAACGAGGAAGATGATATACGATTTGAAGCGGATGCGTTCGGCAAACGTACCGGTAATAAGCGCTGGCGTTATGATGGCAAACTTCAGTTGGAAGAAGGCAAAGAGCACCAACGGTATGGTGGGCGCCAAAGACCAGGGGCTGCCATCGAGCACGTTTTGAAACATAAAGAACGAAGCGGGGTTGCCTATGAAGCCGCCAATTGAGTCGCCAAATGCAAGGCTAAAGCCCACCACAATCCACAGCACGCTGATTACGCCCATGGCAATGAAGCTTTGCAACATGGTTGAGATGATGTTTTTCGTGTCGATCATGCCACCATAGAAGTAGGCAAGGCCGGGCGTCATCAGTAACACCAGCGCGGTAGCTGCCAGCATCCAGGCCACATCGCCCGCAACAATGCCTTCGGTGTTAATACTGGCAGGCACAGCGGGCATGAACAACGCCAGTACACTGATGCCTATCAGCAAGACCAGGTAAATGAGTGATCTTTTCATAAGGTTAGGTTGAAGTTTAGGTTGTTTTTAAAATTTCTACACAAATCTTGCACGTGCAGGGTTAATTTTAACCCAGTTTTAAAAATTTATTACCGAATCCGTTTGTTTAAGGGTAAATTTTGATCCTATTTTCAAAATTTTGTATTGAATTTTGAAAATTCAGGGTCCATTTTGACCCGTCTAGTTGAAAATTAGGTATGTTTTCTTCCGGGCTGAAGCCGATTTTTAATCCTCACTTTTTTAAAATCTTCACTTTTTGGAGTGTGATAGTCCAATTCGTGATTGCTTCCTTTTTTGAATGTGAAGAAACCACGGCCTATCGGGTTGGGTGCCGTTTCCGAATTTTACGCAGACAACATTTGTATAAATGGACTTTTTTTAAGTGAATTACCATCTATGCGCGCTCCAATGGTATTGGTTTTCGTCCTGATTTATGCCGGGTTAGGGGCGCAGAAATACGACTTATTTGAAGTAGACAATGGACAGCTGGTGTGGCGCAATGTCTACGAATACCCTACACAGGGCGACAGCCTTCAGGTGGCCCTTGAAAAGATGCTACGAGGCACTTCTTTTATCAAAAAGGTGAATTTCAACGGCACCGAATTCAGGGGCGAGATTGACAATTACCAGATAGACTGCAAACACTATGGTCGCACTTTTCTAAATACACCCCGTATTTACTGGGATGGTAAATGGCGCGGCAAGTTTGTGGTGCAAATGGTAGACAATTATTATAGAGTTACTGTATATGCACTTCACTTCGAAACCAAGAAAGATCCGTTTACCTACCACCGTAATCCCGGACCGCGAAAGGGTTATTATAGCAAGGAAGTGATGTTGAAAGATAAATCGGGATTTAAGCAGACTGCTCTTGCCGACATGGCCTTGCTGAGTTTGAGTCTGAAAAACAATTTCGACTGGGCGCCTATTTTACCGCCCAGGCTACCCGACTAACCCCGCAGTTTGTCCAAGATCCGGTTCAACTCGTGGGCTTCTGCTTTAGTAATATTTTTCATGGTCTCCAGCCAGGCTGCTCCTTCGGCATCTATTTTCTTCAGCAGCGAAAGGCCCTTGTCTGTAATGCCAATGTCTACCTGCCTGCGGTTGGCCTCGCAAATTTCACGGTTTACCAAACCCTTTTGCCTCAGTTTTTCTACCAGCCGGGTACAGTTGCTGTTTTTGTCTATCATGCGGCTGGAGATATCCACCAGCATGAGTGAGCGCGGATGGCTTCCGCGCAAAATGCGAAGCACATTGAATTGCTCGGGCGTAATCGCAAATTTCCTTAAAAAGGCCGCATTCAGATTGTAAAGCCAACTGCCTGTTAAGAGTATGTTGATACTGGCTTTTTGATATTCGCTTTGAAAGCGTGTTTGTTTTACTTCGTCTTCCAGGCTCCCCATGGGGCAAAAGTACGCACTATTGTTGTATATACAATTATTACAGCGGTAACAAAAAAGCCGGAGGCAACTCCGGCTCTTCCAACTCTTTTACTTTTACGATTAGTTGTTCGGCACACTGGCCTGCACCTCGCCTTTGATAGCCAGTTGTAAAAAGCCATTTTCAACATTGGCCGTAACTGTTACTGTTTTATTGAAGGCACCTAATGCGGCTGCATTATAGGTAGCTTTGATAAAGCCTTCGCCACCGGGTGCAATCGGCTCGCGTGTCCAGGCGGGTGTAGTACAACCGCAAGAAGCCTGCACATTGGTAATGATCATAGGCACCGAACCGGTGTTGGTAAACTTGAATTCGTGAGTAACGGGTTCTCCTTGTTTAATTTTTCCGAAGTCGAATGTCTTGGCCTGGAAAGTTGCCACCGCCACATTCGCATCGGTAGCCGATGCCGCCACCTGCGCATAACCAACTGCCGCAAAGCCTGTGAGCACCATTAAAATGAACATCTTTTTCATATTCTTCTGTATTTTGGGTTTAAACTTAGCTTGTTCCTTCGAACCTTACAAACATCGCATCAAAACATGCGCCACGCTGTTAATAAGGTCGTAATTAATGTTAAGGACTTGTTAAAGGTAAACCCGTCCGTCAAATACTCGTTACTTTTATATCGTGAGTAGAAATACCCTTCGCACTATCATTGTTTTGGCTGCTTTAAGCATTGCCGGTATTACGTTCACGCAAATTTATTGGGTACGCAAGGCGTTCGATATTCACGAAAACCAGTTCAACCGCGATGTCACCACGGCCCTGCGTAATGTAGCCACCCAGATTTTCGAAATCAATCAAACCCCTTCGCCATCCAACAACCCGGTAGAGCAGGTCTCCACCAATTATTTTGTTGTCACTATCAACGGGCCTGTTAACAGCACCCTGCTGGACTTTCTGATCAGCTCCGAATTCGAAAAAAGAAATATTACGGCCACCTACGAGTTTGGCGTGTACGATTGTATTGAGAAATGCATGGTAGGCGGCAACTCACGTTCGCCTAAAAACAAAAAAATGGTAAGTGCACAATTACCTGCCTGGCAACCAGGCGATTTCGATGGCTATTACTTTGGTGTGCAGTTTCCGCAGGTAGAAGCCAACCTGATCAGTCAAATGGGTATATGGGGATTTTCTTCCGCAGTTATGCTGGTGGTAATTTTCTTTTTTGTTTACACCCTGTTTGTCATTTTGAAACAACGAAGGCTTTCAGAAATTCAGAAAGACTTCATCAACAACATGACGCACGAATTTAAAACGCCCATTTCCACCATCGCCATCTCTGCCGAAGTTCTAAAAGATCCCAAAATTGTTCATTCGCCAGAACGGCTCCTCAACTACACCACCATTATCCAAAACGAAAACAACCGCTTGAAACAACACGTGGAGCGCGTGCTGCAGATGGCCCGTCTGGATAAAGAGCAGGTAGCGCTGAAGAAAGAAAATTTAGATCTGCACGAGGTCATTCAGGAAGCTGTAAAAAACATTTCGCTGGCTTCGCAGGCGAAGAAGTGCCGCATAGATTTGCAACTGGAAGCCACTGCCACCCATTTACTGGCCGATAAACTGCACCTTACCAACGTATTTTTCAACCTGCTCGACAATGCCATTAAGTACTGTGCACACGAGCCGCACATCATTATAGCGACACGCAACAAAGCCGGTGCGTTAGAAACGCAAGTGAGCGATAACGGCATCGGCATCGGTGCTGAAAATCAGAAGAAAGTATTCAACAAATTTTACCGCGTGCCTACAGGCAATGTGCACGATGTAAAGGGTTTTGGTATCGGTCTGAATTACGTGAAGTTGGTGGTAGAGGCGCACAAGGGCAAAATTTCTCTTACCAGCGAAACCGGAAAAGGCAGTACATTTACGTTGGTATTTCCGCAGGCATGACAACAAAAATTCTTTTAGTGGAAGACGACCCCAGCCTGGGGTTTGTGATTAAAGATAACCTGCAAATGAAAGGGTATGATGTTACACTTTGCAGCGATGGCGAAGCGGGCGAACAGGCCTTTTTTCAAAACCCCTTCGACCTGTGCATACTCGATGTAATGATGCCCAAAAAAGACGGCTTTGCTGTGGCGCAGTCCATCCGGCAAAAAAATCAGCAGGTGCCCATTCTGTTTGTCACCGCCAAGTCGATGCTGGAGGACAAGATAAGTGGATTTACTGCCGGTGGCGATGATTACATTACCAAACCATTCAGCGTAGAAGAACTCTGTTTACGCATAGAGGTATTTTTGAAGCGCGCCAACGGAAGCCTGTTAACAAAAACTGATACCACCTTTACCC
>CAZRQK010000031.1:36301-56991 GCA_964602295.1 uncultured Ohtaekwangia sp.
GAATGGAGAAACCAAAACATTAACGCAGAAGGAAGCCGATGTGCTGAAGTTGCTTTGTCGGAATCAGGATCGCGTTTTAAAAAGAGAAGAGATCCTGAAATCTGTTTGGGGCGATGACGATTATTTTCTGGGCCGAAGCATGGATGTGTTTATTTCGAAACTGCGCAAATACCTGAAAGACGATACCTCCGTGCAAATTGTGAACTACCATGGCGTGGGTTTTAGGTTAGAATTAAGGACAGACCAAAATTGATTGTACTTTTGGAGCATGGCCGGGTCTACCACCGCGTTTTTTGCCTCCGATCTGCTGCGTATTACCCGCTTCTGGAACCTGCTCATCATTGGGCTTACCCAATACTTCACGGTAGGCTTTCTGCTCACCCCCGATCTGATCTTTGATTGGCACTTATTGCTTCTCTCTGCCTCTACTGTCATGATTGCGGCAGCCGGCTACATCATCAACGATTATTACGATGTAAAAATCGATCTCATCAATAAGCCTGAACGCGTGGTAATTGGCAAGCGCCTCACCAGGCGGTACGCAATATTGTTACACACATTGCTTTCTGTTTCTGGTACCGCTTTTGGTTTTGTGTTGAATTGGAAAATAGGCGTTGTCAACTTTTTGTCTGCTTTCCTGCTGTGGTGGTACTCTAACAACCTAAAAAGATTGCCACTGGTAGGTAATTTGGCTGTGGCGTTGCTCACCGGTCTGTCTGTGTTGATCGTTACTCTGCTCTACCCCTCATTCACGAAAACATACGTGATTACTTACGGAGTATTTGCATTCTTTATGACGCTGGTTCGGGAAATCATTAAAGACATGGAAGACCTGAAAGGCGACAATACCTTTGGCTGCAAAACACTGCCCATTGTTTTTGGCTTGCGCAAAACCAAGACATTCATTTACCTGCTCACCTTCTTTTTTCTATTAATTCTGGTGGCCGTTCATGTATGGGTGGAGGCGCTGCCTATTTACTATTTCCTTCTGTTTCTTTTTTTGCCCGTTGCTGTGTTGCTGGCTCGCCTGCAACGGGCCGACACTAAAAGAGAATTTTACGAGTTAAGTTCGCTGTGTAAAATCATCATGCTGCTGGGCATTTTGAGCATGGCTTTTGTTTAGCGTTCTTTGCGCGTGCTGTTTTTCTTGAAATGATTAATCCTAGCTATCGCATAGCCATTTTTGCCTCCGGCAGCGGCACCAATGCCGAAGAAATTATGAAGCGGTTTCAACAACACAGCACCGTGCGCGTGGTGATGTTGCTGAGCAACAACCCGCAGGCATTTGCGCTCGAGCGAGCGAAAAAATTCAACATTCCCACAAAAGTTTTCAACCGCGTGCAATTCCGCGAAAGCGAAGAAGTAGTTAACTGGTTACGCGAGGCCCATGTTACCCACGTAGTGCTGGCTGGTTTTCTGTGGCTGGTACCAGCCAGCCTGGTGGCTGCGTTTCCGGGTAAAATCATCAACATTCACCCGGCTCTATTGCCGAAGTTTGGCGGCAAAGGCATGTATGGCATGAAGGTGCATGAGGCAGTAAAAGCGGCAGGCGAAAAAGAAACCGGTATTACTATTCATGAAGTGAATGAACATTACGATGAAGGTAAAATCATTTTTCAGGCCAGGTGTGCTGTAAACCCTATGGATACACCCGAAGACATTGCCCACAAAATTCACCAATTGGAGTATAGGCATTTTCCGGAAGTAATTGAGCGATGGGTGCACCAGCACGAAGTTGCAAATTAGATACCAATCGGTATCTTTGTATGTGCGCAATCCGGAAGTAACCAAAGAAACCATTCTTAAGAAATCGGGGGTGCTGTTTAACACGCAGGGCTACAAGGCTACGTCCATCAGCGAAATAACCGATGCCACAGGGCTTACTAAGGGTGCTATTTACCGGCACTTTGGCAGCAAAGAGGCGCTGGAGCGTGAAACACTGGGTTATCTCTCCACCCAACTTTTCGAAAAACTGCGATGGCTTATTAAAGCTGAAAACACCGCGGGCGACAAACTTCGGGTGATCTTTCAATTTTTCGAATCGTACATCAGTAAGCCGCCATTAAAAGGAGGATGCCCCTTGCTGAATGCAGCCATTGAGGCAGACGATGCACACCCATCCTTGCGCAAGGAAGCGCTGAAGTTACTCGAAACACTGCGGGGATCGCTGATCCAGATTTTGAAGAGTGGAATAGCCCATGGGCAAATAAAAAAAACCACCGACTGCGACTTTTACGCTACTTTGATTATCGCCTCGCTGGAGGGCGGCATTATGATGAGCAAGCTGAAAGGAAACGATGAAGACATCCGCCAGATGATTAAGCACCTGAAAGTGCAGTTAAAAGAAATAGAACTTTAAATTTTTTTACCCCGTATAGATACCGATTGGTATCTTAAATACTGATAGCATGAAGACATTGATAACAAAAGCCTTGGGCACCGGCTTGAATGCCCTTTCAGTTTTGGCTCCCGAAGCAGCGGCCGAAAAGGGTTTCCGTTTGTTTTGCAGACCCTTTCGGGGCAAACTAACCGAACAGCACCATGCATTTTTTAACAGCGCACACCGCTTTTCCTTACCACATCATGGCGAAAAAATACAGGGGTATAAGTGGGGGGAGGGTGCAAAGAAAATACTTTTTGTGCACGGCTGGCAAAGCCACACTTACCGTTGGAAAAAATACATAGAGCAATTAAACACCCGTGAGTTTACCATCTATAGTATAGATGCACCTGGGCATGGATTGAGTTCGGGCAACTTTATGACCGTGCCGCTTTACAGCGAAGTAATAGTGAAGTTGATGTATGATACCGGGCCGTTTCATTCTGTAGTGGGCCATTCCATCGGTGGGTTTACATCGCTGTACACATTTTTTAAACATCAACACCTGGCACCGCAACAGTTGGTTACGTTGGCCCCACCGGCAGAAGCCAAAGAATTTTTTAATTTCTATTCGCAGCAGCTGGGGTTAACATCACGCACCATGAATTTAGTACGCAACAGGTTTATTAAAGAAGTGGGTGTTGAGCCGGAATATTTTTCTGCACCCAACTTTGCAGCCGAGGTGCCCAGCCGCGGGTTACTCATTCACGATGAAGAAGACGATGAGACCTCGGTGGAGAACTCGAAAAAAATTCACGCACGTTGGAAAAATTCACAATTGATGATTACCAAAGGAACAGGGCATAACCTGAAATCAGCCGAGGTGGTACAGGCTGTGAGGGATTTTATTTCCAGTGATGCAACGCATTTTGAAAGGAATTACAATAAAAAGTCAGGTTACAAAATAATCGCAGACTAAGCCCTCATTACCTCACAAAAAAAATTGTAATTTTAAATTGCTTTAAAATAGCCTTGATCAAAGCTCGAATACACTTACTATGATCCGAACCATTACTATTGATATTATAAACGAAAAAGCATTGAAGCTCCTAAAAGATCTCGAGCTTTTGCAACTCATCCGCTTACGCAAAGAACACATACACACGGGTTCAATAAACTGGGAAGAATACAAGGGTGCGATGACAAAACAATCTACCAGTGAAATCGACAATCAATTGAACGAACTAAGAAATACATGGGAGTAAAATACCTGTGGAACACCAATACAACTATCTATAACAACAATTCCCACCCCATGCGGAAAAATTCGTGGATGCATTGCTAATCGAATCCCCGCCCTGCATTTCTGCCATTACCGAAATAGAGCTCTTATGCTGGAAAACCGCGACTCAAAAAGATTTAGAGGTAATCAATAATTTTATCAACGATGTACTTGTTATCGAATTGGAACAAACAATCAAGAATAAAACCGCTGAAATCCGTAAATCGGTCAAAATAAAACTACCAGATGCAATTATTGCGGCTACGGCTTTGGTTTACGGGATGACTCTTGTTACGCGTAATTCTAAAGACTTTGACGCTATTTCAGACCTGCTGAAGATTAATCCGTGGGAAAAGTAAGGCATATTATACCATTTTGAACTTAAGAAGAGCACGATTGCTACTTTAGCTCCGCATACGCACGCACCGGAAAAGTGCCAAAGCCCTTTACTTTAGGAGGCACCGCATGAAAATAAAATCCTTCACCGGGCAGTAAATCCAGGTGGCACAGATGTTCGGCAATTAAAATTTCGTGCTTTAGCAAAACAGAATGCACCGGCCGGGTATTGGCTCTGGTATCGTCAATGTTGTGCGAGTCGATGCCGACCAAAACCACTCCTGCATCGCGAAGAAAAATGGCTGCCTCTTCGGTAAGAAAGGAATGATTCTCGAAATACTGATCGGTGCCCCAATAATGGCTCCAGTTGGTATTGATCAACACCGCTTTACCGCGCAGGTCCAGATTTTCAAAAAAATGCTTTCCCACATCAATTCCCTTTTTGTGATCTGCCCGAACAACGATGGCATCTAATCGGGCAAAGCGTTCGAGGGCTACTTCGCTCATATCTTTGCCATCGGCATAGCGGTGAAAGGGAACATCCACATAAGTGCCCGTGTTGGCCACCATTTCGATTTTTCCAATCTGAAACTCCGCGCCTGCACCATAGATATTCCGCGATTGCTCACGACTCAGGTAGTCGCAAATAATCGGGGCAGGCAAGCCTTTGTAGGTAATCATACCATGTTCGATGGTATGGCTCAGATCAATCAAGCGCTTCATTTAGCAGCGGGAACAATCCACTGAAAATCTTCGGCTTTGGGAAAGTTGGCAAAAATCTGTTGCACTTCTTCGTTCGGCAATGCCAACTTGCGTTTTACTAAGTCTATCCACGCGCCTTCCACATTCAGAATGGTGGCAACGGTGCCATCTGCTTTGGTGAAATGGTGCCGTAAACCCCAGCGGCCATAGTCTTGCGTGGCCTTGATCAAAAAAATATCCAAGGTAATCTGGTCTTCCAATTTTATCTCTCGTTTGAAGATAGCCTCCTCGCGAAACAAGATGGGGCCGATCTGAAATTGCTCCAACTTTTGCGATGTAAGCCCCTGTGCATGCAAGAACTGCATACGGGCGGCCGCAGCAAAATCGTAATAAACGGAGTGGCGCAGATGCCGGTTGGCATCGATATCTGCCCAACGGATGTGAAGCGAAGTAGTGAGTTTGGTCATAACAGTTGTTAAACGAAACAGCGGCTCATCAGTTCGAATCCACGCGGCCAGGTTGTGGCACATTTTGCGTTACGCATTAGGGCGTATTGATTTCATTAAATGGCTGAGCAGGATTGTTGTCCGTCCAACTCATGGGGTAATTCTTGTCGAGAAACTCCAGCGAGTCGGTGGTGAGGTACAATGGCTTGAACGTGTCTATCATCACGGCCAGTTCATGTGTTTCTTTGGCGCCAATACTTTTCTCTACCGTGCCCGGGTGCGGACCGTGTGGCAACCCACCGGGGTGCAGCGTGAACGAACCACGTTCAATACCCCTGCGGCTCATGAAATTACCTTCCGCATAATACAGCACTTCATCGCTGTCGATGTTGCTGTGGTTATAGGGCGCAGGTATGGCCAGCGGGTGGTAATCGAACAGGCGTGGCACGAACGAACAAATAACAAAATTATGCGCCTGAAATGTTTGGTGCACAGGAGGCGGCTGGTGAATTCTGCCAGTTATGGGTTCGAAGTCGTGGATGGAGAAAGCATAGGGCCACAGAAAACCATCCCAACCTACCAAGTCCAGCGGACTGTAGTCGTACACATACTGGTGCAGGTAACCTTGCTTCTTAATTTTCACCAGGAACTCGCCTTTGCTGGTATCAGTTATCAACTCGTGGGGAGGCCTGATGTCGCGCTCGCAATACGGTGAGTGTTCAAGTAGTTGGCCCAGTTCATTACGGTAGCGCTTTACCGTTTCTACCGGGGAAGCTGCCTCCACAATCAGCAAACGCAGCGGGCCTTCTTCAAACTCCAGTTTATAAATTACCGTTCTGGGAATTACCACATAATCGCCCTGGCGGATTTCCAGCTTGCCAAATTGCGATATCAAAACTCCTTTGCCATCGTGCACATAAAGCACCTCATCGCCTTCCGCATTTTTATAGAAATAATCCATTTTTCGCAGTCGTGGAGAACAAATCGCAATAGCGCAGTCGTTGTTTTTCAGCAGCACTTTACGGGCGCTCAAATAATCTTCGCCTGTAGTGGTAACTTTAGATGTGTTGAGGTGGGTTTGTGCCAATCCGTAGTCATCAACTATGCGCGGTCCATACTTCACCGGTTCTTTCAGCTGTTTGATGCGCGTAGGCGGGTTGATATGGTACAGATTGGAATAGATGCCTGAAAAACCTTCGGAACTTACCAACTCTTCTTTGTATAGGCTGCCATCGGGTTGGCGAAACTGGGTGTGGCGCTTGGGGGGAATATTGCCGAGGCGATAGTAGTACATAATGCAAAATCGATTAAAACCTAAAGTTAGTTAGTTTCTGCGATGGTCGAGGTTGCCTCCGCTTCTGGTTGGTTCTTCGCTTTTAACAAACCAAACGACATCAGGAATGCTGTTGAAATAATGACAGCCAGCAACACCGAATTGTTGAGCCCTTCCAGCTTTAATTCTTCTGGAATACTGAGAAAAAGCAAGATGCTAATGAGGCCACGCGGTGACAGCAGCAACTCTGTGAGCGACACTTTCTTTTGTGCAATGCGCTGATAGATATAACGCACCAGCACAATGATGGCAGTAATGCCAGCGCTCCAGATTAGTACTTGAATCGAGAAAAGGTTGGTTACTTGTATGGAAAATCCAAACAGAAGGAAGAAGAACGTGCGTACGATGAATGCCGACTCACCCGACAGCAGATGCATTTGTTCTAAGTCGCTCTTGAATTTATCGTACATCAGGAATTTACGAAACAGCGGGTGGCGAATATCCTGGCAGTTGTTAAGGAAAAGGCCAAATGCCAGCACAACCACCAACGTAGGCAGGTGGAAGTTTTTACCTATGGCGTAAATAAAAATCAACATGGCAATAAGCAAGAAGAACTTAAGGTGGTGCGTGATGCGACCCAACAGATAAAGCAACAAAAGCGAGAACGCAACGGTAAGTATCGTAATCAAAATGGCTTCGCCCCCCAGTTTAACAAACGAAGAAAATCCCAACGTTGAGTTCGATAACAAAAAGTTAAAAACCACAATTCCAAAAATATCAGAGAAGGAAGACTCATAGGTAACAAATTCTTTGCGAGTCTGGGGCAGCACGCTGGCTGACGGAATAGCAATGGCCGAACTAATGATACTAAATGGAACAGCGTTGAGCAGGCAAATTCTAAATGACTTTTCGGTTAAGAAGTAAAATCCAGTGGCGATAACCAGCATGGTAAAAACGAGAATAAGAAATGCTGCGCTTAATGATTGTTTGATAAGTGGCCACTTCTCTTTACTCAACTTTAATTCCAACGCACCTTCTAAAACGATGAGAATAAGACCGACCGTGCCGAGCAGGGGAAGCAAATCGTTGAGAAAGCGAAAGCTAAAACCAGTCCAGCGCGCCAGGTAAGCTAACCCAATGCCTGTTGCTAACAGAAGTAAAACAGATGGAAAGCGGGTTTTGCGGGCGATAAGGTCGAATGCATAAGAAAAGATAACAAGGCTGCTAAGTATGATAAGAATATGCTCGGATGCCATAGATAAAAGAAGTTACAAAATACAACAAAAAAAGAAAGGGCCGAAGCCCCTCTTATTCATTACATTCTGCTTCTCTGCAAGTCTGGAATCCGATCGAATAACTTCACGGCTTGCTGAAGAATCTCGTTGTCTTCATTGATAATTGGGAAGAAGCCTTCATTGTCCCACAACCTGCGGGCAATCTCTGCCTTCAGGTAAATTTGAAATATTTTCTTCTTTGCCCTCAACTCTTGCGGGCGCGGTTCAATTTGTTTCTTGCGGCCCATTTCCATTACCTGACTCAGCATGGCATCGGTAATTTCAAATTGTTGTTGGTAAGCGGGGAAGCCCATGCTTTCAAGTTTTGATTTATTCTGCTGTGCATAATTAAAAGCAAACTCGCGCAGCACATTGGCATTGAACAGTCGATTGAAATAAAAGCTATTGTTGGCGGTGTCCAGCGGCACAAAATAATCGGGCATAATGCCTCCACCCCCATAGACCGAGCGGCCGTTTTTGGTCTGATACTTCAGAGAGTCGTTGAACTTGATACTGTCGGCATGGAAGAATTCACCATTCTGGTAACGACCTTGGTACACCTCTGCATAATATTCGTTCTTGTCGCTGTAGGGCCGCTGAATGCTGCGCCCGCTGGGTGTGTAATAGCGCGAAATGGTGAGGCGAAGTTCTGAGCCATCGTTGAGATCGAATGGCGACTGCACCAAACCTTTCCCGAAAGATCTTCTTCCCACAATCAGGGCGCGGTCGTTATCCTGCAGCGCACCCGACACAATCTCTGAGGCAGAGGCACTGCCTTCATTTACCAATACAATCAAATCGCCCTGCTCAAATTCGCCCTTGGCAGTGGTAATGGCTTCGCTGTTATTGCGTTTGTCTTTGCCTTTGGTGAATACTATTTTTTCGTTGGCTGCCAAAAATTCATCTGCTATATCGATGGCTTGCCCCATGTAACCGCCCGGGTTGCCCTGCAGGTCTAAGATCAATTTTTTCATGCCCTTTTTCTTCAGTTCAGCCAGGGCTGTCATAAACTCATTGTATGTAGTTTGGGCAAATCGGCTTACTTTGATGTAGCCAATTTCAGGATCAATCATATAAGACACATCTACCGAACGCTGTGGTATTTTGTCGCGCACAATATTGTAGTGAATGGGTTCGGGCGTGCCGCTGCGCACCACCTCCAATTTTACTTCAGTGCCTTTGGGGCCTTTCAGGTATTTAAACACATCGGCACTTTTTAAACCAATACCGGCAATGATTTTATCGTCAACTTTTACGATGCGATCGCCCGATTGCAGCCCTACTGCTTCCGAGGGCCCGCCACTGAGTGCGGCAACTACCACCAGCGTGTCATCAAATATGTTGAACTCAATGCCAATGCCTTCAAAGTTTCCTCGCAGATCTTCATTGGCGGCCTCGCGCTCGCTGGCCGGAATGTAAGCCGAGTGCGGATCGAGCTTGGTCAGCATATGGCCAATGGCCTCGTCTACTAACTGACTGGTTTTGGCTTCATCCACATACTCCTGCTCTACCAGGGTTAACACTTCGCGAAATTTCTGAACATCGGTGCTGATGTCGTTTCGTGGGGTGTTGGTGTTCAGGCTGGCGCCAATCAGCACGCCCCCGGCCAAGCCGATACAAAGTATGAGGGGCAGGCGAATTTGGTAGTTGGAGTTTTTGGGCTCACTCATGGTTCTCTCTCAAACAATAATGTTACTTAAACGGCCCGCAGAAAGATTGGTTCAATTCTGCTTGGCGGGCCCAAAGTACGCAACCCGGCTTAAACTGATTTTTTTCTTTAGCGAAAAAATAATGCACACCCTGAAAAGCTGTTATATTTACTGAATTAGATGGACAAAACTGCCTTGAAAAACCGTAGAATTGGCGACCTGGTAGACCAGGACAGCATTCGCGCGTATGTTTTGTACTACTTTGGCATCAAGTTCTACGAATATTCCGAACAAACCCTGGAGCAGGTTTGCCACCAAAAGGGGCTTCGTGTGGAGCAGGTGGTGCGCGAATTGGAAGCACCGGGCGATCATTTCAGGGAAGCGGAAATTCCGCTGATCTCCTACCCCATCGATTTGATTATTGAATACCTGAAGCATGCCCACTTTCTGTTTGTAAAACACAAACTGCCATTTATCGGGCGCATGGTAGAAAGCTTCCGCCCCGAACACCCGGAGTACGAAGCCGTAGCAAAAGATCTAAAAATTCTCTTCCCGCTTTTCATCGAAGATTTTATACATCACATCTACGAAGAAGAAGACACCCTTTTTAAATACATTCAAGTGCTCGACAAAGCCTCGCGCGGTCAATACAACCCCGCCCGACTGTATTACCTGTTGGAGCATAGTTCGCTGCAGCGTTTTGCCATGGAGCACGAAGCACATGATGATGAAATGGAGGGGATCAGAAAAATTACCAGAGACTATACGCTTACGCCCGAGGCACCGTTGCATGTAAAGGTGATCTACTCGGAGTTGCTGATGTTCGAAAAAGCATTGCAGACCCACGCCCGCATCGAGAACGAGATTTTGTTCCCCAAAGCCATGGCGTTAGAGAACCGGGTGAAGCAACTGTTCACGGAAAAGGTGAAGTGGAATTAGCATATCCATGGGCCGTATACTGGCTATTGACTATGGCTTAAAACGCACCGGCCTGGCCGTAACGGATGTAAACCGTATTATTGCAACCGCCCTCGAAACCGTGGAGAGCGCGCAACTATTATCCTACCTGAAGAAGTACTTTGCGAAAGAGCCGGTTGATGAATTGGTGGTGGGCTTCCCCAAAAATTTAAACAACCTCGACACTGAAATGACGCCTCATGTGCGCCAGTTGGTAGAGGTGTTAAAAAAAACTTTTCCAGATAAGCCGGTGTTTCTAGTTGACGAGCGTTTCACCAGTTCTATGGCTCAACATGCCATGGTGGCGGGGGGAATGAAGAAAAAGGACAGGCAAGTAAAAGGCAATGTGGATAAGGTAAGCGCAACGCTGATTCTGCAAACACATATGCAGTCGAAGGGGTAAAGATTCAAAATTAGAAATACGCTGATTTTAGATTTGTAATAACTTGAAACACGATGAAGACAAGAAATTTAAACTTAGAAAAGGATAAGCTTGAAATTATTAAATGGGTTACCGGTCTGAAAGACAGCACCTCCATTGAAAGGTTAAAAATGCTGAGATCGCGATCCAAAAAGGGCGACTGGTGGAACGAGATAACTGAGGAAGAAAAGGCTTCGATTGAAAAAGGACTTGAAGATATTAAGGCAGGCAGAGTAAAACCGCATAAAGAAGTAAGGGCTCTTTATGAAAAGTGGCTCTAAAATTTTTTGGTCTGATAGGGCCATTTCAGAATTAGAATTAATAATTCAATACTTAACGGAAAACTGGACTCAGAAAGAGGTTAGGAATTTTGCAAGAAGGCTTGACAAAAGGCTTCAGCTTATTTCCGATCATCCTAAGTTGTTTCCCCTTACAGTTAAGCGTAAGCATGTCAGGAAATCGGTACTTACAAAACATACTGTTATCTACTATCAGGAAAAGCAAAATGTGATAACAATCATTTCTCTTTTCGATCCACGGCAAAATCCAGGTAAGTTGAAGTTGTAGCCATTACTATTCTACACTAAAAGAGTCTGGAATCACTATCTTTGCATTTCATTTCAAGCTAAAAATTCGATGGTATATCCCATAGTGATGTATGGAGACCCGGTGCTGAGAAAGAAAGCACAGGACATAGAAAAAGGTACCGATGTAAAAGGCCTGGTGGCCGACATGTTCGAAACCATGTACGCAGCCAATGGCATTGGCCTGGCCGCGCCACAAATTGGTAAGGGCATCCGCCTTTTTGTGGTTGACGGTACCTCGCTGGAAGAAGAAGAGGAAGACATGAGTGAATTCAAAAAAGCTTTCCTGAACCCGGTTATTCTGCAAGAAGAGGGTGAACCGTGGGAGTTTGAAGAAGGCTGCCTGAGTATACCCAACATTCGCGAAAACGTATTGCGCCCCGAAACGGTGAAGATTCGTTATTACGATGAAGACTGGAGTCTGAAGGAGGAAATGTATGATGGCGTGAAAGCACGCATTATCCAACACGAGTACGATCATATTGAAGGCAAACTCTTCATCGACTACCTTTCGCCATTAAAAAAACGCCTGCTGAAAGGAAAGCTGGCCGACATCAGCAAAGGCGATGTGGACACTGAATACAGGATATTGGCACCACTGAGGAAGTAAAAGTGAACTTATGCAAAATCTCACTTACAAAATACTTTTAACCAAAGAGCCAGAGGGTGCTTACACCGCAACGGTGCCTGCACTGCCAGGTTGCATTACCTATGGCGACAATGTAGAGCATGCTATATCGATGGCCAAAGAAGCGATTGAACTTTACATTGAACATCTAAAAGAAAAGGGGGAGCCCATCCCTGACGACAGCGAAACCCTTGAATACTCGCTTAACCTCACTGCTTGAGCTATTCACCAAAAGATTTGATTCGGGTTCTTACTAGCAACGGGTTTGAATTCAAACGATCGAAAGGGAGTCATCACATATACGAAAATGTGTCTAGTAAGAAGACGGTGGTTGTGCCTGTTCACGGTAATCGTGATTTACCTAAAGGGACTTACTACGCAATACTAAAACAAGCTGGAATTGAAAGTATCCGCTAGATGAACCTCTCCTCCCGTCTTCCCGAAGTTGGCACGTCCATTTTCACTGTTATGTCGAAAATGGCAGCAGAACATGGCGCTATTAATTTATCGCAGGGCTTTCCCGATTTTCCAGTGTCCGAAAAGCTGGTGGAACTGATCTGCAAAAATCTGAAGGCTGGCCACAACCAGTATGCGCCTATGCCCGGGCTGCCTGCCCTACGTCAGCAAATAGCCACCGTTGTGCAAACCACTTACCAGCGCCCCACCGATGCTGAAACAGAAGTTACAGTTACAGCAGGAGGCACCGAAGCCTTGTACTCGGCCATTGCGGCACTGGTGGCCGAAGGCGATGAGGTTATTCTGTTCGATCCCTCTTACGATTCGTACGCACCGGCCATTCGGTTAAACGGGGGCGTGCCGATCCACATCAACCTGGCTGCGCCTGCTTTCAAAATTGATTGGCAAGAAGTGCGCAGCAAAATTTCATCGCGTACACGCGCCATCATCATCAACACCCCTCACAACCCAACCGGTACTGTCTTATCTGCCTCAGATCTCCGCGAACTCTCTGTGCTGGCAGAAGCGCACGACTTGCTGGTGATAAGCGATGAGGTGTATGAGCGGATTATTTTTGAAGACCTATCACACGAAAGTGTACTCAAGTATCCCTCTTTGCGCAACCGCAGCGTGGCCGTGTTCTCGTTCGGAAAAACCTTTCACGCCACGGGCTGGAAAATTGGCTATACCGTGGCCAACGAAACGCTGACGCGCGAAATACGGAAAGCGCACCAGTTCATCACCTTTAGTGTTAACACCCCCATTCAACACGCATTGGCCGAATACCTGGCTGACCCTGAGACGTACACTACGCTGGGGAAATTTTATCAGCAAAAGCGAGATTTCTTTCTTTCACTCATTCAAGGTTCTTCTTTCGCGCCACTTTCATGTAAGGGCAGCTACTTTCAGCTATTTTCTTACCAATCAATCAGTAAAAAAGGGGACCGGGAAATGGCAGAATGGCTCACCCAAACACACAAGGTGGCCGCCATACCCGTTTCGGTATTCCATAAAGACCGCACCGATGCCCGCTTACTGCGTTTTTGCTTTGCGAAGCAGGATGAAACACTCGAAAAAGCAGCTAAAATTCTCCGGCAATTTTAATTGGCATTTTTAAAGAAGCGGTTCGGTTTTTAACGGCTGGAATGTTTTCTTTGCAGGTCTTTTACAGGACACATGCAGGATTTGAAAATCACGATCATACAGTCAGATCTCCATTGGGAGGACATAGGGGCCAATTTGGCTATGTTCGAGGAGAAAATCTGGCAAATCGGCACCTCTACCGATGTGATTGTGTTGCCCGAAATGTTCACCACTGGTTTTTCCATGCATGTGCGCAGGCTGGCCGAGATGATGAATCTGCGCACCTTCAAGTGGATGCGCCAGATGGCCGACCAGACCGGGGCGCTGATTCTGGGCAGCTTTATTGCCAATGTGCACGACCGCTATTACAATCGCCTGCTCTGGATGGAGCCAGGCGGAAATTATAAAACCTACGACAAGCGGCACCTCTTCCGTATGGCCGATGAACACCAGTTCTACTCGCCCGGAGAAAGTTTGCTGATAGGCCACTGGAAAGGTTGGAGAATTTGCCCCCTCATCTGCTACGATTTACGCTTCCCTGTGTGGAGCCGCAATCGTTGGAACGCTTCGTTAAAGCGGCCTTCTTACGATGTGCTGGTGTATGTAGCCAACTGGCCGCAGGTACGTGCCAACGCATGGGATACCCTCTTGCGCGCACGCGCCATAGAAAACCTGAGCTACTGTGTAGGCGTGAACCGCGTAGGTATTGATGGAAATGGTGTGGAGTACAGCGGCAACTCGGCCATCATCAGCCCCAAGGGCGAGCCCATCTTTACAGTAGATGGCATGGAAGCCATTAAAACCATAGAGCTAAGCGCCAATTCGCTGCAGGCGTACCGCGATAAGTTTCCTGCTTTTATGGATGCAGACGATTTCAACATTGAAATTGGCGAATACGAGGAGCGCGATGAGTTCTTCGGCCAGAGCTAGGCCAGTGCCCGGCATCAAAATCTGCCACCCTAATATGAAATTCGAAAAGTCGCTTTTGCCCATTGCGGTAAAAAGCAGACTTTTGCGCCTTAATCCAACCACATGCATCCCAAGAAAATTAACCGCGCACTCATTTCCGTTTTCTACAAAGACAACCTTGAGCCAATCGTTCATTTTTTGGGTAAGCAAGGGGTGGAGTTTGTGTCTACCGGGGGAACGCAGGAGTTTATCGAAAAGCTGGGCTACAAAGTAGTACCCGTAGAAGAGCTTACCGGCTACCCCTCTATTTTCGGTGGGCGTGTAAAGACTTTGCACCCCGCTGTGTTTGGCGGCATTCTCTTTCGCAGGGATGACAGTGGCGACTTGCAGCAAGCCAAGCAGTACAATATTGGCGCGATTGATTTGGTGATTGTGGACCTTTATCCCTTTGAAGAAACCGTGGCCAAGGGCGGCACCGAAGAAGAGATTATTGAGAAAATTGATATCGGTGGCATTTCATTGATTCGGGGTGCAGCCAAAAACCTGAACGATGTGTTGATTGTATCGTCACGCGATCAATACAGTGAATTGCTGCAACTGCTGGAGGCGAAAAGCGGCACCACCGACCTGGCAGATCGCAAGCGCTTTGCTGCGTATGCATTCGATGTCACCTCACACTATGATACGGCCATTTTCCAATATTTCAACCGCGAACAGCAGTTACCCCGATTCAAGGGCAGCATCCAGCAAGCACATACGTTGCGTTACGGAGAAAACCCCCACCAACAAGGCGTGTTCTTTGGCGATTTGCATGCTATGTTCGACCAGTTGAACGGCAAGGAGCTCTCTTACAACAACCTGGTAGATGTAGACGCAGCTGTGCAACTGGTAAAAGAATTTGAAAATGAAACAGCCTTTGTCATCATTAAACACACCAACGCCTGCGGTGTGGCTACGGCTGGCACAGTGAAAGAAGCCTACCTCAAAGCCTTTCAGGCAGATACGGTTTCGGCATTTGGCGGTGTGCTGGCTACCAATCAGGTGATAGATGAAAATGCAGCAGAAGAGATCAACAAACTCTTTTTCGAGATATTGATTGCCCCGGGCTTTTCCGCGGAAGCGCTGGCGTTACTGAAAAGCAAAAAGAATCGCATACTGTTGGTGCAGAAACAAAAACTCTCTGCCACCAGGCAGGCCAAGTCGCTGCTGAATGGCGTGCTGGAGCAAGACGTGGACTGGAAGACAGATGCGCGTGAAGATTTAAAAGTAGTTACGAAGGTGGCACCCACCGAAGCGGAAATAAAAGCCTTGCTGTTTGCCAGCAAGGTGTGCAAACACACTAAATCGAACACCATTATTTTGGCAGTGGAAGGCCAACTGTTGGCAAGCGGTGTGGGCCAGACCAGCCGGGTAGACGCCTTGAAGCAAGCCATTGAAAAAGCGAAGAGCTTTGGATTCTCGTTGAAGGGAGCTGTGATGGCGTCCGATGCATTCTTTCCCTTTCCCGACTGTGTAGAGATAGCTCATGGCGAAGGCATACGCGCGGTCATCCAACCGGGCGGCTCCATTAAAGACACCGACTCCATTGCGTATTGCGATCAGCACGGCATGGCCATGGTATTCACGGGTTTCCGTCACTTCAAACACTGATGGATTTTTGTTAACTTACTGGTGTTATGACCATAGTTATTCGAAAAGGCGAATCGAAAAAATCCATCCAGGCGAAAATGAAAAAACTCAAATCGCAAAAAAAGGGTTTCCCTGCTTATAAGTATTTGGGGAAAATGAAGATTGATGAGGATCCATTAATGATTCAGAAACGCCTACGTGATGAATGGTCGGAACGTTCTCGTTGATACTAATCTTTTTATCTACCTGTTACGCGGACATGAAACAGCAGCCGCGCTTTTAGACGGTGCCATCATTTTCGTCTCTTTCATTACACAGGTGGAACTGCTTTCATTTCAGAGAATGACTCAAAAGGAGGAAAGGATGATAGGTAATATTTTGGCTGATGCTCAGGTCGTTCAAAGTAATACGACTATTGTTGAGAGAGCCATAAGACTTAGAAAAAATTTTCGTCTTGAAACGCCAGATGCCATCATAGCGGCAACCGCTCAGTACCTTGCAATACCCTTGGTAACTGCCTTTCGGAAAATCATCAAAGCCATGGGGCTGGAAGTGATTGAGTACCGACCATCGACCATGTAAGTTTTTCCCCGTCTATCCATAAAAATTACCCCGATTATTTATTTAACTTCGAGGCAATTTTTTAATTCACCTTCAGGAGGACAACACACCAATGGGACTTTTCGATTTCTTCTCCAGCGACATCGCCATCGACCTGGGAACTGCCAACACACTCATTATCCATAAAGACAAAGTAGTGGTGGACGAGCCGTCCATCATCGCTCTGGATAAGGTAAACGGCAAAGTGCTGGCCATCGGCCGCGAGGCTATGCAAATGCACGAGAAGACCCACGAAAACATCAAGACCATTCGCCCGCTAAAAGAAGGTGTAATTGCCGACTTCCACGCTGCGGAAATGATGATTCGCGGCATGATCAAAATGATCGACACTGGCAAGCGACTATTTCCACCCTCGTTGCGCATGGTCATCTGCATTCCTTCGGCCATCACCGAAGTAGAAAAGCGTGCCGTGCGCGACTCGGCCGAACACGCCAACGCCAAAGAAGTCTACATGATCCACGAGCCCATTGCAGCCGCCATTGGTATTGGTATTGATATTGAACAACCCGTGGGCAACATGATTGTAGATATTGGTGGTGGCACTACCGATATTGCCGTGATCGCCCTTTCGGGTATTGTGTGCGACCAATCCATCCGCATAGCAGGCGATACGTTTAACCGCGACATTCTGGACTACATGCGCAGGCAGCACAACCTGTTGATTGGCGAGCGCACAGCCGAACGCGTGAAGATTGAAGTTGGCTCAGCCCTGACCGAACTGGATGACGGGCCCGATGACTATGAAATTCGTGGCCGCGACCTGATGACAGGCATTCCTAAAACCATTAAGATTTCTTACTCCGAAGTAGCCTTCGCGCTGGATAAGTCCATTTCTAAATTGGAGGAAGCCGTGCTCAAAGCATTGGAGTTATCTCCACCCGAACTTTCGGCCGATATTTACGAGCGTGGCATTTACCTAACCGGTGGCGGTGCGTTGCTGCGTGGCCTCGACAAAAGACTGGCACTTAAAACCAAGTTGCCCATACATGTGGCAGACGACCCGCTGCGTGCGGTAGTGCGCGGCACCGGTGCTGCCTTGAAAAACCTGAACCATTTCCGCAAAGTTTTGATGACGTGATGAGATGGATCGCCTTCTCAATTTTCTCTTTCAGTACCGGGCATTCTTCACGTTTCTTTTATTAGAACTCTTTTGTGCCTGGCTGATTGTTGAGAATAATCAGTACCAGAGCACGAAGTTCTTTAACTCTTCCAACCGGCTGGCTGCCAACATCATCAGCTTTTCGCAGGGCGTGCGCGAGTATTTTTCCCTGCGTCAAATCAACCGCGAGTTGTCTGAAGAAAATGCGCTGCTGCGCACACGCCTGGAGCAACGCAACCAGAGTCTTTTCTCTGTAGAGGTACGAGAGATCAAAGACCCGGAAATCATCAACCGTTTCGACTATGTAAGCGCCAAGGTGATCAACAACTCTACGCAGCTTTTCAAAAATTACGTCACCATAGATAAGGGGCAGAAAAATGGCATTGAGCCAGGCATGGCCGTTATAAGCGCGGCCGGTGCAGTGGGTAAAGTAAAATCCGTATCCGATAATTACGCTGTGTTAATTTCGTTGCTGAACATTGACGAAAACGTATCGAGCATCATTAAACGCACCGGGCACTTTGGCACTACCAAATGGGATGGCAACGACCCGCGCTTTACGAGCTTACTTTACATTCCGCGTCACGTTACCCCGCTGGTAGGCGATACCGTTGTTACTTCGGGCTTCAATGCGGTTTTTCCTGACCAGGTAATGGTAGGCATCGTACGCGAAGTGTCGCTTTCTGAAGAAGCTCCTTTTTGGAACATACGGGTAGAGCTGGCCCAGGATTTTGGTAAACTGTCGTTTGTACAAGTAATACGAAGCCAGCTGCGCGCGGAAAAAGATTCTTTGGAAATGGTAACCATCGGAGAGTTGAAATGAGCAGGTCTGGATTGTTTCATATTATCTATTTCTTTCTGTACCTGCTGGCACAAGTGCTCTTGTTCAAACGCCTAGTGCTGTTCGATACTTCTTTTTGTTTTTTGTATGTGGCTTTCGTGTTGCTGCTTCCCATAGAGATCAACAACTTGGTTCTGATGCTCATTGGTTTTTTATTGGGCTTTAGTGTTGATGTTTTTTACGATAGCCTGGGTTTGCATGCATTGTCGCTGGTATTGGTTGCTTACTTGCGCAATTACTGGCTGGCTACCATTACACCGCAGGGTGGGTACGAAGGTGGAAGCAGTCCTACACTGGCCGCTAACGGATTTCAATGGTTTCTGGTGTATGCTATTCCGCTGGTGTTTGTGCACCACCTGCTATTATTCTTCACCGAAGCAGGCGGATTTGGTTTGTTTTGGTTTACCATGATGAAAGTGATGGGCAGTGTGGTGTTTACCATCACAGTTATGGTACTATTGCAGTATCTTAGCCTACCTACTCGCAGATGAACGAAGGGCGCAAAGAGATCATACAGGTTATTGTGGTACTTACCGGCATTGTGTTCGCGGTAAAGCTGTTCTTTATTCAGGTACTCGATAGCCGCTATGCAGAGTTGGCCGATAGCAATGCCATCCTTCGCCAGGTTGACTATCCTTATCGCGGTGTAATCTTCGATCGCAACGGAAAACAGATTGTTTACAATACGCCTGAGTACGACCTGTCGGTGATTACCAAAGACATGGGCGAATTTGACTCGACCCGTTTTTGCGAGGTATTCGATATCACTAGGGAAGAGCTGCGCAGGCGCTTTCGCGAGATGAAGGCGCGCAAAGAGTATTCGCCTGTTAAGCCCACATTGTTTATCAACCAGCTATCGAATACTGATTTTGCTCGTGTGCAAGACCACCTCGATGAATTTCCGGGCTTCTACATTCAGGTGCGCACCACACGCGCTTACACCACGCCATCACTGGCCAACGCGTTGGGTTATGTAAGTGAGATCAGCAAAGAGCAGCTGGCCAGAGACCAGGGAAAAGTTTACAAGCAGGGTGACTACATCGGGCAAAGCGGCATTGAATCTTTCTACGAAGAACAACTGCGCGGTAAACGCGGTGTGTCATTCAAATTACGGAATGTGAAAGGCGTGGAAAAAGGTTCATGGAAAAACGGAGCCTACGACACCCTCTCCGTTCCCGGTCAGGATTTAATTTCGGGTATCGATCTTGATCTACAACAGTATGGTGAAAAATTGATGCAGGGCAAAGCCGGCAGCATCGTGGCCATTGAACCGGCTACAGGCGAAATCCTTACGTTGGTTTCAGGCCCCTCTTACGATCCCAACCTCTTAACCGGTCGCAACTATAGTTCTAACTTCAGATTGATCAGCAGCGATACACTAAAACCGCTGTTCAATCGCCCGTTGATGGCCCAATATCGTCCCGGCTCCATCTTCAAGATTGCGCAGGCCATGACAGCCCTTCAGCAAGGCGTAATCACACCGGAAACCCGTGTTTACTGCGACCGCACCGTCATCGACTGCCACGGAGCACACACCAACGAAGATTTGCGTGGTGCCATTGCAAACTCTTGTAATCCCTACTTTCATAATGTGTTGCGTAGAATGCTTAACAAGGGCAAGGGTGGCGATCCATTCTCCGACACGCGCATTGGGCTGGAAGAATGGAACAAGCACATCATGAGCTTTGGCTTCGGCAAACGCCTGGGCATTGACTTGCCCAACGAAAAAGATGGATTGATACCCACACCTGCTTATTACGACCGTGCCTACAACGGTAAGCCTTGGAAATTCTCCAATATTTATTCCATAGCAATTGGCGAAGGTGAAAACCTGGTGGTGCCTATACAGATGGCCAACTTTGCCGCCACCGTGGCTAACCGTGGCTACTATTACATACCCCATCTTATCAAAGCCATAGGTAAGGATGGTGAGCCCCTGCCGAAATATACCGAACGACACTATACATCGATCGACTCCTCTCATTTCAGAGTGGCTGTAGAGGCGATGGCCGATGTGGTAGATCATGGCACCGCACAGTATCGCGCCAAGCTGCGCAACATCGTTGTCTGCGGAAAAACCGGAACGGTTCAAAACACTCCACCCCTATTCGATCACTCTGTTTTCATTGCCTTTGCACCTAAGGACAATCCCCAAATAGCGATTTCAGTTTATGTGGAAG
>CAZRQK010000032.1:0-21194 GCA_964602295.1 uncultured Ohtaekwangia sp.
CTCAAAAAGTTGTAGTGAGTTGGCAGAAAGGGTGTGGTGTAGATGACCGACTTTCTTACACTGACTGTTCGGCAGCGAACAAAAAAAACGGGGATGAAACAGTGTTACTGATCACCCCCGTCTTTGTGAAGCAACCAACCGTAGCCAGCTGCTCACCCCATTTCATCCTGCAGACTGAAATGCAACACTCCGATACCTTGCAGCATCGGTCTCACATTTCTCACCCGTCTCAAAGTCCCTTTCAGTTCTTTGGCGCAGGCAAAGTATCACAAGCCCGGTTTTTCTGTTGCCGCACTCCGTAGAGTATCGGTTTTTGTTTGCCGGTGGTGTGAACCAATTCTGTAGCGATTGTGAAATAGTGATATGAAGATACTTCCCACTCTTGCTCCTCACAAATTTATCCTCAAAAAGAACTCCACAACTTTTGCACCGGGTTATGCACAATGCGGTAGTTCAATTCTTTCGGGTTCGTTGCAAATAGTCTTTCAGAATCTGAAAAAAGGCTTCGGGTTGTTCTTCCACTATTTCATGACCGCATTGTTCAATCACCCGCATTTCATGGTTGCGAAAACAATCGCGCTGCATAAAAAAAGTCGACTCTCCCTGGTCGTCTTGCCTGCCGTAAACAATTAGGGCAGGTACACTCAACTTCTTTAGCTCTTCGGTAATATCATATTGTGTTTCCACCACTTCCTGGTCGATGATCGGAATAGGTTGAAAATTAAAGTTGGCAAAAAGTTTTTCGAACTTGGCCCACGAAATATTACGTGTATCAAAATACATGGCACGAATGTGTATCCACATAAATGCTTTCAATGCCAGTACAGCCGGGTGCTGCGGCTCCACCCGCTTCAAAGAATCCAGTGCCCGGTCGCCCCAGCGAGCAAACTGCGTTTCGAGGGTGCGCATGGAGTCGCGTTCCACTTGCGATCGTCTCGTTAGCTGATTATCGTACAGCACCCCCCACAATTTGTAGCTGGGTGGTGCCGAACAAACCAAAATCAAGTTGCTCACTGCCTTCGGATGTTTGGCTGCAAAGCTTTGTGCCAGCAAACCACCCCAGCTTACTCCCAACAAAGCCACATCACCATCGCCTCTCGTCTTGCGAAGCAGCGCTACATCTTCTACGTATTTCGCAATGGCGAAATTTTCTTTGGTAACAGGCACCGAATGAGAAAGTCCCGAACCGCGCTGGTGTAGCAACACACACGTATAGTTCGATTTGAGACTGTCGATGATGCGCCTGTAGGGATCATCAGGTGGCTCACCGGGGCCACCACTCAGAATATAGAGGGGTGGGCCAGCGCCAAATTCCTCATAAAACAAAGTAGCCTCACCGTTGCGAAAGGACTTTACCTGCTGTGCAACCACAGGCCCATACAATAGACTTAATGTCAACACAGTGAAAAGGAAAAGTGCCTTCATTTTTTAACTTGGCCAATTCCATCAGCTCTTTTTCGGTTCGTCTTTCTTCTCTCCCTGCTTCGCTTTCACCTCGTCCGCCAGCTTCTGTAATTCGGCTGCGGACTTGCCCTTCAAATATTCAGGCAGCTCCATGCCTGCCATGTTAAATATCTCCTGCAGCGGTGGAACAGACTTGTACAAACCTGAGATAAAATTAGCTGTAGACGTTTTGCCATCGGCACCACCACCGGCACCATCCCACACGGTAAGTTTGTCGATCTTGATATTCTTGATCGCCTCTGTCTGCAGGCGTACCAGCTCCGGCAGCTTGTCCACAATCAACAGTAACACCGCATCGCGCGCATTGTCGCCCGAAGCTTTTACAATCTGCTGCAAGCCCTGTGCCTGCTTGGTGAGTATTTCGTACATACCACGTGCCTCTGCTTCCAATTTGGCATAGATGGCATCGGCTTCACCTTTTGCTTTTTCGCGCAACTGTTCGGCTATTGCCTGCGCTTCAATGATGGCTTTCTGTTTCTGAATTTCTGCAGCCACCACAATGTTGGCATTCTGCGAAGCTCTTTCGCGGTCGGCACGCGCCTGTTCCGCTTTCTGCTCGGCCACGTACGCTTCTTCCAACGCTTTGGCCGACTGTACCTTTTCGGCTGCTACCGCTTTCTTCAACGCTTCAGCTTCACGTTCGCGCCTTTCCGAATCGGAGGCTGCAATGGCAATCTTCGACTGGTTCTCCCCTTTCACGGCCAAGGCGTTCGCTTCCGCGGATTTGATACGCGTATCGCGTTCGGCCTCCGCCTTACCTATCTGCTCATCGCGTTTGGCGCCCGCCATCAATACTTCCTTGTCTTTTACGGTCACGGCTACCTGCGTATCGCGGTCGCGCACCATTTCTGCCACTTTAATATCGCGTTCTTTTTCTGCTTCGGTCTTACCGATATCCCCCAGGCGCTCCTGGTCGGCTACACGAATCTTGGCTTCGTTAATGGCTTTGGCTGCGGCTTCTTTACCGAGTGCAGAAATGTAACCACTCTCGTCTTTGATGTCGGTAATGTTTACGTTGATCAGCTTGAGACCGATCTTCTTCAATTCTACCTCCACGTTGTGCGACACGTTCAACAAAAACTTGTCGCGGTTGGTGTTGATCTCTTCAATGTCCATCATGGCCACCACCAAACGCATCTGTCCCACAATGATGTCATGTGCCAATGCATGTACATCCTGGCGTTGCAAACCCAGCAGACGTTCGGCTGCATTTTCCATTACACCCGTTTCGGTAGAAATACCCACAGTAAACTTCGAGGGTACGTCTACACGTATGTTTTGCTTACTCAATGCATTGGTGAGATTCACTTCAATAGAAATGGGCGTTAGATCCATGAAAGAATAATCCTGAAAGACAGGCCAGATGAAGGCCGCGCCACCATGGATACATTTGGCAGAGCCTCCTCCGCCTACTTTACCATATACCACCAAAATACGATCGGAAGGGCAGCGCTTGTACCTGCGCAGCACCGTGGTGATCATCACAAAAATAAATAACCCTACAATAGCGAGGATGGGAAGCGTAAAAGGCATAAAGAAAAATTATTTGGAAGTTACTAATAAGATATTGTCGTTCACGATGCTGGCCACGGTAACCATTTTACCGGTTTGTATGTCGTGCTCATCATCAGTCAGTGCATCGAGGGTGCGCAAAGAGCCGCTTACCTTCACTTGCACTTTACCTAGGGCCCCACGTTTCGACTGGATGGTAAGGTACACCTCGCCCACCTGGCCGATGGCATTTTCTATGCGCATGGTACCGTCTGCGTTGGCTTTCATCAACAAATAAAACAAACCGGCCATAATCCCCATCATGGCAGTACCTGCTGCCGTAGAAACCAACAAGGTTGCCAGCATTGACAAGCCCGACTCCACACACGCAATACCAGTCCAGCCGAAGATGGTAAAGAAGCCCACCATGTGTTTGAGGGTGAAGAACTGGAAGCCGATGCCATGGTCGGCCTCGATTTCGGCATCGGGCAAGTCATCGGGCGTCTCGGCCCCGAAGAAAGAGAACACCAGTTGCAACACAAAAAAAACGGTAAAGGGAATGGCTATTGCCCAATAGATTTTAAGCACCATGCTCAACCCTTCCCACCACGTACCAAAAGATTCCATAGTTTAAATAAGGTGTTTGAATTTACTGGAAATTCATGAAACGGCAACGAAAAAAGTAACCGGTGCTAAACGGAACGTGAATTTACTCCATCGGCCACCTTCCTAGACACTGGGCGGAGGTAACCACGATAATAGAAAAATAAAACTGAGGTAAACGCCCTCAAATATCCAAGGCACCGATCTGCCGTTGGTATTGACGGGGGAACAAAAACTTTTTCAGCAGCAGGTCGGCCTTCCAGGCTTTGCTCCACCGGTAGATATTTAAAAGGGGTCGCAGCAGAGAGTGCTTGTGCTGACCCAACATGGTGCGCACCGGTGCTGGTATTACCAACACTTGTGCCTCCAGCAATAGGTAATAACGGACAACCCCGAGGTGCTTTCTGTATTGGTGAAACAAATCCACCGTGAAGGTAGACAGTTGCAAATTTGCCTCCAGGTGCTGGCTACGCATCTGTTGCCATTCTTCGAGCGAAGTAGGCAGTCCCTGCAACCCCATGGCTTTGCCCAACTTGTTAAAAACCGCGAACACTTCTCTTTTTTCCTGCAGTGAGAGTGTGCGCTCCAACGCCTCATAGGCGCGCATGGAGTAGTCGGTGAGCATAAACAACACATCGCGGTAAGCCCAGTCGGGTATCTGCGCGCCTCGTCTGAATTCCACTTGCGCGTGCGCATGCCCCATGGCGCGGATGGCCTGAAGAGCGACCCGCTCCTCCGAAAACACAATGGCACGTGCATACGAAACGGTAGAGAACAGCCTACTCAAGGGATCGGCCGGCAGCCGCCCCGTAAAGTAGAGCCAATCCACTGCTTTGTTGAGGGCAAACTCTGCAGCTGCCCCTGCGAAGATGAGCAGAATGGTATCACTCTTGCCCCATATCTCCCGCACCACCGACCCTTTGTCTACAAAATATTGCATACTATCTGCTTTCTGTTGGAAAACCGATTAAATCCGAAAATACAAAAGTACTTTGTATTCAAAAGCATATCAACAAAAACTTGTCATTTCTATGAGGTTAAACCCAAAGGGTGCACGCTGGAGCATTTTTTAGCACAGGGGTGCACGCGCCTAGTCGTTCGCCCCATAAACATTGCCTGATGTTGAAATAAGTATTAGATTTCACTTACCTAACCTTTTACCCATGACAAAATTGTTTGCCCGCGAGTACATTGAATGTTTCTTAGATGAGGAAATAGGCTTGCTCTTCCACGTTTGGTTAAGAAAGCCTACCAGTGCAGAATTTCGGGATGGCTTGCTGAGTGTGTGTAAAGAGTTTACCGATTACAAAGCCAAGAACGGCAAAACGCTGAACTGGCTGGGCGATACCCGTAATGTAGGCGTGCTTTCAATAGACGACCAGGGATGGCTGGACAAAGTGTGGAATGAAACACTTTTTGTGAAAGCAGGTGTGAAAAACCACGCGGTGATTATTGGCAAAGACCCGTTTGCCAAATATGCCATGGAGAAATTCAAAAACAACATGACCGCCAAGTATGCCGGCCAGAACCTGAACCTCGAGACCTTCGAAACGAAAGAGGATGCTGATAAATGGTTCGCTTCGTTGAAGAAGGGGTAGGAAACAGCTTCAGTTGTGATTGTGAGCGAAGGATCTATTACCTCACCCCATCATCGCTTATGCGTCTGTCAAGTGCATAGAGCCCCTCTCCTCCCCCTTTTCCGTTTACAGATAACTTAGTCCGCAATACAGCAAAAAGAGCAGGTAGACAGAAGTGGCTGCTACCCGCAAAACCTTGCCGACCTGCGTGGTATTGACAACTACCAACGATGCGATGGTGATGATCATCAGAAATACATTTAGTGCTGCCAGCGAATCGAAAAAAAGCCAGCGCTCCAAAAACAGCGCTACTCTTTCACTCTGATTGGATGACTTATCAAAAACAACGAGCCACCAACCGATGTAATACAGGTTAAGCCCCGCTATTACCCACGCGATAGATTTTACAAGCAGAGGTTTCATAGGCAATTGATTTTATCAACTTATCTAATACAAATAGTTAGAAATCGCACCTGCATCATACCAGTTATGCCCCAATTCTTTTAGTGAAATGTATGTTTCACAAATGTCTTACCGTTGAATTTATAAATGGCTTCACCCTCTGTTACATACCAAAGCTCACCTTTTTTGTCTTTGTAAATGGTCCAAATGGCGTTGCCACTCAGTCCATCTTTGGTGGTGTAATTTGTCAAATTGGTTCCGTCATAGGCCCATACGCCCGCATCAATAGTCCCAATCCACAGGGTTCCCTGGTCGTCTTCGTTGATTGTCCAGGGTCGGGCCAGGGTTTCTGCCTTCCCTGGTAGTTTCTTTAGGAAGTCACGATTGGCCAACCCTTTTTCGTCTGTAAAATTCACAAAACTCTCACCGTTGAATTTGAACAAACCCGCGCCATTGTTTCCTGCCCAAATATTTCCTGACCGATCCTGGAATAACGTTCTGACAGCGGCCTGATCTAAACCGAACTCCGTAAAAAATGTGAACGTTGTTCCATCATAGCGACAAACACCTTTTTCTTGTGTGCCAAACCACACATTGCCCGATTTGTCAATCAGCGTGGAATAAACGCTGTAGGGCCTGTTCATATTGCCTGGAGAGGGTGTGTAAGTATCTGGGTGAATGGTAAAACCGGTAAACGTTTTCCCATCGTAAAAGCAGATATCATTTAACCGATTGAAGAAAAGTCCGCCATTTACAACGGTAAGTTTTACATTCGGTGCATGATTAATAAAGTCCGTGTAATTCACGAATGAATTTCCGGTTAACCTGCAAATGCCATCTCGGGTGGAAAACCAAAGATTACCGGTTTCATCTTCCTCTATTTTCAATACAAAATTGCTGCACAAGCCGTGTTTCTCTGTAATGTGTGTCAGTGTTTTTCCGTTATACAAATAGGCACCCTCCCCGTTGCTGGCAAACCAGTAGTTCCCGTTACTATCCTGCAAAATGTAGTCAATATTTTTTCCGATGTCCGAAACCGTGTCGCCCATGTTGGGAGTGATCAGTTGTTCAACTTTGTTTCCAGTCGGTTTTTTACTTTGGCCGCTGCAAGAAACAAATACTGTTAGAATGCCGACCAATAACAGTGGGTTCATCGTTATTTTCATTATGATCATGGGTCGAGAAATTGGGATTTGTTTTCAGGTAAAGCAAAATTTGATGCCACCTTAACAAAGTGTTGACAAATATTTAAGATTCTTTAGACGGCTCAAGCGGTAAGCTTGCGCCAGGATGGGGCGGGCATGACTTATTGCTTGTGTTAGGCCAGTTAATCTTTCAACCTATATTCTTGGGTATCGGTATATTTACCAGCGATCCATTGACAAACATAGCCTTGCTTGTCCCAGGAAATTATTCTAACCAAAATCTCTGATTCAGGAGAAAGGTCTTTGTTTTGGATTGCTTTATGGTCAATCAGTCGGTATGTATCATCATTTATCCATTTAAGAAACCGCCTCCCAATCAATTTTCCTGTTTCATCCTTATAGTCCTGCGAGTTCGCACTTCTAACAAATTCGGTCCTTGGCCCGGTTGTTGATTCAAATTGTCCTGTCTTTATATAATCCGGAATGGATAAATCCCTTTCATATGGACAATTAAACCAAATATCAGCAATGCCCGGATTAAGCTCTACTTGTTGCAGTCTTAGTTCTTGGACAGTGTTTGAATCAGTGAATGTATTTATGACATGTGTATTGAAGAGAACGCTGTCCTGAAATACGTAGTCTACCATTAATGACTTGTTACCGCTAGGATACACAACCATCAATAATCTATAATTTTTTTTATCAAAGAAATTCACAGTCGTATAACCATTGGATGCCGCTGCGCTTATAACATAGCAATCAAAATTTTGAAAGTTCTTGTCCGGAAGCCTGGTCAGCTTATAACCAAGGGTTTTGTACCCGAACTGTAGTTGACTATATGTCTTAAGTCTTATCTCTTCGATCTCATTTAGTGAGTCAACATGAGTAACAGACGAGCCATTCACCGTTGATAAGACTTTGCCGTTGAAAAATGTAGTCTGCGGAACATGAGTCATAGATAGTATACACTGCACGTACTTTTCTCCAGTCTTTATCTTCTGATTAATTATTGCCGTGGATTTATCGAGTTGTATCAATAAATAATTGGCATCTGTGGATTTAATGTTTTTTATTCGGTTTTCTCCTCCGGAGAATTCGATTGATGAGTTTAGAATTTGTGCAGCGGTTAAACTATTGGCCCCTTGTCCGCACAGCATCCCTGGAAATAGTAGAATGATAATTGTGTTGAGTATCTTCATTAGATTAATGTGGATTAATTTAATAATATCCACAATCGCGTACATTTCTCCTACCCTACCCCAACAAAAAACCCCTGCAGCCTGGCCACAGGGGTTTCACACCCATTCATCCATAACGGTTAACGCATAGTGAAACGAATGGGCGACACATCGCGGTACTGACTACTTACCGTGCCGTACACACCCTGTACATAACGCTTCACCGCCAGGGCAGTGCGCACCACCGAAAACGGTCCCTCGTACATCACCTTGTCGCGCTCCAGCCGCGCGTTGTTCAAAGTTACATGGGCGGTGTTTACGCGGTCGTGGGCTTGTTGCAGTTCGGCCAGCGCCTGGCGCAACCCCTTCACCGAAAGGTTCGGCTCGTTGGCCTTGTAGGGCAACGTTTCCACAAACGCCACCAGGTTTGCAAAGCGAAAAATGCGTGTGCCATAGTCTCCCCCTCTGGCTCTGCGCTCCGTGGGCGTTGCCTCGGCTTCCGGCTCCGCTTCGGGAACGGCCGCCATGCGCGCACGTATGCTGCGCACCAGCGAACGCGCGTCTGCCAGCGTGCCAGCAGACAGGTTCATGGTTTTGAGCAGGTTAAGTACCCGCCCGGCCAGCTTAACCGACTCTTCCGTTCTCGCGGCCCGGTCGTTTACGGCATGGTTGTAGGCGATGGTCGCAATTCGCACCTCATCGATTTTTTGTTGGGCGTTGTTCAAAAGGGTGGCCAACGCATTCACCTTGAGGTTTTGTTGTCCGGGGTTGTAGGTTCCTCCGTACCCGGTGCAGTAGCCCATGAGCTTCTCAAAGGCGTGCAGGTTTTTAACATGGCTCATAACTTTTAATGTTTAAGTTATGGTTTAATATACTCACAACGGAAGCAGTTTGTTTCAAAATTCTTTGACAATTTTTAAGCTTATCTTTGAGTGTACAAAGTGCACCGTTAAATGACTTTAGGGAACGTTGAAAAAATGGATATGTCCAGTCGCCCGACCGGTGCGAACTTCCAGACGCACGGCCCGTACTTTCACTTTACCGCTGCTTATTGTCGGAAGGGGGACGCTCGCCCCCACTTTGCCGGTGCGTGCCCCCACTTGTAACAAGCGTACTGTCACTTTACCGATGCTCATTGTCAGAAGTTGGATGCCCGCCCCCACTTTACCGGTGCGTGCCCCCACTTGTAACACACGTATTGTCACTTTACCGATGCTCTTTGTCGGATAAGGAACGCCCTCCCCTACTTGGCCGGTGCGTGTTCCTAAAGGCAACACATTCGCATAACAAAAGCACTTTGTATTACAAAGTATATTCAGTTACCTTTGCCAACAAGGTCTTTCAACTACCCTGCCGATGAAAACAACCCGACCCAAATTCATTCTGCTCTTCCTCGTTGCTGCGTTCGTGTTTCAGTTTCTCTCCAACGCCCTGCTCGGCCCGGAAGTCAGGCTCTTTCCTGCCGATGGCGAGTGGTTTCCGGGTATGGAGTCTGCGATCGGCTGGCAGCATACTTTGGCCCAGCTAGTATATCCTGTAAAGTATGTGTTGATCAAACCCTTGTCGTTTCTGGCGCAGGAACCCGATGCCCCACCCCCGCTATTGGTTATTGCCTTTACTATCTACTGGGGTGCCCTGGCATGGGTACTTTACTTGCTCACTACCCGGATAATCCCTCGCAAACCGAAGGCATCTGCACAAGCTTAGTCCTCCTATTCAAAAAACTTCGAAGGAATCGTCACCCTGAGCGTGTGCGCCAGTCTTCCACCAGGCATGAAGGGCGCTTACCCCGCCCGTCAAAGCAAGCCCTCAGCAGGCCGCATCTATACTTTGCCAAAGTCACGCCTTCCACAAAAAACCATCTTTGAAAATGCTATTATTGCGCTAGCTTCACCAGCAGATGATCCGCAGCTACCTTACCCTCGCTTTGCGCATGATGATGGGCCAGCGGGGTTTCGTTTTTATCAACGTCTCCGGCCTCACCATTGGCATAGCCTGCAGCCTGCTGCTGCTCATCTACATGCGCGATGAGCTGGGTTTTGACCGCTTTCACCGCGATGGTCACCGCATCCACCGCATCGGCTACCAAAGCAAACTACAGGGGCGCGAGTCGGTGTCGGCAGAAACAGGTGCACCCCTGGCGGCCGCGCTGCAACAATCGCCCGATGTGGAAGCGGTACTGCGGCTGGCCAACTGGCCCACCTTTCCCATCCGCTACCAGAACAAAGCCTTCACCGAACCTTACCTGCTGCTGGCCGATTCGAATTTCTTCCGCTTCTTCGATTTCGAACTACTGGCGGGCGATCCCAAAAACGTACTGAAAGGCAAAGACAAGCTGGTGGTGTCAGAGTCGGCTGCGCGCAGGTACTTTGGCTACACCGGGCCGGGCGACACCTCGCCCATCGGCAAAACCATGACGCTGGCGCAGGGTTACGAAGCCACCGTGGCAGGCATTGCCAAAGATCCGCCCCACCAAAGTCACTTCCACTTCACCATCGTGCTTTCGCTCGACTCGTGGCAAGAGCTTAAAGACAGCCGTTGGACGGATGGCCTGGTGGTTACCTACATGAAATTGAAAGACCCGCACACCTTGCCCCACGTGCAGGCATTTCTAGACAAACTGGTGGACACCGCGGTGGCAGAAGAGTTGGAGCGCACCATGAAAACCACGCTGCTGCAGTTCGAACGGCAGGGCAACTACCTCGCCTTCTTCACACAGCCACTTACCTCCATCCACCTGCACTCTAACCTGGCCGATGAGATTGAACCGAATGGCAACGTACAAACCATCTACCTGCTGGCGGCCATTGCACTTTTCATCACCCTGCTGGCATGCATCAATTACGTCAACCTGAGTACGGCCCGCTCCGCCTCGCGCGCCAAAGAAGTGGGCGTAAGAAAAACCGTGGGCGCACGGCAGTCGCGACTCATGGCCCAGTTTTTATTAGAGTCGGTACTCTACACGTTATTGTCGGTATTGCTGGCGCTGGGGCTGGTGCGCATGGCGTTGCTGCCGTTCAATCTCCTTACGGGAAAAAATATTTCGTTTGCCGTGTTTGGCGAGCCTGATATGCTGGCGGGTCTGCTTGTGTTCATTGTATTGATTGGCTTCCTGGCCGGCAGCTACCCCGCCCTTTACCTGGCGCGGTTCAGCCCGATAGAAGTACTGAAAGGCCGCGTGCGCATGGGCCGCAGGAAGTACGGCATACGCAATACACTGGTGGTGTTTCAGTTTTTCGTTTCAATCACACTCATCATTGCCACGTTGGTGGTGTACCGGCAACTGCAATACATTCAAAACCAAAACCCCGGTTTCGATGCACGCCTCACGCTTAACCTGCTACACACGGCCAACCTGGGCAGCCACGCAGCTGAGTTTAAAAAGACGTTGCTTGGGCATCCGCAAATTGCCAGCGCCAGCTTTGCCAACCGCCTGCCGCCCCACATCGATTGGCAATTTGTATTTAAGGTAGATGGCCGCCAACAAGATTACCTGTTAACGGTGTACGAAATGGATGGCGACCACCTGACCACCATGGGATACCGTATGAAGTCGGGACGTTATTTCTCGGCAGAGACCCCCGCTGATTCGCTGGCTGTAATCCTCAATGAATCGGCAGCCCTGGCGTTGGGTATTGCCAACACGCCTGCCGACAGCGTGTGGCTTACCTCCACCTACGATGCGCAGCGGCAAGTGCGCAGGAAGCTCATCGGTATCATCAGCGATTTTAACTTCCGCTCGTTCAAGGACCCCATTCAGCCGTTAGCGATTGTAAAGAGTAAGGAGCCGAACTGGGAAATGGCCATAAGGCTGCGCACCGACAGCCCCGACTCGGTGTTGACATTCATAAAGGAAGCCTGGCACCAGTATGCGGTAGGGGCTCCGTTCGAATACACCTTTGTAGACAACAACTTCCGCGCACAATACGCACGCGAAAGAAAGCTAGGCACCCTGTTCCTGGTCTTCACCATTCTGGCCATCTTCATTGCCTGCCTGGGGGTGTTCGGCCTGGCCACCTACATGGCCGAACAGCGCACCAAAGAAATCGGCATCCGTAAGGTGCTAGGAGCCAATTCCATTGATATTGTTTTACTACTCACGCTCCAGTTTGCACGCCTCATTCTCATCGCCTTTCTGGCGGCTATTCCCCTGGCGGGTTGGGCGTTGCACGCGTGGTTGGCCCAATACGCCTACCACATTTCGCTGCCCATCAGCGCTTTCGTGCTGGCGGCCCTGCTGGCCCTGTTCCTGGCGCTGGTGTCTGCCAGCCATCGGGCACTCAAAGCGGCCTTCAGCAACCCGGTAGACTCTTTGCGCACGGAATAATTTTTTTTGACGGCACGTAGGGGTGGTTGGCTGCCGGGTTGTCTTACCTTCAAATGACAAATCCTATGAAAAAAATCATTGCTCCCCTGTTGCTACTGTTGTCGGTGGCTGCCTTTGCACAAGATCAGCCCAAGGAAAGGCTACTCGATCCGTTTCAAAAGATCGTGGTGTCGCCTAAAATAAAGCTGGTGCTGAAAAAAGGTGAAACGGAATCCATCCGCATTACGGCTGCCAACATAGATGCCTCGCAAATGAACATAGAAGTAAAGGGCAGCAAATTGCACATCTACCTGGATGATGCCCGATACATAGAAAAAAGCCTGAAGGTCTGGGAAGATGGTTATTCGCGCAAGCGCAGCCAATACCACCATGCATCGGTTACGGCATATGTTACGTATCGTTCTTTAAAAGGTGTTGAAATTCGGGGTGAGGAACGCCTGGTGTGCAATGAGGTGTTGGAAGCACGCAAGTTCAAATTGAAAGCTTATGGCACCACAGAGATAGAACTGGCGGAAGTAAAAACGGAGAAGTTTAAGGCAGTGATGTATGGCGAAAACTCTCTGCGCATTGATGCAGGCGTAACCGGCCACCAGAAGTACACACTGTATGGCGAGAACAGGATAGAAACCAGTGGCGTAAGCAGCAAGACTGCCGCCACCACCGTTTATGGCGAGGGCACCGTAGCCATGCAGGTGAGCGATGAAGTGCGGCTGAATGCATTTGGCGAACCGATGATTATGGTAGAAGGCCCGGCACACTTAAGCAAAGGACTGGTGTTTGGCCGCGTGGGCATACGCACCCGGCTGTAGAGAAAATTTAGTGCGAGGTTGGAAGAGGCTGTCTTCTATGTTTGATTTGTCAAATGTAGGAGACGGCCTCTTTTTTTTTGAACTACCCTGCCGCGTAGAGGAACGCACAATGAAGAAATTTTATATATCTTCACGCACTTTCCGCCTTCAATGCTCCACCTGATTAAGAGATGCCTGTTGCTGCCGGTAGTGCTGGTGGTTGGCAGCACTGTGGCTCAACCATCTGCAAAAAACGGAGTGTTAGATGCGCGATTGTTCGATTTCTCCGGCCACAGACTCGCTCTGAATGGCGTATGGGGCTGGTACGACAATGACCTGCTGACGCCAGAACAGACAACCGGCAAGCCCGCGTGGGTAGCCTTTCCGCAAACCTGGAACAATGCGCGGCTTTCGCGCAGCGGCCAGGGCGTAGCTACCTATACCCTGCTGGTTCAACTGCCGGCAGAACAACAGAATTATGGCATCGAATTGCCGCAGATATACAGCAGCTACCGGCTGTGGGCTAATGGCAAGCTGATTGCAGAAAACGGAGTGCCTGGCATCAGCGAGGCTTTTACACAGCCCCAGTGGATGCCCCAAACTGTTTATTTTGCCGCCCGAGATTCCATGCGACTCACGTTGCAGATTGCCAACTTCCACCACCACAAGGGCGGCTGTAAAGATCCTATTTTCATCGGCACAGAAGCCACCATGCGCACCAAAGAATCAATAGCCATGACCAGCAAACTGACCGAATGTGGCTTGCTAATGCTGCTGGCGTTGGTGTTCTTGGCCATCTATTGGGCCTATGGCCGCAAAAAAGTAATTATCTACTTTTCGTTGCTGTGCGCCACTTGGGCAGTACGCTCCATGTTTTCTAACGACTACACCTTCATCTCCCTTGTTCCCGATTTTGACTGGACTACCATGGTGCGCATAGAATATATTACGTTGTATCTCACCATGATCTGGGCCATTTTATTTTTGGGAAGACTCTTTGCCAATGATGGTAGTCAGATTGTAAAATACGTGCTGGTTACCCTTAACGGCATCTTTGTTGCCTTCACTGTGTTGAACCCCCTTTGTACTTTACCAAAATGCTGGCTGTGTACCTGTTTACTTCGGGCCTGCTGTTGCTTTACGGTGCCATCATTGTGGTGCGTGCGCTCATCAACGAGCGGGCAGGTGCCACCTTTCTCACGGTGTCCACGTTGCTTGCCATTGCTATCTTCAGCTACGATATCTTCGCCTACGAGGGGTGGTTTTCCTACAACTCCATCGTTTTCAGCGCAGGCTATTTCATCATTTTTTTATTGATGGCCTTTGCGTTGCTCATCCACCTCAACATCATCAGCTCCGGAGGCAAAGGATCGAACGTGCTTACTTACGAAGACCTGTACGGAGATACCTCATCGGCAAAGAAGTAGTTACTCTTCCCACTTCTTCACAACAAGGGTGGCATTGTGGCCGCCAAAGCCAAACGTGTTGCTCATGGCCACGCACACTGACTTCCGAACGGGTTTACCCAAGGTTAATTGCAACCCGGCAGGTACCTGTGGGTCTACCGTTGTCGTGTTGATGGTAGCGGGCACCACATCATCGCGCACCGCTAGCACGGCTACCAGTCCTTCGATGGCACCCGCCCCGCCCAACAGGTGGCCGGTGGCAGATTTGGTGGCGCTGATGTGCAGGTGTTTCGGGTCTTCACCAAACAACCGCACAATTGCCTTCGACTCACTTTCATCGCCCGTGGGTGTGCTGGTAGCGTGCACGTTGAGGTAATCCACATCGGTAGGCTGTAGTCCTGCGTCTTCCAACGCCAGTTGCATGCCCAGCAACGCTCCTTCTCCTTCCGGGTGTGTGCTGGTGAGGTGGTAGGCATCGGCAGACATGCCACCGCCCACAATCTCCGCATAGATTTTGGCACCGCGTGCTTTCGCATGCTCATAGGCCTCCAGCACCAGGGCCACGCCCCCCTCTCCCATCACAAAGCCATCGCGTGATACATCGAACGGACGCGAGGCGGTCTGCGGATTGTCGTTACGTGTAGACAACGCTTTCAACGCACCAAAACCACCAATCCCTGATTCGTTGATGGCGGCCTCGGAACCTCCGGCAATAATGACATCGGCTTTGTTCCACTTGATGTAGTTCATGGCGTCAATAATGGAAGTAGTAGAAGTGGCACATGCCGACACGGTGATAAAGTTCGGCCCCATGAATCCATACTTCATCGAAATCCACCCGGAGGCAATGTCGGGTATTACTTTGGGAATGAAGAACGGACTGAAGCGCGGTGTGCCATCGCCTTTGGCAAACTCCAGCACTTGCTCCTGGAAGGTGAGAAACCCACCGTTGCCCGAGCCCCATATCACCCCTACCCTGCGCTTGTTCAACGTATCTGAAAGCAGGCCTGCATCTTCCACCGCCTGTGTGGCAGCCACCACGGCAAACTGCGTAAAGAGGTCCATCTTGCGCGCCTCTTTCACATCAAAGTGGTTGCGTGCATCGTATCCCTTTACCTCGCAGGCAAAATGCGTTTTAAACTTGGAAGTATCGAAGCGCGTAATCGGGCCTGCACCGCTTTTGCCTGCCAGCAGGTTGTTCCAGAATTCGTTGACGGAATTGCCCAGCGGTGTAATGGCACCGGCACCTGTAATCACCACACGTCTTGTTTGCATGTATTGGAGTTATTGGTTTATAATTTTTGAATACTGATGTCTTCTAAAAGTCGTTTACACAGGCGCACCACTGTTTTCATTGCCTCGTCTGTGGGCGATACACGTGATACCATTAGGGCACCTTCTACCGCACAGAAAAAAAGAGTGGCATACTCACGCGACCTTGTTCCCGGAAGAAATTCGCCAGCCTTCTTGCCTTCGTCAATCAGCCGGGCCATAAAAGCAATAGTGCTGTCAATGGCTGCGGCCACTTCGGCCTTCATGTCCACCAGGTAATCGTCTGCCTCAATAGATGTATTGAGCAGTGGGCAGCCACCCGGCACCGGAGGGTTATACACATACTTGGCAAAGAAGCCTACCAGTGCCACCAGTTTATCTTTGGCCGATTGCTTTCCTCTCAGTTCTTCCGCCATGCAGGTGCGCACAATGCCCATGGCATGCCGAAAGGCCTCCCGTGCCAGTTCTTCTTTGTTGCCGAAGTTGCCATACAAAGCCCCTTTGGTAAGCCCCGTAGCCTCGCACAATGCCTGCAACGTGGCGCCATCGTACCCTCTTTGGTTGAATAAAGGGGCCGTAGCGTGTAAAATCTGCTGGCGCGTGCGTTCCGCTTTGGTCATGCCGCAAAAATATACCAAACGGTATATTTTACAAACAGGTTCCCTGCTTTGAAATCTTTTTTGCCTGATTTATGGAAAAGTGTCCTTCGCTGCATCTGGGGATTAAAATCTTAAACAACCATTTTATGAAGTATGGTAAACCACTGGTGGTGCTGGCTGCAGCGGCCGGCACCGCCTTGTTACTGGCATTTTCTGCCGGGCAGAAAAGCACAAAGAAAGCGCTCCGTCCTTATCCCAAAGGTTGCGTATTCCGCACCGTGATGGGAGAAGAATCAGCCGACTCGATGTTTGTTTTCAAAACCAACGAGCGGGTACTTACTTCCATCGACCGTGGATTGCAGTGGATGCTGCAGGCACAAAATAAAAACGGTGGATGGGGCGCAGGCAGCCACTACCGGCAAGATGTAATGGACCCACATGCCGTAGCTACCGACCCCGCCACTACGGCCATGGTAGCGATGGCGTTGCTGCGCACCGGTTCCACTTTAAAGAATGGCCCTTACAAAGAACCACTGACGAAAGCATTGGATTACCTGTTGCGTGCGGCAGAAACGGCACCAGTCAACAGCCTGAACATTACCAACGAAACAGGCACGCAAATTCAAACCAAGCTGGGCGCCAACATCGATGTGATCCTTACCTCGCAGTTTTTCTCTAACCTGCTGGAACACCTCGATGATACACCACAGTTGAAGGCGCGCGTGAAGAAAGCCAACGAAATTTGCGTGGCCAAGATTCAAAAAGCGCAGAGCCACGATGGCAGCATTGCGGGTTCGGGCTGGGCAGGCGTGTTGCAAAGTTCGTTCGCCACCAATGCGTTGGAGTCGGCAGTAGCATTAGATATTCAGGTGGATGAAGAAGCGTTGGACAAGGCACGTGACTTTCAGAAAAATAATATGGACACACGGACAGGCGAAGTAAAAACCGACATGGGTGCAGGCATTGTATTGTATTCTGTTTCAGGCTCTTCGCGGGCCAGCGCCAAGGAGGCACGCAAGGTGAAGGAAGAGATGGAGAAGGCGCGCAGAGACGGACGCCTGGAACAAAATGCTGCACCTTCTGCAGAGAACCTGCGCAGAATAGGTTTCGATGAAGACGATGCATTGAAATATGCCACCGCCTACGAAGTGTATGAAACGGCCAAAGTACAGGCGCAACGCGAAGATGTGTTGGAAGGATTTGGCAACAATGGTGGAGAGGAGTTTCTCAGCTTTCTGCAAACGGGCGAAAGCCTGGTGATCAGCAAAGACCAGCAGTGGAAACAATGGTACGACAATACCAGTGGCCGTCTGTTAAAAATTCAGAACAACGATGGCAGTTGGAACGGCCACCACTGCATCACCAGCCCGGTGTTTTGCACTGCCACCTGTTTGCTGATACTATCGGTAAACAACGATGTAGACCGCCTGGTGCGCCAGGGCGAGATGAAGAATTGAGGAAGGCAAAGACCTTGCATTGACAAAGGTCGGCTCCCTCTCCACTCCGAGGAATTCGGGGTGGAGAGGGGGAGCCACCTGTTTTTTGGCGCTGTCATTTTACAATTAGTGTACCCTAGTTTTGACTTCCCGGCAAAGCCCGTTAGTCTTGTTTCTTCGTTTCATCTGCCAGGGCCTGCGCTATGGCGCTGAATAATTCTTCATGGGTATAGGGTTTGTGCAGGTGCGTATTCACCCCGGCTGCCAGGCTATCTGCAACGTCTTCCTTGAACGCGTTAGCGGACACTGCAATAATGGGACGTGTAAGACCTCTCGCCCGCAACAGCCGCGTAGCCTCCAGCCCGTCCAGGCCAGGCATCTGTATATCCATCAAAATAACATCGAACGGCTGCGCTACTGCTTTTGCAATGGCATCGTGACCATCGGTGGCGGTAGTAACCATACCCCCCGACATCTCCACCATTTTACGCGCCACCAGCAGGTTTACGGCATTGTCATCCACCACCAACACACGAGGCGTTCCGTTGAATATTAATGACTCAGCAAGATCTTTTTTCGATACCAAAGCATCGGTGGCCGGCAACCTCAACCGAAACGTAATTGTAAACACGGTACCCGACAAAGACTCAGACTGGCGGTCGTGCACGGTAATCTCACCACCCATCATTTCTGCCAATTTCTTCGAAATACTCAGCCCCAGGCCAGTGCCACCAAATTTGCGTGTCACCGTACTGTCGCCCTGGGTAAACATTTCGAAAATAGACTCCTGCGCGCTTCTGCTTATGCCCACACCGGTGTCGCGAATAGAAGCCTGAACAATTACTTCCTCTGCGCTGATAGTAAGTGCAGAAAAGTCAACCGCTACCTCTCCCTGATCGGTAAACTTGATGGCGTTGCCCACGATATTGGTTAACACCTGCCCGATGCGAGTAGGATCGCCAATGACTTGGTGTGGTGCCGACTCGCGGAAGGCCAGCTTCAACTGCAAGCCTTTTCGTTCAGCCAGCACATGAAAATGCTCTAACTTGGCGCGCATCTCCTGTCGGAAGTCAAAACGAATATCTTCTAACTCCAGCCTGCCACTTTCAATTTTGCTTAAGTCAAGTATGTCGTTGATCAGCTTCGACAACGTTTGCCCTGACAACTGTATCATTTCGAGGTAGCGCCTGAAGTCCAATGGTATTTCTTTTTCGGCCAGCATCACTTGTGCAAGGCCTAGAATACCGTTAAGGGGTGTGCGAATCTCATGACTCATATTGGCCAGGAATAAACTCTTGGCTTTGTTGGCTGCCTCAGCTTGCTCTTTGGCTTCACGCAACGCGCTCTGCTGTTCTTTCAACTCCTGCCGCGAGGCGGTGCTCTGCTGCAACTCATCGCCCAGCACGTTAATGCCAGTAGCCACCGCATCCCATATGGTGCCGCGGTCAGAAACCGGCAGCTTCTGTGTAAAGTCCAGGCTTGCAAAGGAACTGATCACGTCAATAAAACGGCTCACCACCTGCTCCTGCTCTACTGCCATGGGCGGTGAAGTGAGTTGCATCTGGTCGGCAAAAGCGTTTAGGTTGTGAATAATCTGATCGATGGTTTCATCGCCCGAATTTACGATTACCCGCCTGGAGTAATCTCCCTTGCGCAACGCTTCACTAAAAGTCAATAACTTGGGTAATAGACCTACAGGACAATCGGTGTGGTCAGTCGTAAGAAGCATTTTGTGGGCTGGCCGCATAACTACTTGTTTAGAGTTTTGTTGGCAAGGTGTTTCTGTCTGCATGCCCTCACCCAAGCCAAAGCAGCAGCCCGACTTGAAAAAAACCTTGCTGGAAAATCTTTGTGCCTTTTCACGAATATATTCGCGATTAGGGCTGCTACTGGGTTTGATGCAATGAAAGCAGCACCTAATAAGTTTTTCAGTCCACCTTCCGGGCTTTGCATGAAATCCATTGCTTCCGCGGTAATAACGCGCGCGTTGGAGACATCTGCAATCAGGTAGTGGCACCTTTGGTTGGTCACGGCCACACGTGCCATTACAATCTCATTTGCAATACCCAGGTCTATTCGTGTAAGTTGGTTCAGTTGGGCGAACAGGATATCCTGATCAATATCTGCCAGGCTAAATGTCATCAAAGAAGTCACTATCGTTTCCATAATTAATTATCTTTGGTAAGGCTAGTATGAACCTGTCGATCTGATCTTGCTGAGCCACTCCAACGCATCGGCTTTGCTGTTAAAAAACCGGGCAGGGATCACCGGTTGGTTTACGCGCAAATACAAATTGATAAAGAGGGTAGCCACCACGTTATTCGAAAGAAAAGCGCCTCCCAACAACCCTTTCAATCCACCCTCCGGGCTGTTCATGTAATCGCGCGCCTCGCGGGTAACAGATTTTACATTGGTAAAATCGATAAGGGTGTACGCCTGCTTGCCTTCCAAAAAAGCAAGCCTGTTGGCGATGAGTTCTTTGGCGATGGGAAGATCAATTTCCAATTGGGGTGCATAGGTACCGAAAACCACATCCGGATACCGGTCATCGGTATAGATGCTGATGTATTTGTAATCTACACGTTTCATTTGGCGTAATTTATTTGTTGATACTTACCTAAAGATTCCATGCTGTAATTATCATCTACCTGCAGATAAGCTGATTTAGCTACCGGCACGGTGCCGAATTTCTGCTTCTCTATATCGGCCCCAAACCCGAAGAAAAGGTTTTTGCTCTGCAACTGGCCAGCTCGCTTTACCGCCTGGTATAAAATCTGGCGATAGGTGCTGTAACGCGCATTGCTTTCATAGTCCAGGCCCACCACCATGGGTATGTAATTGCCCGAGGGCGAGCGGTAGCAGATGCCAAACCCAACCACGGTGGCGCTATCTACTAACGACAATTCAATCACCTCCCACGCGGTGTACTTCGACAGCAGGGTGAAGAATTTCTTTGGTAGGTCGAAGGTATTCATATCAAAGCCGCGGTCTTTCACTTGCTTGTACAAGCGATAGGTTTCGTCCACACCCACTTCGCTAAATCCCTTGCGGATGTGTACGGCAAACAGAGGTTGGTTGGGAAGCACGTGTTTGCGTAGGTGCACCCTGCTCTTCCCCGACACTTGGGCAAGGTATTGCGCTTCCGACTGCCACCTGGGCTGGTGCAGCACATGGTCGTTGAACATATCGGTGCGCACAAAACCTTCCGTTGCCAGCGCATCGCGCAGTTCAGCATCTTCAGTATCAAAGTCGCGTAAGATGACACCCGATGCGCCACCTGATTTTTTCACTTCGTTCATTCGCTGCAAAAGGTAGCGCAGGGCTTCACGCCACACAGGCGACTGCCGGTCGAGGTAGAGATGGCCGCCCAGGCTCATCAGCGACCCCATCATCACCACACGCGAGGTAAGGTGGTAGGGATCGCGTTGGCGTTCTTGCTCCACTTGCCGCGACACATCGGCCGGGGCAATCATATCGTCTTTGCACAGTAGTTCGGTAAAGAAGGT
>CAZRQK010000032.1:21204-56729 GCA_964602295.1 uncultured Ohtaekwangia sp.
ATACGGGCTTCCCTGCCCTGTCGCGCAGCATCAGGTAGTGAAAACGCCAGTTGTTCTCCGGCTCGGGGTTACCCGAAAATGTTTCCTCCAGAAATCGGCAGCCGTCCCAATCGAACGTTCCGCGGTCTGCCAGCAGGGCATCCCAGGTGGGCTGGTCCATGCCGGTAATGGTCTGCGCATATTGAATTTCAAAAGGAGATTCCATTTCGGTGGCCGTCAATGCGCCATAGCGGGCAGCCGTAGCCTCGAAAGGCAGGTGGAAGTTGGTACTGATATCGTTTACCGTCTGCCCTTCTGCTTCCAGCACTTTCGGGAAGTGGTATTGAAAAGCATCGAGCACACCGCGTATGTCTGCTTCTGTGTGGTGGTTAGTGATCGCCAATCGCAAACCCGCACATTTAACAGGCACACCTGGAAAAATGCCGATGTTGGTATAGTAACCCTCGGCCAACAAACGCCTCACCATATGGTAGCCTACCCGTGGCAAGCCCAGGCCAATGTAAAATATGGGCGAATCGGATGGCATCACCAGCGGTAAATCATATCCATCTATTACTTCGCGTGTCAGCGCTATCTTCGAAGCGAGTTGCTGTTGCAACACATTGATTTCGTTACTGAGGTGTATGCGCGCACTGGCGATGGATGCCCCCAACATAGGAGGTTGCACCGGGCCAGAATAGGTGTATGAACTGCCGCACGTCTTGATCTTGCGCATCATCTCCCTGTCAGACAGTACAGTTACCCCACCACCGGTGCCAAAGCCTTTGGCCAGCGAAGTGGTAAGCACCATCTTGGGGTGCAGCGCTACCTGGCTCAATACATAACCGCAGCCGTGGCGTCCTGTCCAACTCATGCCGTGGGCATCGTCTATGTACACATGGAAGTTGTTATACTGGTTCATCAAGGCCTCCAACTCGCGCAGAGGCGCGTAGTCGCCATACATGGAGTAGAGGCCATCGGCCATGTACCATATTTTGCGATACTTATTGGGGTTCTCGCGGATCAACTCCTCCAGCAAATCCATGCGGTTATGTTTCACCATTTCAATCCGCGTACCGCGTGCCTTCAGCACTTGAACCGCCAATTGCACGCTGCCATGCACCTGGTGATCGAGGATTACAAGGTCTTCATCGCCTATTAAAATAGGCAGCGCACCCAGGTGCGCCAAGGTGGTGGTGGCAGCCAGCACCGCAGGATGACCGAAAATCTGCTGGAACTGATCTTCTACCTCCTGGTAGAGGTTACATTCCGAAAAAAGCCGTGACGATGAGTATTGTGTGCCATAACGCAACGTAGCATCGATGGCGCCCTGCTTCAGGCGCTCGTCTACCTCCAGGCCCAGGTAACTGCACGAGCCGAAGCTCACCACGCGCCTGCCGCCAATGGTCACCTCGCGGCCATTCAGTTGCTGGTCTTCCACACTTACCTGGAAAATGCCGTTTTCCACCCCATGGGTGAGGCATTCGTCTATGGTATCAATGAATTTGTTGGTTCTGCTGCGTGACATAACGGGTTTGTTTTGATGGATCAAAGTTGGCAGACTGCAGCCGCCTAGGCTTGAGGCAGTGCCTGATTTTGAGAAATCAGGTATTCTCGTGGAAGTGTTCGGGGATATCAGGATTTTCCTGATTTGTGTTGGGAGGCACCTTTGCCTGACGATAGCTTCTTCGACAGGGCCACCTGAAAACTGTGCAGCTGTAGCAACACAGCACTGTTAAAATGCACTTCGCGCAATTCCAGTTGGTAATTCAGGCGCATGGCCAGTTGTCGTGGCAGTGTTTTGTGAAATCCCACCCCCGCACTGCGCGAATGCAGCGAACCAAACTGTTCCGGGGGCAACCCTGCACCGGGCTGCAGTCTGCGCTCATCAGGCAACAGCCCTGTCTGTAGAATTAATTGCAGGTAGTCGTTGCCCTGGCGGAAATACTGCCGCCATTGGCCGGAAAAGGAATAGGTAACCGTATTGCCTGCCACCACGAGGGAGGGCCGCGCAGTGAACAAAGCCTGCCGGTAGTAGTAACTCGCAGAGCCCGTGTAGAGGTGTACCCGGTTAACTTCCGACCAACCCATGTACCGATATCCCAAAGAAACCTCCACACCGGGGCCCGCATAGCGGTACAATTCGGCACCCATGCGGTGGCTGGGAAACAACGCCTGCCGGGAATAGCCATAGTTCAGGTAACCGTACATCTTTTTCGATAATCGTGGATACCACTCCAACTCAGGCTGCCAGCCACGCAAGCCAAAACGTTGTGCACCATTTACCCGAACAATCAACTGCCCGGCCACACGGGGAAAGGCCGCCTGTAACGAAAGGTTATATGCAGGGTCGAGGTAACGACTAAAAACATCCGCACCCGCATTGACCGTCACCTCTGCCACATAATGTTGCGCGCGGATGGCAGCCATCAGATTGGCTGCCTCGGCTGACTGTGCCTCGGGCGCGATGCCTGCCAATGCCTGCAGCGCTTCGTCATACCGTGCCAGTTGCAGGCACAGGCGCGCTTTCTTCAGCAGCAGTTCGGTGGTGCCCGGGTGATGGGCCAGCGCCTCCTCTACCAGTACAAGTGCCCGAGGCGCATCCCCACGCCAATGGGCAATTTCTACCTGCAACGCCAACGCCTCCACCTGGTGTGGCCAGGCGGATAATACCGTATCGAGCTGGGCAAGTGCTTCATCGTATTGAGCAGACCATGCATAGGTGCGCGCCAGCAACAGGCGGGCATCGGCATACGCAGGTTCACGTTGCAACAACGGCACCAGCACTTCCTGTGCTTCGCCCCAGGCGCCCCGGAAAGCCAACGTACGTGCCATCGAATAAGCAGTGTCTGGCAACAGGTTTGTCTGTTGACTGAAGGCCGAGTTGGATAATAATAGGATCAAGCCAAGTAGCAAATGCTTCAAGAACATATTTGTCCAACGATGATTGTCTTGCTGGTTGCGCTCCCTCCTTGAAGTGCCTAATAATATTAAAGCACTATGTTTATCCAGGATGTCTTTACTTGATTTCATAGGGAACGTGCGGTCATCATTTTAGGTGACGGTTTAGGGAGAAATCCTTGTCTAGTCATTTCGCCCCACGTTTTCTTTCCGCGCAACAAGTCGCGATTGCCCAGCAAGGCCCACCACACGGTGCGCGGGTGAAATAGCAAAGGTTCCACCAAAGCCGTAAGGGCCAGCTTCATCACATCGCGCTTGCGCGTATAACGGTGATAAGTCAACTCCTCGGCAACGAGTGCCAGCATGGAAACCAGCACCGCAAAAGTGTAGACAGCCAGCATCAGTGTAAACACGGTAGTCCAATGCAGCATGCCAAAGGCCAGCATCACCCCCATAAACAGCAGTCCGCTGGCTTCCACCAAAGGAGCCATCCATTCAAAAAACAACCAGAAAGGGTAGCTCACCATACCCATAAAACCAAAACGTGGATTGAAAAACATGCGCTTGTGCATCTGTAATGTCTCTATGGTGCCGCGCGTCCAACGGTTGCGCTGGCGACTCAAAATGGTGTAGTTGGCCGGTGCCTCTGTCCAACAAAGGGGTTCCGGAATAAATGCCACCCGATACGGCAGCTTGCGGGCCTGCATATAGCCGCGCATGCGCACGACCAGCTCCATGTCTTCGCCCACGGTACGGGTGTTGTATCCACCTACCTTCAGCACGATGTCTTTCTGAAAGAGGCCAAAGGCACCCGATATCAGCAATAACCCGTTGAACTTACTCCACGCCATCCTGCCCAGCAGGAACGCCCGCATGTATTCCAGCGTTTGAAACCGCACAAGTTGTTGCTTCGGCAACTGCACCTGTTGCAATCGGCCCGCTTCAATAACGCAAGAGTTGGCAATGCGCACCACCCCACCGGTGGCGATCACGGGCTTGTTTCCCTTCAGGTAGGGTACCACCATCTTCAAAAGCGCCTCCCGCTCAATAATGCAGTCCACATCGATACAGGCCACCAGCTCGCGTGTGGAAATATTGATACCCGCATTCAACGCATCGGCTTTGCCTCCATTGCACTTGTCTACCACAATCAACTTAGAGAAAGCCCGGTTGCGCGATTTATAGATGGCGCGCACTTCTTTTGTTACCAATTCCGGCTTAAAGTAATAGGGCACTTTTTCCATCTGAAATCCCTCCACCAGTTTTTGCAGGGTATCATCTTTGCTGCCATCGTTGATGATGATGATCTCGAGGTTGTTGTACATAATCGACAGCAGTGACTTCACATTGTCGATGATGGTTAGCCCTTCGTTGTAGGCGGGTGCAAGTAGCGAAATGCCCGGAGCAAAAGGCGAAGACAGAATAGAACGGTACTCATTGGCGTGGGCTTTGCGCAGATAGCCAAGCAAGGCGTACATGGCCACTACTGCCAACCCCAGATAGCTGACCGAAATCAGCACAGCATACAACAGGTACAACCCGTTGAAGATCTCGAAAAGCAAATGGAAAAGGGAATGTGTCATGCCAGCAGCGGGTGAGTTACATGTGCGTAAAGTCGGTCGAAGTCGCGGTCGTTCTCGGTGTTAAAGTCCAAACGGGTGTCTAACAAATCTACCCCTATGGCCAGCAGCGTGCGCAAGGCCTCCATGCGTACAACAGGCGCACCATGGGTTAGCTGCCACGACAGATAAGCCTTATACTGATCATCGGTAGTCATGTTTCGCAAGGCGTGCACCACCTGCATCGACACTTCTTCATGGGCGGGATATTTCGCACCCAAAGAGGCTACCGCCCCCGCAGCTTCACTGATGCCCATCTCACCCAGGGCGGTAGCACTCAAAGCCGCAATGGAAATATCTTCATCGTTCAACAACTCGATAAGAGCAGGAACGGCTTCCAACTGACGAAAAGCAATGATCATCTCCATGGCAAACTTCCGAACAGATGGGTTATGGCTTTTTAACCAATAGGCGAAGTGGGGCAAGCGCTGTGTGCCCAAGTGGCGCAGGTGCTGATGAAGGATGATCCTCATCCACCCCGAAATGCGGTCATCGTAGGCCAGCACCAGATCAGAGTCGGCCACGTCTACCAAACGCACCAGCGCCACAAAACTTTCTTCGCGCACCTGCCGGTTGGGGTGGTGCAGCAGCGTTTGAATAAACGTGAGCGCATCGGCACACTCCATCAACGCCAGTTCTTGCAAGCCAGAAATTTTTATGTGCGGATTGGTGTGGGTTAGTTTGGCACGGCTCACCCGCCTCAGACCGAGGCGCAGGTATACTTTGCGCAACACATCGCCCGACTTGCCCGCTAGGTTTTGTTTGTTGGCCACGAGCATGTCTATCATGATCTGCCTGCGCCACGCGTTGGTAAGCAGCGAACGTAAAGCGCGCAGGTGGAACCTCCATGGAAACGACTTTCCCGAGCTCTGCTCTGTCTCGTGTACAATAAATGCGTTGAGACTCTTTTGTATGTGATCTTGCAACCATCGCTGAAGTCGGTGGCGCCTGCTTTTAATGATTCGACTTAAAATAATGAAAGAAAAGAACAACGAGCCACCGAGCATGAACAACACAATACACCACCCGATAACCGACTGGGAGGATGTAAATGATTCGATGCCGTAGGCGGTATTCATTTTTTCAGAAGCCTTTTTACACGCAATAGCAGTTCGCCCAAACTGAAAGGCTTGGCCATGTAGTCATCTGCACCCAGGTCGAATGCCTGCAAGATGGTATCTTCCAAACCCTCGGCCGACAAGATGAGGATGGGCGTGGACTGACCGAGGGTCTGACGTAGATGGGTGATCAGCTCCATGCCCGAATGAAAGGGCATATGTATATCGGCAATGATCAAATCAAAGTGCTGGGTTGCCAGCAAGTCCAATGCTTCGCGACCGTTGGCCGCAGGAAACACGTCACCAAGGCCTTCACGCACCAGCTTGAACCGGATGATGCTCAACACGGCAGCATCGTCATCGCACAGCAGAATTTTTGGCATCTGTTTTATACTTTTTGATTTTTTCTTGAAGAAGGAGTTGCTGCCAGGCGGATAAATTCAGGCACCGATTGATGGCAGCCGCCTCTACAGAAGCACCTCCATCGGCCAACACCGCTTTTTGTATGGCATCGGCCAGCTGTCTTAATTCGAGATTGCCCAGGAGCGCGAGGGTGGTTTTCACTTTGTGGTGCGCTTTAACGAAGGTGGTGAAATTGCGTTGGGCGATGGCTTGCTGCAGGCTATCACAAAACTCGGTCAAGTTATCGGCCAAAGCAGGCAGGACCTCACGTGCAAAATCAGCATCCCTTTCCAAATAATCGTCTAACTGTATCATTACACATTTTTTTTTGCTCCTATCACCCTTAGGGGTAGTAAACCGCAGTACATGAACCGCGATCGTTAACACAAAGGTCTGCCATTTGCAAACCCCCAAAATCAGTGAAAAACAGAATTTTTAAATTCAGGGAAAACCGGAGGCATCAGGAAAAACCTGAGATGGCGCTCGCCATCTTTCGTATTGCTACCATCAAAAAGACCGCAACGCTTGCTTATCAGGCTGCCTGTCGGTTGGCGTTTTGTGTTTTATCGGCTTACCGCGTAACTTGACTTACGCACAAGAGGCTGCGTTATTTGTAAACCACCACTCATGGCAGACCAGGCGCACGGCAATGAATCCAACCTACCCTACAAGGCGCTCTTCCGCCAACTGCCAGGGCTGTTCCTCATCCTTACACCCGATTTATTAATAGTAGAGGCGAGTGAGGCTTACCTGAAAGCCACGCTGACACAGCGACACAACATTGTGGGGCGGCACTTATTCGATGTTTTTCCCGACAATCCAAATGAGAAAGACGCCTCGGGCGTAAGCAATTTGTCTGCTTCGCTGGCACGGGTACTTCAAAATAAAAAAGCCGATGCCATGGCGTTTCAAAAGTATGACATACAAAGGCCCGCTGCCGAAGGAGGTGGATACGAAGAACGCTATTGGAGTCCGCTGAATGCTCCGATGCTGAACGATGAAGGCGAAGTGATGTTCATTATACACCGCGTAGAAGATGTAACTGAACTGGTGCGACAGCAACACGCCAATAACCAACAACAGCAGCTGATGCAAACGTTGCACATCGATCTGGAGAAAATGCGAGTCGATGTGTTTCAGCGGGCACAGGAACTGCAAGAGCGCAACCGCGACTTGCAGCAGATCAAAGAAACACTGGACCGCAAGAACACCGAACTAGAAATCGCCAGCAATAACATGCTAACGCTAAATGAAGAGCTTACTTCCTCCAACGAAGAACTGGTGGCTCTGAATGAACAGTTGAAAATCAACACTGCGCGCCTTACCGCCACATTAGAACAAGAGAAAGAACTACGCGAACTAAAAAACCGGTTTGTGTCGATGGTAACGCACGAGTTCCGCACCCCACTCACCATGATTTCTTTCACGGCCGATTTCCTGAAAAAACACCGCCAGAAATTGAGTGAGGAAGACCTTCAAACTAAAATAGAAACCATTCGAACGCAGGTAAACCACCTGTCTGCTTTTCTGGAAGATATACTGGCCATTGGCCGGGCCGATGCCGAAGTGAACCAGATGCAGTTACAACCCGTCTCCATTCCCGACTTTTTCTCGCAACTGAAGAAGGAACTGGAGATAAGCTACCAGCATACGCACACCATCCATCTTACTGTGCCTAAGGCCGGCACCCTGCTCACAGATTTGCGTGCCCTGCGCAGCATCTGTATCAACCTGATAGGTAATGCCATCAAATACTCTCCGCAAGCCCCCGAAATAGAATGGACGGTGCAACAACAACCACACCATTGGGTAATTGAAGTGCAAGACCACGGAATAGGCATACCCGAAGCCTTTCTGCCCCACTTGTTTTTGCCGTGGAAGCGTGCCACCAACGCAGCGCCTTTTCAAGGCACAGGCCTGGGGTTATACATTACGCGTAAGCTGGTGGAAGCACTGGGAGGTACCCTTTCTGTCAAGAGCCACCCACAAACCGGCACCAGGTTTACGGTGTTACTGCCAGGTGACAAATGAGCGTTGCGAGTATGTTAGGCATGCGTATTCACCTACAATCCGAATTCCGGTTGTACCACTTTGATGGATTACTATGAAAGAACATACTGTGCGGGTAAATTCTGGCAGAAAGTATTCGAAAGTAAAACCAGGTTCTACCGCCCGCCCTAGTTCACCCTGCGGCCGTGCTCTAACTAACAAAAGGAATGGTCTATTTTTTTAGCGCTTCAGCGATCCCTCTTTCCACCAATGGCTCCATGATCTGATAACCTGCCGCATTGGGGTGCACACCATCGTCACCCAGCCCGGCTCGCAAGCCGTTCCGTTGGTCGGCCATGGCATTGAAGTAGTCCACATATACACAATCGCGCTCGGCCGCCAGTTGCTGCAGGCGTTGGTTCAAGGCTACTATCTTGGCTGCGGGTTGCAGCCCGGGGCGCCACGGGTAGTCATAGGCGGGCAGCACGGAGCACAGCACCACGCGGATGTGGTTGGCCTGGGCCTGCGCCACCATGTTGCTGATATTCGCCACGATCTGGTCGAACGTGGTGTAGCCGGTATTACCGGCAATGTCGTTGGTGCCAGCCAGCAGCACCACCACCTTGGGCTTCAGGGCGATGACATCGGGTTGGAAACGCAGCACCATTTGTGCGGTAGTCTGCCCGCTGATACCACGGTTGATGTAAGGCCGCCCTTCGAAAAAAGCGGGGTTGCTCCTCGCCCACCCTTCGGTGATGGAGTTGCCCATGAACACCACGCGGTTTTCGTTGGCGGTCATCAGTGTTTGGTTGGCCGTTGCATACTTCTGAAAGTTAGCCCAGTCGGTAGGTATTTCAAACCGGTAGCTGCCCGAGCCTACCTGCACCACTACCCGGTCGCCAGCTTTGCCTACCAACGTCACTTCTTTCACCACAGCCAATGCTTTGCCGCCTTCGCTAATCGCAGTAGGCTCCGTGGCGGGAAGGTAAACCGATGCCGTGGTATTGGCCGGTATCTCCACCTCCACCACCAATTGGTTGCCTTCATACTTCCAGGCCGACCGTACTTTCCCGTAAGGGGTTTGGTATTCGGCATGAACATGGCCCATGCGTTTGTCGGGGTGTGGCTTGATCACCATGCGTTTGTAGCCAGGCGCCTGTTCCTCGGTGTCGATGCCTGTGGCCACTCGGTACATCCAGTCGCCAATGGCACCATAGGCGTAGTGGTTAAACGAATTCATCGAGGGTGTTTGAAAGGTACTGTCGGGCTTGATGCCATCCCAACGTTCCCATATGGTGGTAGCACCCATCTTCACCGGGTAGAGCCAACTGGGATATGTTTCCTGCAGCAACAACGTATAGGCTAAGTCGGTATAGCCAAAACGGCTTAACACATGGCACAGGTAGGGCGTTCCCAGGAAGCCGGTGGTGAGGTGGTTGCCATAGCTCCGCACGTTATCGGCCAACTTGCGGGCAGCCTCTGCACGTTGCGATTCGGGCAGCATGTCGAAGTTTAACGCGAGCACGTAGGCGGTTTGAGTGCTGGACACCAGGCGGCCGGCCGGTGTAACGTACTCTTTCAGAAAGGCATCTTTCACGCGCTTCAGCAAATCGCTGTAGCGTGCCGCGTCTTCGGGCCTCCCCAACACCTGCGCAGCATTGATGACGAGCTGCGTGGAGTGTGCAAAGAAACATTGTGCAATCAGGTATTTGTCAGTAACGGCCGAGCGGCCATCGTTGTCATCGAAAGGCCGGTAGAAGAGCCAATCGCCAAAGTGAAAGCCTTTATTCCACAAGTCGTTGGTGCTGTTGCGCTCCATGTAGCCCACCCACGCCTTCATGCTTTCGTATTGATCTTCCAATATTTTTTTATCGCCATAAGCCAGGTACATCGTCCAGGGAATGATGGTGGCGGCATCGGCCCAACCTGCCGATCCGCTGGCGCGGGCACCCAACACGTTGGGCACCACAAACGGCACGCTGCCTTCCACCTGGTCGGCCGCTACATCTTTCAGCCACTTAGAAAAGAAGTTGTGTACATCGAAGTTGAAAGTAGCGGTGCGGGCAAAAGCTTGCGCATCGCCCGTCCAGCCCAGGCGTTCATCGCGCTGTGGGCAGTCGGTGGGCACATCGAGAAAGTTGCCACGTTGGCCCCACTGTATGTTGTGTTGTAACTGGTTAATGAGTGGACTGGCACTGGAAAAGGTACCACTGGGCGGCATGTCCGAATACAACGCCACGGCTATGAATTTTTCAGGTTGGATATCACCGGGGTAGCCTTCCACTTTGATGTAGCGAAAGCCCTGGAAGGTGAAGTGCGGCTCGAAGGTTTCTTCGCCCCCGCCTTTGAGGATGTAGACGTTCTGCTGCTTCGCGGGCCGCAGATTGTCGGTATAGAAGTTACCTTGCTTGTCGAGTACTTCGGCATGGTAAATTTTGATCTGGTCGCCAGCATTGCCTTTTATTTTCACCTGCACCCACCCTACCAGGTTCTGGCCGAAATCCAACACCTGCTCACCCTTGGGCGTGCGGATCAGCTTCAAAGCTTTGAAGGTTTCTTTTTTGCGGATGGGCTCATTGTACGTGGCAACGAGGTTCATATTGCTCTCGGCCTTCACCTTCACGCCACTCCAGGCGCCATCGTTGAACGTAGCAGTATGCCATCCCACCGGCTCCAGGCGCGCATCGATGGTTTCTCCATGGTAGATTTCTGAGCTTACTATGCTGCCGGTGGCTGATTTCCACGTGCCATCGGATACAATGGTTTCCGTGGTTCCATCGCTGTATTGAATGTTCAGTTGAAACAGCAACGCCAGCTCTTTGCCGTAGAAATCTTTCTGGCCCGAAAAACCGATGTAGCCGCGGTACCAGCCGCTACCCAGCCGCACCCCGATGGCATTGTTGCCGTTGGTCAGCAACCCGGTGACATCATACTGTTGGTATTGAAGACGGTGTTGGTAGCTCGTCCACCCTGGAGTGAGGTAGGCATCGCCCACGCGCTGCCCGTTGATGAAGGCCTCGTACAAACCGTGGGCAGTGATGAAGGCGGTGGCTGAAGTTATTTTCTTGTTGGTGCCAAACGTCTTTCTGAAATACGGACTAGGGCGAAGGATGCTGTCTTCTACGAACCCGGCTTGTATCCACTGAGCTTTCCAATCTTCTTTGTTGAACAAGGCCGTCTGCCAGAAGGCGGGCGCACTCCACGTTAACGACTTTCCATGATTATCCCACACTCGCACCTGCCAGAAATACTTCGTGCCGGATTGCAGGGCGGGGCCCTGGTAAGGCACCCATCGCGATTGGTCGGAGTTCACTTTGCCCGAGCTCCAGATTTCCTTTTGGCGGCCATCCCACACTTTCAGCTCGTAGGCCGTTTGCATGGTATTTCGCCTGGGCGATTGCAACTGCCACGAGAAGCGCGGTTGCGGCACATCGAGCCCCACGGGGTTAACGCGGTTTTCGGTGAGGAGGTGTTGAACGGTTACCTGGGCTACTACCGTATTAAAAGAGAGCAGCGCAAGCAACGAGACCGAAGGCAGGAATCCTTTCATGATAAACGGGTTAGGGTTGGTTCTTCAATTTCGCCCATTGCGTTGAATTAATCCGGTGTGCTGTTGAAATTATTTTCCCCTGCGGAATCAAACGAGGTCTCGTTTTGGGCCAACTTCAACGGGATTCACGGTTTCCAAGCCGCGCTGAATTCATAAGTACCTGAACCTACCTCTACCACCGCAAAGCCATCGCGGTACTCCACTACGGAAACAGGTTTTCCGCGCTCAGTTACCGCGGCCCCTGTGTCGGAACGAACCCACACTTCCGCGGTTGTATTGGGTGGCACTTCCACTGCCAGTTTGTATTGCGTTCCCTCCCACTTCCATTCCGATCGGATGAGTCCATAGGGCGACAGGTAAGAACCCTTTGCCCATGACAATCCGCGGACCGGTTGCGGACGTAAGCGGATCTTTGAAAAGCCAGGTGCGGCCGGTTCAATACCCAACACAGACCGGAAGAACCACTCTTCCGTTGAACCAAACATCGGGTGATTCTGAGAGGGGGCATTATCAGGATACTGCCAGGTTTCCCACAGGGTGGTCGCGCCCTCCGACAGCATATGATGCCAGCCCGGATAACCGGGTCGGGTGATGAGCTGGTGGGCCAGGTCAGCTTGCAACCGCGTGCGCAGCACATCCCACAACATCCACACACCGAAAATACCAGAAGACACGTGATAGTTGTGGCGTTGTATTTCCTGCAGCAGCACCTCGAACGACTTGTCGGCCTCAGGACTCAACTCGTACCACAAGGCGAAGGCTTGGGCCGATTGCGTGGCGTTGTCGAAGCGGCCGGTGCCGGGCACCAGGTACTTCCTGACCAGGCGTTGTTTGATCTGTTCTGCCCACTGCTCGTATTCCTTTTCATCGGCTTCTTTGCCCAACAGCTGCGCAAATGTCTGCGCCAGTCGCACATGGTGGTAGTAGAAGGCTCCGGCAGAGAACGCCTCGGGTTTGGGATCGATGGCCTCATGATCGCTGATGTCCCAATGAAAAAGTCCATCCACGGCCTTCGATTTTAAAAACGCCAGTTGCTGCTGAATATCCGGATAACTCTCTTCTATCAGCCGCACATCGCCATAAAACTGATACAGCTGGTGCTGCAGATAAGGGAAAGCCAACTGCCAACCCAGCGGCCCGGAGTTACCGCCATAACCACGGTCGGCAATGCCGGTGAAGGGCGCCAGTTCCGTAATGCCGCCATCGGGTTGCTGGTCATTGCGAAAATCACGCACAGCCTTTGTATAGAACTGCGCCATGTCGTAATTGTAGATGTACGAGTTGGCTGTTACCACCATGTCCGCCCCGTAGCCCATCTTCTCGCGGCAGGGGCAGTCGGACTGCACGCTGAAGACATTGCTGAGGAACGTCCACTGGGTTACCTCATGCAGGCGGTTAAGAAATTCATCGGAGCAGGCAAAGCTGCCTACCGGCTCTATAGCTGATTGCATGCGGAGCCCTTCGATGTTCGCTGGTGTCAGCTCGCCCGGCCAGTTGGTCACTTCTACATACCTGAAGCCGTGGAAGGTAAATCGCGGATGCCATTCTTCTTCGCCCACGCCCTTCAACGTGTACTGATCTTCCTGCCAGGCAGTGGGGGGTGCTCCGGGGCCACCCTTCAGGCTCCATATTTCTTTGATCTGGCCGGCCACGGTGGTAAAATAGTTAAGCGACCCATCGGGGTGCAACGCTTCACCGTATTTCAGTTTCACAACGGTGCCTCCCGACCCCTTCACCCTGATGCGCACCACGCCTGCAAAATTCTGCCCCATGTCTACGATATAAGTATTTGATTCGCGCGGTTGAACTGAAACAGGCTGTATCACTTTCGTGATTTTGATCGGTGGCTGCTGCTGTGCCCGCAGCCGGCCAGAGGGCCCTTTCACGATAGCCGCTTGCTCCCATGCCGCTGTCTCGGGTACAAAGGCATGCCAGTCCTTTCGCTCAAGCCGCGCATCGTAACGCTCACCCAGGTACACATTGTTTCGAATTACCGGGCCACGGGCGGTTAGCCAGGAATCGTCTGTTAAGATTTTTTCTCGGGCGCCATTGCGGTATATAAGATGCAACTCTGCCCTAACGCGTGGACGGCCTGTTTCCTGCACCTCGCGCAGGTTGAATCGCCCGAACAGGCGGAGTGGCAAGGGATTGTACCACCCGTTGCCCAACATCACCCCCAAAACCTGTTGCCCCGCACCAACCAGGTCGGTCACATCGTGAACCGCATAGAGCACCTCCTTGCCATACGAAGTCCACCCCGGGTCGAGCACGTGATCGCTGATTTTCCTTCCGTTCAGGTATGCTTCGTAGTAGCCCAGGCCACAGATGTACAACCGCGCACTCGTTACGGGCCCTCGGGCGGTAAACGATTTGCGGAAAAGCGGCATGGGGTCATCATCATAAAAATCTTCATCGCGCTCGAACTGCGGGCGGCCGTCTCCTATCCATTGCGCCTGCCAATCATCGGGTGCCAACATGGCCGTTTCGAACCAGGAGGGCGTCCTCCAAGCGGAGGGCTGTCCCTCTTCGTCAAAAATGCGCACTTGCCAATAATAGCGCGTAAACGCTTGCAGTGGCTTGCCCTGGTAAGGTATTTGGTTTTGCCGATCGGAAAACACTTTTCCACTATGCCATAACAACGTGCCTGCGCGCAGTGCCTGGGGCGTTGCCGCCACCCTAATCTCGTAGGCAGATTGTTTTACATTGTGTTCGGTAGTCTGCAACCGCCAGCTTAAGCGAGGCTGTTGCACATCGATAGCCAACGGATGGTGTTGATACTCGCAGCGCAGGTCGTAGGGCTCGGTGGCTGCTGCCAATCCAGTTGCCTGTAGGCAAAAAAATAGAAGGACTGCGAATTGCTTCATTTTTTAGTGCTTTCAACGGTAAGCCAATTGTTTGATTTCATCCAGTGGTACAGCCGGTCCATCCACTTGTCAGCCGTAGTTGGGTTATTCATTCCAAAGCCATGCCCTCCCGACTGGTACAAATGCATTTCTGCGGGCACTCCGGCTGCCCGCAACGCCTGGTAAAACGCCAGGCTGTTTTCCGGCAACACACCTTTGTCGTCTGTGGCATGCACCAGAAAGGTAGGCGGTGTCTGGCCCGTTACTTGGGTTTCGTTCGAGAACGAAGCGATCAGATCGGCCGCAGGGTTTTTGCCCAACAACTGATCGCGTGAACCGCGATGGCCGATGTCATCGCGGAAGCTGATGACGGGATACACCAGCACCATAAAGTCGGGGCGCAGCGAAGTTTCTTTGAAAGCCGGCAATAACGGCTGAAGAAAGTGTGTGCCCAGCGTAGATGCCAGGTGACCACCGGCAGAAAAACCCATGATACCAATGCGGTTAGGGTGAATGCCCCAGGCCTCCGCCCGTCTTCGCACCACAAACATGGCTTGCTGTGCATCTTGCAGAGGACCTACAGTGCGGTCCTCCATCGTGCGGTCGTCCGGAATGCGATACTTCAGTACCACAGCCGTAATACCCCACTTTACCAACTCGCGGGCTACATCGTACCCCTCGTGGCTGATGGCGTTTACCCAGTATCCACCCCCCGGTACCACAATAACAGCGGTGCCTGTATTCGCTTCGGGTGACGGGCGAAAAACAGTAAGCGTGGGCTCGGTAATGCGGCTCACCAACGTGATGCCATCGCGTTGCTCCGTTTGTTCTTCATGCTGCGAGACGCGCGCACCGGGTATCGGTTGGTTGTAGAGCGGAAATGCTTCTTGTGCGTTTGTATGGTGGTGGAGTGCGGCTGTTGATGCGATCAAAGTCACCATGCTGATTATTTTATTCACCATATTTATCGGCCTGCTATGTCTTCCTCAAAATAAACATCAAAATTTACCGAACACCTTCCACATTAGCGAAATCAATACCTGATATTAATCAAATACCTTAGTTGGATCGTGCACCCGGCAAGCTAATTGGAAGCCTCAGGCGCATGCCTGGGCCGGGCGAGGCGGAGCGAAATGCCTTGTAACCGGGTCGCATCGTCTTTTTTTTGAGCCGTTCCCGCATTGGCCAACGTCCCCCCACCGGAAAAACTTCTGGCAGCCACGAGAAAGTTGGAGCGCAATCAACTAACCTCCGTTTTTGCTCTTTCAAAATTTGCCCGACATATTCCAGCGACAAGCATGTTGGTGCATCAACAATTTTTATAACTTGGATACATGGAGGGAAAATTACATACGCACATGACGCCCCGCCACACTGGTGCCCGCATTTCCTGCTGATTTTCAACGTTGATGCAAGTCCTGCTCGGTGTCATCTTTCATCTCATCGGTGGTTTTGCTTCCGGCAGCTTTTATATGCCCTATAGTAAAGTGCGTGGATGGGCGTGGGAGAGCTACTGGATTATTGGTGGATTGTTTTCGTGGCTGATTGTGCCACCGTTGGCCGCGTGGCTTACCCTACCGGGATTTTCCGACATTATCCGCCAGGCATCTGCGCCCGCCATGGGCTATACCGTGCTGTTTGGTTTGCTGTGGGGAATTGGCGGACTCACCTACGGATTGGGAGTACGGTACCTGGGCATGTCGCTGGGCAACTCCGTTGTGTTGGGTTTCTGTTCCGCCTTTGGCGCCATTGTTCCATCCATTTACTACGCCCTGTTTCCTGCTGAAGGGAAGACGAGCATTGTAGACATGTTTACCAGCACGTGGGGGCAGGTAGTGTTACTGGGTGTGGCACTCTGCCTGCTGGGCATTTACATTAGCGGCCGCGCGGGCATGATGAAAGAAAAAGAATTGCCGGATGAGCAAAAGAAAAAGAGTGTAGCAGAATTCAACCTGGTTAAAGGCTTGGCAGTAGCCATTACCTCAGGCATCTTAAGCTCGTGTTTCAATTTCGGCATCGAAGCGGGTAAGCCGCTGGCCGAAGAAGCTGTACGCCTGGGACTAAATCCGCTCTATCAAAACAACGTTACCTATGTGGTACTTCTTTGGGGCGGCCTCACCACCAACCTGCTGTGGTGCATGATCTTAAACGCACGCAACAACACCTTTGGCGACTATGGAAAACGTGACGTGCCCCTCCTCAAAAACTACTTTTACTCCGCCCTGGCGGGCACTACCTGGTTCCTGCAGTTTTTTTTCTACGGCATGGGCGAAAGCAAGTTGGGCAATGGGGCGAGCTCGTGGATACTCCATATGGCTTTCATTATATTGGTGGCCAACCTGTGGGGTATCGCGCTGCGCGAATGGGACGGAGTGAGCAAGAAGACAAAAACAACGATTGCCCTGGGCATTGCCACGATCATTGCTTCTGTGCTGGTGGTAGGCTATGGAAATGCGATTAAATAAAAAATACCCGTCAAGAAACTCTCACCTTATCTTCACGACAATTAACAAGCACAACGGGCGATCTGGAAACAAAATATGACAACAATATTCAAACACGTAACCTATCTGTGGGAGGAAGCAAAAGCAGCTACCTTGGCTGGCGATGAAGTAGCTCTATTGCTCTATCGTTCCAACCTGCTGGGTGCCGATTTACGACTCACTAACTACGGAGGGGGCAACACCTCTTGCAAAGTCATGGCGCCAGATCCGCTTACCGGGAAAGAGGTAGAAGTGATGTGGGTAAAAGGATCGGGTGGCGACATTGGCACGCTTACACGGGGTGGCCTTGCTGCGTTGTATGTTGATCGCCTGCGCGCATTGAAGAACGTGTACAAGGGTTTGGCATTCGAAGACGAAATGGTGGAATTGTTCAATCATTGCATTTATGATTTGGCTTCGAAAGCCCCTTCCATTGACACTCCGTTGCATGGTTTTTTGCCGTTCAGGCACATCGATCACTTACACCCGGATGCAGCCATTGCCATTGCAGCCGCGAAGGATGGAAAAAAAATAACCCAGGAATTGTTTAAGGGAACTATTGGCTGGGTGGATTGGCAACGGCCGGGGTTTGCTCTTGGATTGAAACTTAAAAAATGCCTGGACGAAAACCCGGGCATTCGCGGCATCATGCTGGGCTCGCACGGGTTGTTTACGTGGGGCAACACTGCGTATGAGAGCTACATCAACACGCTGGAAGTAATAGAAACGTGTGCCACATTCCTCGAATCGCAATACAGCAAGAAGCGGCCCGTATTTGGTGGACCACGCATCAAGAGCCTCGAAAAGGGCCAGCGGCAGCGGCAAGCTTCGCTGCTGGCACCCGTACTTCGTGGCCTCTGCTCAAGTCATACCCGAATGGTTGGTCATTTTACCGATGATGAGCGCGTGCTGGAGTTCATCAATGCCCACGACTTGGATAGGCTGGCACCTATGGGTACCAGTTGCCCCGACCATTTTCTGCGAACCAAGATCAGTCCATTGGTGCTCTCCATAAAGCCCGATGAAGACCTGACCAACCCGGCAAGGACTAAGGAGCAGCTTACGCCTGCATTCGAACAGTACCGCGATCTGTACGCTGCGTACTACGAACAATGCAAGCATGCCAATAGCCCTGCCATGCGCGATGCCAACCCCGTGGTGATCCTCTATCCGGGCGTAGGCCTATTTACTTTTGCAAAGGATAAACAAACGGCACGGGTGGCAGCAGAGTTTTATGTCAACGCCATCAACGTAATGAAAGGTGCCGAAGCGATATCAGAATATACTTCCCTCCCACGACAGGAAGCTTTCAATATCGAATATTGGTTGCTGGAGGAAGCAAAATTGCAACGCATGCCGAAGCCCAAACCACTGACGGGAAAAGTGGCGTTGATTACAGGCAGCGCGGGCGGAATAGGCAAGGCCATTGCAAGAAAATTTATGGAAGAAGGGGCCTGTGTGGTGCTGTGCGACATCGATGAAGAAAGGTTGGTAAAAACAAATAAGGAATTGAGCAACCAATTCGGCCGAGATGCTACTATTGCTGTTGCTATGGATGTGCTCCAACCTACGCAAATTGTGCACGCCTTTGGCGAGGCAGCGCTCCAATTTGGGGGCGTGGACATCGTGGTAAATTGTGCTGGCATCTCCATCTCCAAGCCTTTGGATGAGCACACTGAACAAGATTGGGATTTGTTGTATGACATTCTGGTGAAGGGACAGTTTTTGGTAACACAAAAAGGCGTTGCCGTGATGCGCATGCAAGGAATGGGTGGCGACATCCTCAACATTGTGAGTAAAAATGCATTGGTAAGCGGCCCCAACAATGCGGCCTACGGTTCCGCAAAGGCAGCACAATTGCATCTAAGCAGACTCAATGCGGCCGAGCTGGGCACTGATAAGATTCGCGTGAATGTAGTAAACCCCGATGCCGTGATTGCCGACAGCAAGATTTGGGCGGGCGCATGGGCTGAAGGGCGCGCGAAAGCCTATGGCATAACGGTAGAAGAGCTGCCGGCCTTCTACGCCAAGCGCACTTTACTGAATGAAGTGATACTGCCCGAAGACATCGCCAATGCCTGCTTTGCATTAGTTGGTGGGTTGCTGAATAAATCAACCGGCAACGTGCTGAACGTAGATGGTGGCGTGGCCATGGCGTTTGTGAGGTGATTTCTTTCGCGCGAACTGTCTAAGTTTAACCAGTAATCAAAAAAAGCAAACCATTTTACTACTATGCACAGGCTCGCTTTCAAAATGAAGTTGCACGAAGGTCAAGGCGCGGAATACAAACGCAGGCACGATGCCCTGTGGCCCGAACTACGTGACCTACTAAAGAATACCGGTATATCGAATTACTCGATCTTCCTTGACGAAGAGACCAATATTCTTTTTGGCGTGCTGAATGTTGATGAGGCTACAGCGTTGGATGATTTACCCAAAAATCCGGTAATGAGAAAATGGTGGACGTATATGAAAGACCTGATGGTTTGCAATTCAGATCATTCACCGGTAAGTGTTTTGCTAAAAGAAGTATTCTATCTTGAATAGGCAAAAATATAATCGCATACAAAAGACAAGGCCTTTACGAAATAGGTGACACAAAGTGTCGGAGTTGCGAAGGCAGCATTGGCCTTGTGCTTTACAGGTTCAAGAAACATTTTATGAAACTACAGAAAGAAGAAATTGAAGGGCACAACTCGAAACTTGTCTCCAGCCACGAGCGAAAGCTGAAGCAGTTGTCGAACGAAATTTCCAATACTCAAAAAGTCATTCGCAGGTTGATTGACTTTCAAATAGCCATTCCCAGTTGGGCGTTGGGAACGGGTGGCACGCGTTTTGGCCGTTTCCCCGGGGGTGGTGAACCGCGATCGCTGGAAGAAAAAATTGAAGATGTGGGCCTCCTCCACCAATTGAACAGATCGAGCGGGGCAATTTCGCTGCACATTCCGTGGGACATCCCATCGAACTACAAACAAATCAAGGCCCTGGCAGCAGCTCATGGAGTAAAATTTGATGCGGTCAACTCCAATACTTTCCAAGATCAGCCTGACCAGCAGTTCAGCTACAAGTTCGGTTCGCTTCAACATGTAAACCCCAAAGTAAGAAGGCAGGCCATCGACCACAACCTTGATGTTATCCGTTATGGTAAAGCGTTGGGGTCGAAGTCGATCACCGTTTGGCTTTCGGATGGCTCCTGCTTTCCCGGTCAACTGAATTTCAGGCGAGCGTTTGAACATACGCTGGAAAGTTTGAGGGAAATCTATGCGTCCCTTCCCTCCGACTGGAAAATGTTTGTGGAATACAAAGCCTTCGAACCCAACTTCTATTCAATGACCGTGGGCGACTGGGGGCAATCGTACCTCTATGCCAGCAAGCTGGGGCCTAAAGCCTTTACGTTGGTTGACCTTGGCCATCACTTGCCCAATGCCAACATCGAGCAAATCGTGGCTTTGCTGTTAATGGAACGCAAATTGGGCGGCTTTCACTTCAACGATTCCAAATATGGCGATGACGACCTGACCGTTGGAAGTATTCGCCCCTACCAGCTTTTCCTGATTTTCAATGAACTGATTGAAGGCATGGATGCACAAAAGATGAACCACGCCACCGATCTGGGCTGGATGATTGATGCCTCGCACAATGTGAAGGATCCGCTGGAGGATCTGCTGCAATCCGTTGAAGCGATTCAACTGGCCTATGCGCAGGCCTTGCTGGTAGACAGAAAAGGGTTGAAGGCTGCCCAGCAACAAAACGACACGGTACGCGGCCAGGAGATATTGCAGGCGGCCTTCAGAATCGATGTGCGCCCCCTGGTGGCGGAAGCACGCCTTCGTGCGGGCGGTGCATTACAGCCATTGGCACTATTTCGCGAGCTACGCATACGCGAGCAACTCATCAGAGCCAGAGGAACGAAATCCACTGCTAGCGGCCTGTAATGACGAAGCAACCGGTAATAGCAGTTTTCGACATTGGTAAGACCAACAAAAAGCTCTTTCTGTTCGATCAAGCTTACAACATCGTTTGGGAAACGGCCACGGCATTACCCGAAATTGCTGACGAAGATGGCTACCCCAGCGAAGACATTCAGTCGCTGGAGCAATGGATGAAAACAGCTTTGCGGCAAGCCCTGCGGCAGAGCAAATTTCAAATACAGCTAGTGAACTTTTCGGGTTACGGGGCAAGCCTCGTACACGTGGATGAAAACGGTAAACCAGTTACGCCACTCTACAACTATCTGAAACCTTATCCGGCCGATTTGCAACAGCGCTTCTATGATCACTATGGAGGTAGGGATGGCTTTAGTGTAGACACCGCGTCACCACCCCTGGGGCACCTCAATAGCGGCTTGCAACTGTACTGGATCAAACATCACCGACCAGACGCTTTCCAACGTATCCGCTGGAGCCTCCACTTGCCTCAATATCTTTCCTTCTTGTTTACTGGCAAGGCCTGCTCCGATTTAACCAGCATTGGGTGCCACACCGGCTTGTGGCATTTCGTTTCGCAAGCTTACCACCACTGGGTGGCACAGGAAAACATAAGCGAGGTTCTGGCGCCCATCGTACCGGCTTGCAGCACGGTGGCTGCTACATTTGATGGCTACGCCCTGCAATGGGGTGTTGGCATTCACGATAGTTCGGCAGCATTGATACCTTATCTCGCCTCCGATCGTGAACCTTTCGTTCTTCTTTCAACCGGCACATGGAACATCAGTCTCAACCCCTTCAACCCCCTGCCACTTTCTGCCGAGGAACTGCGGAACGATTGTCTTTGCTATCTGAGCGATGCTGGAACGCCTGTTAAGGCGAGTCGACTACTGGCGGGGCATTGGCACGATCAGCAAGTGAACCAACTTGCCCAACATTTTCACCGGCAGGCAGCATGGTTTCAGCAAATCCGATTTTCTGACGATGCCCTGCGCGACACAGAACAGCGCACGGCCGAGGGCGCCTACCATCAGGCAATTACGCAACTGGTCGGTCGGCAACTTGCATCTACGCAAAGGGTACTTTCGGGCACACGGGTGGCGTGCATCTTTGTGGATGGAGGATTTAGCCACAATGAAATTTTCATGAAATTGCTGGCACGTGCTTTTCCCGATAAAAAGCTGTACGCAGCCCAGGTAGCCCAGGCATCGGCAGTTGGCGCGGCAGTTGTGCTTCATGAAGCATGGAACAATACACCTCTGCCTTCGGACCTGGTAACCACCAGCCCCGCAGAACCCTGACACAATGCTGCGCTTGCTCAGTGTGGCCTGTCGGTTTGCGTTAGGTCCGACTCTACCAAACGCTGAATTTCCTTAATCCGAACATCTAACTCGGAAATGCTGTGGGTAAGTTTTTGTTTGATGAAGGCGGCTTCGCCCGGATCGTTGCCCATATCCAGCAATATCAACAAACCTTTTACCCGGCAAAAAGGGCCACGAAGCAAATGGGCATTGAAGTAAGCATGCTGCGCCAGCTTTTCATTTTGCAACTCCAGCACAGCGGTGCGCTCACGCACTTTTTCTTCCAGCCTCTGGTTAAGGGCGTTCAACTCATCCTTCTGCCGTACCACCATCGCGTTCGATTGACGGAGTTCTTCAATGTAGTTCTCCACGATCCGAACCACGTAAAACGTTACCAGGTTAAACAACAGCCAGTACAAAATACCATCGTAGAAAAAATATTCGTTGCTAACCAACAGTGCCGGAACATCACCATCTGTATCGAAATTCCGCAGGGTGCCCGGAGCCAGCAGTATGGCCAGGCCATTGGCTGCCATGATGGGCCAGAAAAGCAGGCGTTCGCGTTTGGGCGAGAAGAAAAACTGGGTAAGGATGCCATGAAACACGATACCAAACGGATAGGCCAGGTAATAGTCGATGGGCGTTTGCAAACGAATGATAGGCCACAAGTGTACGAACCAGGGCCATGCCAGGATAAAGCCCACCCGGCTGCACTTAGTGTAGCCCGCGCGGTTCGCGAGCAAACAGGCCACACAAAAGAGCACCAAAAACGGCACCATCCACTCATCGATGCGCCATTGCCACATTGGCAACAGGTACGATCGGTAATCGATCGCCATAAAAACCAGGTACACCACCGGCAGCGCGAGGAATACAACATTCGAAAATTCTATTCTCCTGTTGATTTCCTCAGGATTCTCAGGGGCAATACCCCAGCGCGAGGCAGCCTTGAGACGGCCAAACCATTCATTCATTTGATTACCAACGATAGACGGAACGAACGTACAAGAAATGTTTCAGAAAAAAGCAGACTTATGTCAGGTGTTTAATTCAAATATCCGGAGCCGGGCCCTACCTTGTAAAGCACCAACTTTCTTTGCATCAGCCCATGAACAATACAAACCCTGCGCAGGGTGCGATAAAGTGGCAAAAAATGTACTTTTGTTTCAGTCAAGAATGCTTTAGAGCTCTATGCAATTCCCCGGTGCCCTCGTACCACCAGTCATCACCGCTACGGATAGTTGCACGCGCCATTTTACTTCGCTGCGTCAATGAAGGTGGGTCTGTTCATTCCGTGTTACATCGATCAGTTCTACCCTCAGGTGGGCATCGCCACCCTGGAACTGTTGGAGAAACTGGGTATCAGCGTTGGCTTTCCGGGCAAGCAGGTTTGCTGCGGTCAGCCCATGGCCAACGCAGGGTTCGAACACCTCACCCCTGTTTGTACCACCAATTTTCTTGAGAACTTCAGTCAGTTTCAGTACATCGTTTGCCCTTCCGGAAGTTGCACCCTTCATTTAAAAGAACAACTGCACGGAGAGCCACTGAGTCGAAAGGTTTTGGAGCTTACCGAGTTCTTAACAGACATCGTGCAGGTAACTTCTCTGCAGGCACACTTTCCACATAAAGTGGGATTGCATCAAAGCTGCCATGGTTTGCGAGGGCTTGGCTTGGCATCGATGTCGGAGCGGGTCATGCCACCATTCTCGAAACCCGTACAGCTATTGAACCTCGTTCGGGGTATTGAATTGGTACCTTTAGCGTGGCCCGATGAGTGCTGCGGCTTTGGAGGTACGTTTTCTGTAACCGAAGATGCCGTTAGTGCACGCATGGGCCTCGACCGTGTGCGCGACCATGAACAGGCTGGAGCGGAGTACATTACAAGCACTGATATGAGTTGTTTGATGCACCTTCAAGGAATTCTGCAACGACAGAAAAGCAAGTTAAAAGTCATTCACCTGGCTGAAGTTCTGAACGCCTCATGAACCACGCAGGACTTTCCAGGCAATTCAATGCAGACGCGGCCCGTGTAGACTGGCATAACAAAACCTTGTGGTGGATACGCCAAAAGCGCGACAAGGCAGCCCACGCGTTACCCGAGTGGGAACAGTTGAGAGAGGCAGCCTCACAAATTAAGTTAAATGTGTTGAGCAATCTGGCGCACTACCTTGACCAACTGGAGAAACAGGCTGGCAATAATGGTGTTCAGGTCCATTGGGCCACTGATGCGCAGGCCCATAACCAAATAGTACACCGCATACTCAAAGACGCAGGTATTGTGCAAATTGTGAAAAGCAAATCGATGCTGACGGAAGAATGCCACCTGAATGACTATTTGGAGAAGAGCGGCATCGATGTGGTGGACACCGACTTAGGTGAACGCATCGTGCAACTGGCGAAGGAGCCGCCCAGCCATATTGTGCTGCCCTGCATTCATAAAAAGAAAGAAGAAATTGGTGCACTCTTTCACGAACACCTGGGCACACCACCCGACAATGCAGACCCGCAATTTCTAACTGAGGCCGCGCGCATGCACTTGCGTGAAAAATTCCTTACCCGCAAAGCAGCCATAACGGGTGTCAATTTTGCCGTGGCCGAAACCGGAGAGTTGGTAGTGTGTACCAACGAAGGCAATGCCGACATGGGCGCACACCTGGCCGATGTGCACATTGCCTGCATGGGTATCGAAAAGGTAATACCCGAACGAAAACATTTAGCCATTTTTCTTCGCTTGCTGGCGCGCAGCGCTACAGGTCAGCCTATCACAACCTACTCTAGTCACTTTAAAAAACCACGCGCTGGTCAGCAGCTCCATTTAATTCTGGTGGACAATGGCCGTACCAGGCAACTGGCCCAAGACGATTTCAGAAATTCGCTTAAGTGCATCCGTTGTGGCGCTTGTTTTAACACCTGCCCTGTGTACAGACGCAGCGGAGGCCACAGTTACCACACCGCTATTGCGGGGCCCATCGGCTCGATACTTGCCCCCAATCTCGATCGGCTAAAATACACGGACTTACCATTTGCATCTACCCTATGCGGATCTTGTACACATGTGTGCCCGGTAAAAATTGACATCCATCAACAATTGTACAAGTGGCGGCAGACATTAATGACAGAGGGGCACGGCAGCGGATTAAAAACAGCTCAGATGAAATGGATGGCCGCCACGCTATCGCAACCTAAAAGATTAGAGGCAGCCGGAAAATGGTTGCGTTGGTGGATGCGGAAAGTGCCCGCATTGTTTGCGCATCGTCTTAACCCATGGTATCGCCAGCGCGAAATGCCCCAGGTACCGGATCAGTCTTTTAAAGAATGGTATCGTAAAAACAGAACGCAGTGAACAGTCGCGAGGAGATATTAGGCCGCATCCGCCAGGCACAAGTACCTGCCACAGCGTTACCTGACCTAAGCAGTTTTGATTCATTGGCCATCGCCACCGTTGACCAATTCAAGAACACCCTTGCTTCCATCGGTGGCGCAGCCGTTGAAATTACTTCGATACAAGAATTGGAAACGGAATTATTTCAAAGGGCAATGGGCAAGAGGTGGGTCAACACCCATCCGGTGATAAAGGGCGGAGAAAGTTTGCCTGACACCATAAAGCCCGAAGCGTTGCATGATGTGTTTCTCTCCTCGATACCTGGAACATTGGCAGTGGCAGAGAATGGCGCGGTTTGGGTGTACGAAAAGCAAATGAAGGTACGCGCGCTTCCGTTCATCAGCGAACACCTAGCACTGGTAGTAGAAAAGAAAAAGGTTGTAGCCAACATGCACGTTGCCTACAACCTTTTGGATATTTCTGAAGATGGCTTTGGCGTTTTCATTGCCGGCCCCTCCAAAACAGCCGATATTGAACAGAGCCTGGTGCTCGGTGCGCACGGCTCACGCACGCTCACCGTTTACCTGATCTGATTACTTCACATCCAGTAACTCGATGTCGAAGATCAAATTGGAATTTCTGGGAATCAACACGGCACCCTGGTTATCGCGGATGTCAACCGAACCATAACCATAGCCAGAGGGAATGTATAACGTTACTTTAGATCCTTTGGGTATGAGTGGCATGGTAGTTTGCCATCCAACGATGAGGTCGTAAAGGCGGATGTTTATGGTATCGGTGGGTGCAAATACAGCACCTGTCTTTAGCAATCTGCCCGTGTATTTAGCCACTACCACATTATCGAGAGCAGGCTTTGTGCCGGTGCCTTCCGTTTGCAAAACGTATCGAACTCCATAGGGTTCTTTGCTAGCGGTGATGCTCCAGCGCGCCAGAGAATCGTCTATCACTTTCAGGTCAGCCTCCAATTGTGTTTTGTTCACATTATTTATCTGTTGATCGAGCGCTTCCTGCGGAGTTAACGGATCCACATCGGGTAAACAACTGCTCATTAATAATAATCCTCCCGCCAGCATTATCATGGCTGCACGCCATAACCCGCTACCTCCTAATTTCATTTTGTTTTTGTTCATTGTGCCTGCAAATTTAACCAAATAGGTAAGAATTAAAGTTTGCCGTTAGACACATTCGCATAAAAAAAGGTTGGGCGAGGCTGTTAACTTTTTAGTAACTTAAAAACTTACATGATAATACTATGAAAAATAAGTTGTTGATCGTGCTGATGGCCGCCCATTCGATGCTGTTGGCCCAACGGGCTGAGCCTGACCGCATCGCCACCTCGAACGGTGAAGTGACCATTCAACCCATTTTACATGGAACATTATCTTTCACCTGGAAAAGCAAAACGGTTTATGTCGATCCTTACGGAGGCGCGAAAGCTTTTGAAGGCCTGGCCGCTCCCGATCTTATTTTAATAACAGATATCCATGGCGACCATCTCAATCTCGAAACATTGGCAGCCCTTGATGTTTCGAAGGCTACATTGGTGGCTCCACAAGCCGTTGTTGAAAAATTGCCCGATGCACTAAAAGCCAAGACAACCGCGCTGGCAAACGATCAATCGATGGAAGTGATCGGGATAAAAATTGCTGCCCTGCCCATGTACAACCTGCCCGAAGAACCCGATTCCCGCCATCCGAAAGGAAGAGGCAATGGTTATGTGGTAACACTGGCCGACAAGAAATTCTATTTCTCAGGCGACACAGAAGACATACCCGAGATGCGTGCATTGCAAGGCATCGATATCGCTTTCATCTGTATGAACCAACCCTTCACCATGGATATCGAACAGGCAGCAAGTGCGGTGCTGGCCTTCAAACCAAAAATGGTCTACCCATATCACTACCGTGGTCAGGGCGGCCTGAGCGATGTAGCCGCTTTCAAAAAGATGGTAGATGATGGAAAGGCAGGTGTGGAAGTACGTCTGCGTAACTGGTATCCCAACTACTAATTTTTTCCAAACACCCTTATCATGATCGATCTTAATCACCAACCCAAGCTTGCCGTTTTTCTTCCGTTGCTTTACATCGTGTGGTCAGATGCCGTATTGACGCCCCGCGAAATTCAGGCACTTCAAAAACTGATAGACCAGCAAAACTGGATGAGTGATGAAGAAAGAAAGCAGTTATCCGCCTTGATCAACCCCGCCTCTCCCCCTTCAGCCGATGTATTAAAGCAATGGCTCGAAGAAATTCAACAAGCCGGTACATCGAAGGAATCTCAAGGCGATCGTCTGGCAGATATTGGCTTGCGCATAGCGGCTAAATATGGATTCAATGGCTCCCTGGCTATCAAGGCAAAAGAAAGCCTGACAGAGGCTGACAACCTGTTGGGTTTGATGATGGGTGAGGCCACTTACTATTTTCACCCCACATTGCGTCAATCCATCTCTCAGCAATATGGAACGCAATCTACCTTCGAAGTTGACAAACTAACCCAACTGCTGGATGGTGAACAGGCGGGCACCATTCAAAAAGTAAAGACTTTACTGAAAGACCCGGAGTTTACCTATCATGCAGGTGACTCGTTGAAAGAATACCGAGCCAAAGTGCTTCATTGGTGTCAGCTCCTGGCGCAACAAGGCTATGGTGCCATGGCCTACCCAAGAGAAATGGGCGGGCAGGCCGACATGGCCGCCTACTTCACCATCATGGAAACATTGAGCTACCACGACTTGAGTTTGGTAGTAAAGTTCGGTGTGCAATTCGGACTGTGGGGCATGAGTGTTTATTTCCTGGGAACAGAAAAGCATCACAAAAAATACCTGAAGCAAATCGGCACACTGGAATTGCCCGGCTGCTTCGCCATGACGGAAACCAACCACGGCTCTAATGTAAAGGGCATTGAAACAACAGCCACCTACAATCACTCCAATAAAACCTTTACCATACATACACCGAATGAGAACGCACGTAAAGAGTACATTGGCAACGCTGCGCTACATGGCCGTATGGCAACGGTGTTTGCAAAGCTTATGATCGATGGAAAAGATTATGGCGTGAGCGCTTTTGTGGTTCCTTTACGGGATGAGCAAGGTAATACCCTGCCGGGCATCACCATCAAAGACTGTGGCCGTAAGTTAGGTCTCAATGGAGTGGATAATGGTGTGATTTATTTTAACCAGGTGGTGATTCCCAAAGAAGATATGCTGGACAGGTTTGCCAGCGTAAATAAAGAAGGAAAATTTGACAGCCCCATTGCCAGCGACAACCGCAGGTTCTTTACCATGCTGGGAACACTGGTTGGCGGGCGCATTGGCATACCACGCGCAGGCTTAAGTGCCGCCAAGTCAGGGCTCACTATCGCCATCAGGTATGGAGACCAGCGCAGGCAATTCGGTCCGGAGGGTGCCGCAGAAGTACCCATTCTCAATTACCGCACACACCAGAGACGCCTGATGCCTCTGCTTGCCAATGCCTACGCCTTGCACTTCTCGTTACAATATCTTACCGATCGTTTCCTGAAAAGAACGGAAGAAGACATGCAGGAGATTGAAGCGTTGGCAGCCGGCCTGAAGTCGTTTGCTACGTGGAACACCACCACGACACTACAGGAATGCAGAGAGGCGTGTGGTGGAAAGGGGTATTTGTCAGAGAACCGATTAGATGCTTTGAAAGCCGACACCGATATCTTCACCACCTTCGAAGGCGACAATACCGTGTTGATGCAACTGGTTGCCAAAAGCAGGTTGAGTGAATTCAGGCAGGAGTTCAGCAACATGAACGTGTTTGGCTTGTTGGGCTATGTGGCCGATCAGGCCGCTACATCCATCACCGAAATGAATCCACTGATTGTTCGAAATACAGACGAAGATCACTTGCTGGATTTTGAGTTTCACCTGAATGCTTTCCGTTACCGCGAAAAAGATATTCTTACATCTGCAGCCAGGCGGTTGAAGCGACTCATCAGTGAAGGCATGGATTCGTTCGATGCCTTCAACGTGGCGCAGCATCACCTGGTACAGGTAGGCTTTGCCTATATTGAGAGAATAATATTGGAACAGTTTATTGCCAGGATTGAAGAAGTAGAAGACCCCGCCTGTAAAACTGCGCTCACCAAACTCTGTCAATTGTTCGCACTTTCACAAATCGACAAAAACAAAGGTTGGTACCTGGAGCAAGGCTATATGGAAGGCGCAAAGACAAAAGCCATCCGTAAATTAGTAAACCAACTGTGCTGGGATATTCGTCAGGAAGCTGTGCCGTTGGTGAATGCCTTTAATATTCCCGATCAACTTCTCGCAGCACCCATCGCAATCCAAAAAAGTTAAACTACCGATTTATGAAAAAGAATCTTCAACGTTTGCTTGTCGTTGCACTTGCCTTTGGTGTATTCAGTGCGGCTTACCTCTGGTTTGATCGAGCCGAAGAAGCGCAAGAATTGGCGATAGAGGCCGCTTGGGTACCACCTACTTTCCGGCTATCAGATTCGGAGAAATTCTACTTTAATTCTTTTGTGGACTGCAACATGGCTGAAGCTTGGGTGGGCGATACATTCCGCATCTTTCCCGGCAAGTACGGAGAAGACCCGTTGTGGGGCGATGCCCTCGACCTGAAATATGCAGATGGTAAAAATGCCGATGAAGCGTTCAGCAGTAAAGCTGAAGACTTTAAAAATCCAACCATGCCTAAAAATGTTCCTCCGGGCACGGAGGGTTTGCATGGTGCGGTGTGGTTCGAAACCATTTACCAGGACAGCAAAGACGCTACAGGCAAAACGTTATATGCCGTTTATCACAACGAAAATTATCCGTCCACCCTGCCCTTTGATCCTTCTACGGGCAAAGGCTATAAAGATGAAAAATGGCCGCAGGGTTTGCAGGGCCCCACCTCACCGGCAGCGGTGTGCCGCATTGGCATTATGAAATCTATAGATGGTGGCCTCAGTTGGGAGAACAAGGGTCTCTTCTTGGAAGATTATCAACCGCGTCTCATTCTAAAACCACACAACACATCCAACACGTTTGCCGGAGGCGTGGGCGATCCTTCTGCCGTAGCCAGTGGCGACTATTTGTATCTCTTTTATGGGGAGTATGGTTTCACAGGCGTATATAACGAATCAGCTTACTCACGCGAAGCCGAGTGGAAAGGTCAATGTATCAGCGTGGCACGCATTGCCCTGTCTGATTTAGATGATCCTCAAGGCAAAGCGAAGCGTTGGAACGGCAGCGCCTTCGCAGCGCCTTACGACAGTGTGGGAGCGCCAGTCACCTCTTTGCAAATACCGATGGCCGAAGGTGGCGGAGCCGCGTCTTCCCCCGGTGGCGGATTTCATTGGGGCCCTTCGGTGAGCTGGAATACCTATCTGGAATGCTGGGTGATGCTCATGGGCAAAGTGGAAGGACCCTCCTGGGCGGGTGATAAAATCTACATCTCCTTCAACCGACATAAAAACCTGGGCGAAGGCAATAACTCTCAGGATTGGACCAAGCCCGAACTACTTTGGCAGCGCGAGGGTTATTTTCTCTGGTACCCTTCCCTGCAGCCTATGAACACGCCCGAAGATGTGGCCGACAAAAACACATGCCTACGACTTGGCAAGAAAGCGCGGTTGTTTGTAAAAAACATTCGACCCGAGAAAAGCGAGTACCTGTCGCAGCACGTAATCGAATTTTTCAAGCCGGGAGAGTGAACAACTTGCCGTAAACCAATCGCAGAAGAAAAGATATCTCACAAATCGATTCAGGGTATGTTGCTCGTGCCAGACAGCGCATCTGCAGGCGGGAAATATTCATACCCGATCATCATCTTTGGGTGTACATCGCCCATGGTTGCTTTCAAATGGTAGCTCGCTTCCCTCTTCTTAAATGCCATGCAGTGATCAGTACCGCCCCAAGAATAGTAATCATAGCGATGTGTTGGATTCTCCTTTGGAAGACTTCCCTAATATCAAAGTTATAATGGCCGGTTTCCCAATATATCCAGGCATTCATATAAGGATCAATCATTTCCGTTCCGCCCGTCATCATGATCGCTATTGCATTACCGGTAGACGTGTTTACGCGGAAGGAAGCACCCGTGCGGGGAAATGCTCCGCCTCCGTGACCCACAATAGTTGTTGATGCAGTGTCCAAATAAATCTCATGACCCAATGCCCACGATGATGCAGTAGCCGGTTGGGGTTGCAGCATCAACTGGATAGTTGATTTGGTCAGTAGCTTTTCTTGAAAGTAGGCCTGAAGAAATAGCGCCATTTCGTGTGGTGTTATGCGCAACGATCCGCCAGCCATCATGGTATGTTTTCGGTGGGGGTGAGTTTTTAGTTCGCGATCATAGTTAGGTGCCAATTCGTTCAACCGGCCTTGAGACGCCAACTCCTCGGTGTCGTAAGAGGCGTACTTTATTCCCAGAGGTTGGAGCACTTGTTCTTTCATGTATTCATTAAACGGCCTATTTGTCATATCTTCTATCAACAGCTGCAAAATGGTGTAACCAACGCTGGAGTATGACATTCGCGAACCAGGTGGATATTGGATAATCGCTGGATGTGGGTCTCCCATGTTGGCATCTTTGGGAAATTGAAGCGACTCTTCCAGGGTTTGTCGTTTGTCTTCTAATAAAAAGCCGCTAAAACCAAACCCATCCACCAGGCCAGAGGTGTGTGAAAGTAAATGACGCACCGTTACCTGATTACTGAATGGTTCACTGCCGGGAAATTTCCAGCGTTTAAGATGCGGCAATATGGGTTCGTCTAGCCTGAGTTTGCCGTCTTCTATCAGCTTCATCACTCCCCAGGTTGAAACAGCTTTACTCACCGAGCACAACAGGTATAACTTCTCTTCCCGCCTTGTGGAGTCATTCTGCGGTACAACATCATAACTTGATTCTTCCACAATTTCTCCCTGGTGAATTAGTACCAGCGCAGCACTTCCCAAACGTTTATTTTTCTGAGCATCTTGCAATTGCTTGGTTAAATACCACTTCAAGGATTGCACGTTGCCACGTTCAACCGATGGGCGCCACCACCAGTCAATGGCAACCATCAACAAGGTTATGCTCACCGACCAGATCAAAACTTTCTTAAATATGATGAAGATTATCTTCATGACTATAAACCGCTGTAGTGGGCTTGACCTTAAAGGGTGAAATTACCGTGCACTGCTTACGTCCTCTACAATTTTCCACTGCCACCGCATTTCTAACTCGCGGCAAACAGTTCTAACGGGTTCAACTCAATAATCGGTCTTAATCGACTTATCAAACGGAATCTTGAACTGGTAGGCGATGTTTTCATCTTTCTTATCGTCCAGCACATCGAGGCCATAATGAATCTTTTTGGGATCATCGTACACGAATGTGCCAAACAACCGATCCCAAATGGAAAAAATATTACCAAAGTTGGTATCTGTCCACGGGCGCTCGAAATGGTGGTGGAACTTGTGCATGTTGGGAGTAACGAAAACATAACTCAGGGCTTTGTCGAGCCAAAGCGGCATGCGGATATTGGCATGGGTAACATAGGTGAAGAACACCGTACAAATGCGATAAAAGAAATAAAAAGCCACCGGTGATCCGGTCACGATCACCGCGCCCAGGGCAAATAGCTCTCGCATCACAAAATCACCCGGATGATGCCGCGTACCAGAGGTGGCATCGAGGTGCGTATCACTGTGATGAATCATGTGGAACTTCCACATCCACTTTACACGGTGCAATAGGTAGTGCACAGTATACTGCGCCATCAATTCGAAAATAAGTACAGCTATCAGTAGTTCTACCCAAATAGGTAGATCAATGAGGTATAAAAAGCCAAACTGGTTCTGCTGCAACCAAACGAAAACGCCTACTGTGGCGACTCCAAATAGGGCGTTGATGATCATGGTGGTGGTTAGAAACACCATGTTTACTCCTACGTGTTTTATTTTATTATAGCCAAACCGGAATAGCGGGAAACTGCCCTCCAGTACCCAGCAAAAAATCAGGCAAATGAATACCCATGCTGCTCTTTGCCAGGTGGGCATGGTTTCGAAAAACTGGAGAAACGATTCCATAACTTGCGCGAAGCTGAAATTTATGAATAAACATAATTAAAACCATCGACATACGCCATGGTTCCAAATCAACTTGGCCACCAAGGCACTGAGCCGATGTGCGCGAGTCAGGCGATCAACCGTTCCATGGGTCGTGTAAGGCAGGTAGGGCCACCACCACCCTTCACGCTGATCTCTTGTCCTTCATACTCATGCACTACACATCCGGCCCTCTGCAACCCACTTTTGGTAACCGGGTTGCCTTTCACCATTAAACAAACCCTCGGAGCCACTGCCAACACATTACATCCCATCGAATCAAATTCTGTGTCGGGTACTTCTATCAATTCGTAACCGCGCTTTAGCAACCCCTCGCGAAAATCGATGGGCATCAGGGGTGAATAAACCACTGCTAAATTTCTATCCACCGGACTAAATACCGACATGAGGTGAAATACATCTGACGGCCCCTTGTAGTGTGGCATCTCTGCCACCCAGACATCAACATTCAAGGGAGTCAACAGTGCCTTCAGTTGCCTGATGCCATCTTCGTTGGTGCGATAGGTTCTGCCCACCGCCAACGTGCGTTCGTCAACCCAGGCCACATCTCCACCCTCCAATGTTCCAGGGTTTTCAATAGTGCCCAATACGCGTATGCCATCGCGTTCAAAGATCCGTGCCAAGGCTTGCGGCTCAGGCCTTCGCGCTTCCTTGCCCATGTTGCACAGAATCATACCGGCATTTGTGGCAATGGCAGCATCGCGGCAATAAATGGAGTCCATAGTTACAGCATCATCAGCAGGCAGGTACAAGATCTGACACCCAGCGACTGCAAGCAAATGTTCAAAATGACTGTATTCAGCAGCGGCCTTCACCAGGTTGGGTCGGCCAAGAAATCGTAATCTCTCCCACTCTTGATTTACCTTGTCTTCACTCACCCACGCATCGTTGGTCCGTTTCACATACAACGACTTCAGCTTTCCATATTCCGAATGGTGCGTAGTTTTCATCACACAGCATTTTGTTTGATCCGAATCCACGCATAGAATGGCAAGCCAGCCATTAGCAACACAAAGCCCCAATAGACAATCTCCGCGCCCGACCCAATGACAGCCCACATGGAATAGACAAAGGCCAGGGTGGCAATGACCAGCTTCCAACTATTTCGGGTCGTTAGTCCATGGGCCTTTTTCTCCATCATCACGTAAGCCACTACGGAAAACAAATAAGCAACCAAACAAGTAAGGGTAGAAAGTAATAGCGCGAACGTGTAGGTATCGGCCAGGCTGTTAGAGAAGTTCATGCTCATCAGAACAGATACCAGCAAACTCGATATCAGGATGCCCACTACGGGACTGCCGTTTTTATTTTCGAATGCAAACAGTTTTGGAAAGAGTCGGTCGCGGGCAGCGGCAAAGGGCATCTGCCCCTGCACCAAAATCCAACCATTCAATGCGCCAAAAGTCGATACCACGGCTCCTGCAGCCACCAGGTAGCGCGCACCTTCTCCCCAAATGGAAGCGGCCGCATCGGCAAAAGGAGCCTTCGACACATGCAACTGCTCAGGAGGAATGATACCCATTACGGCCACCGTTCCTGCCATGTAAATGAAAGTGGTGAGCAAGGTGCCCGTAACCGTTGCCGTGCGTATAGTCTTGCCCGGATTTTTTACACTTCCCGAAGGAATGGTGGCTGTCTCCAAACCTAAAAAAGCAAAAAGGGTAAGGGTTGTGCAGGCAGTAATGGCGCGAATATCTGACTCTTCGCTGATATTGAACGGCACAAAATGATCGGTTTGTAAGTAGAAAAAGCCACCAACGGTAATGAGCAGCAGCGGGGCCAATTTCAAAATGGTAGTGAGCACCTGTACAAAGCCAGCTTGCTTAATGCCTCGGGTATTGATCCACGTAAGAAACCAGATGGCACAAAGACCAGTTGTTACCGATAGCCAGGCATTATTTCCTAACGCTGGTACAAATGCAGTAAGGTAACTGACGAAAGCCACCGCTATGGCCGCGTTGGTACACCAAACAGAAATCCAATAACCCCAGGCCACCAGAAATGCGGCAAAGTCGCCCATGCCTTCGCGGGTATAAGCATAAGGC
>CAZRQK010000033.1:0-55955 GCA_964602295.1 uncultured Ohtaekwangia sp.
TGAGGAAGGAATGCCTACCTGACTGTCAGATCAAGTCTTAGCTATTACAGTTTATGCCATTACCAGGGCACTTAAGCTGATTACTCCCCCTCCTTGCACACCTGCTTTTTTAATTTAGCAGGCACCACCAATCCATTTTGTTCGGCCATCTTCAGGTCTGCGCAAGCGGTTGCCAATTGGCCCAGGCGTTGGCGCGCAAGAGCACGGTTGTACCACGCAGCGGCATAAGTGGGGTGGTGTGTCAGGGCAACGGTATAGTCTTCAATGGCTTCTTGCCAGCGCCCCAGGCGAGTAAGTAAATTGCCGCGCTGCAGCCACACCTTTTCATCGCGCTCGTTGTATTTCACCGCTTCGGTATAGTCGCGGTAGGCGTCTGCTGATCGATGCAGCTTTTCGTACACCTGCCCGCGTTGCAAGTAGTAGTCGGCTTCTGCTGGATTGATGCGAATGGCCTCGTTAAAATCAGTAAGCGCTCCGTTGTAATCGCCTTGCAGAAACCGCGCATGGCCGCGTTCGGCCCACGCGTAGGGTAGGGCGGGGTTGTCGTCAATGGCTTCGTTCAATAATGCCACGTTCAGGGCTTCGGGCTGGTGGCGCGCTGCCAGTACGGCCAGGTTGTGTTTGGCCAGCGCATGGTGGGGTTGCAGTTGCAGGGCAGCTTCATAGTCGAGGCGGGCCAGGTCTGCGTTGCCTTTTTTTTCGTACGCAATGCCTCTATTCACCAACACATCGGCATCCGGAGTCTGGCGCAAGGCAGAATCAAAGGCCACCACGGCTTCGTCAAAGCGTTGCAGTTGTGTAAGGGTCAAGCCTATGTAGTTATGCAGGTAACTGTTGTTGGCTCCTTGTGCCGTAAACACCTGGTTCACTTCTCCGCCAAAAGCATTTTGCCGGAAGAAGACCGTAGTGGTTTCTCCTGTCGGCAGGTACAACAGCGTTTTAAAGTCTTCCAGCGCCAGCGCAAATTGTTCCATGCGGAAGCGCAATTGGGCGCGGTTAAAGAGCGCCTCCACGTGCGTGGGCCGCAGGCTCACATAAATGTTGTAATCGGTGAGGGCCTCGTTCAGTAAGCCTTTCTGCTCGCGCACCAGTCCGCGTGCATAATAGCCATCGGCAAAGTAGGCATCGCGCTGTAGGGCGGCATCGAAAGCAGCCAGGGCGGCATCCCAATCTTTGTTTTGCAGGTGCTGCTCGCCCAATTCGTAGCAGGCCACGGCCGACCGGGGCATGTCTTCCTGGGCCTGCGCAGGCAGCCACGCGGTGGCCACACCCAAAAACACCCAGAAAAATCTGCTAAACACACGCATTATGTCGAACCGGAAGCCCTCAGATTTGTTAAACTGTTAGTTAAAAAGAAAATAGGTTCGTCATTGCAAGGTAACCGGGAGAAGCAATCTCCCATTCGGAGACTAAAAGGGAATATTTCGGTCGTCCCCTGCCTGTGCGGCAGGGCGAGCTCCCTCGCAAAGACGTAGTTAATTTAATATTGGATACACTGGTTAAAGATACATCATGGAACAGACAAAAAAATCAACCAAAAAGGCGGGCGGTGCCTCTGCCGACAAAATAAAAGCTGCTTATGTGGAACACCTGCTTACGCACGGTAAACAACCGGCTTCGGTGTTTAAGTTCTGCCTCGATCTGGGTGTGAAAGAAGAAGAGTTTTATAAACATTTTGGCTCGTTCGAAGGCATTGAAAGCCACGTTTGGAAAGATTTTGTAGACCTGACAGTTGCCCGGCTGAAGGCAGATGAGGCCTACGCAGGGTTCAGTACCCGCGAGCGTGTGTTGGCATTTTATTACACGTTGCTGGAAGAGTTGAAGAGCCTGCGCAGTTTTGTGTTGCTGCAATTGAAGGGTGTCCACAAGTTGGAACTGATGCCCGCATTTTTGAAAGATTTCAGAAAATCGTTCGATGCGTTTTTTCAGGAGTTGATGGCCGATGGCAAAAACAAAGGCGAGGTGGCAATGCGCCCCTTTTTAGATAAAAGTTACCCACAGTTGTTCTGGCTCCACTTTGGCTTTCTGTTGCTGTTCTGGAAAGAAGACAACAGTGCCGGTTTCGAAAAGACCGATGCTGCGGTGGAAAAGTCGGTGAACCTGGCTTTCGACCTGATCGGAAAAGGCGCGGTAGACAGCGCCATCGACTTTGCCAAGTTTCTCTACCAAACCCGCCACTGAAATTAAATGAAGGAATTCGATCGCATACCCGTTAGCAAAGTGCAGCGGGCATCCAAATTTATTGCCACCGGGGCACGCATCGGCACCAACTACCTGAAACACTATGGGCGCAAGCTGGTAGACCCGGAAACATCGCGCGAAGCTTTGCACGAAGACAATGCCAACGACATTTACAATTCGTTGAGTGAACTGAAAGGCAGTGCACTGAAGGTGGCGCAGATGCTGAGTATGGACAAAAGCATGTTGCCCACGGCCTACCAGCGCAAGTTTGCCATGGCGCAATATAGTGCGCCTCCGTTGTCGTACCCACTGGTGGTAAAAACGTTTCAGAAATATTTCGGCAACGGTCCCGATAAGTTATTCGACACCTTTTCGCAGCAGGCGCGCAATGCAGCCTCCATGGGGCAGGTGCACCAGGCTTCGCTAAAAGGGCGCACGTTGGCGGTAAAGGTGCAATACCCCGGTGTGGCCGAAAGTGTGAAGAGCGACCTGGCCATGGTGAAGCCCATCGCCCTGTCGATGTTTAAGCTGAACCCTGCCGAGTACGATGAGTTTATTGGCGAGGTGGAAGGCCGCATGATGGAGGAAACAGATTATGCGCTGGAGTTGCAGCGCTCCATGGATTTATCTAAGAAGTGCGGCCACATCCCCAATCTGGTGTTCCCCGCTTACTATCCGCACCTGTCGAGCGAGAAGATTCTTACCATGGATTGGATTGAAGGGCAGCCGTTGGGCGAAGTATTAGGTAAGAGCCTGCCCGAAGGGGTAGGTACCCGGCTGGGGCAGGCCTTGTGGGATTTCTACCAGTTTCAGATACACACCTTGCGCGAAGTACATGCCGATCCGCATCCGGGCAATTTTATTCTTACACCCGACTATAGCCTCGGTATCATCGACTTTGGTTGTGTGAAGGTGATACCGCCTGATTTTTACGATACCTATTTCCAGTTGTTGGATCGATCGCTGTTGACCGATACCCAACGCAAAGAAAAAGTGTTTGCCGCTTTGCGGTTTATCTATCCTGACGACAGCGCACGCGACAAGGCGTTTTTCATGGAATTGTTTACCCAGTTGGTAGAATTGCTGGGCCGCCCGTTTGGCAGTGCTACGTTCAATTTTGCCGACAAAAACTATTTCGAAACGCTTTATGCCTTTGGTGAAGAACTTTCTAACATGAAAGAACTGCGCAACTCAAAGAAGGCACGTGGTGTGCGCGATGCCCTTTATATTAATAGAACGTATTTTGGCTTGTACACCATTCTGCACGAGCTGAAGGCGGAGGTGAGGATAGGCAACCGACCATAATGATGGTTTTCTGCTTAGGAGCCGGAATAATGTTGTCTCCGGCTTACTGTATTTGCCCATTGGGCAATGACCGCCAGCAAATCTATTTGAAGTTAGGGGCATGCTATTGTGGTGGCTACATCAAGATTTTCTCAATCTCTTTCTTTTGGGTTTTCCTTCCACTATATTCTTAGCATTCAATTTACTTACAACCCTCTTTCCGGTTTTAGCTTCAATTTGCTTTCTTGTATTTCCGGCAATCGTTCCTCCTTGTTTGGCAATGACTTTGCTCTCATTGAGAGACGTGGGTTTCTTTTCTTTTGAAATTTCCGTGGTGGTCGCTTCTGCCAACATATTCAAAACCAACTCCAAGTTGGTCATATGGTCACGAAGATTCTCTTTTTTTAAGTCCTTGTACTTTTTGTATTTCTTAACAGATTTTCCGCTCCACGCTTTCGTAATAATATCTGTGAGAACAGCAAAGTCCATTCCTCTTTTTACTCCTCGCTTTTCCCATTCATCCGTCAGTTCCTTTCTTACCTCAATGCTTTTAAGCCTCTGGTTTATCCATTCCTTGGTGTAGCCTTTGGCAAGGTATGTTTCCATTGCTCGATCGAAACTCAATTCAGGATCTTCGGTTTCCTCAATCCTTTCATAGCCTACTTGTGCTAACCACTGTTTGAAGGGTTCTGCCTTTGGCGAGGGAACAGATTGAATTATCCGAAGCAAGGCTGGTACATTTGCTGCATCTGTTTCCCTCATTTTTCCATCTGTGGCCTTCATTTTCAACTGTCGACAAATTGTCGACAGTTCGAGGCCGTCCTCTGTTTTTACTCTGGTTTTCATCTTAAACCAATAATCTCGTGGGTTCGTACTGTCAGTTAATACTTCAATTACATCGATAATTGAAAAGAACCATTCGCCAGCTTCTTCATCCCAATAGGTCCTTACTTTTTTTGCTTCAAACTTTTTTATTTCATTCATGATTATTCAACGTAAATACCAACTCAGTATATTCAGTATTACTAATACGAATAACTAAAAATAGTCATATATTCCTTCATGTAGTGAATTGTTTGGATGTTCAATTAAACACTCCGATACCAGGTACCCAAACAGTTTCGTTTGTTATACTTAATACAGGCGGGCAAACCTTGTTTAGATTCCAGATGCTTTTCCTAAGATGAGTACATTCACATTACCAGTAGCCCAATGGCTTATTACGCCATGCTCGTTATCTTTGGCGCATGAAGGTGCTGATAGTAGAAGACGAGCCCCAGGCGGCTGAACGGCTAACCACTTTGGTGAGCGAACTGAAACCTGTAGCGCAAGTACTCGCCAAGCTCGATACCGTAAAGCGTGCGGTAGAATGGCTCCGGACCAACCCTCCGGCAGATCTCGCTTTCTTTGATATTCAATTGGCCGATGGCCTCAGCTTCGATATTTTTGAACAGGTGGAGGTGAAGTGCCCCATAATTTTTACCACTGCCTACAACGAGTATGCGCTCAAAGCTTTCAAGGTTAACAGCATCGACTACATATTAAAACCTGTTGACAAAGACGAGTTGAAAGCGGCTTTCTCAAAATACGATAACCTCGTGCGCACACCTGCCGACCCCGCGCGCATGATGGAAAGCATTACCTATGCCATGCAGATGCTCACCAAAAAATACAAAGAACGCTTTGTCATTAAAGTGGGCGAACACCTGAAGTCGGTAGAAGTGCAGGAGATACTTTTTTTCTTCAGCCTGGAGAAGACCACCTTTGCCCAAACGCGCGATGGCCGCAAACACATCCTCGACTTCACACTCGATCAGTTGGAAGAGTTGCTCAGTCCCGACAGGTTTTTCCGCATCAACAGAAAATACATTGTGGCCGTAGATGCCATGCAGGACATGATCAGTCACGTAAACAGCCGACTGAAACTGGTGTTGAAAACCAGCGATGATGACGATGTGATTGTGGCCCGCGAGCGGGTGCAGGAGTTCAAAGACTGGCTCGACCGCTGATTTTTCGCCACCTTGCTGCCAAAACGTTCGTTATGATTATCAGAATTGTGCGCATGCACTTTACCGAGGCCGGTGTAGAAGAGTTTTTGCAGATTTTCGAGGCCAACAAGCAGGCCATTCGCCATTTTCCCGGCTGCACGCACTTGCAGTTACTTAAAGATCATACAGACCCTACTACTTTTACCACCCTCAGCTATTGGAACAGCCCCGAAGACCTCGAAAAATACCGGCAGTCGCCCTTGTTTGGCAGTGTGTGGGGGCGCGTAAAGACGCTTTTCTCGGCACGGACGGTAGCCTTTTCTTTAGAGAAATTTATTGAATTGTAACTTTGGCGAAAAGCAGGATTTACACATCTTTGCAACCCGTTTCAACAGGCATTAGGTTGAAACGTACCTTGTTTGCCTGAGTGGCGGAACTGGTAGACGCGCACGACTCAAAATCGTGTGCCGTAAGGCGTGCCGGTTCGATTCCGGCCTCAGGTACTCCGCAAAAAAGACTGGCCCGAGCGCTGGTCTTTTTTTTGTACCCGATTCATTTCTCTTTTATCAAAACCCATAAGAGAATTTCCCGATGGCGTGTTATCTTCCGTCATGGAGAAGCTTCTGCAGCAAATTTCCGCGTGTAAGGTTTGTCAAGCGCATTTGCCCCATCGGCCGCGCCCGGTTGTGCAGCTCAGCCCCTATTCAAGGATTGTAATCATCGGGCAGGCACCGGGGCAGAAGGTGCACGACAGCGGGGTGCCGTGGCGCGATCAAAGCGGCAACGAATTGAGGCGCTGGCTGGGTGTGGAAGAACCCGTTTTTTATGACAAAAACATATTCGCGCTAATGCCCATGGGTTTTTGTTACCCCGGTAAAAGTTCATCTGGCGATTTACCGCCCCGGCCGGAGTGTGCACCACTATGGCATGGGTCAGTGCTGAATGAAATGAAGAATGTGGAGCTTGTTTTGCTAATCGGGCAATATGCACAACAGTATTATTTGAAAGAGAAGGCTGAAGCTACGGTGACGGAAACAGTGAGGGCTTTTAAGAAATTTTTGCCTGCCTACCTCCCCTTGGTGCACCCATCCCCGCGAAACAAGATATGGCAGAAGAAAAATCCTTGGTTTGAAACCGAAGTATTGCCCGCATTGCGGAAAAGACTGAAGCGCATTGTTTAGAATGCCCCCGCATCACCTATCGGATGCTACGGGTCTTTTGGCATAATAATCGTATTTTCGCGTCATTAACACATTGAAACATGCAAATAACCAAAGAAACTGTTGCTTCTATTCACTATACGTTGAAGGACAACGAAGGCAATGTATTGGATAGCAGCGCAGGCCGTGAGCCGCTGCAGTACCTGCACGGAGCCGGCAACCTCATCATCGGTATGGAAGAAGGATTGGAAGGCAGGCAGATCGGTGATAAGATGAAATTGAAAATAGCGCCCGCCAAAGGTTATGGTGAAAAAGACGATACCTTAGTGCAACAAGTGCCACGGTCTGCATTTGGCTCGCAGAAAGTAGAAAAGGGCATGCAATTCCAAACCAACCAGGGCCAGGTGGTAACCGTAACGCATGTAGGCCTGGAAGCCATTACGGTAGATGCCAACCACCCGCTGGCAGGAGTAGAACTGAACTTCGATGTAGAGGTGATGAGTGTACGCGCTGCTACTGCCGATGAGATTTCGCATGGGCATGTCCATGGCCCGGGCGGTCACCATCATTAATCTAGATTTTGTTCAAAATAAAAGAGCCGACTATCCTGCAAGGATGGTCGGCTCTTTCGTTTACAAGAAGTCGGTTATTCCGCTATTAATCTTTTTCCCGCACCCGACACAGCCCCCACGTTGAAGAAGCCCACAGGTTTGGTGCCCTGCGGATTCACGTTGTTGATGTTGGTACTCACATTGGCAATGGGCGAGGCAAACAACTCTGAGAAGCCTCCGGGTCTGTCGATTTGCAGAATGGCTTCATTCAAAAAGTTGAAGGCCGCCACACTGATGGATTGTAATTCCACATACACAGAATCTCCAGGTTCGTAAGGAGAAAGAAAATTTCCATCGTCATCGAAATCGAACGGGTTGATACCCCTGCGTATGGGTGTGATGAACGTAACGCCATCGAAGTTGCCACCTGCGGTAAAACCGGCATCGAAGGCAATGTTGATTTCGCCCGGCTTCAGTAACAGTGTATCGTTCTTGTAGGCTTTGATCCAGTACGTGTCGCCAGCGCCTGCAGGATCGGTAGCAAAAAATTCGGCCTGGTAGTTTTCGGGGAAGAACCCACGGGCGGCTTCGTAGATAAACACAATGCTGTCTATTTGCGGAACGCGCCCCAGGCGCGTAACCGAAGTGTACTGCTCGCTGCCTACTGCCAACGTCAGGCTAAATACATCGCCTGTCTGGCCCACGCGCTCTTCGGGGGCAGCCGGTTCCCATTGATAGGTGCCGGGTTGGTCGGCCACTTCTTCAAACAACAGTACCCGGCCATCGGTGGTGTTGGTTACTTGTACTGACGCACCCCTCACACCTACCGGTGCAGCACTATCGAAATAAGGTTGCGTTTGGGTGAGCCTGATCACTTGCGCACCGGGCTGGGTGTTGAGCCACGCATCGACTACCAGCAACGGTTCCGCTTCCTCCAGGTTGGGGTCAATTACATCTTCGCATGCAACGAGCGCCCACGATGCGGCAGCAAGGAAAACCAGGAATCTATATTTTATACTTTTCATACCAATCAGAACTTAAAATTGTAAGAGATGGACGGAATAATGGTGCCTACGATAGCCAACTGCGTAGCTTGCGAGTCGAACGCGAGACCGGTAGGGGTGCGTTCATCGCTCTGCGAGAAGTAAATGGAGAAGGGGTTTCGCCTTCCGTACACATTGTAGAAAGAAAACACCCAGTAGTCGAGGTTTTTGCGCGGCTTGCCATTGCGGTATTGCTTACCCTCGAGGCGGAAAGAAATATCGAGGCGGTGGTAGGCGGGCAGCCGCACATTGTTGCGCGAGTCGTTTACATTGTGCGGTATCAATATACCTTGTACCACGTAGCGCGAAGTGGGGAACGTGGTGGGTGTGCCACTGGTCAATACAAAATTACCAGAAACCGACCACCGCTTGGTGATGTCGTAGAAGCCGGCCACTTTCAGGTTATGGGTTTGGTCGTAACGGGCGGGGTACCATTCGCCTTTGTTAATGCCATCTACTTGCAGCTCGGTACGCCCCAGCGTATAGCTTACCCAACCATTGAGTTTGCCTGTTTTTTTCTGAAGATAGAATTCAAGACCATAGGCGCGGCCTTTGCCCGTTAACAGATCGGCTTCCAGAAAATTGTTGATCAGCAGATCGGCACCATCAATGTAGTCCACCTGGTTTTGGGTGGCGCGGTAATAACCTTCAATGGATGCCTCCCATGTTTTGGATGCACCTAAATCACGAAAGTAACCGAGTGTAAACTGATCGCCCAATTCGGGTTGAGTGTTGGGCGTGCTGGGCACCCATACATCCAGCGGGTTAGAGGCGGTAGTGTTGGAGATAAGGTGCAGGTATTGCACCATGCGGTTATAGCTGCCCTTCACAGAACTTACCTCAGAAGATTGCCATTTGAAGGACAGACGAGGCTGCAGGTTGTTGTAAGATACAATGGACTCGCCCCGTTCGTACGTGGTAATATTGCGGATGGTTTTGCGCGCACCAGGAATGGTGTCGTTAAAAGTGTATGCTTCACCCGGCCCGAAATAATTGAAGTTGGATAGGCGAAGGCCATAATCGAAGGAGAACGAAGGTGAAATCTTCTGGCTGTTGCCTACAAACACAGACGTTTCCAGGTTATACTTCTCCGGCAAACTGATGTCGATAGAAGTGCCGTTGGTAATACCCACCGCATTGGCGGGCTGGAATGTGTAGTAGATGGCCTCTGCCCCGAAGGTTAGTTCATTATTGTTGTTAATGAAATAAGTGAAATCTGGTTTGAAGATGAAGTTGGCAATTTGAGAATCCCAGTTGAAGCGGTTCAGGTTGTCGTTGCCAAATTGCAGTTCGTAATCGTATTCACTGTAAAGCAAAGTCACGTTCGAGAAGAGCCGGTCGCTGTAGAGGTGGTTCCACCGGAAGGAAGCCGTTCCGTTGCCCCAGCTAAAGCCCTGGTTTTCATCAAACAGAAATTTATCGCGTCCAAAATATCCCGACAGGTAAATGCGGTTTCGGCTATCGATATTCCAGTTTGTTTTGGCGGTAAGGTCGTAGAAATTCAAAGAGGCGCCATCATCGAATACATCGGTGAAGGGGCGTGCCACCACATCTACATAACTTCTGCGCCCCGCCACAATAAAAGAGGCTTTGTCTTTCACAATGGGTGCTTCTATGGCCAAACGGCTGAAGACAGATCCGATACCACCATTCGCTTCAAACTTTTTACTGTTACCTTCTTTCATGCGCACATCCAGCAACGAGGCCAAACGCCCGCCATAGCGCGAGGGCACTGCACCTTTATAGAGCTTGGTATCTTTTACGGCATCGGGATTAAAAACAGAGAAAAAGCCGAAGAGGTGCGAAGTGTTGTATACCGGTGCCTCGTCTAACAACACCAGGTTTTGGCCCACGCTGCCGCCACGCACGTTAAAACCGGAAGCACCTTCGCCCACCGTAGAAACGCCCGGCAGCAATTGCAGGCTGCGCAGTACATCGGCTTCGCCCAAAAAAGCAGGTACCTTAATAATGGTCTTAATGTCGAGTTTGTTGGTGCTCATCTCCAGGTTCTGCACATTGGCTTGCTCCAATTCGCCCTGAACAACCACTTCTTCCAATTGTTCGCTTTCTACAGGTAACTCAATATCAACCCGTTGACTGGTGTTTAATGTTATTACCCGTGCCTGCACCAGGTAGCCAATGTAACTGTACTGCACATTGTAGGCGCCCTCAGGAATGGTGAGGGAGTAGAATCCGTATTCGTTGGTAACAGTGCCGTTATTGAGTTCTTTGATAAATACAGTGGCCCCGATCAGGGCCTCTCCGTTCGAGCCGTCTTTCACGTAACCGCTGAGCGTATATTTTTGTGCCAAAAGGGGTGAAGAGAGTAAAAAGAGTAGCGTTAGGTATCGAATCATGGTGGATTTTAAGTCTGGCATGAACACGGATTAAAACACCATTTTGTTACTTTAGTTGTTACATTTTTAGGATTATCTTTTTGTAACCAGGCAGGTACAACGATTGCGTTGGTGCCCTTTTAAGGAAATCAAGATGTTTAAGAGGCTAAAGGAGTTATACGAGACCTATAAGGCATACGTGCGCGTAGATCTGGTCATGTACCTGGTGATGATCCTCCTCATCATCCTGTACGGCATTTATACCCTGTTTTTTTAAGGAAAGTCAGTGTATGTCCAGCAATATTTCGCGAACGTTGGCCTTTATTTTAGATGAAAGGTCGTCCGTTGGCAAGTCGTTCACATCGCGGCCGAAGGGATCTTCAATTTCTTCGGAGATCAGCTCTACACTCAGTAATACAAAGGTAATCAGCACTACTATAATTTCGGTGAAGTAGCCAAAGCTGGTAATAAACGCGAAGGGTAACGTGATAACATAAATGAACAAAAATTTCTTGATGTACATGCTGTACGAATAAGGAATGGGCGTGTTTTTGATCCTTTCGCACGCACCCATCAGATCGATGAAATCTTTCAGTTCCTTGTCGAGATTAATGAGCTGATCGCCTGTAAAGATGCCTTTTTTATACAGTGCGTTGGTGCGGCTGTACATCATAGCCGCCAGACGGTTGGGCTTGTGTTTGTAGTGCCGCAGTTCGTTGGCAAAGTCGGCTGATACGGCCTCTAACTCAGTTACCTGCGTGCCTTTGCGCAGGTGTTCTTTGGTGGCAATGATAAAGTTGGGTATCATCTTGGCGTACCACTCACGGTTTTCAGCGTCCGTTTCGGGAAGGTAGGCGTTCAGCTTCAGAGCCAGGTTGCGCGTGCTGTTAACCATACCGCCCCACAATTTGCGCCCTTCCCACCAGCGGTCGTAAGCCGAGTTAATTCTGAATACCAGGAACAAGCCCAATACGATACCCAGCAAAGAGTGCATCGATAAGGTACCCGGGAATTTCTGAGGATCAATATTTAATACATCGAACAAAACCTCCACCCCGAAGGTGTAGACGGCCATAAATGCCAAAACCGGCCATAAGGTGCGCATGACATGGCGGCTGTAAGTATGGAAGATTAAAGAGAACCAGACTTTGGGGTTATAGTCGATCATGGGCTGTTGGTAAGCCCGCAAATAAACCGATTCATGAAAAAATAAACAAGGCGCAACTTGATTGCGTATAAATTCGTTAGTAGTATTGTAATGATATCAAAATAATATCAATTATGAAAAACGAAAAGAACTTCAACCCGCTTTCAGGTTATGTTATGCTAGCTTTGCTAGTGACCTCGTTCGCCATTGGTATCGCAGGATTGGTAATGGTTCGTCACCTGCTTTTTATTTGGATGTTGGTGGTACCCGCGCTTTTATTACCCGGCTTTTTCTTTCTGAATCCCAACAGCTCTATGGTATTGGTTTTGTTTGGCGATTACAAGGGTACCGTGAAGGTGAACGGATTCTTTTGGGTAAACCCCTTGTTTGCCAAGAAGAGTATTTCGTTGCGTGCCCGAAATTTCGACAGCGAGAAAATTAAGGTAAACGACAAAGTGGGAAACCCTATTCAAATAGGTGTGATTTTAGTATGGCAAGTGCGCGATACGTTTAAGGCAGCCTTTGAAGTAGACAACTACGAAAACTTTGTGCGCATACAGAGTGATGCTGCGGTGCGTACGCTGGCGGGCTTGTATCCGTACGATAACTTTGAAGAAGATTCGGAGGTAACCTTGCGCTCGGGTCACAACGAAGTGAACCATGCATTGGAAGAAAATCTGAAAAACCGTTTAGAGATGGCGGGCATCCATGTAATTGAAGCGCGCATCGGCTACCTGGCCTATGCACCTGAAATAGCAGGAGCCATGCTGCGCAGACAGCAGGCCACAGCCGTGGTAGCCGCACGTTATAAGATCGTGGAAGGTGCGGTAAGCATGGTGCAAATGGCGCTTGATCACCTGTCGAAACAAAACATTATAGATCTGGACGAAGAACGCAAAGCCGCAATGGTGAGCAACCTGATGGTGGTGCTCTGTGGCGACAAAGATGTGAGCCCTGTGGTAAATGCCGGAACGTTACACCAATAGCGATGAAATGCTACTTTGAAGAAGAGCAACGGTTTAAACAATGGTGGTTGTGGGCCTCCATGCTAATCGGTGGTCTCACCCCCGTTGGTTTGCTGGGCTTCGGTTTGGGCAAGCAGTTAATAACCGGGGAACCCTGGGGAAATAAACCCATGTCGAACATAGGCTTAGCGCTGATGTTTCTGTTTGTGGTCGTATTGTTGGGTGGCCTGTGCTGGCTGTTTTACACCGCAAAGTTGGAAACCAAAATCGACACATGGAGTTTGCAGTACCGTTATAAGCCATTTATCAGCTCGTGGAAAAGAATTGAGAAAGAAGCGATCCAGGGTTACCGCGTGCGCAAGTATTTTGCCGGTGGTTACGGTGTGCGTTGGAGTATGGATGGCATTAAAACGCTGAATGTGCGCGGGCGAATGGCACTGGAAATCTCCTTTACTAACGGTAAGCGGCTACTTATCGGCACACAGCAACCCCATGCTATCTTGAAAGCTATGGACGCAATGAAAAACCCGAAGTGATTTAACATGGCGCAAAAAAAACCTTTTGTATTGCGGCTTGATCCTGAATTACTAAAAGCGGTGGAGAAATGGGCCGTAGATGAATTCCGCAGTACCAACGGGCAGTTGGAGTGGATTATCACCAAAGCCCTGCGCGATGCTGGTCGGCTGAAGCAGAAATAAACCATTGTGCGTTAAGCCGTGATTGACTTAATTCGGGCTTTGTTAATACTGATTGTCATGCGCTTTTTGTTCGTACTGTTGTTGATGGAAGCCGCCTACCGCCCAGGTAGCGCGCAGAACGATTTTGTGGTAACATTAAAAAGCGACACCCTTCGCGGGGAGGTGCGCATACTTACCTACGACCTGATGGATCGAGTGCAGGTAAAAACAGATGATGGAAAACAGTTATTTACGGCAGTACAGGTGCGCAATGTGCACATAGCAGGCGAAAATTTTCAGCCGGTGAAAATGGATAACAGAATCCACCTGATGAAGGTGCTTTCGCAAGGATACCTGAGCTTGTATGCGTTCCGCCTGGAAAACCAGAGCAGCTACGATGGCCGCTGCCTCGTAAAACTGGGCGGTGCCACGCTGGAGTTGCCTAACCTTACCTTCAAAAAAACAATGGCTACTTTCCTGGAAGACTGCGAAACAGTTTCGGCCAAAGTGAAAGAAGGAGAGTGGTCAAAAAAAGACATCAACACCATTATTGAAGCATACAACGTGTGCGTGAGCGCCCAGTCGCGCCAGAAGATTGCGGCAGGCGCATCGGATGAAAAAATGAATCGCATCGAGGCTTTGCGAACCAAAGTGGAGCAATCGGATATGGAGAGTAAAAAAGACGTGTTGGACTTGCTCAGCGATTTGCAAAAGAAAGTCAGCAAGGGCGAGGCAGTTCCCAACTACCTTACCGAAGGACTTAAATCGTATTTGGACAAGCAGTCGGCATTAGCGGCCGATCTGGCTGAGGTGATCAGGCTGATAAAGAACTAATTTTGGTTGCGAAGAGCCGAAAGAAAATCGACCACTTCTTTTCGCGCCATCCAGAGTACCCATCCACAGCAGAGGGCCACTGCCAGCGCATAATAAAATAATTGGCCGCCATCGTCCATCACCTCAATTCCCAGCAGGGTCATGTGCATACCCAACGCACCGGCCATCAATCCCAAACCTAATAATGCGCCCAGCCAAGAAACTATTGGAATCAGCAATAGCACAGAAGCCACCAACTCTAACGTGCCCACCAGCCAGCGGCCCCAAGGCTCTACGCCCACGGTGGTGAAGATGTAAACCGATTCGGCCGATCCGCTGAATTTAAAATAAAGTGTTTGCAGCATGATAAAGGCAGCCACCAGCCTTGCCGCCCAAAGTAATAATTTCATAGAGAGACGTTTTGGTTAACTCAAACGCAAAGGAGTCAAATCAGGTAGTATTAATCGGGTCGCCTGTGCGACAACCCAGCGCTATTTTCTAAATTTAGAAAAAAATGTTCCATGACGCATTTCCATGTAGATGCCGACATATCGAAGGCACAAACCCTGGCCACCGACTTTTACCTGAACCCTGTTTTTTTTGAGCAGGCACGCGAGCAAATTTTTGCACGCTGCTGGCAGTGGGTAGGCGACACCGACCAGGTGCGCGACCCCGGTTGGGTTACACCGGTGCATCTGCTGGAAAATTACCTCGATGAGCCTCTGGTGCTCACCAAAGACAAAGAAAATAACATCCATTGCCTTTCTAACGTGTGTACCCACCGTGGTAACCTGCTGGTGGAAAAAGCCTGCAAGCTCAACGACTTACGTTGTAAGTACCACGGCAGGCGCTTTCAACTGAACGGGCGCTTTTTGTCCATGCCCGAGTTCAAGGAAGTAAAAAATTTTCCATCCGATGCAGACCACCTCACGTCATTACCTGTGCACACGTGGGGCAAGTGGTTGTTCACCTCACTGCATGATGCACTGCCCGCTGCCGACTTTTTTCAAGAAATGACTGCGCGGGTAGGATGGATGCCCTTCGAGGCCTTTCACCTGCGCCCCGATTTATGTAAAGACTATGTGGTGGAAGCCAACTGGGCTTTGTATTGCGAAAACTACCTGGAAGGTTTTCACATTCCGTTTGTGCATGCCGGATTAAACAATGTGATTGATTATGGCAACTACGTAACCGAGCTTTACAAGTATTCCAGCCTGCAGTTGGGCATTGCCAAAGACGGAGAAATGACTTTCGATTTGCCGCCTTCTTCGCCCGATTATGGTAAGAACATAGCCGGCTACTACTTCTGGGTTTTTCCGAATATGATGTTCAACTTCTACCCTTGGGGATTAAGCATCAACGTGGTGCGGCCGGTGGCGCCTGCACGGTGCGTGGTGTCTTTTATCTCGTACGTTTGGGATGAAAGCAAACTGCGCCAGGGGGCCGGGGCCGATTTGCACCAGGTGGAGATGGAAGATGAAGATGTGGTGCAGCATGTGCAGAAAGGCATCCGCTCGCGTTTCTATAAGCACGGCCGCTACTCCGTTACGCGCGAAACGGGCACACACCACTTTCACCGGTTGCTGGCAGAATTTATGAGCCGGTAGGGGCTGCGTTTACAAAGTTTTTCAAAGTCTCGGGGCTGAGCCATGCCAATAGTAGAGCAACCAACAGTCCTACAATTATAAATGTAATTGTCATAATCAGCTGACTTACCAAATAGAGTAAAGCGCCTTTAAAAAATACCTTTGTTTTCGATTGGTAGGTGATCAGACTGATGTAGGCCAACCCGGCATAAAGAATAGACAACACCAATTGTACAAAACCAAAAAGCATAAAGTCTGAAGCTTTGTACACAACAGCGGAGATAATTGAGAGCCAATATATGTGACCTATTGTGTAGAGAGGAAGAACACAGTGCTCCATAAAATTCAATTCGGCTTTGCGAAAGAAGAGGTAACGGGCACACCATGCCTGGAATGGAATAATCACGAACGATGCAATCCGAAGGTTATCAGAAATTATCTTCATAATCTTATTTTGTGCCTGCATCTGAGATGGGTTGGTAGTCATGGTCTCTTGCATACCCTTCATGAAATCAGTGAAATCCAGCCCAAGCACACCCAGCACCAAAAGGAATAGAGTTATCATTAGAAAGAAGTAACCTACAGGGCCATAATACAACACACGGTTGCCATTGATGACTTGGCGGGCTACGTGGCCGGGGCGCAGGGTCAGGTCGCGCAGTGTACGCGGAAACATGCCATCGAAACCATACACCCGCGACCAGAAATCGTTCCACCCTTCACGAAATGTGATTCTCTTTACGGTGGTGCGCTGGCCGCATTGGCTGCAAAAATTACCATTTACTTCAATTCCGCAGTTGATGCAGTTCATACTAGCTGGTGGTTGAGTAGTATCTGAAACAGAATTATTCATCGAATGTAATACTTACGGCACTGTCGTAGCCTAAACCCAAAAGTTGGCTGGCGTTGCCTTTATAGATACCTATTTCCAGCAGGTTCATGCTGTTGAAGAGCAGGAAACATTCGCCTTGTTCGGTCTGGTGGTATTGGGTGTGAATGCGTCTGAATTTTTCTCCGCCAAATTGCACGGTATAGTTTTTTCCTTTGCTCAAAGTTTCGAAGGCATCGCGTGGTATGTTGGTAATCAGGTTGCCGAAATGATCCACCCGTATCACATGCCCCGAAATAATTCTGCGTGTGGCCTTTACATACCGGTCGGTCATTTTTTTGAACTGCGGCAATGCTATTCCCAATGTGGTAATATTGACCCCGCTGGCCAGTTTGGCTGCGGCAGGTGCAAAGATGTCTTTCTCCGGAAAGGTGGTTTGCATGGGGCTAATCTTGTTCAATTCCACCAGGGTTTGGTGGGGTTTCTCGCTGATGAGGCCAAACAAACCGTTATCGGCCCCAATAAAAAAGTGATCTTCCAGTTGCAGGGCAATGAAGGCATCGTTGCGGTTGCCATTGGCTTCTACACCTACCAGGTGTACGGTGCCTTTCGGAAAATCGCGAAACACACTTCGCAACACAAATGCCGCATGAGCAATGTCGCACGGGGCCACCTGGTGGCTGATGTCTACCAAAGTAAGGCCGGGGTTTACGCTGAGAATTTTTGCTTTGATGGCAGCCGCATAGAAATCGCTTTCTCCCGAATCGGTTAACAAGGTAACGATGGCCATGGCGAACTTTGCTGCGGGAAACCGGGTTTTACTGACCCGGACTTTCTGTTAATTTTGTGTCTCAAAAATAGGTGATTTCAATTACTTTACTTCATTGATCGAAAAAACCATTACCCTCGATAACGTTAGCCTCCTCGATTTTCTGGGGGTGGAAAACCGCAACATCAACCAACTGTCGGTAGCGTTTCCTAAAAGCAAGATTGTTTCTCGCGGCAACGAAATTCTGGTGCGGGGCGAATCGAACGATGTGCTGCAAATCTCCGACATACTGAACTCGCTGGTGGATCATTTCCATCAGTTTGGTCGCATCACCGAAGAGAACGTACGCGGTTACATTACCCAAGAGCAGCAGGAGTTCATTCCCGAAGAGGCGGCCGAAGGTATTTTGATCTACGGCACCAAGGGCAACCCCATCAAAGCCAAAACAGTAAACCAGCAAAAACTGGTGCAGGCGGTAAAAGACAATGACCTGGTGTTTGCGCTGGGCCCGGCCGGTACCGGCAAAACATACATATCCGTGGCCATGGCGGTGCGGGCTTTAAAGAACAAGCAGATCAAGAAAATTATCATTACACGCCCCGCAGTGGAGGCGGGCGAAAACCTCGGCTTCTTGCCGGGTGATCTGAAGGAAAAAATAGATCCGTACCTGCGGCCTATCTACGATGCACTGAACGATATGATTCCGTTCGAAAAGCTGAAGTATTATATGGAGCGCGAGATCATTGAAATTGCCCCGCTGGCCTACATGCGCGGCCGCACACTCAACAACGCTTTTATTCTTTTGGACGAAGCCCAGAACACTACACCCATGCAGATGAAAATGTTTCTTACGCGCATGGGCCCCGAAAGCAAAATGATTGTTACGGGCGATACTTCACAAATAGACTTGCCGCGCAACCAATACTCGGGCCTGAAAGATGCGGTGCGCATTTTGAACCAGGTAAAAGGCATTGGCTTTGTAGAGCTAACCGACAAAGATGTGGTGCGCCATCGCCTGGTGCGAGATATCATTGAGGCATACAACTTTGTATCGGGCACCGATAAGCGCGAGGGTTAGTTTTTCTATTTCGGGGTATTGCGCTAACTTACCCTGATGTTTTATTGGTTACCCTATGCCATGGTGCGCGTTGCACTGTTTTTGATGGCAGGCATTCTGCTGGGTATCTACCAACCTCATTTATTTACTGAATCATTTCTGTGGAGCGCAACCCTTGGGCTATTGGTACTCTACCTGGTGCTTTGGAAAACCCACTCGCAAGAAACGATTAAAGTGTCGGTAGGATGGGTGGGGCTTACGTTTATGTTTTTGGCAGGCTATCTGAATGTGCAACTTCACACCGAATCGCGGCAAGCCCATCACCTCGTTCATTTTAGTCAACCAGTTGATTATTACAAAGCAGTGGTGGTGAAGTATGCGGAAGAGAAGGAGAAATCGTGGAAGCTGGAAGCGAAGGTTGAATCAATAAAAAGTGGAGGCGATTGGGTGGCCGCAACTGGAAGGCTTTTGCTTTATTTCCCCAAAGAAGAATTCCCGCAACCTTTTCAATATGGCGATGTGTTGTTGATTAAAGGTACGCCTCAACAGTTAACTCCCCCTGCCAACCCGGGAGAGTTTGATTACAAACGCTTCCTCACATTCAAAAACATTCATCACCAGCATTTCGTCAAGGCAGCATCGGTTAGGCGCGTAGCCAACGATCCGCCACATGTGTGGTTGAAGTATGCCTACGGAATTCGTAATGCGGCATTATTGCAACTAAAATCGGTAGTAGTGGGCGAACGCGAACAAGCCATTGCTGCCGCTTTGGTGTTGGGTGTAACTGATGGTCTGGACAACGACTTGCTCCATGCCTATGCCGCCACGGGAGCCATGCATGTGTTGGCTGTTTCAGGGCTGCATGTGGGTATTATCTATTTAATTCTGCTGGCAGTTCTAAAGCCGCTGAATAAATACAAATGGGGTAAATGGATGCTTGCTGTGGTTAGTATTGCCGTGTTGTGGCTGTATGCTTTTGTTACTGGTTTGTCGCCTTCGGTGTTGCGTGCGGTAACCATGTTTTCTTTCGTGGCTATTGCGCGGCCCGCCCAGGCAGGTACTAACATTTACAACACGCTCGCTGCTTCGGCTTTCTGTCTGCTTGTGTACAATCCCTACCTCATTATGTCGGTGGGCTTTCAACTTTCATTCTTGGCCGTGTTGGGTATTGTGGCCATTCAGCCTATGATTTACCAATGGTGGGAGCCGCATAGTTGGCTGTTGGAAAAAGTGTGGGGCATTACTTGTGTTTCCATCGCTGCGCAGATCGCTACCTTTACGTTGGGGTTGTTGTACTTTCATCAATTCCCCAATTATTTTCTTTTCTCAAACTTGTTTGTTATTCCGGGTTCGTTTGTGGTGCTGCTTTCGGGTCTGGCCGTGTTGCTTACCGGCTGGGTAACTCCGGTAATGCACCTGGCAGGTTGGGTGCTTACGGGCGCCATCAAAATAATGAATTATCTGGTGTTTGCGGTAGAGTCGCTTCCCTTTAGCCTGGTGGAAAATATTTATATCACCACCTTTCAGTGTTGGTTGCTCATGCTGGCCATTGGCACTTTTTTGGTGATGTTGGCTACACGCAGGATTGGTTATTTCTATTTGTCATCTGTATTTGTTTTTGCTTTTGTGATCGCGGATTGGCAGCACGTGATGACAGACGTACACCAGGAGAAAATTACCGTGTACAAAGTAGCCGGCCACACAGCCATCGATTTTGTTGATCGTGGTAAGTCTATTTTTTACGCTGATTCCCTGCTGCAACACGATGCCGAAAGACTCCGATTCCACATCCGGCCCAACCGGTTGATATGCGGAATAAATAATATTCATTGGTTAAACCAGCATCATTCAAGTAAAAACGGCTATTGGCTGCATACATGGAAAGGACAATCTTTTCTGAACGTAACAAGCCGCAATGCAAAGCTACCCACATTCTTTTTTGTGGATTGCCTCATCATAAGCAACAACAGTGTTTATTCAATTGAATCTCTAAAGGAAAGTGCACACTGCAATCAATTGATTTTGGATAGTAGCAATTCGTGGTATGTTGCCAAAAAATTAAAAGGGGAAGCGGAGGCCATGGGGTGGAAGGTACATTCAGTTCTGCACGATGGCGCCTTCGAATATTCGTTTACAACTACAAACACATCTGAAAAATGGATTTTGTAAAACTGGAAGTGAACAACAGGGTTGGATACATTACACTAAACCGCCCGGAGAAGCGCAACGCATTGAGCCATCAATTGGTGGCCGAACTGAAGTCCGCCTTCGATCTGGCAGAAACAGACAATAACGCAAAGGTACTTGTGTTGCGTGCCGAAGGTGAAGCCTTTTGTGCGGGGGCGGATCTGGCCTATCTTCAGCAGCTTCAAAAATTTTCTTTTGAGGAAAACCTGGCGGATTCTAATCATCTAAAGGAATTGTTCCTTAAAATATACCTGTCTAAAAAGGTTGTCATAGCACAAGTACAAGGTCATGCGTTGGCAGGGGGGTGTGGTTTGGCTACCGTTTGCGATTTTACTTATGCTGTGCCCGAAGCAAAATTTGGATACACCGAAGTGAAGATTGGATTCATCCCCGCCATTGTCATGGTCTTTCTAATCCGAAAGGTGGGGGAGCAGCGGGCCAAGCAGTTGCTGCTGAGTGGAGATTTGATAAAGGCAGAAGAAGCTATGCACCTGGGCTTGATTAACAAGGTAGTAGACAAAGAAATGCTGCGTGCGGAAGTAGATAAGCTTGCCCAAAAACTGGTACAGACTACTTCTGCGCAATCGCTCACGCTCACCAAACAAATGATGGCTGCCGTACAATCAATGCCGCTGGAGGATGCATTGAATTATGCCGCGGAAATGAATGCCAAAGCCCGCGCCACTACCGATTGCCAAAAGGGCATAGCGGCCTTTCTGAGTAAGGAAGAATTGAAATGGTAAATCAGGCTTTTGCCTTCATCATCTTCACGGTAAAGAAGCCAAGTACACCGATAACCAAAATCATAACCGCCCAAAGCCAAATGGGGTTTTCGAACAACGGTGCAGTTTTGTCCTTTGGTTGGCCAATAAAGATTTCCGAACCCAATTCCATGGTAGGAACTATATCAGGAACTTTATTTTGAAAATGTACCAGATCGTATTGCGGGGCATACATATTGGCATCTCCATAAAACATTTCCAACCTCTTATTTACTGAACCAGGCACAAACAATGCTACTGAAGGCCCCAAAATTAGAACGCTTTCTATATCCAAAGCAGGACTATCGTAGTTAGAGATGACTACACGAATTTTTCGTGCTAGCGTTGGTTCAAATGAAAAAGTATTTTCCTGAACTGATGTTACGTAGCCATGGGTTAATATGCGGTAGTTGTAGATCCAGCCCTTTTCTGTAGAAATGCTGTCCGTGAGCGCTTCAATCGAAACGGGCCGGTAATAGTCGCCTGTGGTGTTGATTTGAAGCGACACGGTGTTAACCGGCTGCAAGTGTTGCAGCGTGGCTGTCCATACCGTTTGCTTAGATCGATTTTGTTCCACTGGTTGCACGGTATGAGCTAACTCTTTTTGTTCTCCCGGCACGCTAGTCAATTCTTTGAAAGAAGCGCTGTTAAATGTCAATGCTTTGTCCGATTCAATGGACAGCCTAAGGTATTTACAATTGATGGTGGGGAATGAAATGGCGTTGCTTGCGAATTGTGTTACACTTGTGCGGATGTTGAGAATACGCTCGCGCTCTGCCACCATAAACCATTCTTGCTTGTTGTCAGCGCCCTCGATAGTAGCGTAGGCATTGTAATTTTCTTCCTGAAAGTTAAGTTCCAGGAAGTTAGTCTTTTTATCGGCAGGCATTTCAAAAGTCAGAAATAGCTTGCCCTCCTTCTTGCTTTGGTTCAGCACCGGTAAGCTGTAGGATGATTCGCTCACGGTTGCATGGAGAACTTTTAACAAGTAAGGCACTTCAATGGTATCTTCCCTTTCTATGTGATAAATTCTGATATCAGAAAAATCTTCTTTCAAGTGTCTGAAGATATCTGGTGGCAGGTCAATGCGTTGCCAATCGGAAGTTGTGTTGCCCGGTATTACCTCTCGTTTATATTGAAAGGCTGGCTGCCCGAACGAAAGGACAGAGAGTAAACAATTCAATAAAATAAGGTTACTTATTTTCATCGTTGGCAGGTTTGAATTTGTTGTATAAGAACGAGGCCGTTAATAGCAACACGCCAAGTATAATCATTACAATGGTTTTTGCGATTGTGCCCATGTTGGCCAGGTCGTAGAAGAAGAGTTTCAGTAAGGTAATACCGAACAACACGATGGCAGTAATGCGCAAAAACTTCTGATTTTTCATCAGCCCAAAAACAATCAGCCCTAACGCATAGACACCCCATAATATGGAGAGTGCCAGCTTATCGCTTCCGTTAATGCCACCTAATTCCAATAAGTTAATCAGTTCGCTGCTTAGTAGTGCTACGATCACAAAATGAATAAAAACCAGTAGCGTTTTCTTTATTTTTTCTTCTGCTTGTTCTGATTGGGTGAACCGATAGATAACCACCAACAGAGGCAGGGAACAAACCAGCCAGATGTACCGAATCAGCAGATGGCCGTAATCCCGAACGTAATATTCAGCAAGGTCTTGCGACAGGTAGCTTTCGCGCAAGCCATTTAATTCAACCAATCCATTCACAATATTGCTTAGCAGCAGCAGCACCGAACCACCCACTACAAACTTTTGCAGAAGTGAATTCTTCAACCACTTTTGGTTGACGAATGTAAGAGCAAGCAGAAACAGGCCACTGTAGTTGAGTAGCCAAATGTGCTTGAAGTGAGTCAAGTCCCAATCGTAGTGTGTGTTCTCGTATTCGGGCTGATTGATATACACCACCGATGCCGTGTAACGTTGGTGCCAGTAGAACTCCACCTCTTTATATATTGAAAAATAGATGGAAATAAGAAGAAACACAGGCAAGCCCCACTGAAACACAGTTTGGACTATCGGTGGTTTGGTTTCATTGGTTAGCAACGGATGTTTCCTGTTTAGCCAAAACATCCAACCCCATGTGGCACAAATCCATGCTGAAGTCAAGAATTGAATGTTGAAGAAGAGGGGTATCTTTTTAATTGCGTCATCGCTGTATTGGATGGTATAAAAATCTGCCCAGTCGTGCAGCAGGCTGCTGAATGTAAGTAATACCAATACGTAGGAAAGTCGTTCGTAAGCAACAAACTTTTTCGTTCGGCCGATCCAAAACAGCAAGGCGGCTTCGCCCGCCCAGATCATGGTTACCCAATTGCCATCTAATTGTACGGGCACAGCCATGGTGAGAAAAACCAGTACAAGACCAGCCACAAAGAAAAACGTGTCTCTGGTTGCAGTTTGCCTCTTAAAAATTACCAACGCTGCCGCGAAATGCAGAACGGCATTGAATAGCGTGAAGAGCCCCAGAAATATTTCGCCTTCAGGTTTGTCGGCAATGGCAAAATATCCCCACATGTAATAAATAAAGGCGTTGGTTGTCATCAGGGCAATATCCCAGCGACTCAATGGTTCGCCTTGCAATAGTTTATAGGCGAGAAAAGTTATATAGAACGTGGCGAAAATGAGCGTTGAAAAAATCAACGCAACCCATAGATACTCCTCTGTGTTGTATCGATCGATGAACCAAAAAGAAAAAATAAGCCAGGTAAGCACAAAAGAAGTATAGTACAGCGCCTTCCATGTCTTTTTGAATGACAGCGTAAGAATGCCGAGGTTGATGATGGTTACGTAGCTGAATAGTATCACTACTCTGCCAGAGCCATCGCTAAGCATAATAGGCACAGCGTAGGCGCCCACCATACCAAACAAGGCAATCACCTGCCGGTTGTATTGCAACGATGCCAATACGGTAAACCCCGTGAAGGCTACCATCAGCACAAAGGCCATGGCTTGTGGTATCAGGTCGTAGAAATTGTAGGCCGCGAAGGTGATAAAATAAAATACGGCCATACCACCGCTCAGAAGAACGGCACTGAAAGCTTCGTAAGATTTCTTCAGTCGCAACGCCAGCACGGTTAGAACTATTCCACACAAATAGCCAAGTACAATGCGTGTTAATGGGCTGATCATATCGTGATCGATGGCGTACTTAGTGCCAATGCCAACGCCAATAACCAAAACAGCAATGCCTATTTTATTCAGCAGGTTGGTGCCAATGAATTCCTCCAGCGGGGCTTTGAGGACACTGGGCTTGCGTGGTGGCTTTGCTACAGGTGGCGGCAACTGTTGCATTTTTTCTTGTGTACGAGGCGGAGTAACAACCACTGGTTCTTTCTCCACAGGTGGGGGTGTTGCCGCAGCCGGTTGCGGATGAGCGAGCTGTGCCAGTGTGTCTTTGGCGCGCTGCAATTCTGCAGCCAGTTGCTGTTGTTGTATTTCCAGTTGGTAAAGCTTCTGCCTTACTTGTTGAAGCTGGTCGTCAGATTCGGCCATGGGTTATTTATAGGGTAAGCGCTTGTGTTTTAAGATAAGCCCGCGGAGTTTGCCCTTTCAGTTTCTTAAAAACGCGGTTAAAGTGCGAAAGATTGTTAAAGCCGGTTTCAAAAGCAATCAGGTGAATGGGTTTGTCGGAACTGATAAGGTGTCTGCAGGCTTTGCTTACACGCACCTCGTTGAGAAAGGTGGTGTAGGTTTTTCGCGTGCGGGTTTTGAAAAAACGGCAAAATGCCTCCAACGAAAGATTGGCCACTGCGGCCACTTCATCCAGGTAAATAGGGCGGTGGCTTTGCTGGAAAGTAAATTGCAGTATGGCATTCATGCGCTTGCCCTCATTATCGCTCAGATCGGTACGCAACGAAACAACGGATAGGGTTTTAAGTTCTTTCGATTGTGAGATTACTTTGAGCAGTTCCAGAAACAATATCAATTTATCCACCCCTTCTGCCTTCAATAATTTTTCAATCAACGCAATGGCGGCCACTCTGGTGTTCCCCGAAAGTTGCAACCCTCGTTTAGATTGGTTAAGCAAGTGGCGCACATTTTTCAGTTCATCCAACTGCCAAAACGAAGTGCCCGCATAGTTTTCATCGAAGTAGAGAGAAATGGCATGCGCTTGTTTTTTTGATTTCGACTTGTAGTAACCATCATCGTTTCGGAAAACATGGGCTTGCAGGCTGCCCAACAGAAATACATCGCCCGGCTGAAAGCGCCCCACATAGTCACCGGCCACCAATGTGCCTTCTCCCTTTACAATATACATGATCTGTGTTTCCGGATGCTGATGCAATTTGTCGTACAAATGCGGAACGCGATCTATCTGCAAACGAAACGCCTCTTGGCTGGTTTTAGGTACTTTGAAGGAGATGACCTTCATAAGCTTAATTTGACTGTTTTGAAACTTATTGTACATCAAAAATAGTCAAAAAAGTATCGGTATTCGGCAGTTTTACGCAAACCGCGAGCAGGTACTTGCACTAATTTTGATTTGAACTTTAAACTGACACCTATGAGTTTCCAATGGCAGGGGGTTTTTCCCGCACTCACCACCAAATTCACTTCTGATGACAAGTTGGATTTTCCGCTCTTTGAAAAGAACCTGCGCGCACAACTGGATGCGGGCGTGGAAGGAGTAATTCTGGGCGGAACGCTGGGTGAAGCCAGTGTATTAAGTAATGATGAAAAGTTCGACCTGGTGAAGTTTACGGTTGAAAAGGTAGCGGGTAAAGTGCCTGTGGTAATGAACATTGCCGAGGGCAGCACACGCGAAGCCGTGAAGCTGGCAGAAGAAGCAAAGAAATGCGGTGCCCGTGGATTGATGATTTTACCACCCATGCGCTATAAGTCAGATCACCGCGAAACGGTGACCTACTTTAAAACGGTGGCAGATGCTACTGACTTACCCATGATGATTTACAACAACCCGGTGGATTATAAGGTAGAAGTTACCCTGGATATGTTTGCCGAATTGGCAGAGAAGCCTACCATACAGGCCGTAAAAGAATCCACCCGCGATGTTTCGAACGTAACACGTATGATTAACCGATTCGGGCAGCGTTTTAAAATTCTATGCGGTGTAGACACGATTGCCATGGAAGAGTTGATGCTGGGCGCACACGGTTGGGTGGCTGGATTGGTATGCGCCTTTCCGAAAGAAACCGTGGCTGTCTATCGACTTACCAAAGCCAACAAGATAGAGGAGGCGTTAAAGATTTATCGTTGGTTTTTGCCTTTGCTGGAGTTAGACATTCACCCTAAATTGGTGCAATACATTAAGTTGGCAGAACAAGAGGCTGGCATCGGGTCCGAAAATGTAAGAGCCCCTCGGTTAACGTTGGCAGGTGAAGAACGAGAACGCATATTGAAAATCATTCGCGATGGTCTGAAAGCAAGACCGACACTTTGATATTTCTGAACCTTACCTAAACCAATGTTACAATGGCTTTCGCAGATGCAACCGCACGAGAAATAGATAACGCCTTGAAAGATGCGCAGGCGGCTTTTATGGAATACAAAAATTTTTCCGGAGCCAGGAAAGGAACATTTCTGCGTGCCATAGCAGAGGGTATAGATGCTTTAGGCAAAACGCTTCTTGAAACGGCTATGCGCGAAACCAATCTGCCAGAGGCGCGGTTGGTGGGTGAGCGTGCTCGTACCACGGGGCACCTTAAAATGTTTGCGCAACTGGTAGAAGAAGGTTCGTGGTGTGAAGCGCGTATTGATACAGCCATTCCGGATCGTGCGCCCGCACCTAAACCCGACATTAGAAAAATGCTGGTGGCGTTGGGGCCAGTAGTTGTTTTTGGTGCGGCCAACTTTCCACTGGCTTATTCCACTGCTGGTGGCGATACGGCTTCAGCACTGGCAGCCGGTTGCCCCGTGATTGTGAAAGCACATCCGGCTCATGCAGCCACTTCAAAATTGGTAGCCGATGTGATAGTAGCCGCAGCTCAAAAAACAGGTATGCCGAAAGGCGTATTTCAACATGTGTTTGGAAGCTCTTTTGCGGTAGGGCAGGCGTTAATCAATCATCCATTCACCAAGGCGGTCGGCTTTACCGGCTCGTTAGCTGGTGGCAAGGCCTTGTTCGACCTGGCCAATCAGCGTGCCGAACCTATACCTGTCTTTGCAGAAATGAGTAGCATCAACCCGGTGGTGCTGTTGCCTGAATCCTTGCGTAAAGAGGCCGAAAGCACTGCCGTTAAAGTAGCTGCATCTGTTACTTTGGGGGTAGGTCAGTTTTGTACCAACCCCGGTTTATTGTTGGCCATTGAAGGTGAGGGGCTTCAGAAATTTATTGCAGCGCTGGCGCGTGAAGTCAGTAAGGCTGCTCCGGGCACAATGCTGCACCAGGGCATTGCAGATAACTATGCAGCCAAAAAGACACAGGCCCTGGCACAGTTGGGTGTAGCGGTTGCAGGCGAAGGTTTGGCCGGTACCAAGGCACAAGGCCAGGCGTTGATAGCATCGACTTCTGCAGAGACTTTTATGGAAAACCCTACGTTGGCCGAAGAAGTTTTCGGTCCCTTCTCGCTGATTATAAGATGTAAGAATAAAAAAGAGCTCTTGCAAGTGACTGACAAACTTCACGGTCAGTTGACGGCAACCGTGATAGGTGAAGAAACCGAAGTGGCCCAATATCCGGAGCTTCTAAACTTACTGGTAGAAAAGGCAGGCAGGTTGATAATAAATGGCGTACCCACGGGTGTGGAAGTTTGCCCTTCAATGCAGCACGGTGGGCCTTTTCCCGCCACCACCGATTCAAGATTTACTTCGGTGGGCACCGATGCGATCAAACGCTTTGTACGGCCGGTTGCGTACCAGAATTTTCCCGACTCACTTTTACCAGACGAGCTAAAGGAGTCTAACCCGCTTAAAATTTGGCGCCTGAGAAACAGCGAGTGGAGTAAGAACTAATCTAAAAATTAAACGATACCGGAATCGCATGGCCGGTAAACGATAAATTATGTCGAAGACTTTTTTTTGTATTGATGCGCACACCTGTGGCAACCCGGTTCGGGTGGTGGCAGGTGGCGGGCCTTTGTTGGAAGGCAAGAACATGAGCGAGAAAAGGCAGCACTTCTTGCGCGAATATGATTGGATTCGTCAGGGGCTGATGTTCGAACCACGCGGCCATGACATGATGAGTGGAAGTATTTTGTATCCGCCAACCGATCCGGCCAACGACATCGGTGTGTTATTTATTGAAACGAGCGGCTGTCTGCCGATGTGCGGGCATGGCACAATTGGTACCGTTACCGTTGCCATTGAAGAAGGATTGGTGATTCCTAAAACTCCGGGTGTGTTGAATCTTGAAGTTCCTGCCGGATTGGTACAAATAACTTATCAGCAAGAGGGTAAGAAGGTGAAGTCCGTAAAGATCAGAAATGTGAAGGCCTACCTGGCAGCAGAGCACATCATCGCAGATTGCCCCGACCTGGGTGAGTTGGTGCTGGATGTTAGCTATGGCGGTAATTTTTATGCCATTGTGGATGTGCAGAAAAACTTTCCGGGCTTGGAACACTATTCGGCCGATCAATTGATCAACTGGAGCAGGGCGTTGCGCAGAAATATCAACAAGAAGTACCAGTTTGTGCATCCGGAAAATCCTACCATCAATGGCTGTAGCCACATACTTTGGACGGGCGCGACCATTGATTCATCATCTACTGCGCGCAATGCAGTTTTTTATGGTGAAAAGGCCATCGACAGATCGCCTTGTGGCACAGGCACCTCGGCTCGTTTGGCACAATGGTTCACCAAAGGAAAATTAAAACAAGGAGAAGATTTTATTCATGAGAGCATCATTGGCTCAAAATTCATTGGTAGAGTAGAAGAGGTGACTGAACTGGCAGGCAAGCCTGCCATCATTCCAAGTGTGGAAGGCTGGGCAAAGGTCTATGGATACAACACCATCAAAATCGATCCTGACGATGATCCCTACGCGCACGGATTTCAGGTAATCTAAGCTAAAAAGATACATGGCACACGTTGGCATCATCGGGGGAGGTATTATTGGGTTGTGCTCGTCCTATTACCTGCGCAAAGAAGGACATGAGGTAACTGTAATAGATCAAACAAAGTTGAAGGATGGTTGCTCTTTCGGCAATGCGGGCATGATCGTTCCCAGTCATATCATTCCGCTGGCCGCACCCGGAATGATCAGCAAGGGTATCCGTTGGATGTTTGATTCCACCAGCCCGTTTTACGTTCGCCCCCGACTGAGTGGCGATTTGTTGAAGTGGGGATATTACTTTTACAAACATGCCACGCAAGCACATGTAAACAGGTCTATTCCGGCACTAAAAGAACTGAGTCTTTTCAGTAAAGCCCTGTATAAGCAAATGGCTGCGGAACTCCCATTCGACTTCGGATATCAGGAGCGTGGATTGTTGATGTTGTATCAAACAAAAGAAACAGCACGTGAGGAAGCTGAAACAGCTACCATTGCCAATAAGCATGGCATTGAAGCCCATGTTTTAGGAGCGAACGAAGTGCAGCAACTGGAACCCGAAGTAAAATTGAACGTGCTGGGTGGGGTCTATTTTCCTGGCGATGCCCATCTCGTACCCCAACTGTTGATCAATGGGCTGATGGATTCCTTGCAAAAGCAAGGAGTAACCATTCTTGGGAATACATCGGTAATTGATTTTGAAATCAATCAAGGACAAGTTCATAAGGTCATCACCAACTCAGGAGCTTTTTCGTTCGATGAGGTGGTAGTTGCTACCGGATCGTGGTCGGGGGCGTTAACCCGAAAGCTGCATCTGGACTTACCCATGCAAGCGGGTAAGGGGTACAGTTTTACATTGCCAGATGTGGCCAGAAATGTGCGGGTGCCTTCTATTTTTTTAGAAGCCCGCGTGGCAGTTACTCCCATGGGGCGCCAGCTGCGATTTGGTGGCACCATGGAAATTGCAGGCGTTAATCATGATATTAACATGAACCGGGTAAAGGGCATTGTGAATGCGATACCCCGGTACTACCCGGAAATGAAAGTAGACATGCCAGCGAAAGAGGATGTGTGGCACGGTCTGCGCCCTTGCTCACCCGATGGATTACCTTATATAGGCAGAAGTACACAATTGAAGAACCTGATTCTGGCTACAGGCCATGCCATGATGGGCTTAAGTTTGGCTCCCGCAACGGGCAAACTGGTGGCAGAGTTATTGGGGCATCAGCATTCAAGCGTGCCTCTGGGTATGTTCGATCCGGAGCGCTTCGATTAAACGAAAAAGTCCTGACGTTGCCGTCAGGACTTTTTTGATGAGAGTTCTACTGTTATCGATTAATAGTCTGAATTCTCGTTGCGGTTAAAACCACCTCTGCGGAAGCCACCACCACCGTTGCCACGGAAGTTAGGTTTATCCTCGCGCGGACGTGCTTCGTTTACCACCAGGTTCTTACCCAGGAAATCGGCACCGTTCAGGCTGTTGATGGCGTTGCGACCGGCAGAATCATCTGCCATTTCGATAAAACCAAAACCACGGCTGCGTTGGGTAACTTTGTCCATGATGATCTTTGCAGAACTTACTTCCCCATACTCTGCAAACAGTTGCTTTAATTGGTCCTCGGAAGCCTTCCAGGGGATGTTGGCTACATAAATGTTCATTTGTTTTTTGAAATTAAGTGATAAATGTTCTTTGCTAACTTAATAAATCTTACTGGGGATTGAAAAGAGGAACTTAACGATCGGACAGGGCGGAATTATTTCATTAACAAGAACAAAGATAATATTCTTTTTTAAGAAACCAGCTTTTGACTAAAAAGGCTGTTTTTGTGGCTTTTTAGGTGCTTTTTAGCTGCAAAAGTTAATAAGCTCGGTCAACAGAACCCGTGCCGTAAAGCTTTTTGGATACATTTTTTGTGTTGCCCTTGTGTTTCACCGCACCACTTCCCAGCATGGCGACATCCAGTTTATCCGACACAAATATTTCCGCGTTTCCGGAACCACTTACTTTCACTTGGGCACTTTCGATCTGGCAATTGTAAGCGTTCAGGTTGCCGCTGCCACTCATTACAATGTTATGATGGGTGGCGTAACCCTTGAGCCCCATGCTGCCCGAGCCGCTGATTTCGGTATTCACCTGGTTGCCTTTGATATCAAGATCCATGCTTCCGCTCCCAGAAACACTTAACAGCAATTGGTCTGAAGCCAGCGAATTTTCCGCCACAATCTTGCCACCGCCATTCACCTGCAATTCCTTCACAGATTTCACACTTACAAAAACCTTCATGGTGGGGTTCAGTTTAATGTCGTCAATCTTAGCCCAGATACTTTTGTTCGGGCTTTCTGGTTTCCGGTCTACGTTGATCATCAATACTCCATCTTCCACTTTTATCTCGGTTAGCTGGTAGATTTCAGTGAGAGCTTCTACCGTTACCTCTTGCTTGTTGGTTTGTTTCAGGTATACGGTATAGTTACTGTTTACGTAAATACTGGTGAACTCCGGCAGCTCCAACGTTTTTTTGGTTACCTGGGCAAAGGACAATGACGCGAGGGATAACAATACAAGTGAAAGCATGACGATGAAGAACAGAAAATTGATCTTGCGCATGGGTACGTTTTGTTTTGGGTGTAATAGCCATCAAAAATGAAAAATGCCACACTATCAAACAGTTATCAATCGGCTACTTGCCCAAATTAACGACCAAATGGTATAAACCCCGGTTGAATTATTTAGCGGACTGATGGTTACTTTTTTCCGCGAAAAAGAAGCCTGTAGACCACCATGAATACAACCAGACCTATGCAGAGGGTGATGAGGATACCGGGGGTAATGAGTTTGGTGGCATGCATGGCTAATAGGTGAATCGAAGTTGAAATTTAAGATCGTTTCTTGAATTTCCAGCAATCTGTTCACTTCCACTGCCAATCGTTTCCTGGTGATGATAGATGGTACGGGCCCACCGTAACCAAAAGGCGATGTTTGGGGTCAATTGCCGCGAAACCATCACGTAAGTCCGGGCTCCGGTGCCGTAATATGCGGGTAAAGAGTAAGCCAGCCACACATCGCGCTCATAGGCATATTGCCGGTTATCGAAGTCATCGGTATCAAACAGTGCATAGCGAGCAGTCAATGTCCATGGTTGCCATTCCCACGTTACGTCTTGTATCAATGCAAAGCCTCTGCTGGTGGTAGATTGTCGGTAACTGCTGTATTGAACCCGACTCTTGAACCGGATTGGTGAGTTTCCGTAGTCAGCATTCATGACCAGATTATTTTTTCTTCCATTGGCTACCACGTAGGTGGTATTTTCTGCCGAACTGTTTCTCGGCTTGTTCTCTTCGCGCCACTGCACAAAAAAGGAGGTTTGTTTCGAAGGTTTGTAGTTCCAGCGTAAAAGCCATTCTTTGCCCTGCGTGGGCGAATAGGTTCGGAATTTAAGCCAGGGGAACTGAAACAAATCGATGTAACCCGAAAAACCTGCTTTACGCGTTAGGGTATATTTCCAACCCCAATAATATCCAGTTTCATTTTGAGGAAGCGTATTTTCTGACAATGCGTTTCCATAGAGCGGATGAAAGTTGCGATCGTATTTCCGCGCCAGCAGCGATAGGTCAAAAGAAGGGGAGAGGCTTGCCAGTACACCCGCAACGTGGGCGGTACCATGACTCACGGTGTAAGCGCTCTCGGCAAAGAGCGCGAAATTCTTGACATTGTAATTCACGAAAGCACTTAGGTTTTGATTTTGTCTACCTGTGAAGCTGAACTGGTTGTAAAGATTTGAGTTCCGCTGCAGAGGCACATTAAAATCCGTATGGTGGCCAACCACCCCGGCATGTAAGCGCGTTGTTTGGTATACTATGGCTGCGGCTGCATTGCGTTCAGTTAGGTTATGCCGTTTGCTTATTTCGCCTGGCGTTCGGTGCAACCCCGACAACAGTAAGGACGATGCCGTGGCAACGGTCGAGTCGGATTGCAGGGAACCATCGCGCAGCAGTTGCGAGCCGAGTAAGTGTATTTGCCACCGAGGGTGAGGCTGCAGGGTGAGGGCCGCCCCTCTGAAGAAGCCAGATTCTACCACCGAACTATAAGGCAGAAATCCCAATGTGCTTCTGCGCAACGTGGTAATGGTTTCGCCACCTTTTCCAAAGCCCAGGCCGCCACCCATTACCAAACCCTGCCCAAACTGTGCCTGGAAGTCGCCTAAAATGAAATTTTTGACAATGCCCTTTTGTTGCACCTGCACATGGCCCGACACGAAATCAAACCCATACTGTTGTTTGGTCCATATAAATGGCTCGCCCGCATCTTTTTCAGCCGTAAAACCAAAACTGAAATCACCGGGCTTACTGTTGCGAAAGCGGGTGTAAAGTTTGTCGGGCGAACCTTGGTACCTTCTTGCAGAGTCCACATGATGGTAGCCTGCACGTTGTTCTAAAGTGCGTTCATAACGCAGCAATAGATAGTTGTTTTTGTTGCCCCAGATTCTTCGCAAAAGCTTGCTTTGTTGCTGATTGGTGTAGACCCTGACGAATGGCATTAATCGCTGAAGCGAGACATCATCAAAACCGGGTATTGCCTGAAGTTCGTACACCGACAAGAATGGGGATTGTGAACGATGGAGAATAAGCGCCTCTATTTGGGGTTCGTTCAGCACATGCAATGAGCGCAATTCTTCTGAAGTCACTGTGTTAAGATCAAACGGTTGGCTGAGTCGCAATAAAAATGTTTCGTACAAATCTTCGTAATTAAAATCTTCATCGGGCTGAGGGAACAATTCATCGAACAATGTTTCCGGGTCCACCTGCCGCACAGGGTAATCTTGTGCGTGTGCCGATATGCTAAAGGCAAAAAGAATTAAGCAAAAAGCCTTACGCATCTTTTCTCTTTTTCGTCCAACGCATCACCACCGATGCCTGGTGACTAAAATTCAAAAACCGGTTGTATTGCACGGCATAGTCTATTTTCATTTTCCAGCATACGAGGCCGATACCAAAAAATGCCTGGTCGGGTTGCAGGTTAAAGCCAGTACGGGCAAAGACTTTTTTATGTACTTGGTATTCAATGGCGCCCTTCCAGGTGGGTAAATGAGCAAGGTCTTTTTCTACTTCGGCAATCAGGTATAATTTTTCGGTAGGCCTGATGGCGGGGCTTACCCGCATCTTTACAGGCAAATACTCACCTCCGGGCAACTTGGGTTGGTTCAGGTTAGTGATGACCGCTCCGATAATAAGTTTTTCAGTGATGTGCGCCACGCCACCCAACGCAAGGCCCCAGTTGAGGGTAATCGCAAAGCCCTCGGTGCGCAACTGGATGGCATCTAACCGGGCACCAATGGAAGCAATGCCCAAACGATTGCCGTAACCGATCGAAATCACATGCTCGCTGTAAAGGTCGTCTCCAAAACGAAACGCACCTGCACCTATGGCACCACCTCCTGCAGGAATTGAAAATTGACCCGCTAGGCGGTTGGCTCCTGGAAGTGCAGATTGCTGATGATAAGCAACTCCGCTTTGTATTTCATGGAGGTTGGCAAGGCCAGCCGGGTTGTTCATAATACTCCACTCATCCTCCAGAGCTGCGGTGGCATTGGCCAGCCCCAGTGCCCTTCCGCCCATGAGCGATGAAACACTTTGTGCAAAAAGGAATGAAGTGGAAAAACTAAAGCAAAACCATAAAGCTGCTACCTTTAGAAACATAATCGAGTACGAATTGGTGAAATTGGAGCAGCTACAACTTCGCCCTTTGTTGAACAAAAAATAGGAATTTTGAATGATGAAATACAAACTACTACCCCTGGTTTATTTTTTGTCATTGGTAACGTTATGGGGCCAGGAGGTAGCGCAGCGTGACGCTAACGGCAGGGTAGTGGCAAGAGGAAGCATGACCGATGGATTGAAAACAGGACGTTGGGAATACTACTATCCAGGTGGAGAAGTGAGCGCAGTGGAGTATTTTCTGGATGGCCAACTCCACGGAGCCATAACCTATTACCACGACAACGGCCAAGTGCAGGGTAAGGAGCAATGGCAGCGGGGCTCGCTGCAGGACTCGGCCTGGTACTATTATCCCAATGGTAGGTGCGAACGTAAAGGCTTATATGTCGGGGGCCAATATGCTGGAACGTGGCTGTATTATTTTGAACAAGGTGGGCTGGAACGAACCGTTACCTATCTCGATGGGCTGCCTGATGGCGCTACTGAAATATTCAGCGGCAACGGTAAGTTACTTCAGAGTGGCCATTACAAGCAGGGCAAAGAACATGGCCTCTGGAAATTTTTTAACGAAGAGGGTGCTTTGATGTATTATGGCCATTACCATATGGGCAACCCAACTGGTACATGGTTTAAACTTGTAAAGGGCAAAGAGAAAGTTTATAAAAAATACGATTAGGAATTTCCTAGAATTCCTTTCTCACATGGAAAAAGAAGCCACGCGTATTTTCTTTGGTGAACGTGTATTCGAAACGAAAAACCGTATCGTAGAAAGTAACCACATCCAGACCGCCACCAAACCCAGCTAAAAATTTATCAGATAACTCCGTGTTGATTTGTTCTTGCCGGTAGCGCGGATAATTTTCCACGTAACCTACATCGGCATACGTTTTTAAATAGATAGCAATAGGGAAATGACTGAACTGCTTCACCGGCATATCTTCAAAATTCCACACGCGTTCAAAAATTTTCTTTTTCAACGTTGTTTTGTTCAACACAAATTTGGGCCCTTCAATCACATACACTTCGTAACCGCGAATGAACTGCCTTCTGTAACCCAGGGCCCCATACAAAGAATAGGGTTGGTTGTTGGGAGTACTGTAGTATGCTGAAGAAAAATTAGAGAGGTAAAAATTCTTTTTCAGATCGAAATGAGTGGCGTAAGTAACGTTGGCTTCAAAAATATCCACATCATCGCCAAAGCCCACACCTAGCTTGGAAACAAATCCGGTAATCTGGTAGCCCTTCAGTGGGTATGCCACCACATCGCGGTGTTCTGAATTGAAGAAGTACGACACGGCACCAAAGCGTTGCGTGGGCGATTCGTTTTGGTAGAATGCAGGATTGCTACGAAGTACGGTGTCGGCAATACGACTATCGCGGTATTCAAAGCTAAGCGAATGTGTTTCGTAGAAAGACCTGCGAAAGGAATAAGTAACGGCACCCCCATACGATTCGCGCAGGGTTTTGCGGCCTTCAATGAACTCCAATTTGTGATCGAAGGTGCGGTAAGCCAGGTTCTTTGGTTCCGCATAATCAAAATCGAAAACCAACCCGTGCTTTTGACTTTTGTCGAGGTTAGGAATGCGATAGGTTAACTGGAACCGCCTTGTAAAACCAAATTGCGCGGTGAGCCTCAGTGTTTCATTGCGGCCCCGAAAGTTGTACTGGTATAGGCGCAAGCCGTAGTTCACGCGTTTAAAATCGTGGTTATAGTTTTGCCACCATTCGTTAAAGTTCCGGTCGGACAATTCAAAAATAGGTGCCGGAAAAGTGTACCATCTTTCGCTTACCTCCACCAGCAGGTCCACCTTTTCATCATCAATTAGAATGGGCCTGATGTTGACGGTGTTGAATAAGCGCAGGTTATAGATTTTGTTTTTATCGTTTTGAATGATCTGGTCAAGCGTGCGCGTAGAAGTAGTATCACCCGGCTGAAGAGTAAGCTCACGTAGAATAATACGGTCGCGCGTAACACGATTGCCAATGATCAATACACGCCCCACCTCCAACGGATTATTGCGACCTGCCACCAACGTATCGGCCTGACCGGCTTCGACAAGCTGGGGAAACAACAATCCGAAAAGAAACCAGTACCGCATCATCATCCAATACACATGCCCCGTGCGCTCATTTTACTTCATAGATTATTTATCTGCTGCAGCGTTTAATTTGTTCTGTCTTTTGTAGGAGAAATAGAGAATAATAACACCGGCAATGGTTAGTGGTATACTGAGAATCTGACCCATATTCAGTGTCATCTCATCTTCAAATGCCACCTGGTTCTCTTTCAAAAACTCGTAAGCAAAACGCAATGACCAAAGAATGATCATAAACCAACCAAAAATCAGACCCACTTGGGTGTCGGCTTTTTTGCGTGTCCACAACCAGAACAAAAATACGAAGAGCAGGAATGATGAAATGGATTCGTACAATTGCGCTGCGTGCCGTGCAATGCCAAAGGTGGATATGCGTGCCGCCAAAGTACCACCCGGCTCCTGTGTCATCTGGTATTGAAGGGCTGATGCAGGTGCCTCGTCTACAAATTCAGTAAGCCGTGTGAGGTAATATTTGGCCTCTTGCTGCAAGTAGATTTCGGCTGTTTCGTTGGTGGTGCCAGGCTTAAAGAACACGTAGATGTTGATGGGTTTGCGTCCGTTAGCGCCATCGGGCATTTCTTCATTTCTGGAAATCTTCAGGTATTCAACAGGGTTATTTTCTCCGCGCGTCAGCACTTCTTCTACACGGTTCACGAACACAACGCCCACGGCACTATCGGTAGGTTTGCCAATAATTTCGGAGTTGAAGAAATTACCAAGGCGAATCAGGCATCCCGTTAGGGCCACCAGTATCACGATGCGATCAAGAATCTGGAAGTAGCTTTGGCCTGGTTTCTTCTTGCGGCTGTAGAGCCAAAGTGCAAACAAAATTCCAAAGGCTGCACCATGGCTGGCCAGACCTTGTAAACCGGTGAACTTAAACTGCGGAGTAAATTCGAAAGGCAGCAACACACTCCATGGCTCTTGCCACAACATTTCGGGTTGGTAGAAAATAACATGTCCCAGGCGTGCGCCCAGTACCGTGGCAATCACCATATAGATTGTAAGCGTGTCTACGTCCTTTTCGGGTTTGCCTTCTTTCCGAAACATGTAATAGAGTATCTGCTGGCTGAGCAGGAAACCAAGTGCGAAAAGCAGACCATACCAACGCAACGACAACGGGCCAATGGCAGCTATTTCCGGATTTCCGTTCCAGATAAGATAGGATAAGAGCATAGTGTGAAATTAAATAGCGGCAAAGATAAGGCTTACCGCTAAAACCTCAAGGATGCATTTTGGGCTCAGGGCAACCGTTCTAACGCCTCTAATTCGGCCTTAAAACCACCCGACAAAATGGGGAAGCGGCACCAACTGCGAGGGTCTACGTTCAGATCGTCTAAATGGAAGGACGGAGCCAGCCGTTCGCGCTTCCACTGGGTGGCTGCCCACAGGCGGAAGAATTTTTTTACATAGCCTTTCAGTTCAGCCGGAGGGTAAGTTCCACTAAGCGATGCATATACTTGCACCGGATTTTTCCTTTCCAGCAAAGCCAGGCGTTCTATCTGAACGAGCAATGTGTAAGGCATCAGGTCTTTTTCGTCCGTTTGAGTTCTGTCTGCAGGCCGCAGTTCTGCTGTGGGCTGTAGTTGATTGACGTAGCGCAAGGCGCTGTAGCCCAGGTTGGTTTCAGCCCATCTTAGCCATTGCAGAATAAACGGCTTGTCGATGCCTGCAATAGGGGCCAGGCTGCCGCTGGTATCTCCGTCCATCGTGGCGTAACCTACATCGCCTTCGCTGCGGTTGCTGGTGGTTAGTAATAAAGCACCTTTTATGTTGGCCAACATCCAAATAATAGGCGACCGCGCCCTGGCCTGGATGTTTTGCATGGCAATATCGTCCTGATCCCACGAAAGTGGGCGACCGAGTGCAGTTTCTATTTTGGATGAATACGAAGTTACCTCCTCATCGATGCTCCAACTGTGAAAGACCGCACCCAACGATTCGGCCAGTTTTTGCGCGGCCTCCAGCGTGGTAGCCGAAGAGTTGCGCGTGGATTGATAGGCACAAGTAAGGAGTTGCGTTACCAATGCCGTGTTACTTTTTTCAGACTTAATACCTAATGTTTGGCAGAAGTTTTCAAGCCCCAGCTCATTTACACCTCTACGCACCATTTCGGCCACCAACACTGCGCAACAGGCAGAATCTGCACCGCCACTCAGGCTCAGCACAAATCCTTTGGCTTTGCTTTTTCGCAGGTAATCGAACAAGGCAAGCGATACACTCTGCGCAAATTCTTCGTTGCGCTCTTTGTTATCGGTAATAGGGTAAACCTTAGATGACTGATCGCTAAATGATACTTCGCGGGTAATCACTTGCCAGGATTTCATTGATAACCTGTTGGCTACCGATAGCAGTTTTCCCTTCTGCGCCATGATGATGTCTCCATCATAGATCATGCGCCCCGCTTCGTTGCCTAAAACGTTTACGTACACGTAGGTGCAATGGAACGAAGCAGAACTGTTCACCACAAGTGCTTCGCGCTCGGTACTTTTTCCCAGCGCAAAATGGCTGGCGCTGGGGTTGATGATCAAATCCACGCCTCGTTTGCAAAGGCTGGCTCCGGGCCGTACTGCGCGCCACGCATCTTCGCAGATTTCAAAACCGAAACGGATGCCATGCAATTCGTAAATCAAATCGCCCACTTGTATGGAGCGGCCGTTGCGTTCGATGGTAGTAATGGCACCGGGTGGCCAGGGTTCGAACCAGCGTGGCTCGTAGTGTACACCATCCAGCGCCAGGTTTTGCTTTAGCGTGAGGCCTATTATTTGCTGGTTGTGAATGACACACGCACCATTGTAGGTTTTGCCTTGGATGCGCAGGGGTAGCGTGATGCACGCGGTAAGGTCTGCGCAATGGGGTAAAATGAGTTCCAGTTGTTGCCAGGCTGTTTCAGCCAGCCACTCCGTTAGGTGCAGGTCTTCGCAGCCATAGCCGGTAACTACCAATTCCTGAAAGCACACCAGGTCGGCTTGTTGTGCGCGGGCTTCATTCACTGCTTCGATAATCCGCGTAGTGTTGCCCTGCCAATCGAGCGGGGTTTGATTAAGGGTGGCACCGGCAATGCGTAGTACTTTGGCTGGCAAGGTGAAAGCTTTTTGCAAAGGTACGCGGTGTGGTTAAATACTCAGCATGTCGCAGGTCTTCAGGGCGGCATCTTGTTCGGCTTTCTTTTTAGTGAAGCCATAGCCCATACCATAGGGTTGCTCGCCAATAAAAACCTGGGCCGAGAACTCGCGACCATTGCGTGCCTTCTTTACGTTGAGAATTTCGAACCTGATTTCTTTGCTGTTGCGTTGGGCCCACTCGATAATGCGACTTTTGTGGTTGCCATTCGACTGAATGACCACTTCCAGGTCGAAGTGAGGTTGAATGAGTTTATCGATTACAAATTTCTTACATCTCAAGTACCCTTTGTCCAGATAAACAGCACCCACCAATGCTTCGAGCGTATTGCCGAGGATCACCTGCTGTAGCTGTGTGTTTTTCTGATCGAATTGCACGATGCTGCCAATGCCAATTTTGCGGGCCAGCAAGTTCAACGACTCCCGGTTAACAATGCGGCTTCTGATTTCAGTTAGAAAGCCTTCGTCTTTGAAAGGATATTTTTTGAAAAGGTAATCGGCTACGGCTGCACCCAAGATGGCATCGCCCAGGTATTCTAATCGCTCGTTCGATTCGCGAAAGCCGTCTTTCTCTTTGGCTTTGGAACTGTGCACCACCGCTAGTTGGTACAAGGCAAGGTTGGAAGGCGTAAACCCGGCAATGGTTTTAATTGCCATGGTTAGTTTTTCCTTGTCTTTTTTGCTTGGGCTACCCGATCGTTTTAATAAACCCCACACTTGCCGTGTCTGCTTATTAATCCACTTTTTTCAGGATGACAGAGAAATTATGGCCGCCAAAGCCGAAGGTGTTACTCAATGCAACTTTTACTTCGCGCTTTTGGGCTTTGTTGAAGGTAAGGTTCAGCCGTGGATCCAATTCAGGATCGTCAGCGAAATGGTTGATGGTAGGGGGCACCACTCCTTCGTTAATGGCGAGCAGACAGGCCAATGCCTCTATGGCACCGGCCGCACCCAACAGGTGGCCCGTCATCGATTTGGTGGAGCTGATGTTCATTTTGTAGGCGTGGTCGCCAAATACTTTTTGTATGGCTTTGATCTCGCCAATATCGCCCAGTGGCGTAGATGTGCCATGCGTATTCACATAATCTACTTCTTCCGGCTTGATGCCTGCCTCTTCCAATGCGTACTCCATCACTTTAATGATACCCAACCCTTCCGGGTGGGGGGCGGTAATGTGGTAGGCATCGGCAGACATGCCGCCACCAATTATTTCAGCATAGATTTTGGCACCACGCTTTTTGGCGTGCTCGTATTCTTCCAGAATCAGCGCCCCGGCACCTTCGCCTAAAACAAAACCATCGCGGTCTTTGTCGTAAGGGCGCGAAGCGGTTTCTGGCGAATCGTTTCGCTCGGAGAGGGCCTTCAAAGCATTGAAACCACCCACTCCCGAAATACAAACGGCCGCTTCCGATCCTCCTGAAACAATGATGTCTGCTTTGCCCAACTTCAGGTAGGTGTAGGCATCGTAGATGGCATTGGTGGAAGAAGCGCAGGCCGAAACAGTAACGTAGTTGGGGCCGCGGAAACCGTATTTGATGGAGATGTGACCCGCGCTGAGGTCGGGTATCATTTTAGGAATGAAGAAGGGGTTGAAGCGCGGTGTTCCATCGCCTGCAGCGAAAGATCTCACTTCTTCCTGGAAGGTAAGTAACCCTCCGATTCCCGATCCCCATATCACGCCAATGCGGTCGGGGTTTAGGCCGGTAGTCGGAAGGTTCGCATCCTTTATGGCTTCATCGGCAACCACCATTGCATATTGAGCAAAGGGGTCGAGCTTGCGTGCCTCTTTTCTGTCCATGAAATTGCCCGCATCGAATCCTTTCACTTCGCAGGCAAATTTGGTCTTAAACTGGGTAGTGTCGAATCTGGTTATGGGTGCGGCACCACTCTTCCCGTTCTTCAAACCGTCCCAATATTCGGGAAGCGTGTTTCCAATCGGGGTAAGTGCACCTACACCGGTAATTACTACTCGTTTAAAAGTCATAAAAGAATTTAGAGGCAGGGAATCAGCAATTACTTCTTAGCGTGTTCCTCGAGGTAGGAAATCGCCTGTCCTACGGTAGCAATATTCTCAGCTTGATCATCGGGAATGGAGATGTTGAATTCCTTCTCGAACTCCATAATCAGCTCAACAGTATCGAGCGAATCAGCGCCTAAATCGTTAGTGAAGCTTGCCTCAGGTGTCACTTCCGATTCTTCAACGCCCAATTTGTCGATGATGATCTGCTTTACTTTTTGTGCGATTTCAGACATGTTTGTAAGGTTTAGAGTATTTAAAAACAGTGCAAATAAAGAGATTTAGTGCAATATTGTCAAACTTTTTGGATGGCATAGAAAACCCGCCTGCAAGCCATGCCCGGCATGAAAAAAAAACGATTAGAAGTTGAATTTAGCTATGATTTTGAACTTCTGGGCATTCGTTGCTCCTCGCGTGGTTATAAGCTGGCCTGGGAGGTAAACCAGGCTTTGTCTGTTTCCATGGCTAAGAAGCCCGACTTAAAAATCTCGGATAAGGCAGGCGAGTTTCACTTTGCGCATTACGCCCACCTCTCTGCAGTAAATACCGTTCGACTTTTTCGTAACAAACCCAACGAAAGCGAAGCGACAAACATATTCTTGGTACCCGAATATCCTCACTTAGACTTCATCTTGCTCGCGCAGGGCGATGAAGAAATGAAGGGCAAACGTTTGCATGAACTCTTGCACAATATTGCTTCCATTGAATTGGTTGCTTTCCTACCTTTAGCGGCCTTAAAATCGAAGGACAACTTTATTTTTTGATAACATGCATTCAACCTTTTCTACGCAAACTTGTTGTCCGCGTGCGTAAGTTCAGTTGAACCCAAACTACCCCAGAAAGAAACCACACTATGGAAAGAATTGCTTACAACAAAACGAAAATTGTAGCCACCATTGGCCCGGCCTCAAGTTCTAAGGACATGCTGCGTGCCCTCATCAAAGAAGGTGTAGATGTATTCAGGCTCAATTTTTCGCATGGCAAATACGAAGATCACCAAAAAGTAATTGATGCAGTACGCGAACTGAATGCAGAGTTAGGCACACACGTAGCGCTTTTGCAGGATCTACAAGGCCCCAAGATTCGTGTGAACGAAGTGGCCGAAGGAACAGAGATTGTGCGTGGCCAAACGTTGATCATCACTACGCGCGAGCTGAAAGGTAACAACGAGATTGTGAGCACCTCTTACGAAGGGTTGCCCAATGATGTGAAGACGGGCGACATGATTTTGATTGATGATGGCAAGCTGGAGTTGAAAGTGAAAGAAGTGCGGGATGTAGATGTAGTGTGCGAAGTGGTATACGGTGGGCCGCTAAAATCCCGCAAAGGAATTAACCTGCCTTTTACAAAAGTGTCGGCACCATCCTTAACAGAGAAAGACATGGCCGATCTGGAGTTTGGCTTGAAGAACCAGGTAGAGTGGGTGGCACTGTCGTTTGTGCGTAAGGCCAAAGACATTGAGATTTTACGCTTCATCATCGATAGTAAGAAATCGACCACACGCATTGTCGCTAAAATTGAAAAGCCGGAAGCGCTGGATAATATAGACGAAGTGATTGAAGCGACCGATGCGGTAATGGTGGCGCGTGGCGATTTGGGTGTAGAGATTTGGATGGAAGAGGTGCCCATGGTGCAGAAGATGTTGGTGCAGAAATGCAACAAAGCATCGAAGCCTGTGATTGTGGCTACACAGATGATGGAGAGCATGATTGAAAATCCGCGCCCTACACGTGCAGAAACCAACGATGTGGCCAACGCGGTGATGGACGGGGCCGATGCGTTGATGCTTTCCGCAGAAACCGCTGCGGGTAAATATCCTATCGAAGTTATCCGTAGTATGGTGCGCACCATCAGTTCGGTGGAGAAGCAGGGCAATATATTTTTTCGCTACCAGGAAGTCGATCCGCAATCGCCCAACTATTTTAGCGAGAGCCTGATTTTAACCGCGTGCAAACTGGCCAAAGATGTAAAGGCCAAGGCCATTGTGGGTATGACACAGTTGGGCTATGCCGCGTACAAGGCAGCGTCTCACCGCCCGAATGCAAATATTTTTGCATTCACCAGCAACCCTTCCATTATCAATACTATGAACCTGGTGTGGGCCACCCGCGCCTACCATTACGATAAAGCTTCGTCTACCGATGAAACCATTTCTGATGTAGAGCACATTTTGAAGCGCGATGGCCACGTGAAGAGCGGAGATATTTTCATCATCCTGGCCAGTATGCCTATTCAAGAGCGGGGCCGTTCCAACATGATTAAGGTGCACGTAGTAAAATAAACAATGATAATTGGTAGAGCCGACTCTACAATTTAGGCTCTACCAGTATTACTTCTTCGCGCTCCACCACCACCGCACCAGGCGGAGCGCCCTTACGTTTGCGTACAAATTTCTTTGGAGTAAACGCCACGGGGCATAGCGTTTCTGTTTTGCGTTTGGAGTTATAGGCAGCCAATTCGGCAGCTCTTTCAATTACATCTTTGGGAAACTTTTTACCCGATTGGTGCTTGATAATGACATGCGAACCTGCCACGTCTTTCGCGTGCAACCACAGGTCTTCTTTATGGCTCAGCTTTAATGTTAATTCATCGTTGCTTTGCGCATCGCGGCCTACCCAAATCCTGAAGCCTTTGTACTCAAATTCGTGGTAGGGTAGTGACCGCTCTTGATTTTCTTTTTTAGGTTTTGCTTTAACCGCAATTTGTTTGCGCCAGGCCTGGGGTGTTTCAACCTGTTTGGCTTGTTCTAATTGTTCTTTGAGTGTATCGAGTAATAGCTCTTTTTTCTTGAGGGCTTCCTCTATCTTGCTGCGTTCAATCTGCAGATTTTTGTTTTTGCGATAGAAAACTTCTGCGTTTTGCTGGGCGTTCAGATCGTTTTTCAGAGGAATGGTAATAGGCCGGTTGTCGTTGAAAAAATCTGCTACAGTTAACTCTGGGCTTCCTGGTTTTACCAGGTGCAAATGAGCCATCAACAAATCGGCCCACTGTTGCCAGTGCTTGTCGTGGCGAAGTTCTTCCAGCTTACGCGTATTTTCAGATATATAATGCGCTGTGCTTTTGATTTGCTCAGTTAATTGCCTGATGGTTTGGTTTCTTTCCCGGGTAAAGGCTTCATGTTGGGCAAATAGCAGAAAGAATTGATCGATCGCCTCCACCGGATTTTGATATCGGTGTTTGATAGAACCGGTTGGGAGCAGGGAAAAAGTAAGTTGACCCTTTTCTTCGGTGATGTAGTAGGTAGGCTGACGGAGCAATGTCAATGTTTCTTGCATTAATAGCCATTGCTTTTCGCCAGAAAGTTCTGTGTAGTGTTTGGATTGCAAGTAGCGTTGCACCTCGCGCCCTAAAGTGAAGTAAAATTTAGAAATATCGTTTCGATGTATATCGAAAGCACCCCTGCTCCAATCGATTTCGCGGTGCAAATGTGAAGGGATAATTTTCAGGTCGGCCTTCAGGTGATTTCGGAAAATTTCTTTCACCTGGTTTTGATGTGCATACAATACATTGGCGCGCGCACCATGCATTTTAAAAATCAACTGATGGTCTTCTTCCAGTTGTATGCCCATGCTGCGTTCATTTTCAAATACAAATACCTGTTGTACTTTTTTCATGAGCAGAGGCAAAAACAGATCGATGCTGTTTTTGCGCGCGCGACTGAACTGCGTAGGGAAGGAGAGGCAACTGAAAGTGGGCGACAAACTGGCTTTGATAAAAAAGGAACGCTTCGCGTTATTCAACTCAATCACCAACTCATCTTTGCTCTGGCTAAAGCACGACACAAAGGTGTAGCCTGGCAGCACTTTGTCGAGTTGCAGGGCCAGTTGCCTGAGGAAAAAATAGTTATTGTGCACTTTGTCAGAGATCGATCACCAATCCATCGTAAGCCAAAGCTACAGATTGAGGCAATTCTTTTTCTACATCCTGATGGCGGCCTAGTTTATGGCTGATATGAATGAAAAAGGTGCGCGCTGCACCAATTTTTTGAGCAACTTCTAATGCTTCAGTAAAGTTGAAGTGCGAAACATGCTTGTCTTTTTGCAAAGCATTCAACACCAAAACCTCTGTTCCTTTCAGCAGCTGGTAGGTTTCGGCAGGTATGTGGTTGGCATCGGTAATGTAGCTGAAGTTGTTGATCCTGAAGCCAAGCACGGGCAGATGGAGGTGGCGAACGGGCAGGGGAACTACCTCCACACCGCGAACATCGAAAGGTGTGCTGTTTATTTCGTGTAGTTGTAACTGCGGAATACCTGGGTATTTGTTCTGCTCGAAAGCATAGTAAAACTCTGTGCGAAGCTGGGCCAGCGTTTCGCGGTTGCCGTAAACGGGCATGTCCATGTTTTGCAGAAAGTTGAAGGCGCGCACATCGTCTAACCCGGCAATGTGGTCCTTATGACTGTGAGTGAAAAGAACGGCATCGAGTTGCTTTACTTTTTCGCGCAGCATTTGCTGTCGAAAATCCGGCCCGGTGTCTACCACCAGGCTAAGTCCGTTAATGGCAATGTGTATGGAGGTGCGCAGCCGCTTGTCGCGATAGTCGAGTGAAGTACACACGGAACAAGAACAGGCAATAACGGGTACGCCTTGAGAAGTGCCGGTGCCGAGGAAAGTGATTTTCAAAACTTGTTACAGCTTGAAGGTAAGCCCAAGCATTGGCGATTTAAACTTGTCCTTCTGTTTCTTCAACGCCTCGAAGCTTCCTGACTTGGCGACAAACCCTAAGCACTCTTTGGTGAGCGGGTCAACCACCCAGTACTCGGCAACACCCGCTTTTTCGTAGGCAGATTTTTTTTTGTTCAGATCATACTGGCGCGTGCCGGGAGAAAGTACTTCAATAACAAAATCGGGCGCTCCGTAAATGCCATCTTCTTTCAGAATGGAAAAGTTTTTGTTGCTCACAAAAACGATATCGGGCTGAAAGGCATTTTTGTTATTGAGGTAGACATCAATGGGTGAAAAATAAACTTTGCCCAACCTTCTTTTGGTTACGAATTGATGCAGGAGGGTTCCCAATGAGGCAATGATTTCCTGATGAATTAGCGTAGGTGCTGGTGACATAAACAAAACTCCGTCTATTATCTCAGCGCGCGTACCTTCCGGAAGCATGCGGTACACCTCCATTAACGTGCGCGGAGGTCTGATGGCATCGATATGGTTGGTAGAGCGCTTCATTGTCAACCCAGGGCAGAACTTCTGTCAGGCTTTTACCTCAGCGGGATTCAATTCCTGGTAAAGTTTTAAGCTCTTTTCCGTAAAACGGGTGGTATCTAACTCTATGCCTTTCAGAATATCCAGCAAGGCATTGATCTTACCTTCCATGGTAAAAAACTTGTTCACGATCATGATCTTCTGCTCCTTCAAAAGGCAATACCCCGATTTGAAATTACCCTTCTCGTAGCGAAGCACATAATCCGACTCAGCTATCATGTCTTCCAGCTTAGTCAGAAATTGGTTGGTGTATTTAATCATTCGTAGTGGCGAATTTGGTGGCAAGATAATCCTAAAATTTGCCAAATACGACTGCCAAATTGCGATTTTTGCCCCGTGAACGAAAAGCGGCTTATTGTGATAGCGGGTCCCACGGCAGTGGGAAAAACAGATTTGGCCATTCGTGTGGCCGAAGCGCTGCGCACTGAAATCGTTTCAGCCGACTCCAGGCAGATTTTTAAGGAACTCCGGGTAGGTACAGCCCCACCCAATGCCGCCCAGCTAGCCCGGGTGAAACATCATTTCATACACACCCATACTATCGAGCAGCCTTACGATGCGGGGCAGTATGGAAGAGATGCGCTGGAGTTGATCCATCTGCTGTTTGCCACTTACAATGACGTGGTGCTTTGTGGAGGATCGGGCTTGTATATAAAAGCTGTCTGCGAGGGTTTTGATGATATGCCGGAAGTGGAGCCAGCGTTGCGCGAAGGAGTGATTAAAAGTTACCGCGAATTTGGTTTGTCCTGGCTTCAGGAAGAAGTGAAGAGAAAAGATCCCGTTTTTTTTGAAGAAGTAGACAGGCAAAACCCCCAGCGGTTGATGCGCGCACTGGAATTATTGGAAGCAACAGGTAGCCCCATGAAGAGTTTGCGAAAGAAGAGCAGGCGCCAGCATCCGTTTCAGTTAGTGAAGATTGGCCTGGAGTTGGATCGATCGCTTTTGTACCAGCGAATAGATGATCGCATGGATCAGATGATTGCAGAAGGTTTGTTTGGAGAAGCGGAAGCATTGTTTTCTCGCAGGCACCTCAATGCATTGCAGACGGTTGGCTATCAGGAAATTTTTGGTTTTTTAGAAGGCAATTACGATCGCGCGGAGGCAATCAGGTTATTGAAGCGCAACTCGCGCAGGTATGCCAAGAGGCAACTTACCTGGTTTAAACGCGATCAGGAGTTTCATTGGTTCAATGCTTTGCCACTAGAAACGCAAACCGATACAGTTCTGAAATTTTTGGAGACATTAACCCCACATGGAACCGGCTCATCCCAATAAAAAAGTATTGATTATTACCTACTACTGGCCACCCAGTGGGGGCAGTGGCGTGCAACGCTGGCTTAAGTTTGTGAAGTATTTGCACCGGGCCGGGTGGGAACCCATTGTATTCACTCCGGAAAATCCTTCTTTTACTATACAAGATCCATCCCTTCAAAAAGATGTGCCTACCACGGCTGAGGTTTGGTGCCTGCCCATCTGGGAACCTTATGGCCTGTTTGCAAGAGTGGCCGGTTTGTTGGGCAACAAGAGTATTAAACAAACTGATTTTATTTCCTCAGGTAAGAAAACCCTTTTTCAAAAGATGAGCAGTTGGATGCGGGGTAACTTTTTTGTGCCCGATCCGCGTCTGTTTTGGGTGAAGCCCGCAACCCAGTTCTTAACTGATCTGATTAAGTCTAACCAGATTGAAAAAATAATTACAACAGGGCCGCCTCACAGCATCCACCTCATCGGTCTGCGACTAAAAGAGAAAAATCGATCGCTACAGTGGATTGCAGATTTTCGCGATCCGTGGAGCGAGTGGGATCTGCTCGATACATTGTCGCTCACTGCGTGGGCCAGGAAACGCCATCAACTGTTGGAGAGGAGAGTGCTGCAAACAGCAGACAAGGTTATTACCATCGCGCCTTTTCATGTAAAAAGATTCGAAGCATTGGGCGGCCGACCGGTAAACTTGATTACCAACGGTTTCGATGAAGATGATTTTCCCGTAACCGAAAGAGCAGCGACTCAATACTTCACGATTCGGCACATTGGTATTGTTGATGAATTACGCGACCCGCGCCCCGCTATGTTGGCCATTAAAGCAATGCTTTCCAACCGTGCAGATATGGCTTTTCAACTTCGTGTAGAATTTATTGGTCAGGTAAATACTGCTTTTAAAGAATGGGTTAAGCAAGACCCACTGTTAGATAAGATTACTTCGTTCGTTGATTATGTGCCCCACAATGAATTGCTAAAGGTATATGCATCTACCAATTTGCAATTGCTGGTGTTGGCTCATACTGCGTTGGCCCCGGGTAATCTGCCGGGTAAATTTTTTGAGTATCTCGCTTCGCGCAATCCGATATTAGCCATCGGCCCCGTTGAGGGGGATGCAGCCGATGTGTTGCAAGAAACCCAGGCTGGCAAAATTTTTGATCGGTTGGATTTGGTTGGGATGACCCAGTTTGTAAGCGAAACCATGCAATTATGGCAAAACGGTCAGCTGCGTGGAGGTGATAACGTGTTGAAATATTCACGCAGAGAATTAACGAACCAACTCATAGCCTTGTTAAAAAGTTAAGTTCAGCGGTTGCGCAGTCGTGTGAGCAGGCGTTGAACAAAGGCAGCACCATCGGGTGAGGCTTTGCTAAAATAAATCAGTGTGGCAAAGAAAATGGTTACGATGCTTGATCGAAACAGAAGATCAGGAATGACGCCATCTATCTTTGCGAGCAGCCAATCATTAAGTGCAAGGGTTAATAGTGCAATCATCAGCACTTTTAATGTGGCTATAGTAAAAGGTTGCATGTGTAAATTGAAATAGATGAAGAAAAACTTCACCAGGTTGAACAGGGCCAGTGCAAATGCTGCACCTACAGCTGCGCCATTAATTCCGTAAACGGGTATCAGGAAATTATTTGCAACGATTACCGTAACAGCCAATAGGAGAATCAGAATGATATTGAACCAGTAATATTTCGACAATACAATGATTTCGCTGCTTGGACCAAAGAGCATATCAATCAATTTGCCAGCCCCAACAATTACTACAACCCAACGACCCGCTTCATACACTTCTTTTTTAGGCATCAATGCAAAAATATTATCGAGGTTGATATAAACACCGATTAACAGCAAGCTGCCTATGATAAATTGATTTATCGAGGTTTTTTGATAGATACTATAAATGTCTTTTAAATCATTTTTGTCGAAGGCACGGGCAATTAACGGAAATGCAATCTGGCTGAGTGCCCGTTTGGGTATTTCTATTACCGTTGCCATGTAGAATGCGGTGGTGTAAACGGCTACTGCGGTTAGTCCCGTCATGGCGGCTACCATCAGGCTGTCTATTTTTCCGATGATGATCATGCCGGCTGTGCCTGCAAAACTTAAAAAGCTATAGCGCAGTAATTCTTTGAATATTGGTTTTTGAATAAGAGACCAGTCGGTGTTGAGAGATAATTTTTTTTGAACCACCAGAAATAATAGCAACGCAAGTAAGCAAACCATGTAGGAGGTAACAGTAGCGATGATAAACGCATTGAAACTTAACCAGCCTTGAAAATACGCCACCACCAACACTGCCAGAAGAAGCCGCACTACCACCTCGCGCAGCAGGTTAGGAAATACCGTTTTAAGCAGGGAACGTGAATAGGCTTCGAGCAACGCGGTTATCAGAAGAATGAATGTAAGCCAAAGTATAACCGTGGTATATTGAATGATGGCATGGGCGTTTTCCTGAAAGTAAGAAAGCAGTGTATTTTTAAACAGAAAGAAGATCACCAGAAACAGTCCAAAACCAGCACAAGCCAACAGCAATATCAGGTTGATGAAGCCCTTTTCGCTTTTTGCATCCTTAGCCAACAGCGGGTAATACCTGAAAATACTTTGGGCCAATCCAAATTGTGCAAACGGTGCGAAAAGGATCGCAGCATCTTGAACTGTGCGCAGAAGACCTACTTGTTCGGGAGAGAGAAAGCGTGGGAAGAGGTAGAGCAGGTTGACATAGCCGATCACTACCCCCAGGTAGGAGATAACGGTGGTAAAGATACTTTGCCGAATAACGAGGCCCATGAGCAACTAAAGTAGAAATAAAGCTGGTTAGGTTGAAATCTACGTAGTTATCCAAGGTCTAATCCATTCCAGTTTTGATGGAGGAACAAAGAAACAATCCCGCACACCATCATCTTTATCCCTTTTTAAAGTGTGAACCTGTTTCAATCCGTTAGGGGTGTGATTAAAAAATAGATAGCCATGCTCACTCATCTCCAACTCAAGCTCTTTTTCGATTTTATTAAATAGTGTTTCGCAAATAATAATAGGTTGATGTTTTTGAATGGTCTGCTTTGCTCCCTTAAGAATAAGGTATTCGCTTCCCTCGGTGTCAATTTTGATAAGGTCAATCGTACCAACACTTTTTTTATTTATAAATTGGTCGAGTGTAAGGGATTCAACCTCGACTGAATTGTGTTTTTTTTGATTAGGAATCAAACTTCCAATTCCTCCCAGGTTGTGCAATAGGTTATACTTTGAATTAACCGGGGAATAAAACGTTATCGTTCCTTTTCGATCGCTAAGTGCAACATCAATAATCTCTATTTGTTGTGAGAAATTATTTAGGTCAACGTTAAGCTTAAGATAATGCAAGGGCCCAGGCGATGGCTCGAAAGCATAAGTTTTTGTTGGGCCCGAGGTTGCGGCAAGTAGTGAATAGTAACCTGTATTAGCACCAATATCTAAAAAAGTCCTGCATTTTGTAACGAGAGTTTCGAAAATAGGCGAGTATTCAAATGCCTGTGTACCTTCGTAATAAAGCTTTTTTGTAACGTAGCTGGTTTGATTGGTGGCCATACGAAATGATCGGCCTCCTGTTAGATTTATTCTAATTATCCCCGAGGGGGGAAGCCTAAAGCCTGTGATAGGTAAAAGAATTTTACATATTCTGCGCAGAATGAAGTTGACGATGGGATTGTAAATGAATTGATAAACTAATTTCATGGTTTAAACCAGAAGGTGGTATCGAAAAGTCCGGTGGTGCTGGTTACGGATTTCCAGCCAGAGAGTACCTTGAAAACCGGGGTATATCGATGGCGATCGGAATTGTCTAAAACAAAAATACCCCCTGATTTTAGTTTATCAATGGCCAAAAGGCAACACTCAACTCTTGCTCTTCCGTCAACCATAATAAAATCAAAATGGTTATCCTGATAATTACTAATAAATGAAAAATAGGCATCGTATTCTTCGCGTACCTGAAAATCCGCGTTAGTAAGACCAAACGGCTGGTATAAATAACTATAATCCTTTTTTTGAGATGGAGCAGAAGGTGGCACAAGGTGATAAGAGACATTATTTATACCTTCGGCTATCAATTTTTTGCTCACCAACTCGTGCCACAGAGGATTGTGCTCGATACTTGTAATGTGTTTCAGATGCTTTGAAAAAAAAATGGTACTGAACCCACTTCCGTATTCAAAGCCAATCATTTTCTTATTCAGCACTAGCGGAAAGGTGTTAATGGCAGCCTGACTTGTCCACGGGGTAGTAGGGTGAAAAAGCTTAAAAATTTTATAATTAACTTTCAAAAATGGCCTCAACAGGCGATAACGCAAATACGGTAGTGTAAATCCCTTAGGCGCCAGGTAGTTTCTCTTTATAAAATATTGCTCTCTTGATTTTAATGCTATTTCAGTTGAAGTCATTTTCATTAAATTAGAGAGAATGATATAAATTGATCAATTCCTTTTGGGTGTTTTCCCAATTAAGGGGCCCATCTAACGTTGCTTTAATGCCGTTTAAGCCTAGCTGTTCCCTCAACTTATTATTGTGATAAAGCAACCTTACTTGATAGGCAAAATCATTTGGATCTCCCGCAGTAAATACAACGCCTGCATGGTGCTTTTCTACGATTCGCTTTAAAGGTGCGCTGCTACTAACCAGCAGTGGCTTACCGGCCATCATTCCCTGAAATAGCTTATGGGGCACAGTATTATCGGTATGCCCGTTGGATTGGTGAGGAATTACATTGACGGAAGCCATTTTCATGTAAGAGTAAAACACAGAGAAAGGCTGGTACCCGAAAAAGTGAACATTGGAAAGATTAAGCTCTTTTACCAGGGCATACAAACTTTCCATTACTGCCTTGCTTCCAAATCCAACAATGGCAAAATGAATCTCAGGTTCACCTTGTAACAGTTTCATGGCACGAATGGCTACGTCTACCCCTCGGTGTGGCCCAATACCACCGCTATAGGTAAGTATGAATTTACCTGAAAGGTCGCCATAGATGTGCGTGTCTAAGGGCTGGTGTACAAAGTGTTTGTCTTCTGTATTGGTAACAACTGTTATCTTATCCGGAGCAACCGAGGTAGTTCCTACCAGCCGTTCCTTCATTTCGTTTACCACAGCAATGATGTGGTCGGTCTGTTGGCAAGTTCTCTTCTCAAACTCTGCCCAACGTTCCGGATTCATAAAAAGGAAATTCTTCAACCTTGCCAGAGGGTTCTTCTTCCATTTAAACCAGGTACGCAAAGCTTCAGGATAATTTTCGTGAAAGTCGGAAACTAATTTTACAGGAAAATACTTGCGCAACACCAGCGCTGTTCCATTCAGAGGCAGGTCGTGCACATGGATAAAATCAAATTTTTCGCCTGCGAGAATTTTTTTTCCGGCACGGAGGAAGCGGGGGTGCACAAAGCCAATCGACATCACCACGTCCCAAAATGCGAGCTGGTAGTTGTTTTTTCCGGCATCAATCCTATGTACACGTATTCCTTCAAATATTTCGTTCGCAGGTTGATTCTTTTTGCGAAGACAAAGCAGGTGTACAACGAAGCCGGCCCCAAGTAGCGCATCGGCTTCTTTCTTCACCCTGATGTCGGCAGGGTAAGGGGCATTTAGCAACATCAAAATCTGCTTACGCACGGCTGATTTTTATTTGAGCGCAAAGAAAATCATTTTTGCTCCTCAATTACCGCGAAATGCAAATTACTTTGGTGGCGGGTGCCCGCCCAAACTTCATGAAGATAGCCCCCCTTATCAGGGCAATAGAGAATGCGCAAAAAAACGGGCACACCATTAGCTACCGATTGGTTCATACCGGCCAGCACTACGATGATCGGTTGAGTAAGGTTTTTTTTGAACAATTACAGATTCCCCAGCCTGCCGTCAATCTTGGAGCTGGTTCTGGTACACAGGCTGAACAAACCGCTCGCATTATGGTGGAGTTCGAAAAAGATCTGATGGCAAATCCCACCAATTTAGTAGTGGTGGTGGGCGATGTTACATCTACCATGGCTTGCACCATTGTAGCTAAAAAACTGCTTACAAAGGTAGCTCATGTGGAAGGAGGCATCCGTTCTTTCGATTTGGCCATGCCGGAAGAAATTAATCGACTTGTTACAGATTCCATAGCCGACTATTTTTTCACCACCACACTGATCGCCAATCAAAACCTTATAAAAGCTGGTGTTGAAGAGAAGCGAATATTCTTTGTGGGCAACACCATGATCGATACCCTTTTGGCTCATTTGCCTATGGCAACACAACCAACTTGGTGGCGTGAGTTGGCACTTGAATCAAAGGGTTATCTCGTGCTTACAATGCACCGCCCCTCCAATGTGGACGATGCATCGAAATTTGCCCAATGGATGCAGTCCATCGACCGCGCGGTAGACGTGCCGGTTGTATTTCCGGTGCATCCACGCACGCAAAAAAGTTTTGACGGATTGACTGACCGACCCAAACGCATTTTTACACGCGAGCCATTAAGCTACCTGGAGTTTATTTACCTTTTAAACCATGCGGCCGGTGTAATAACCGACTCTGGTGGCGTGCAGGAAGAAACCACTGTTTTGGGAGTGCCTTGTCTCACCCTGAGAACTTCTACTGAGCGGCCTGAAACGGTAACGGTTGGAACGAATGAAATCATCGGTGAAAGTTTCCAGTCGCTTGCCCCAGCTATGCATAGACTGAAATCGGACCAATGGAAGAAAGGAGCTATTCCTGAACTGTGGGATGGACGGGCGGCCGAGCGGATAGTAGATGTGTTATTAACCTTGAAGCTTTAGCGTTTAACCTGCCCAGGATTTATCCTTCAAAACACCTTCCCATGATTTGGCTTTGCTTTTTACCTGGCCATTTTGGTAGTGACTACCTAGCGCCACGGCTGGGCATAATTTTAATTTAACAGTTTCGCTTTTAATTGAGCAATAATTTCACACATAAGATAGGTCAAATCGGTAGCTTGGAAGATGACTAAGGGCAAGTGATGCTGGTAGCAACTATGTTGCCAGAGTTGTCAACCGTTAGCCTCCAGCAATTTCCATCTGGCGATTTTGTAACTACACCCGATCCAATGTTGCTTAAGTATATGTCGCCATTTTCCACTTGCAATTTTGCATTGGGATTTGTGGTTCCTATTCCAACATTGCCGTTTTCAGCAATCCGCATTCGTTCCATTCTGATGGTTTCGTTTGTGTTTGTTGTTTCGAAACGAATGTTTGAGGGGTAACTTC
>CAZRQK010000034.1:0-32931 GCA_964602295.1 uncultured Ohtaekwangia sp.
GCCATGACCAGCTACCAGGGCGGACACAATGAATACTTTAAATACATGTACGATCTGCTGAAAGAGAAAGGGGCGAGTCATATAAAAATTTTTGGTGGTGGTGGTGGAGTAATTCTGCCCGATGAAATCAAAGAACTGATGGACTATGGCATCACGCGCATTTATTCGCCTGATGACGGACGCGCCATGGGACTTCAGGGCATGATCAACGACCTGATAGAAAAGAGCGACTACCCTACCGGCAAAACAATAAGCAGTGGCACACTCACGGTCGACAATCATGTTCTGATTGCACAATACATATCTGCAGCCGAGAACTATTTCGATGAGCATAAAAAAACCTTTGAAGAACTGAATAAAAAGGCAGCCACTTCAAAAGCACCCGTGTTGGGCATAACAGGTACAGGCGGTGCGGGTAAATCTTCGATGGTAGATGAAATCGTGCGCAGGTTTTTGATCGACTTCAAAGGAAAAACCATAGGGCTGATTTCCGTTGATCCATCCAAAAGAAAAACAGGAGGTGCTTTGTTGGGGGATCGCATTCGCATGAATGCCATTAACAATCCGCGCGTGTTCATGCGTTCGTTGGCCACGCGCCAAAGCAACCTGGCCCTTTCTGCTTATGTGAAAGAGGCCATTCAGGTGCTGAAAGCTGCTGGTTACGATTTGATCATCCTGGAAACCTCAGGTATTGGCCAAAGCGATACCGAAATTTTGGACCACAGCGATGTAAGCCTCTACGTGATGACGCCCGAATACGGAGCCGCTACCCAGTTGGAGAAAATCGACATGCTGGACTTTGCCGATGTGATTGCGTTAAACAAATTCGACAAACGTGGAGCACTGGACGCTTTGCGCGATGTAAAAAAACAATACCAGCGTAACCACCAGCTATGGGATAAAAAACCGGACGACATGCCGGTTTTTGGCACAATCGCCTCGCAGTTCAACGACCCCGGTACCAACCAGCTGTATAAGCACCTGATGGACAAGATTGTGGAGAAGACAGGTTCAGAACTCAAATCCACCTTCACCATCACCCGCGAAATGTCGGAGAAGGTTTTTGTGATACCTCCGCACCGCACCCGGTACTTGAGCGAAATCTCGGAAAACAACCGCACCTACGACCAGTGGGTGATGAACCAAAAAGAGGTAGCGCAAAAGTTGTATGCCATTCAAAAAACCATAGAAAGTATAGGTGCCGATAATAAGGACATAGCCAAAGTATTGCTGGCAGAGTTCGATAAGCTGAAACTCAACCTCGATCCGAAGAATTGGAAATTGCTGGAAGACTGGAAGCAGAAGCTGGCGAACTACCACGAACCTGTTTTCAAATTTAAAGTGCGCGATAAGGAAATAGGTATTCAAACCCATTCTGAATCACTTTCGCATCTGCAGATACCCAAAGTTTCGTTGCCTCGCTATGAGGCCTGGGGCGACCTGTTACAATGGTCGCTTCAGGAAAATGTGCCAGGCGAATTTCCTTACACGGCCGGCATCTATCCTTTCAAACGCGAAGGCGAAGATCCTACTCGTATGTTTGCGGGCGAAGGCGGCCCAGAACGAACCAACAGACGTTTTCATTATGTTAGCATGGCCATGCCGGCCAAACGTCTTTCCACTGCCTTCGACTCGGTAACGCTTTATGGCAACGACCCCGACTACAGACCAGACATCTACGGCAAAATTGGGAACTCCGGGGTTAGTATTTGCTGCCTCGATGATGCTAAGAAATTATACAGCGGTTTTAATCTGGCCGACCCCAAAACTTCTGTCTCCATGACCATCAATGGCCCTGCGCCTATGCTGTTGGGTTATTTCATGAATGCCGCCATCGATCAGCAATGCGAAATTTACATCCGGCAAAATGGGTCGGAGCAGGAAGTAAAAAAGAAAATAGAGGCTATCTACCAGGGCAAGGAGCAACAACGTCCTGCCTACCAGGGGCCATTGCCCAAGGGTAACGATGGCCTCGGGCTGATGCTACTGGGCGTTACAGGCGACCAGGTGTTGCCTGCCGATGTGTATGAAAAGATAAAAAAAGAAACACTGGCACAAGTGCGCGGTACCGTGCAAGCAGACATACTGAAGGAAGATCAGGCGCAGAACACGTGCATTTTTTCTACTGAATTTGCTTTGCGGCTGATGGGTGATGTACAGCAGTACTTCATTCAAAACAACGTAAGGAATTTTTACTCCGTTTCCATTTCAGGTTACCACATTGCAGAAGCAGGTGCCAACCCCATTACACAATTGGCGTTTACCCTTGCCAACGGTTTCACTTACGTGGAGTACTACCTGAGCCGGGGTATGGATATCAACGACTTTGCGCCTAACCTTTCTTTCTTTTTCAGCAATGGGGTAGACCCGGAGTATGCCGTTATCGGCCGTGTGGCTCGCAGAATATGGGCGAAGGCATTGAAAAATAAATATGGCGCCAACGCGCGCAGCCAGATGTTGAAATACCACATTCAAACATCGGGTCGTTCGTTGCACGCGCAGGAGATTGACTTTAACGATATACGCACAACGCTACAGGCACTGTACGCCATCTACGACAATTGCAATTCGCTGCACACCAACGCCTACGATGAGGCCATCACCACCCCCACCGAAGAAAGCGTGCGGAGGGCCATGGCCATTCAATTGATCATCAACAAAGAGTTGGGGTTGGCGAAAAATGAAAACCCGTTGCAAGGTTCTTTCATCATAGAAGAATTGACCGACCTTGTTGAAGAAGCAGTGCTATCAGAATTCGACCGCATAACCGAACGCGGGGGCGTATTGGGGGCCATGGAAACCATGTACCAGCGAGGAAAAATTCAGGAAGAGAGCTTGTATTACGAAACATTAAAGCACACAGGCGAGTATCCGATTATTGGTGTAAACACGTTCCTCAGTTCCAAGGGTTCGCCTACCATTATACCCCAGGAGGTAATTCGCGCTACTACGGAAGAGAAGGAATATCAAATTCAAATGCTGCGTAACCTCCACAGCTTCCAGGGCAACCTGGCCCACAGCCAGCTAGAACGTGTGCAACTGGCAGCTATTCAAAACAAAAATATTTTTGAGGAGCTGATGGAGGCGTGTAAGGTGTGCTCTCTGGGGCAGATTACCAAAGCCTTGTTCGAAGTTGGCGGGCAGTACAGAAGAAATATGTAATTCGCTCGGTTCTGGATAATTTGAATCTCACACGATTAAGTTGGTGTGAGATTTTTTTTTGGAGTCTCGTATTTGGCTTTCTTGCATCCCCATTAACAGTCATTCCTTCCACTGACAATTGTCAGTTTTCTGCTCAATAGATGAGTCTAACTTGAGGAGGTATGGTTGAGCAGTTACGGCTATTCTTTTTGCGTACAGGAGAAATCAGCGAATTCGCCATTCGCTACTTCCGCGAAGTGCTTTTCCCTCCTTACGAATTCAAGGAATTGCTAAAGCAAGGCTATTTCATCGGCAACAAATCCCTGGCGTTGGTAAGCCTTACCGGGTTCATTATGGGCGTAGTGCTCACCTTGCAAACGCGCCCTACTTTGATAGAATTTGGTGCTGTTTCGTGGATGCCATCTATGGTAGGAATTGCCATCGTTCGGGAAATTGGCCCTGTACTTACTGCTTTGATTTGTGCGGGAAAAGTTGGCTCTGGCATAGGTGCTGAATTGGCCTCTATGAAAGTAACGGAGCAGATTGATGCCATGGAAGTATCGGGCACTAATCCTTTCAAATATCTCGTAATTACAAGGGTAACGGCAACCACCATCATGTTACCCATATTGGTTATTCTATCTGATGTCATCTCTCTTTTCGGATCGGCCCTGGTGGAGTATGTAAAAGGCGGTGTATCCATGCAGTTGTATTTCAGCAAGGTGTTTGAATTTTTGCAGTTTGGCGATTTAATGCCCTCCGTCATCAAATCTTTCTTCTTTGGATTTGCCATTGCCATTGTAGGCTGTTACAAAGGCTTTACCTCCACCAAAGGAACGGAGGGTGTGGGGCGCACCGCGAACGAAGCGGTGGTCATTGCCTCTATGCTTGTATTTATTATCGACTTTATTGCAGTGTTGGTTACAGATATCTTCTACGACTTGTGAAAGAAATGCAACACGATAGCGAACGGCAGCTAATGATCGATATCGATCAGGTTCATAAATCTTTTGGAAAGAATCACGTATTGCGAGGCTTCAATCTGAAAGTATGGGATGGTGAAACCGTAGCCGTTATTGGCAAGTCGGGGTCGGGCAAATCGGTATTGATAAAATGTGTGATTGGCCTGCTGGGCATTGACCGAGGCGCTATGCACGTGTTGGGCAAAGATGTAGGCCAACTGAGTCGTAAGGAGTTGGATGACTTAAGGGGTGATGTGGGTTTTCAATTTCAAGGTAGCGCCTTGTACGATTCCATGACGGTGCGCGAAAATCTGGAGTTTCCGCTGCGAAGACACCCCAGCAAGATTGACTCAACGCAGAGCCCCGAAGACAGGGTGCGTGAAGCACTGGAAGCGGTAGGCCTTCTGTCGGCTATTGACCTGATGCCTGCAGAACTTTCTGGTGGAATGAAGAAACGCATTGCGTTGGCACGTACGCTGATACTTCGCCCGCGCATTATTCTTTACGATGAACCCACCAGCGGTCTTGATCCTGTTACATCTCGGGAAATCAGCAGGTTGATTCGCGACATACAAAGGCGCTATGGCGCGGCTGCCATTGTAATAACGCACGATTTAGCCTGCGCCCGACTCGCTACCGACCGCATTGTATTACTGCACGATGGTGTGGCGTATGCACAAGGCTCTTTTGATGAATTAAATGGTATGGAAGATCCGGTTGTGAAATCATTCTTTTCATAAAAGTTAAAAACATGGACAAGGCAACAGGCAGAACGGTAAGGTTGGGAATGATGGTGATTGTGGGCGTGGTACTATTTACCACAGCCGCTTACCTCATCGGGCAGAAGCGCGACCTCTTCAGTAATACCTTTCATCTACGGGCCATCTTCGGAAATGTAAATGGGTTGCAACCTGGCAACAATGTTCGCTTCAACGGTATTAATGTGGGGTCGGTCCTTTCCATCACCATTCAAAATGATACTACCATCGAAGTACTTCTTCGTATCAAAGAAAAAATCAGACCATATATCAAAAAAAATGCTTTTGCTTCCATTGGCACCGATGGCTTGATGGGAAACATGTTGGTGAACATTAACCCAGGCATGGGCGCTGCGCCTTCGGTAGACAACAACGATCTTTTGGAAACGTACAGCCGCATTAAAACTGACGACATATTGAAAACCCTCAATGTAACCAACGAAAACGCGGCTCTTCTTACTTCTAACCTCCTCGAAATGCTATTAAGCGTCCGCCATGGCGAGGGCATCATTTCTTACCTGTTGTACGACACTGTGTTCACCGAAAGGCTCGACCAGAGCATTCAAAACCTGGCCGCCACCACCGCAAAGACGAATGAGCTGATGAACACGCTGCAACGAGTAAGTTCGGATTTAGACGAAGGCAAAGGGTTTGCCGGATGGATACTTACCGATACCGTGGCACAAACCCAAATATTAGAGGCATTGGCAGAACTAGACTCTGCCTCCAGCCGAATTGAAGAAAGCGCTGCCGACCTTCGATGGCTGATAGCCGACTGGAAACAAAGTGAGGGCACCATTCCCACTTTAATGAAAGACACCGCTATGGCAAATCATATGCGTCAAACTTTGATACATATGAACAGTGGTGTTCAAAAATTTGATGAAAACATGGAGGCATTGAAACACAGTTTTCTCACACGCAGGTACTTCAAAAAAGAGGGTAAGAAGAATCAGAACTTAGATCAAAAAAAATAGTCTGCCGCGCCCAGGCAGCAGACTATTTTTATAAATACCTGAGTTAAATTAGTGCTTGATAGTTTTTACCGCACCGGTCTTATCAGTCACTTCAAAAGTAGGAGTTCCTATTACTTGCTTCAAATTGTAAACCAGACCCAATGAACCGCTAACGGTCATGTTTTGATCGTGCACCAGGTTATTGAAACCATCGAATATTCTTACGTTAATCTCTTCGGTGCCTTCGTTAGCTACAGCCAAAAGGTATTTACCCTCATCAGCAATTTTTGCCACATGCACGTTGGTAATGGTATTGTCGTTTATATAGTTAACAGTTTGTACTGCCTTGCCGCTGCCATCCAATATTTCAATAGTATATTGGCCAGGCTTCATACCGGCAAAATTGATGGGGCGAATAAAACCGTCTACCGACTTTACTGTTTCAGAAAAAACAACCATGCCTTTGGCATCTACAATGTTCATCTTTACAGAGCTTTTCTTTTCTCCTTCGTAGATCACCTTAAAGGTGCCGTTCGACTTCTGGTTAACTACCACCAGGCGGGGCGTAACCGGATCTTTTGCAAAAGCAACAGCACTAACCAGTACCATTACCGCTACTAACATAGATTTCGTTTTCATAGTGTTAATGTTTTTTTGTTTCATGTTTATGATGCAAATGTACGTGGCGGATCAAGGCGAGGCCGAAAGTTGTAAGTAAACTTGATTTTTAAATCAAAATAACGTTTGCGGAAAAAGCGGTGATCAGAATGGTCAATAATTGGCAAGGAAACACTTCCTCCATGCCACTTTTGAGGGTTGGTGATGTCGGCAACGTTTGCACTATACCCCCTAAAAACGAAAAAGGCCGCCTTCTAGCCTGATTCACTAAAGCTAGAAGGCGGCCAACTGATTCTTAAAGAATACTAAAATCAGTTCTTGCTCACGCCTGGCTCGCGTTTCAAAAACTCCTCGTAGAGTAATGTTTGTCTACTTACCATCGGCATTTGCCAGCCGTCAATAAACACGTGCGAAACCTGCGTCTTTGTTTCGAACGGGTCGCCATCGCAAACAAAAAGATTAGCCACCTTGCCCGCTTCGATGGAACCCATTTTATCGGCTACACCAAAGATTTCCGCAGGCACAATCGTTATGGCCTTCAGCGCATCTTCTTTACTCATTCCATAAGCAACGGCAAATCCGGCATGGTAAGGCAGGTTGCGGTAGTTAGAGTTACCCTCTTCCATCGAGCGGATGGCCACCTTCACACCTGCCTTTTTCATAAGGCCTGCATTGGCATACGCAGCATCGTAACGATCGTATTCGCGAGCGGGAATGGCAATAACGGGGCCGGCAATAACTGGAATGTTGGCTTTCGCAATATCTTCAGCCACACGCCATCCTTCACTTACACCTGTAAAAATTACTCTCTTCACCTTGCGGTCTGCCACCCATTTCAACGCTGCCTTAATGTCTTTAGCGGCATTTACTTCAATCATCATCGGCAGTTCTCCGCGCACAACGGGAACGAGCGCTTGCAATTCAGGATAATAACCTACCCCTTTGCCTTTGGTGGCTGAGTCAAGGCGGTGATACTGGTTCGCTTTTTCCCAGGCATCATCCAACTGCTTCAAAGCCTTTTCGGTGGCTTTCTTGATTTCATCGTCCGTTCTGCGATCGAAGAAACCTCTGCGCCCCGTGTTAGGAAAATTAACAGCCACACCCTGAAACCCGGCATACATCTGATCGGGCGTGTAGCCATGCAAGTTAATCAACGCAGCCGTGCCGGGCAGCAACCCGCCATCGGGAATAGTGAGACCAGTGGTAACACCGCTTACCCTTGTGATGGGGATAGCAGCGGAGTTGGGGTTCACAGCTGTTAATGCCTGCATTTGCGGAATTACTTCGCCATTGTCGCGCTCGTCAGAGGCCTGGGGTATCTGCCCGATCTCCATCAAGCCCAAGCGTGTGCCTCCGTCAATCATGCCGGGGTAAACAAATTTACCTTTGCAGTCTATTACCTCTGCGTCTTGAGGCACGGCTAGGTTGGCGCCCACAGCTTCAATTTTGCCGTTGCGGATAATTACAGTGCCATTGGCAATGGTTCCTTTCGTTATTGTTTCGATGGTAGCGTTGGTGAGTGCAAACGTGCCACTTTTGGCTTTCGGACTTTGCGCTTCCGCTATTAGCACAGAGATCATCACCAACACGGTCATAAGCCCTGATATGATTTGAAAAGTCTTCTTCATGATCTCTATTATCTGTTAAGTCCGAAAATATTTACGAAATCAGTGCCCTGCATACAATTTTCGTGGTTGTGGCCGGCCGCACCATGAATGGTTACCTCGATCGTTTCTTTCGGATCGGGGAAGAGGCGCATATCAGCCGGATCTTTGGCACGGTCGAAACGCACGATGCCGTCTACAATAGTATACTGTGGCACACCATAAATGGAAAGCGGATGATTCTTGAAGATGGCAAAGTCACCGTCTTTACCTACTTCAATAGAGCCCACACGACTTTCTATGCCTAATTGCTTGGCGGGGTTGATCGTAATCAACGACATGGCTTCATCATCTGTGAGGTTACCATACTTCTGCGTTTTGCCAGCCTCGTGGTAGAGGTGGCGAATCAAATCCGGAGAATCTGAGTTGATAGATGTTACCACCCCATTGCGCACCAATATGGCCGCATTGTAAGCCGTAGAGTAATACACCTCCAGCTTATATGCCCACCAGTCGCTGAACACAGATGCACCCGCACCAAAGGCAGCCAGTTCGGGCGCTACCTTAAACCCTTCGTTGGTGTGTTGAAATACCAGTTTCTTGATGCCGAAATCCTTACACACATTCAACAACATGTTGATCTCATCGGCACGGTAGCTGTGGCAGTGCAGAATAATATCTCCTTTCAGAATATCTGCCAAAGTTTCGTGGCGCAAGCTGTAGGCAGGAGGTGTACCACGGAATCCCTTAGCGGTCTTTGCTTTGTTGTAGGCATCCCATTTCGCCATGTATTCTTTCGCTTCGCTAAAGGCTTTGCGGATAACGAACTCCACACCCATGCGCGATTGAGGCTGTGTGCCATCTCTGCGGCCGTGGTTGGTGGGGTTTTCGCCCAATGCAAACTTGATAGTACGTGGTGCACCTTCCATTTTCATCACATCGGGATCTAACGTTCCATAGCGGTGCTTAATGGTTTCGCTTTCGCCACCTATAGAGTTGGCCGAGCCGTGCAGCGCGTGTGAAATGGTGCAACCACCCGCCAGCGCACGGTAAATGCTTATCTGCATGGGGTTCACCATATCGCCTGTCTTTACTTCGGGTGTAATGGCATTGGTGCCTTCGTTAATGGCATCCAGGCCAATGTGCGAGTGGGCATCAATAATGCCGGGCATCACAAAGAGCCCCGTAGCATCCACCACTTTGGCCCCGCTGGGTGCCGCCAGGTTTTTACCTATCTGGCTTATCTTACCATCTTTCACCAGCACATCGGTATTTTCCAAAGTACCTTTGGTAACGGTTATCACCGTTCCGTTCTTAATCAACATGTTGCCCTTCTCTACCTGTGCGAAGGCTGCGCCAGCCAGTACAAAAGCCAGTGCAGATAGTATCGTCAGTTTCTTCATAAATCTCTCAGTTTACTTTTTAGGATCGCGCGATGCTTTCATCGGAAAGCTGCCCATCTGGCCTGCGGTAAGGTTTCCTTCCATGGTGTCGCCATCGATGGTGGCCGATACCTGGATGTTGATTTTGTTGCTACCAAAATCCAGCGTATAAGAAAAAGTCAAAGTGCTTCCATCCAGCGAAACATCTTGCATCTCGCTTTCGCGATTCATGCTGGTAATAGTGCCCGACAGTCTTCCACCGTCATCCTTTATCACTATTTTGCCGCTGCCTCCTTGTGGAGATTCGACCGTGTAAGACCATGAACCCGATGCGTTGGCCTTGCCATCCGATTTTTTCTCCGGCTTGGATTCGAGCGTAAACACATCGCCATCCACAAATACGTAACGTACCTTAGCCTTGTCGCTAAAATAAGGTTTGTCCGAAATCACCAGGTTGGCAATCTTTCCGTTGTCCACCGTGCCTAAGCGATCGCTCAAGCCCAGCAGTTGTGCAGGGGTAGTGGTTAATGCGGCCAATGCAGCATCTTCGGTTAAGCCAGCGGCAATCATTCTGCGCAGGTTGGCCGGTATGTCTTTTGTTTTGGCACTGAGGGTGGAAAAACCAAATGGTATACCCGCCTTGCTGAAAGCTGCCGCCTGGCCTGTGAAGTTGGCAATGGCTTCTGCTTTGCGTTTGTCGAGGGCCTGTTGCTCGGCAGAGCTGGCGCCATCGTCTTTCTTTTTATCGTCTTTCTTGGGTTCTTCAGGTAAATCGAGCGAGAGGAAAACTTTCGCACCTGATGCTTTCACCTTATCGGTGATGGCCCATCCTTCTTTCAGATCGCCAATGGTCAGCGCAAAGTTCAATTCATTTTTCAGTGTGAATACACGTTGTGTCTCGAGCAGGCGTTCCGACTTGAACAAAACAGGCAAACGCTGGTCGATAACCGGATAGAACGATTCCAGAATACGATCGCTGACAGGCCTTTCCAAACCATTGCGGTTAGAGGCATATGTGGTCTCGTAATTTTTGCTCAGCACTGCGTTGCGATACAAATCGCGAAACTTGGCCATCACCCCCATTATGGTTGCAGGGTACGCGCCCTGCACAGGTGTAAGCTCTGCATAAAAGGCCGACTTGTTGAGCAACAAGGATTGATCGGGTGCTTTGCCACTTAAAAAAACCAGGGCGGCATGACCAGGGAGCGGATTGCCATAAGGCACCACTTGCGCCACCGTAAAGCCCAGGTTGCGCAAATCTTCCACCGACTTATCGCTGGTATTCAGCGCGGTTCTTACTTCATTTTGTGGTGTAATGCCGGCACGTTCGGGCGTTGGGTTACCGGGGTCTTTCGGGCGCTCGCGCCTTTCTTCTTTGGGTTTTTCTACCCCCACGCGCGAAAGGCCATCGATAAAGCCCGCATAGACATACATAGAATCTGCCTTGATCACAATGGCATCGGCAGGAATGTTGATGCCCTTACCCACCGATTGGATGATACCATCTTTGATAATAATGGTACCCAAATCGACTTTGCGGCCGGGGGCCTGCACAATGTTTACATTTTTAAGGGCATAAGTTCGGGTAACAGGTGCCAGTTCGTCCTGCCCCATGAGCACAGCTGGCCATAGCAAGATCAGAACCAGCCCCCTTATCATTCTTCGACCGAATGATAACGGTAGCGTACACTTCATCATAAACTCAGGTTTTGGTTAAATACTTAATTGAGCAATGTATTGGTTTTGGCATAGTGGCACATTTAAGCTTACAGGAGTGGCATTTGCAAGGGGCTGACCGGACAACGGTTTATTGTTACAATTCAATACAATGATATGCCGGTTGATTACAATACAGTTTAAAGAGTGCCAACCTAACCCCACCTTTGCTGCGTATTACGGGTAAAAATCAAGTTTTATGAAATCGTTCCACTTCTTAGCACTGGCTTGTTTGATAGCAGCCTCTTTCGCTGCCTACAGCCAGGACGATGGTTTCCTGATTGGTCGCAGCACTTCGCACACCCAGAACAAAACAGTGATACGCCACTCTAACGGCTTCAACAGCTTTAATGTGGAAACGCGCGGGAAGATTGAACTGACCGATGACGACCGCGACATCAAAAGCATGTCGCCCGATGGCTACCTGGAAATTACCAAGACTGTTTTTGGCAGCAGACGCACGCTGGTGATTACGCCACAGGCCAACGGCCTGAAACGCGAATATTACGAAGGCAGAACTTCCATACCCTACGAACCGGAGGGCCGCAAGTGGCTGGCCGAAATCATGCCCGAACTGATCCGCTCTACCACCATTGGTGCCGAAAGCAGGGTAAACCGGTTCTACAGACAGGGCGGAACAAACGCGGTGCTACGCGAAATAGCGGCTATGGAAAGCGACTACGTTCGTTACCACTATGCTAAAGTATTGATGAATGTTCCTTCCATTACAACTAAAGATTATGCAACTATCATCAATTCTGTAGCAGACAAAATGGATTCAGACCATTACCTCACCGAATTTCTGCAATCGGACATGGATAAGTTTCTGAGCACCAAAGAGTCGGCCGATGCTGTTTTTGCCGCCACGCGAAACATGGAATCTGACCACTACAAAACGCAGATTATCAAAGAAGCTTTGCGTACCAAAGCGGCTTCCCCCGAAGCCATCAAAAGCATTCTGGCCGCCTCGGCAAATATTGAGTCCGATCATTACAAAACAGAAGTACTTACCTCACTCATGCGGCAGCCTAATCTTTCTGACCCCGTGGTAACTGAAATGATTGCCACTACCCGAACCATCGATTCAGATCATTACCGCACCGTAGTACTAACCAAAGCCCTTAGTTATAAGGGCCTGTCGGGTACCTCTTATCAAAAAGTGTTAGAATCTGTTCGCCATATAGAGTCCGATCATTATAAAACTGAGGTATTAAAAGAACTTCTGGAGAACAAACTGCCAACCGAGCAGGTGTTTACGTTGGTAGATTTAAGTACCTCCATCGACTCCGATCACTACTTGTCTATCGTTTTCGGTGAAGTGCTGGAAGGACAAGATTTGAACGATGAAGCATTTAAACGATTGATAGACCGTGCGGCCGAGGTAGACAGCGATCACTATGCTTCAACCATCTTAAAGGCAGCCCTGGAGTTAGATAATTTGAATGAAGCCAAAACAACCAGCATCTTATCAGCTGCCTCGCGCATCGACTCCGACCACTACCTTACCGAAGTGTTGGTGCATGCAGCGCCACTGGTAAAACGCGGCAGCTCTAATCTGAAAGACGCCTATCGCAACGCAGCCCGCCAAATTGGTTCTGAAACTTACTACGGCCGCGCCCTGCGAGCCCTCGATTAAAAGTACCTACCTTATTGCTGCCGAATGGAAAGTTTCCACCTTCGGCAGCATTACTTTTGCCAATAGAAATGAGTAGCTTTCTTTTATGATGTTTGCCAGCCATGCCCTGAACAGGGAAACGATGCGTAAATATGTGCTGCTTAGCATCATCGCTCTTGTGCTGGGCATTTTGTTTTATGTATACGTGGCATTCAGCGAGCTTGGGCGAATTCCTTCCCTGCGCGATGCATTCGACAAGTATGCCCTGTCGGTGGCGCTTACTTTATTAGGATGCATTTTGGTATTTAATGCCGACCGGCTGTTGGACAAGGTACTGCAATGGCGTCAGCACTTTTTGATTCGGTTCCTGGCAGGCTTTATTTTGAATACGGTGCTGGCCATCGCACTAATGGCGGCAAGCGGTATCTACCTTTTCCAGGCCGACACGGAAGAGATCATTAAGCTAAGTGTGCTGCTGGTAATCTGCATCTTTATATATGAAATTTTCTACGGTTGGTTTTATTCTTACCGCTACTATGCACATACCCAGGTAGAGCACTTGCGCTCAGAACGTTGGCAACTGGAGCTGCAATTTCAATCACTCAAAAATCAAATCAGTCCACATTACCTGTTTAATTGCCTCAACACCATTTCCTCCTTACTTTATAAAGACAGCCACATGGCAGAAGAGTTTATCCGCAGAATGGGCGACACCTTTCGCTATGTGTTAACACACCAAAAGCAGAAGCTCGTTACTGTTCGTCAGGAAATTGAATTTGTGAAAGCCTACTATTACCTGCTGCAGGTGCGCTACGAACACCACCTTAAACTGGAAATCAATCTTCCCAAAAACATTCTAGATACCACCATGCCGCCCCTAACGCTGCAATTACTGGTAGAGAATGCGGTGAAACATAACCAGATTTCTAACGAAGCACCTCTGTTGGTTTACATTTCTGCGATAGACAACACACAGATACATGTAACTAACACCAAAACACAAAATGCCCAACCGCTTACCAGTTTCAAAGTAGGGCTTGAAAACATACGCCATCGCTACAGCTTCTTTACCAAAGAAATAGTGGTAGTGAAAAATGACGAACGGTTTACGGTAGTGTTGCCGGTTATCAAGAATGGGCAGGTAAGAACAAAAAGCAGTCTATCGTTATGAACCGGCTTTTTATTCACCATATCGTATTCAGAATCAGCGCTGCCCCCATTTTGGGCGTGTTGGTTTACCTGGTGATATTGTTGGTAAATAATTCCGTAAGAGGAATTACAGAAATTTTCAGCAACCAGGAATTATATGTTTGCATGGGCCTGGGGTACATCTCGTTCGAGTCTATGCGATTAGTGATACGTTGGATTGAAAAGAACGAGCACCGCTGGACACCCCGCAACAGAATCATTATTCAAACCGTTGCCACCCTGGTTGTAAACCTCACACTGATTTACGTGGCTATATCATCTTACTTTTTGATGGCCATTGGGTTTAGCATAGGCACCTACGAGTTGTATCTTTTCCTGGTGATTTATGGAGTAACGGGCTTGCTGTACAACCTGCTGTATTTCAGTCATCATTACCTGCTGTTGGAAAACAAACAGCGGCTGGAAGAAGAGAAGAAGCTGCAGGAAAAAGTGGAAGCCGATTTTGCCAGTTTCCGCAGCGAGATCAACCCAGACCTGCTTTACGAAAGCCTCGAAAATCTGATACTCACCATCCACCATAATGCAGACCAGGCCGAAGAACAAATAGATTACCTGGCAGGCATTTACCGTTATAGCCTCATTAACCGACAGAAGGAACTGATCAGCCTTGCCGAAGAGCGGCACGCGGCACAAAATCTTTTAAACCTGCTCAACTATCGGTACCATCAACAACTCAACCTGGTATCGGACATAAGTGGAGAAGATGAAGTCTTTCTGATACCTGGATCATTGCTGGTTTCTTTAGATGCCATTGTGCGCAACACACTCATCTCCAGCAAGTCTCCGTTGGTCATCAGGCTCTATCTGGAAGCAGAAGACGATTACCTGGTGCTTCAACATACGCTCAACGACAGGTTGATGCTGCACCAGGAGAGTTTGCAGGCTTTTCAGCGTCTGCAAAGATCTTATTCATTTTTTAGCGATAAACCTTTTGTGCAGGTAAAGGCGGGAAAAGAAAACTTTATTAAGTTTCCGCTTATTCGCATTGCACAAGAGCTAACAGAACCGGCATGAACACACCGCTTACTTTAAATGTGCTGATTGTAGAAGACGAAACGCCTGCGGCCGAGAAACTGGAACGCTACCTGCAAAAATATAGCAGCAACATCTCGATAAAGGCCATGGTGGGATCTGTGGCCGAAGCTGTAAGCTGGATAAGCGCGAACCAACAAGATGTGGATTTGATATTCATGGATATTCAATTGAAAGACGGCTTGAGCTTTCAAATATTTCAGCAGACACAAGTAAAGAAGCCGGTTATATTCATTACAGCTTACAACGAATATGCCCTCGATGCTTTTAAAGTAAATAGCATCGATTACTTACTAAAACCGGTAACCTATACCGACCTATCGGCCAGCTTGCAAAAGGTGGAAACGCTGCGCGAACAATTGCGCTGGAATGAAGAGAAATCTGAAAAGGTGATTCAGGTGTTCGAACAACCTGCTAAAGCATACAAAAATCGCTTCATGGTAAAATTAGGCGATCACATTCGGTCCATCACCTCCGACCAGATTAGTTTCTTTCATGCCGATGGCCGCGATGTGTACCTGGTTACCAATCAGATCAGAAAATTTATTATCGACTATACACTTGAAAATCTGGATGAGCTGTTGGATCCAAAAATGTTTTACCGCGTAAACCGGTCGTACATTCTGAATATTGGCGCCATTCAGGATGTAGTGGTTTATTCCAATAGCCGTTTGCGCATTACACCCAACATTAAGTGGGAGGATGAAATAATTGTTAGCCGGGAGAAAGTAGGTGAGTTTAAAGAATGGTTCGATGGTGCCGGTTAATGTTCATCGTTCGGGCATTTTATCTCGAATGGTTTCGTAACGAAGCCACAGAAAATCATCGTAAATTTTCTTGACTGATGTCAGTTTAAACTGGGTGGCTTTTCTTTTGCCGTAACCTTCTTCTGCTTCAAAAATAGTTGGCGCACCGATGGTGCCATCGGCCAGTGGCGCCAGCACCAGGCTCAGCTCGTCTATCAAACCTGCCTTTAAAAAAGAACCGTTCACGTGGCCTCCGCCATCAATGCGCAGGCGCTTGATGCCAAACAGGCGGTAAAGCTTTTGCAATACCAAATCCAGGTCGAGTTCTTTTTTTCCTCCAAAAATGTACGACACATTTTTTTCGCGCAAGTGCTCCAAGTAAGCACCCGAAACCTGTTCGCTCAGCACTTCGATTACATGCTCGGTAGAAACCTGGTTGTTATCCCAAAAACATTTGCCGGATGAATCTATGACCACGGCAAAAGTTTTGGACGGTTGCAACGCTACGAAATCGTCTTTGCGGATGGGACCTTTCTGTTTGCCGAGGTTGTATTTTTGTTTGCTCGAAAACTCCTGCATGGTAACACGCCCTACCAGCCAGGCATCCGCTTTAATTTTAGATGCAGGCTCCTCAAAATATTTGTGATGATCTTTAAACCCCCAAATATTTTGTTTGATTCTGCCATCTACAGAGCCTAGCATGTGGCAGATTACGTGCGGTTTCATATTTGATATCAATTTACCAATCCATCTTTTCCCGGGGCTGTTCTCAATGCCCACACCACTCGTCTGAGCCAATGGGCTGGCCAGGGGGCGGGGCGGTCAGGTTTTCCACTTTGTATTCTTCCGGATCATCCTGAAAGCGTTCTATTTGTGTATGCAGGTACTGATAGAAAGCTTTCCATTCTTCATCAACTGTTGCCGCAGCACGCTGGCCTGTCCATGTATGCAACTGATCTAACTTAAACATAACTATGGCTTTGGCCGGGGCAGATGTATTTGGGTTCAATGCTGTTTTTGCCAGATTTTGAAAGAGCGCATAATCGATAGTCATTTGTGTGGCCCCTTCATAACCATTTTTAGCGGGTGTCTTGAACGTGGCTCCAATCACTTTGTCGAGTACATTTTCCAAACCCGGCAACCTTGCATCGCGCGAATGGTGTTCGAACAAACGATTTACTCTGGCCGGATGCAGCAGTAGCCCGAACGTTAGGTCTGCTGCCGATTCTGCTGCCGCCAAAGGATCGAACGCAAGATCAGTCTTTCCTTTGATGAGTTCGCGGTGGCGATTGTAGCCCAGTGGCCGCGGAGGAATTTGTCGCAACAAACCTTCTGGCAGCATCAACGCAGCTGGCTCTACTGTTTTCAGAAGTGCATCCAGCGCCTTTAATTCTTGTTGGGGTGTAAGCAATTCTGCAATGGGCTGTCCATCGCCTCGCAGTGCGTAACGATAATTGAGACCTCCGACTATTTTAGATGCAGCCTCTGTTTGGTACCGATGGAAAAAATAAATAGGCACCAGCGCTTCTTCCAGGGTTGCCATAGGAGCACCGGGTTTGATGTTGCGTTCGCCAAAGTTTTTAAGCGCGGTGGCGCGCACCGACAACACGCGCAACAATTCATCCGATGCGTCTTTGCCATTGTCCCATAGGTGTGCATAAGGGTGTGCGCCCCCTTGCGGACGCGCGTCCTGATCGCTTAAAAATGTCAGCCCCGCTTTCAGTCCACCTTGAACTATATCATTCAGTGCTTTTTTCTCATCGGTGCCTGCCGGAAAATCCTGGTAGCCGTACGCGATGGTCACTTTATCGAAAGCACCAATCTTCAGATCGTATGCTTCGCTCAAATCAATTTTACCATCTACCAGCTTTACAACAGGGTGCGGATAATCCATCACAGAGGCGAGGTCTTCTGCGCTGGAAGAATAGGCGTGTGCTAAACCAATGGTATGCCCTACCTCATGCGCGGCCAACTGCCGAAGTCTGTTCAATGCCATCTGCTCCATTTCTTTCGAAACGGGTTTACCTTCTTCATAGGGAGCAAGCAGTCCTTCCGCAATCAAAAAATCCTGGCGAACGCGCAGCGACCCCAGTGTAACATGGCCTTTGATGATCTCGCCCGTACGCGGATCGGTAACGCTGGCACCATACGACCAGCCCCTTGTTGAGCGGTGCACCCAATTGATCACGTTGTAACGCACATCCATCGGGTCGGCATCGGGCGGCAATACTTCCACACGAAAAGCATCTTTGTAACCAATCGCCTCAAAAGCCTGGTTCCACCAGCGTGCGCCTTGCATCAAAGCCGTGCGAATGGGCTCGGGCGCTCCGGGATCCATGTAATAAACAATAGGCTCTACTGCTTCGCTTACCGCGGCAGCAGGATCTGTCTTTTTGAGACGGTGCCGGGTGATGAATCGCTTCTCGATGGGTTCGCTGATAGGCGTGGCATAATCATAATACGATGTACTAAAGTAGCCAGCGCGCGGATCGAACACACGCGGCTGGTAATCTGCATCGGGTAGCTGTACAAAAGAATAATGGCATCGAACGGTCACGCTGGAGGGCGTGGGCGTAACACTGCGGATGTATTGACCGGCCGGCTGCCCGCTGAACGTAAGCGTTACTTCAAACTCGGAGTTTTGTGGAAAATTTTTTGTTCGTGGCAAATAGAAAGCTGATCGCGATTTATCCAATGAATAATTTCCTTGTTGGGCACCGCGAAGCGTTCCGGCAATGTCGTGCGCATCTTGTAGAAAAAAATCGGTAGCCTCTACCAGCACTTTGTCATTTTCTTCGGCTGCTACCGTAAAACCCCATAATACCGATTGCGCAAAAGCTTCTTCTACCGCTTTTCGTTCGGCTTCGTTATCGCTAATGGCTCTGTAGAACTGGTTAGGCTGCACCAACAATACCTTCGGCCCTCTTCGGTCGAAACGCACCACGCGATCTGACCCCAATTGATTGCGATCTAAGCCAATATCATTAGAGCCGATACCGGCCGTGAGAGATTCTATATAGAGGAAGTCTGTATTCCACTTGTCTATCAGTAGAAAAACTTTGTCTTGCTTTTCATCATAATAAAACTCGAAAAAGCCTTCATACTTTTTCATGCCGGCCACCTTGGTTTGTATGGCACCGGTGGCAGGTTGGCTAACCTGTGGGGAGGGCGCGGCTTCTTCTGTTTTTTTCTTCTTCTGAGCCCACCCGGGCAAGCAGGCAACCACTATTAACAAGACAAGGGAAAGGAACTTCATACAGGCTAAACTTTAGTTTGGGAGCAAAAGCTAAAGATTATCCATTTGATTGCCAACCCAAAAAAAGAAACCGCCCCCGGCTATTGCCGGGAGCGGTTAAAAGGGAGAGTAAAAAGCACTTAGTTAACAACGTTCCACTGAACCTGGCAGCTTTGGAAGAGCGGCTGCGCGGGCTCTGTGCAAAGCTGAGAATTCAGCGCAACGGTTAAGCGTTTTCCTTCGCTGGTAATTATAGGGAAGGTTAAACGAAAGCGGTCACCATTCTGAAAATCATTAATGGTGAATCCACCACCAATGGCATCAGCTGCTTCCTGTGCTGTTACCTGAACCGTGGCCGGGAAGGAAGTAACTTTTTTGAGCAGCCTCGGCCCCACCGTGCGGGCAGGTGAAGCCTCGATGAAAGTAAGCTGCAACTCCACTTCCGAAATCTGGGTAACCTCATACCCATCTACATCCAGGTTAAATTCCAGAAATTCATTCGCCAGGCCATTGCTCAGTCGAAAGCTATTTCGGGAAGCGTTAACGGTAATTTTAGTGGCAGCGCCCACATTTTCATTCCAATCGGGGTAGGGTGCCCAATCATCGTCCCGGCACGACATGGTTACTACCAGCAAAACCAGGGCGGCTATTGAATATATTTTTACATTCTTCATAAACATTATTCGTTTGATGTTTACCTATTTATTATCCCAGAAAATTCTATCACCTACCAAAGGAGGCGGGTTGGGCGCGTTGGCATTGGCATTTAACTCTGCCGGAGGCAAAGGAAACCTGCGCGGCTGAGGACCCAGCGGCACAAGCGGAGCAGGCAGATTAGATGGCATACCTGTTCTGCGGAAATCGGTATAAGATTCCATTCCATTACCGAAGTTCGAGAAGTACTTTTCGGTAATCACAACATCCAAACGCTCTGTGGCTGTGGTTGCCGCATCGTAACGGGCACCCACCAAAGCCTTATAAGCATCTTTGGCTGCGGTGGCCATCACTGGCGCTGCACCATCGTTTGCACGGCTGAAGGTTTCTACCTTTGCGAAAGAGGCTTCAATGCCTTCTAACATTAAAGCACGCGGGTCGCCTGGTGTGCCCAAGGTAATAGCTGCTTCCGCCAGCATAAACGCCCGCATGAAGTTCGTCATAAAAGGAGTAACACCAGCACCGGTTGCGCCTGAGTTGATGGTTCTTGCTCCACCACCAGGGCCGCGATCGTAAGAACCTCCAATAGGGTAAACACCAAAGGTTGCGCGCACCTGGTTATCACCAGGTATACCGCTGTCATCACCCATGTCGCGGCCGATGTAACCATTGGCAACTGCAGGATCAATCGGAGTTAACCCTTTATTCCCTGGGTCTACACTTAACCAACCATACACGCAATTAGGTTTGTTGCGGCAAGGACGTAATTGTGCATCAGCTGTTACCTGCGCATCAGTACCTTGACGGAACACATAGTAGGTTAACCGTGGGTCATTCTTCAGCAGCATATGATACATGAAATAATTGGTCATGTAAAAACCTTTGCCCACACCTGCGTACTCCTGTTGGAAAAGCGGATGGCGAGTAAGCGGGGCCTGAGAAGAGCCAAAGACCAACTGGAAATCTTCTGCATTGGAAGAGATAAAGTTGTTTTCGGCTATCAGTGCATTGATACCGGCAGTTGCTTGCGAAGCATTGACATTACCCAGATTGAGGTACAAACGCAGCAAAATGGTGTTAGCTGCTTTGATCCAACGGGTGTACTGAGTACTGGCGTTGGCCGATGTGCCGTAAACAAGATCTGAATTTAGCCGTGGCTCGTTGGCCGCAATAGCCGCGGCCAGATCTGCCTTTGCCTCCGTCAGTAACGTTATCACTCCGGCATACACCTGGGCGTCCTCATCGTACTTGGGTGACTTAATGGTTTCGCCTTGCAATGCTTCACTAAAGGGCACATCGCCAAAGGCGTCTACCAGCATCATATACAGATAGCCTTGCATTACTTTGGCTATGCCTACATAACCTCTAAAGTTGCTTTCGGTGCCTTGTTTAATAATACCATCGAAGTCCTTTAACGCGGCATTGTAAGTGCCGTTGAAATCATTGCCATAGGTACTTCCGGTAATATTATACTGGCTGGGTGCCAGAGCATAGAAATGCTGTACGAAGATTGAAGCATCCTGGTGAATATTGCGCGACCAGTAAAAGCCAGCTGAGGCCTGGGCTGCCGGCAACAGAAAATCCAGCGAAGCAGTGGACGGGTTGTTAGGGTCTACGTTGATATCCAGAAATTCAGAAGTACATGAACTGAGTGCCAGTACAAGGCTTCCCTTCAACAACCATTTTTTTATTGTTGTTTTCATTTTAAATCGATTAGAAGGTGAATCTTAAATTAACACCGTAACGCTTGGTTGTGGGGATGATACCCAAATCGATACCCTGCGCGTTTCCGTTTTGGAAGGGGCTTAGTCCTTCCACATTACCAGCTCCCAACGAGTTGGTCTCCGGATCGAAGTTCAGGTCATCAGGGAAGTTAACTGCATCGAACCACAGGTTACGACCCGTAAACATAATGCTGGCCGAGCCGAACGGTGTTTTAGCCAACCACTTCTTGGGGATTTCATAACCCAAAGAAATCTCGCGCAGACGGATGGTAGTGGCATCGAATACGGAAAACTCCTGCGGACCTGCCGAACCAAACGTATTGATAAACCACCAGTCGTTGGCGTGGAGCTGCACTGTATTAGTTTGAGGATTGCCATTTGCATCTAAAACTGCCGTCTGTGTTTGGGGGCTACCCACAACACCGGGTATCACAAATGACATTTCGCGGCCACGGGGTCCATTAGGTATAGTTCCCGGTGTGATGCCCCTTCCGTAAACCTGGTTAAAGGTTGATGAGAACATATCGCCACCATGTCTGTAATCGATCAGGGCCGTCAGCGTTATTCCTTTCCAACTGAAGGTGTTAGTTACACCCAATAGAAAATCAGGGTTCGGATCGCCAATGATTTCCTCTGTAGCAGAGGTTATCAACTTGCCACTGGCCGGGTCAACCAACAATTCACCCTCATCCCAACGTGCATCCGGATTGGGTGAGTAACGTTCTGCAACGGTGCCTTTTATCTGCCCATACGGTTCGCCCGCGCGCTGCACAGAACGTATGCCATTGCCAAAGCCATTCAGAAAGACCTCTTCAAGACCCTCGGTAAGTGAAACAACAATGTTCCTGTTTCGGGTGAAGGCCGCATTTACCTCCCATGTAAAGCCATTGTTAAGCGTTACCGGTGTTGCGTTCACCCCAATTTCCCAGCCTGTATTCTGTATTTCTCCAATATTTACCACAGCGGCACCAAAACCTGAGGTGGCTGAAACAGTAATAGGTACAATCTGATCGGTTGTGGAACGGTCGTACCAGGTAACATCCAATCCCACACGGTTTTTGAAGAACTTCAGATCAGCGCCCAATTCAATTTCGCTCGAAAATTCCGGGGTAAGTTGACCGTTACCCAGTGTGTTGGCTTGCGTCTGTGCGTTAAATCCTCTGAACGGGAACGTCACACTCGCAATGTTATTTCCAAACACAGGATTGGTAGTATAGAGTGTTGATTGTGTTTGATAGGGTAATGGATCGCTACCTACACGTGCCCAGCCAGCTCTTAACTTAGCAAAAGACAATTTATCAGATGTGATATTTAATGCATCTGTAATAATTACTGAACTGCTGAAACCGCCATAGAAGTAGCTGCGCTTATTTTCGGGCAAGGCAGAAGTCCAATCGTTGCGACCAGTCAGGTTTAGAAAAGCCCAATCTCTGTAGGATAGAGACACATCGGCAAAAGCTGCCTGGTAGGCCCGGTTGTTGCGGGTACCACCATTGGGTGTAACCGATGCCACATTATCCATATCGTTGATGCCAGGTACAATGATGCCTGTTCCGAGGTATGACTGGCGCGCAATGGATCGTCTATTGGCATTATGACCGAGAATGGTTTTTATGTTCAGGTCTTCGGTAAGGTCTTTCGTAATCGTTACCAGGAAGTTTCCATCCAACTCGATGCGCCTCATTTCATCCTCAATAAGCTGTCCCAAAGGAAAATCGGTACTTGTTTTGGGAACCACTTCTAACTTGCGATCGGTGAACCCATTGAAACCCGCACGATACATTACATTCAGCCACTCGTTGATATCGTAGGCTAACGTAAAATTTCCAAAATAACGATCCACATCGCTGGTATTGGGTGCATACTTAGCCAAATAGTAAGGGTTATCGTTGTCGGGTCGATACATGGCCTGAACGCCCCTTGCATCTTCAAAAGGAAGATCTTTCATCGGAAGGTTAGGAGGTAAGAAGAGCAGACGCTCTGTAACCGAAGTACCACCCGCGCCTAAACCAGAAGAGGGAGGAGAAGTCATGTCGGTATTTACATAGGTCATGCTACCAGCTACAAACAAGCCATTGTCTAATGTAGCATTACCGCCAAAGTTCAAGCTGGTGCGAGTCAGTTCATTGTACGGCACAATACCCTCATTCCATGTTCTGGAAGCTCCTGCAATGAAGTTGGCCTTCTCGTTTCCTCCGGCTAATGACACACCAGTTTCTTTCAAAGACCCCCTGCGAAGAAAGTCACCCACGTTGTCGTTGGGTCTATAGGCATAAGTGGCGCCAGCAAATTGTGGAAAATAAGGCGAGTTATTGGGATTGGTGTATTGGATGTAAGGGTGATCCAACAGGTTATAACCGGTTTCCGGATCTACCCCACGGACCAGGTTGGCGTTGGCAGGTATTTGCCACAACGGGCTTGATGGATCGTAAGGCGCACCCCACGTTCCAAAGTTACCATTTACGTGCAACAGGTTGTTACCCGCTCCATACCTGGTTTGAAACTCAGGAATGTTAGAAACATCTTCAAAGGAATAGGATGAATTTACCGCTACTTCCAAACCTTTGCGCGAAGATTTCTTTCCTGCTTTGGTTGTAATCACAATAACACCGTTGGAAGCGCGTGATCCATACAGTGCCGCAGCGGCAGCACCTTTTAGCACCGTCATCGATTCAATGTTGTTAGGATCGATGTCGAACGAACGGTTGGTGGCGGTAGTGGACTGTGTAAAACTACCCGTAGCGTAAGTGGTATTATCGAAAGGAATACCATCTACCACAAACAATGGCTGGTTGTTGCCCAGCAACGATTTGTTACCGCGAATAGTAATGTTGGTACCCGCACCTACAGCACCACCGGCACCGATAATATTAACACCAGGTACTTTTCCCTGCAAAGCGCGCACGGGGTCAGGCTCGGCCTTCTGCTGAATGCGGTTGGCTCCGATATCGGTTACTGCGTAGCCGAGCGCTTTCTTTTCGCGCTCAATACCTACGGCTGTTACCACTACTTCGGAAAGTTGCTGTACGTCTGCTGCCATTTGCACATCTAACGTAGTGCGACCTGCCAGATCGAGTTCTTGCGTTTGCAAGCCGATAAAAGAAATTACCAGGGTTACATTCCCTGCTGGTACACTGAGCCGATAGTTTCCATCGCCATCGGTAACCGTGCCCGTTGTTGAGCCTTTTACCAGGATGTTTACGCCCGGTAACGCAGATCCGTCTTCCTTCGAGGTAATCTTACCAGAAATAGTTCTTTCCTGGGCATACCCCCCGAGGGCAACAGCAAATGCGAAGCAGAATAGTAAAAACTTCTTCATACTGTTTGGTTTGAGTTGTTGATAAATTATCCACACGGGTGTAATCACACCAATTGTGTTACTCCAAAATTGTGTGGAATACCGAACGAAAGAATGACCGCTAAAAGGGTAAAAAAAACATCTATAAATACCGCTTTAAGGGTGATACCCTTTAGCAACAGTGGAACGTTGCAATTGGCTTGTGTAAAAAAAATAAAAAGCCCGGCTACAAGCGTAACCGGGCCGTTGTCATTTAAGAATTACTACCCTTTTATGGAGTTCCTGAACAATAGTTTAAGCGTTGGGCGGGGTAAAAAATACCACTTTCGAACAAACCACTGTTTACGATGGAGGCCGCGCCCACTACCGACCCGTTCGTGAGATATATATCCGACTCAATCACAATGTCGAACAAACCAAGGTCTTGAGGGTTCGTTACATTCAAGCTGGTAAGAATCTCGCTCAACGGAATAGATACGTTGCCGCGCGGATACCGTTCTCCGTCCGGAACAGAAAAAGCAGAAGCTGGCACCGTTTTTAGTTCAACACGCGTACCCGTTCTTATGCGTGCATACACTTTTACCTCCTGCAGACTCGAGGGGTCCTCCGAAAGAAAATCGGCATCGAAAGAGAACACCTCGGTACCTGTAATATTATTCTTGTCGAATAGGTTGGAACAACCTGTTTCGTTCAAGCTTTCGAATGCTGCGCCTCGCAACGCCAGGATAGATCCCTTCTCCAGGTCATTAAACCGAACTGGATCCAGCGATTCATCCGCGCAAGCAAATGTCAAAAGGCAAAACGCTGGGATGGCGATCTTTTTTATTATGTTTTTCATGTTATCCAAACTTTTGTGTTTTCTTCATTCTTAATTCAATGCATCTGGATTCTTATCCCAGAAAACCTGGGCACTTCCGTCTGTCTTTTGGGCCACCTGGTCGTTCAGGTTAACAAAAATGGCCGGGTACCACAGAGATCGAAAGAAAACGCCACTGTTAAGCGCACGGGTAGGCTGCAAGTTGCGCGGTGAGCTGGTTCTTCTGTATAGATTGAAAGCTTCTACGCCATTACCCCATAGCGAGAGATAAAACTCCTTCATGGAAACATCGAGTCGGTCTGCAGAAGGCGCATCGTACATCGCCAATACCGCATCGATGTAGGCAGTGGTGGATGGCTCCAGGTTAGCCGGCAACGCTTGGCCGCGCGAGTTGGCAAAATTCTTTACTTGTTGAATAGAACGGTTGATACCATTAATCAAATGTTGGCGGGCATCTCCGGCCACACCCAACCTCAATACCGCCTCGGCCTTGATAAAGTCGGTATAGAACGACATAAAAATAGGTTCCACGCCTGCACCATTGGCACCATCACCTTGCATGGTGTCATCAAAATAGTTGGCATTGCCGTTGTTTAAGTCCAGCCTGCCTCCTGCCGGGTATACGCCCACGCAGGTAATTACATTCTGATCGGGCGGACCACCATCGTTGTTGCCGTGGTCGCGACCAAAGAACCCGGGTTCAAACACACAGAAAGGTTGTTCGGTACCATAATGATCTGGTTTTGGAGTGAGCACGCAGGGTACTGATTCCCGATCGACCTGAAGGGCGCGCTGTATACTGCCAACCTGTCGGTAGAAGTAGTACCGCCACCGGGGGTCTTCCACGCCCTTGCCATTAAAGGCTTCCTTCAGGAAGTAGTTGCCAATGTAGCCCGTAGCAGCACCGGCTTGCGGCTTGTAATATTGCCTGTAAAGCGGATGGCGGGAGCGAACAGGTACATCGGCCGTGCCGTACTTGTACACGAAATTTTCAGCTTCTGTGTCGATGATGTTGGCTGACAACAGGGCATTGACACGTTCTGTTGCCTGGGTTTTACGAGCAGGGTCAACTGATACGTTGAGCCACGCTTTCAGTTCGAGCGTATTTGCCAGGGCAGTCCACTTGGTACGGTCTCCTCCATAGTAAATATCACGTGTTAAACCTGAGCCGGCATCAAGGCCGGTTTTCGCCAATTCTGCTTTTGCTTCATTAAGCAACACAATTGCATCGTCATACACCTGTTGGCCCGGGTCTGCGTTCGGGTTAAAATTGCCCTCGCTTCCCTTTAACGCATCGCGATTGGGTACGTCTCCAAACAGATCTACCAGCGTCATCAACACATAGGCCTTCATGATCTTCGCGGCTGCAATATGTGTGGTGAGATTTTTGCTTTGCGCCAAGGGTAGCAATACATCAATGTTCACCAGCACGTTCTGATAGGCCAGCGTCCACACCTGGTCCATATTCTGAGGTGCAATGGCGCGGTCGTACGTATCGCCACCGGTCATAGCATTCATACGCACCAATTGATCGGCACCGACCGTTACCACCGGTTGGGCACTTACATCATTACCTGCCGCGCGCGAAAAAAAAGCAGCAAAGTCGAGTTGTACCTGGTTCATAATCAGGTTAACATCGGCAGCGCCTACGCTTACCTCGTTGGGGTTCTCCAGGTCTTTATCCAAATCGCACGACACGCCCGTTAGCAGTGCCAGCGTAAAAAAAACTTTTATAATTCTATTCATGTACATATCTGTTTAGAAAGTTAAACGAAGGTTCACGCCGTACCTCCGGGCTGAAGGCCCTCCCAGGAAATCGAAGCCGGCACCGTTGCCAGTACCAAAACCTGTACGGTCGAAATCGGCTGCCGAGTAGCGAGGCGCATTGATGGCACGGAACCAAAGGTTGTTGCCCACTAATGAAATATTTGCTTTACTCAACTTTACCTTCGCAACCCAGGTTGCCGGAATTTCGTAAGCAAGCGCTACTTCACGCAGGCGAATGCGGGTTGCATCGTAAATACCACGGTCGCTGGCACCTGCACCCAAAATGGTGTTATTGAAAAAAACACCTGATGTGGTTTGAGGAATATCATTGCGCTGACCATCCGACTCTTTCACACCAGGCAATACCAATGGCAATTCAGGATTGAACTCTTCCAGGTCTTTACCTACACCACGGCCAATCAGCGCGCCAGCGGTATAAGAAAACATATCGCCACCCTGAACATAATCTAACTGCACGTTGAACGACAAGCCTTTGTAGTTAACAGTATTGATCAAAGAACCCAGCCAATCGGGGTTGGGGTCACCAATGATCTTCACATCGCTGGATACTGACCAGTCTCCGTTTTCATTTACCAGGAAGTTGCCGTTCGCGTCCGTTCTCACGTAGGTACCTTGAATTACATTGAAGGGCTGTCCTTCAATCGCAAAGTTTCCAAGAGTTGAAGTGCCTCCCACCAAAATCTCTTTCGAGCCTTCGGGCAAACTTTCAACCTTACTGATGTTCTTGGTATAGTTAGCGCGCACTTCCCACGAAAACGCCCCCACGCGCACAGGGGTTAGCGTTAGGCCCATCTCAACACCTTTATTAGAAATAGACCCTGCGTTGATCAGTGTGGTTTGGTACCCAGTAGAGGGATCGAGTGAGCGGCTTAGAATCTGATCTTTTGCCAGGCGGTTGTAAAACGACAGATCAAGCTTGGCGCGATTATCGAACAGTTGGGCCTCCACGCCTAACTCCACCTCACTCTGTAGTTCTGGCTTCAAACGGGGGTTTGCTAAAACCAACGGCAATTGGCTGGTTACCACATTACCGTTTTGGTCAGTCGATGCCTGGGCATTGATGGTAAGGTAAGGCCGTGTATTATACGGATTGGCAAAGTTGGCAGACGTACCATAGCCAATGCGTACCTTCAAGAACTCGAGCACATCGGAAGCAAAGCCAGGGAAAGCCGCAGTGGGTATGAACGAAGCGCTTACACCCGGATAGAACAAAGAGCGATACTCCCGCTCGTGAGTGGAGGTCCAATCATTGCGGCCTGTTAAGTTCATGAACAAGAAATCTTTGTAGCCAAGCCCGGCATCGAAATAAGCACCCACCCAGGTTCTGGATTGCTGGTAGTTCAAGTTGTTTCCGCGGAAATCGCGCGAGTTACTTTGCGAAAAATTCCGGTGCTCAATCAAACCGTGTACTACTTGCCCCGTACTTTCAATACCGGTTTGGCGATAGGTGTCTGTGCGCGCGTTGAAGCCAACGATACCGGTAAGATCGAGATTAGTAGATAACTCCTTCTGGATTGAAGCGATGGCCGAATGATCGACAATGGTGTTCTTCGCATTGGCCGAGCGATACAATCCATTGGCTAACAGCGCAGCGCTGGTTGGATAACCCACAGAACCTTTATTGAGCCAGTAACTAAGGTCTTCGCTGTAAGTGTCCAATCCCAAGCGGTAGCTCAAACGTAGCCAGTCCAACAATTGGTAGTTAAGCGAAACATTGGTAAAGAAACGATCCGTTACCGACTCCTGGCGCGAGTTTTTAAGCAGCCAACGTGGGTTGGTGATATTATTAGTGTTTCGATAGTACACGCTCGCCTTGGTTACCGGGTCTTCGTATGGCCACCCCATCAAATCGAGGTTGCGGGGGGTATAAAATAAATTGGCAAAAACAGAGGGGCCACCAGCAGAGTTGCTGCCTGTGCCCGCACCTGTGGGTGGTGTTTCAAACTCCGTACGCACAAAATTAAATACGCTGTTGATTGAGAGCTTCTCGGTCAACTGGGTGCTGCCACCCAACGACAGGTTATTACGCTTGAGATTGTTGTTCTCAATAAAACCTTTTTCATCCAATCGGCTGTAGCTGAAATTCACATGGCTATTTTCATTGCGGGCACCCAGGTTCAAAGAAGTGTTGTTGGAATATCCTCGCTGAAAGAAGTCACTCACATTATTCGGATAAGCCTTTGGAATGTAGTTGCTGGCGTCAGCAAACTCAGGGAATTCCGGAAAAAGGTTGCGGTGTTCGTAATAAGGGTGACGCCCAACGGGGCTGTTGTTTGAAAACAGGCTTCCCCAGTTGCTGAAGAACTCGCCATAGTCTCCATCGAAACCCATTGCCCACTTATTCTGAAATTGTGGCAAAATGGCTTCAACCAGAAAATACGATTGGCTTACTGAACCTTCAAACTTACGCTGCTGCTTTTGGGTAGAACCCGTTTTAGTGGTAATCAATATTACACCGTTGCGCCCCAATGTGCCATACAGCGTGGTGGCGCTCAAACCGCGTAAAATATTTACCGACTCAATGTTATTAGGATCAATGTCAATAAAGCGTGTGGGCGATATCTGACCATCTCTGTAATCTACATTCGTCTCGTTGGCGTTGGTGTTAATCGGTACACCGTCTACCACCCACAGTGGCTGTGTATTACCCGCCACTGAACTAATGCCTCGAATATTTATTTTCGATCCGGAGCCCGCCAACCCTGATGAGTTAAGGATCTGAAGGCCAGGCGTTTTGCCTTGCAAGGCGCGGCCAACATCCGTTTCGGGTTTGTTTGCAATTTCGGAAGCTGCGATTGTGGTAGAAGCATAACCCAGGGCTTTGCGCTCCCTTTGAATGCCCTGCGCTGTTACAACCACTTCGTTCAGTTGCTGTATTTCATTTTCCATTACCACGTCAATGGTGGTACGATCGCCCACGGATACCTCCATTGTTTGCAACCCTATGAAAGAAAAAATCAGGGTAGTGCCCGTAGCCGGAACCGAGAGTGTAAAAGCTCCATCACTGTCGGTTACAGTTCCATTGGTGGTGCCCTTTACCACCACGTTTACGCCAGGCAGCGTTCCGCCATCATCTTTAGAGGTAACCTTGCCCGAAATCGTTCGCTCCTGAGCATGTATTCCCCACGATACGGCAAACGCGAAGCAGAATAGTAAAAACTTCTTCATACTGTTTAATTTGATTTGTCGTTTATTTTCCACCTCGGTGTTTAGACCGCAAGTGTTAAATCAAATCTCAGTGTATTGTTGTTGAAATGAATGACGGAAGGAGTGGTAAAATAAAATGGTGTGGAATACCGAATTGAAAGGGGTAATTAAAAACAAAAGCCGTCCGTTGCCGGACAGCTTTTGTTTTCAAGCACTGTATTTATTAATGTCAGTTATACCCCTGGTTTTGAACCAAACTGCGATTTGCGTTGATTTCGCGTTGGGGTATGGGGAATACCATTTCGTTGGCATCGAAGGCAAAACCATCAGCCGCCCCGCGCAGTCTGCGCAGGTCATGGATGGCATGCCCTTCGTGTGCCAGTTCCAACTTGCGTTCGCGGAGGATGTCGGCCAAGGTAAGGGTGGTTAGCTCATCCAAGCCAGCGCGCAACCGAATGGTGTTAACGTCATCCAGCGGGGGAGCGCCCACGCTGGTGCCTAACCGGAAGTTGGCCTCGGCACGCGTTAAGTACATTTCGGCCAGGCGAATGACAGGCACTACGGTAAATTGGTTCTTCCACTTACCACTGCGCACCGCTCCGTTTCCTTCGTAGAACAACGCCAGGCGCTCATCACCTGCCTCGTATAAGTCAAGATGCTTTTGCAGTATTTCCACATCTCCATCTCTGCCTCCAAAATCGGGGATGGACCAATAGGTTTGCATATTGCTGTTGCCATCCTGGGCATTTACCTGAAGTGCAAAAATATCCTCCGTTGAATTCGATACGTTGTTGAAGGCATCTGAAAAAGTTGCAGTAAGTGAATGCTCATCGTAACCAATAGCCCGGTTGGCTGCATCGCGTGCGGCAGCAAAATTTTCCATTTGCAAATACACCCGCGACAAGATGGCCGCAGCCGCTACCTTAGATGCAAATACTCCGTTGCTCGTGGGCAACAGGCTCTCTGCCCTGGTTAAGTCGGTAATCACCTGCTGATACACTTGCTCTACTGTGTTGCGCGCCACCTGGCTCTGCTCACTAATGCTTCTGGTAGGCTCCAGCACCAGCGGCACCCCCAGGTTGGTGTTGGTGCTTCCGGCCGTGTATGGCTTGGCAAAATAGCGCACCAACTCGAAGTAGACCGCTGCACGGATAAAGAGGGCCTCACCTTCTACCCTCTCCTGATCTTCCTCCAACACTTTATCTAAAGCACCCACCACATTATTGCAGATATTGATGGTGTAGTACCCGCCCGACCAGTTGTCGCGAACAAAAGTATTAGTGGTCAATATTCGCTTACCGAAAATTTCCCTCGGTGCATTGAATGTGCCTACCCACGAAATTTCTCCATCGGCAGCAAGCAACTCAGAAAACAAAGGCAAGTCCCCACCCCACAAATTTCCTGCATTGGGGAAATTTAAATTGAAGTTATACCCCGAAAGGCCATCGTAAGCGCCAGCCAAAGCCTTCTTTACGTTGGCATCGTTGCTCAGCGCCACTTCTTCAGAAATAGATTGTTGGGGGCTGAGCTCCAATTGATCTGCGCACGCACCCAATACAACCGATAATATCAAAATATATTTTTTCATTCTTTTCGCAGTTTAGAAACCAATATTGATACCAAAAATCAACGACTTGATCTGCGGGGCAGAGTAAAAGTCGTTACCCTGGTTTACTGCAGAGGTTTGTGCCCTGTAATCTGAGTTTACCTCCGGGTCCCAGCCAGGATAATCTGTGAACGTAAACAAATTCTGGCCCGTGACATAAACCCTTACGTTGTTAAGGTTTATCCGATTAACCCACGCATTAGGAAGTGTATAACCGAAAGCAACGGTCTTGACACGCAGGTAAGAGCCATCGTACACATATCGGCTGGAAGCAGAAATGCCATTGGGAATCTGCCCAGACAAATTCAGGCGAGCCTGGGGCACATTGGTTACATCGCCAGGTTGTCTCCACCTGTTCAACTGATCGCGCGTCTGGTTATCGAACCAATCGCCATTGGCAGACATAAAACCACCTGCCCCGTTGATGATGCTGTTACCATACACGCCTTGCAGCAGCACGGAAAGATCGAAGCCCCGATAGGTTACTGTATTGTTCAATCCACCGATGTATTCAGGGTTAGGGTTGCCAGCAATGAAGTTGCCGGCCGCGTTGTAGTTACTGGTGGTACTTTCGCCATCTTCCAGGTAGTACAAAGCATCACCAGTAGCAGGATCAACGCCTGCGTACTTAGGTCCGTAGAACACACCTATGGGTTGGCCTACAATCAACGAGTTCAAATACCTTCCATCGTTACCAGGTATTTCGCGTGCCTCTCCATCCAACTTGGTAACCTTATTGCGGTTGTGCGAGAAGTTAAGTGAGGTGGTCCACTTTAAACCGCCTTTGTCTATGTTCACACTATTCAGCACAATTTCAAAGCCTTTGTTTTCCATAGAGCCCACATTACTTACGCGATTTGTGAAGCCAGATGTGCCTGGAACAGGTGTGTTGTACAAAAGATCATCGGTAGTTTTTACATAGT
>CAZRQK010000034.1:32941-53746 GCA_964602295.1 uncultured Ohtaekwangia sp.
TCCAATTCGCCCGACAAACGGTTGTTGAAAAATCCAAAATCAATACCAATATCTGTTTGTGTAGCCCGCTCCCAACCCAGTTCGGGGTTTGCCAACTGGGTAGGGTTAAGGGTCGAGGCGCCACCGTACTTGCCTGCACCCCACAACCCCAGGGCTTGAAACTCTGCGATCTCAGCGTTACCCACTAAACCGATGCTGGCCCGCAGCTTCAGGAAGCTGAGCATATCGCTGGTATTTAAAAACGGTTCGTTCGATAAAATCCAGCCTGCGGATGCTGCCGGGAAAAATCCATACCTGTTTTCAACGCCAAAACGCGAAGATCCATCTACCCTGCCGCTCACTGAAAAAAGGTATTTGTCAGAAAGCTTCAGATTAACCCTTGAAAAGTACGACAAGAATGAATATTGCGTAGCGAAAGAAAATCCACCTGTAATTTCACCTGCGCTGGCCAACTTTCGAAAATCATCGCTGGGAAAATCCTGGCCTATTACCTGCGTTTGGTCAGTTACTGCTTTTTGGAACGACATACCCAAGGTGGCATCGAGCACATGGCTGGCGCCAAAGTTTTTGGTGTAGGTAAAGAAATTGTTGGTATTGTAGTTAAATGTGCGCAGCCAATCTGACTGCCCGAACCCATTGGTAGACCGCGACTGCGTTCTGGATCCAAAGAACTGATCATCACTCTGCGTGAGCAAATCGAAACCCAATTCCGAACGGAAAGTTAATCCCTCCATTAAATTGAGCTGACCATATAGCCCGCCCAGGTTTCTGAAAGTGGTGGCGGTGTAATCGCCATTATCAAAATTCAGCAACGGATTATAATAAGTTGTAACCGGACGATCGTATAGCTGACCGTTGAGATCGCGTATGGGTGTGATAGGTGCCAAGGCTACAATCTGCATGGGCGTACCAAAGTCATTGTCTTGCGTGATACGACCGGTTTCCGTTCGGGACAGTGCCATGTTTACACCCATTTTAAAAATCTTGCTCACCTCCTGATCGAGGTTGAGACGCGTAGAGATGCGTTCAAAATCGTTGCCTACCAGAATACCATCCTGGTTGGTGTATTCACCACTTACAAAGAACTTGGTTTTGTCTGTTCCGCCAGATGCGGAAAGATTGACAATGCGCGTAAGCGGATTTTTCTTAAAGGCTTCTTTTTCCCAATTGGTATTGGTCTCCAGGTTCGTCCAGTCGGAGTGCCCTGAGTACCTTGTAAATCTGCTTTCAACAAAACCTACGTAATCATCGATGGCTTCCTGCTCCGATGCATATCCAAATGGGTTTCCGTTGCGATTGTAATCATAAACGGCACCGTTGGTTGCCGCTTCTGTGAAGAACTCAATGTATTCGGCTGCATTTAAGAAACCACGGTTATCGTTGGTGGGGCTGTTGAAGCCGTATTGAAAATTAGCATTAAAACTTGTTTTCCCCGCCTTGCCTCTTTTGGTGGTTATTAACACTACGCCATTGGAAGCACGCGAACCGTAGATGGCGGCAGCAGATGCATCCTTCAAGATATCGAACGATTCGATATCGTTAAAATTAAGAGATGCCAAAGCACTTCCGTTAGAAATAGCGCTTCCATTTTGTGCAGATGAAAGTCCTGAGGTATTGATAGGAATACCATCGACTACATACAGCGGCTCGTTGGAAGCATTGAGTGAACCGGCCCCACGGATGCGAACCTTTATACCTTCGCCTACGCGTCCGCTTTCGCTTTCCACAAATACGCCTGCCGCCCTGCCTTGCAATGCCTGGGTGAAGTTAGGCACAGGCACGTTCTTCAGGTCTTCGCCTTTAATCTGTGCAATGTTGCCAGTGAGCTCTTGCTTAATCTGGGTGCCGTAGCCCACTACTACCACTTCCGACAATTCTGTGACATCGGCCAGCATGCGGACATCAATAACAGAACGTGCATCAATCGGTACCTCTTGGTTTACATAACCTATAAACGAAAAAACGAGGGCCGTTGATCCATCGGGAATGTTGAGCGTGTAATTTCCCTGTGCATCGGATATAGTGCCGGTGGAGGTTCCCTTGGCCACTATGTTTACACCGGGCAAAGCGCTTCCATCATCGGCAGTAATTTTCCCCGATACGGTTCGCTCCTGAGCCCAGGCCATGCCCGCGCACAATAACAACGGAATAATAGCGAAACGTTGTAAAATTAGTTTCATGCAGTTTTTGGTTTGATGATTTTAATAACTCCCAAAACATCTCTGTATAGAGACACTTGGTTGTTTTAAAATTCACCAGACCACCGCTCATTCCCGACACCCGAAATGGGTCAAAAAACAATGCAGAAACTACCCCAATCTGATTATCTGGAGACGCTTTCGCAACAAAAGAAGCTGATGTGCAACCTGGTATTGAGTGTCAACATTAAGCACGCAACGCGCAAAAGAAGCAGGCCTTTAGGCTTGCCCGGGCCTTGCCTATTTCGCCATCATCAGGTTGTTCGTTATCTAAATTGCCATGCTCGCATGGCCTTACCTCAAATCAGCTTTTCGAGGTTGGCCTTTGCTATGGCCTCCGATTTGCTTTTAACCTGCAACTTGGAATAGATATTCTTAATGTGCGTCTTTGACGTTTCTTTAGAAATAAATAGTTCCTCCGAAATCTGTGTGTAGGTTTTTCCCTCCGAGATCAGTTGCAATATCTCCGTCTCGCGTTTGGTTAACGGGCTATTTGGATTTACGTGGAAATTATCAATCACCAGGCGGGCGATTTTGCTGCTCATGGGTGCTCCCCCTTTAATGATTTCATCTAAGGCCGTAAGCAATTCCAGATAGTTGGCGCTTTTGGTTATGTAACCAGATGCGCCAGACTTCAACGCTTCGAATACAAGTTCGCTGTCTTCGTACACTGTTACCATAATGATTTCAGCGTGCGGATGTTTGTCTTTGATGATCTTGGTTCCCTGTATGCCATTCATGCCTCCGGGAAGTTCTATGTCCATCAATACAATATCAGGCCGATCGCTGTTTAGGTGTTTAATAGCTTCCTCGCATGAGCCGTAAGCGTTGGCCACGTAAAACTTTTGCGAGCTATTAACAATAAGCGAGAAACTGTTTCTGATTTCAGGATCGTCTTCCACAATCAGTACCCTTTTTTTAAACGGAGAGTTCATAGGAGGTTGTCTTTTTGTTTATTGAAAAAATCAGTTGAATGGCAACACCTTGTTGAAATGCACTCTTAATATCCAATCGGGCGCCAATACGGTCGGCCCGGTTTTTCATATTCTTAAGCCCATTTATCCTGGCCAGTTCATTCTGGTTAAAACCCTTTCCATCATCTTCGAGAATCATCTCAAACTGGTCGCCATCCTGCCTTAAAGTAAATGATACGTTTTTTGCCTGCGAATGGTTGAATGAATTTGTCATGGCCTCTTTAAATATCAGATTGGCCTCACGGCTAAAACCATATGGAACCGTTACTTTTTTTTCCTTTACTTCGTTAAAAGCCCTGAAATTGATCTCTTTTTCGCTGAAAAGCTTCTCGCCAAAATCGCGAATATGAATGAATAGTTTGTAGAGCTCGTCATTCACGGGGTCGATACTCCAGATAAAATCCCGCGTTCCGGTGTATAAATATTTAGCCGATTCTTCCACTTTGTTATACAAATCGGAGGTATGTCCATTGCCATTCAGCTTCATCAGACTTATATAATTGATGATTCTGGTGAGTTGATTGCCCATTTCATCGTGAAAATCGCGGGCAATTTCTTTGCGAAGGTTGTCTTGTTCTTGTTGCCTTATCTGTTGCAATTCCACAATCTTATTAAACCGCGACCGCACCCGATAGAAAAGATACAAGCCAAACAGGCCCGCAACTATTACCCCTATAACAACCTGGAATGCCGCTGTTTGGTAAAAGGGTGCTTCAATGGTAAAGGCATAGTTAACGGGTGCCTCATCCCAACTGCCTTGGTTATTAGTTGCTTTCAACTGAAACTCATAATCGCCAGGTGGAAGGTTGCCGTAGGTAACATAATTGGTAGCAGAGGGTATCGACCAGGTTTTATCCCACCCTTTCAAAAAATACTGGTAACGCACCGACTTAGGATAACGCTTGTCTACCCGATTAAAGCGTAACGTTATATGATTCTTGTCTGACGGCATGTTGGGATTAACCGGCACCTTAAAAAAACCAGTTTGCATTTTAGAGAACTGTCTGGAAGAATACTGGCCGTTGAATATCTCCACATCGGTAAGGTGCACGGGGAAAGAGTGCCAATCTTCATTGCGCAAGTCGTTGTACTGATAAATGCCATCTTTCAACCCAAAATACTTTTCATCACCCAGGTAGTAGGCATTGTAGTTGGTTTCCAAACCAGCCAGGCCATTGTCAAAGCCATAATGAAGAATCTCTGCAATGCCCAACTGATCGTTAAGTTTTATTTTAGAAATTCCCTTCTCAGTACCTATCCATATTCTTTCTTCCGCATCCACGCCCGCGAAATAGATGAAGTCTGAAGGAAGCCCTACGTGCGTATCAATTAAACTTCGTTGATGCGTGGACGGATGGTATACAATTACGCCTGCACCACCGGTGCCCAGCAGAAGAAACTCTTTTTTATAAACAGAAATAGAATAAATGGGCGAATTCTCCAGCTCAGCTATAGCCACCGGGTATGCATTGCCGTTTCGTATCAAATGAAGGCCGTTGTCGGTACCAACGTAAACCAAATTATTAAACGGCATGTAGCGAATGCTAAGCGCATTGCGACTCTGTAATCCTTGCTCCTCCGAAATGCCTTTAAAAACTCCATTATCAAAGCAGGCCACACCGCCTCCACTAGTAGCACACCAAAGTTTTCCCTCCCCATCAAAATCAATCTGATTAACGTAAGGGCTTGGCACACCATCGGAACGGGTGTACCAATGAATATTGTCAGTTTCTTTTTTGTATTTGCCTAAACCTCCAAACGCTCCCATCCACACATCGCCAGCAGGGCTCAGGGCAATAGAGGTAATGCCGTTTTCTGTTACATCGCCCACATCAAACTTTCTTACTTTCCCTTTATGTATCTGCCATAATCCCTGGTTGCCCGATCCTATCCAGGAGGCTCCATCTTTATCTTTTTGGATGGCGTACACTTGCGTTAACGTTTTTGACGCACACCGGTCAAAATCCTGCACAAAATACTTGTACAATCCGTTGCCCGAACTGCCAAACCAGGTATTGCCTTCAGAATCTATAAATACCTGTGTGATATTGATGTCGCGCAGAACGGTATCTGTTTTATGAACATCATTCACCCAATACTCGCGCATCAGATTGTTATCGTGCCTGGTCCAGAAAACCTGTCGCGAAGAATCGTACTGCACTACGTGGTTTACCACCTCTGCTGCTTTGCGAGTAAATGTTTTTTGCTGATAATCAAAAACGAAATAACCCCGGTCTGTATTCACCCACACCTCATCGCGAACGTTGAACATATTTATTACCCGGCTAAAATGCTCTTTGTACTTAACCTGGTACTCAAGGTTGGGGGCTTTTATCAGAAAACTACTGTCGCTTAAGTAGAGTGCAATATCGCGCGTGGGCAACAAATGGGTGTACAGCACCATCTTGTCTTTTAGCACCGGCCGGTCCCAATAGTAGACAGAATCATGATGGATCATACCGAGCGTGCGCTGGTTGGTCATGAAAAAAATCGAGTCGTTCATTTCAAACACCCTGCGCACCCTGCGTGCCGATGCAGTGGCTGCCTGCGGCTGAAATGAAAAAAAGTTAACGCCATCGAATCGGGTAATGCCAACCGGGTGTACAATCCAAAGGTTCTGTTTCGAATCCAGCTTCAGGTAATGAACAATGTTGCTCAAAAGTCCATCGCGCGTGGTGTACACTTTAAACTCGCGGCCATCGTAACGAGCCAACCCCCCACCATGGGTGCCAATCCACAAGTAACCATTCTTGTCTTCCAAAACCATGTTAACTTGCGACTGTGGCAAGCCATCGAGCACCGTATATTGACGAAGGGAGTACTGTTGGGAATGAACTGCAAAGGTTATGCAGCAAAGTATAGCAGCATGTACAAATCTTCTTCCCATCTGTTCCGCAAATTAGGCGTTGGCACGCTTCGCCAGTGTACCCCAATTTACGTCAAATAAGGCTAATTTGTTCGTAATGAAATCTCCCGATAATACTGATATTTCAACACAACGGAGGGTGTCAACATGTTTGCGCTGCCTCTGGGTGCAACCTTTGATGTGGGGCGTGGCTACGCTGTTGTGACTTTCGGAATACCTTCGGATTATTACACCAAGGTTAAACCCCTTGCATGACCGAAACCGAACTTCAGCAAGAGTTGCAAATTATCGAGCGCTCCAAAAAAGATGCCCGGGCCTTCGCAGAGCTTTACGAAAAGTATTTCGATCGTGTTTATTATTTCCTGCTTCGCCAAACTGACGATGAAGAACTAGCGGGTGACTTATGCGCCCAGACTTTTGTGAACGCACTGAGCCATCTGCCCCAGTACCAATACAGAGGGGTACCCTTTTCTGCCTGGCTTTATAAGATAGCCGGCAACGAGGCCAATAAATATTATCGCAAAAACAAAAGGAAAAAAGTATTTAGCATTGAAGAGGTGAAGGTGAAAGAACTGATAGCACAGACCGAAGAAAGCTGGGATGAGGAGATGATACAAAAGCTCATACACTTCATGAAAGACCTGCCTACAGAAATGCTGCACGTGCTAGAGCTTCGTTTTTTTGAAGACAAAGATTTTAAAGAAATTGCGTTTATTCTGGATATCACCGAAAGCGGTGCGAAGATGAGAACCTATCGTGCCTTAGATAAGCTTCGCAAAAATTTTTTTCTGAAGGTTAAGTACGATGAGTAGAAACGAAATAAGATTGAGAAGACAGCGCCTGACTGCGCGAGGCAGTGAGCGGTTTCGCAATTACGGTGCCGTGTTGCAACGGCATGAACAGGAAATGCGTTTAAAGAAAATACTGCGTGTGTTCACGCTCTTTGCCGTTATACTCATTTTGATAATGCTTATCGTCATTCTTGTTCGGATAGAGAAGAAAACGGAGGCACATAACAAAGTTAAGAACGTATGGTGCCAGCCCTGCGTGACTTAAAGTTATACCACGCATTACATCCATACACCTAAACAACACATGTATGGAGACAAAGAAAAACCCCACACACGATGTGCACCGCTACCGCGGCACCTTTTTTACTTTAGGGTTAACGCTTAGCCTTACGTTGGTTATTTCTGCTTTCCAATGGGAAGTGAAGAAGTCGGTGAAACAGCGCGAACCCGCACAAAACCCTGCCAACAACTGGACATTCGATCCGCCCATTATTACTGAAGAAAAACCACGAGAGCCTGTTATCGCCAAACCAATTTTAATTGCCGAGTTGCTCGCCACCATTGAGTCCACCACGGAAGCCACCAAAGAAATTGTTTTGGCCACCTCAGATCCTGAGCCTGCATCGTTGCAACTGCTCCCCGAACCTATGCCGGAAGAGGCACCCGAAGCACCCCTGATTTTTGCCGAAGTAATGCCTGCGCCTGAAGGCGGGCTGGAATCATTTTATAAAGTGGTTAGAAAGAACCTGCGCTATCCCCGAAAAGCATCAGCCGCACAGGTAGAAGGCCGCATTTTTATACAGTTCACGGTGATGCCCGATGGCTCGCTGCAAGACTGGAAAGTAGTGAAGGGCATTGGATTTGGCTGCGATGAAGAGGCTATTCGGGTGTTGAACTTAGTAAAGTGGAAACCCGGAAGGCAGGGTGGCAGAAAGGTGGCGGTGAGAATGATACAACCCATCGTTTTCAAAATGCCCTAAAATGTTGAGGCCCTCTCCACGTCTTGGAGAGGGCCACCAAACCTAAAACCTTAAAATGAGAGAGAAAATTGTAACTGCGTAACAAAAATAGGGCGGCCACCCCCCTTTGGAAATACCTACAAAGAGGTATTTTTTGAAGTTTGGGGACAAAACATCTGGAATCCCCTTAAATTCAAATTGTATTGAAATGCTCGAAAATCCTTTTTAGTCCGATCTCGGTCTTTAGGTCTATCTTATTGATCTTGATGAACCTGTCCATTTCATCACTTTTATCACCAAAATATGGCAGCAACCTCTTCTTAGTTGAAATTTCAATTAGGTCTCTTCTGTCTAGCAAGTAGTACTTCTTTTTTTTCAGAATTTTGGTATCCCTGCTTCCAACATTTAATGCTACCACGTAGTCAGGTTCCTTTATAACAAGGGTTGGTTTTGAAATCAAAGGGAATTTTCCATCAACAACAATTTGTACCAATCCGGAAAGGGGGGCATGGTCTTCAAAAAATTTTGCGCCATTTACAAAATAGGTTGGGCTAGCAGATAAGGAATCGACCCAAACAACGCTTGATATTTTTCGTGCATCAAGAACTTTAATGCCGGTTTTGGTTTTGATTTCAATCGAATGATCCTGAAGATTGTACTTCAGAGGGTAACCTTCTATAAGCGTCTCCGTTCCCTCCAGAAGTATTGTGCCCATATTCCATTTCTCATCAAAGTAAGTTCCCCCAATAACGTTTCCAAGCGGCAGTGGCAGCCCGTAAGCCACTTCACCGGAACCTACACCCTGCATACCCAACCGATCAAGAGTATATTGTGTTCGTAGTTGCTGGGGGATTGATCCTTGATTTTGGGCCTTTACAACTACAGAGGCGGTGACCAGTACAAAAAAAATCAGTCTCATAATGACAAATCGGTTTTACTTTACGGAAACATAAATAAGGCCCTAAATGAAAAGCCACTCAAAAAGAGTGATTTGCTTTTAGGATACCCCATTTAATGATAGAACTACACCCTCACCGCCAGCAGTAACTCAATGTTCTTAAACTTCATTCCGAATTTTCTGGCCACATACTCGTTGGTCAGGTTTCCCTTGTAGGTATAGACACCTTTCATAAACCACTTGTGCGAAAAAATCATTTCTTCCACTCCGCCTTCTTCGGCTGCGCGCAAGATGGTGGGGGTAAAAATGTTGCTCAAGGCAGTGGTAGCCGTATGGGCAACACGCGAAGCTACGTTCGGCACACAGTAATGAATGACATCATGTTTTCTAAACACGGGCTTATCGTGTGTGGTAATTTCAGAAGTAGCCACTGATCCGCCCTGGTCGATACTCAAGTCGATAATTAACGAATCGGGCTTCATCTTGCTCACCATCTCCTCCGAAACCACATGCCTGGCCCGGCCCTTCTCCGCCCGCAATGCACCAATCACCACATCGGCAGTCTTTAACGTCTCACTCAACGTTACGGTATCAATAGTAGATGTGTAAACCTGGTGCCCCAGTGTATGTTTGATGCGCCTGAGTTTGTACAAATGATTGTCGAAAACCTGTATCTCTGCCCCCAGGCTAAGTGCGGCACGGGCCGCATACTCTGCCACGGTGCCTGCGCCAATAATTACCACTTTAGTGGGCGGTACTCCCGTAATGCCACCTAAAATCACACCCCTTCCTTTTTTCGAGGTGCTCAAATATTCAGCTGCTATCAAGATAACGGTGCTACCCGCAATTTCACTCATCGCCCTTACAATAGGCATTCCTCCTACCTTGTCTTCAATAAACTCATAGGCTAAAGCAGTCACTTTTTTTCTAACCAGAGCCGATATCAATTCCTGGTCGAGGTGGCCCACCTGTAATGCCGAAATAAGTGTCTGGCCCGGCCGCATGTATTCAATCTCTTCCATGGTGGGCGGCTCAATCTTTAAAATAACCTGGGCTTTGTAAACTTCAAGAGGCGAGTACACAATTTTAGCGCCCGCATCGCTGTACTGCTTGTCGGTGAATTTGGAGCCCTCACCCGCTTTGGTTTCCACCCATACTTCATGCCCATTGTTTACCAAAAGGGCCACCGCATCGGGTGTAAGACTAATGCGATTCTCTTGCAACGAAATTTCCTTGGGCAAACCAATAAAAAAGGCATGATTGGATTTCTTCACCTTCATTAATTGCTCCTGGGTATAAACACCGGTTTTGGCCAACGCCTCAAAGCCTGTTTTCTTCTTCTCAGTCATGAATCTGGTATTCTAAAGATCGCGAAGTATCGCTACGATGGGTAAGGGAAATTTTAAAATGCGTTTTGGGTATAAGATTGCTTACGCGATCCGGCCACTCAATAAAACAAAAGTTACCGGAATCGAAATATTCGTCAACGCCAATATCCAATGCTTCGGTTTCATTTTTTAATCGGTAAAAATCAAAGTGATACACCGGTCCGAATGGCGATGGATATTCGTTCACAATAGAAAAGGTAGGACTGCCCATCGTTGCCGTAACGCCCAGCGACTGACACAGCGATTTAATGACAGTTGTTTTGCCTGCTCCCAGATCGCCTTCAAAAAGCCACACGCGGCAATCACCCGCCATCTCCAACAAACGAGTGGCTAATTTGGGTAACTCGCTCAGTTCAAATATTTCCTTTCCTACCACCTCAGGCATTCTTCGAAGATAAGAAAATTAACGGCACAATCATTTCCTCCAGGCTTACCCCGCCATGCTGAAAGGTATCCTTATACATGTTTACGTAGTAGTTGAAATTGTTGGGGTAAGCAAAAAACTGATCTTCAACGGCAAACACGTACGTGGTGGAAACGTTGGGCTTGGGTAAAAAGAATCGCTCGGGTTTTAAGGCTTCCAACAGCTTGTCTCCATCGTAGCCCAGGTTTTTCCCCTGCTTGTAGCGCAGGTTGGTATTCACGTTCTTATCGCCAATAATTTTAAACGGTCGCTTTACGCGGATGGTGCCATGGTCGGTAGTAATGATTACGCGGCTACCCTTCTCTGCAATTTTTTTCAGAATATCAAACAAAGGTGAGTGCTCAAACCAGGATTTCGTGATGGATCGATACGCGGCCTCATCTGGTGCCAACTCTCGTATCATCGCCATATCGGTGCGCGCGTGCGACAGCATGTCCACAAAGTTGTAGACAATCACATTCAACTCATTTCCAAAAAGGTTGTTCACCGTTTCAACCAGGTCGCGCCCTTCTTCCAGCTTCTTGATTTTGTTATAAGAAAACTTAGGGCTCAGGTTATTTTTTCGCAACTGGCGGGTAAGAAATTCTTCTTCGTAGTTGTTTTTCGATTCATCTTCGTCTTCACCCACCCAAAGATCTGGATGTGTTTTGGCCATCTCCGAAGGAAGGCTTCCTGAAAAGATGGCGTTACGTGCGTAGGCGGTAGTAGTGGGAAGTATCGAATAATAGGTCTCTTCCCTGTCAACATTAAAATAATCGGCCAGAATAGGCTCAATGGTTTTCCATTGGTCGAAACGAAGGTTATCTATTACCACCAAAAACAACGGTTGCCCTGTCTTTAATTCAGGAAAAATCTTTTTCTTCATTACCTGATGCGAAAGCAGTGGGCGCTCCACATTGGGGTTGTTCAGCCAGTTATCGTAATGCCGCTTCACAAAACGACAGAAGTTCGAGTTGGCCTCCACCTTTTGGGTGTCCAACACTTCAACCATATCCTGGTTGTCACCCATTTCTAATTGCAACTCCCAATACACTAGTTTTTTGTAGACCTCTGTCCACTCTTCGTGGCTCAGGTTATCCTGAAAGGCCATCGAAATCTTCCTGAACTCTTGCTGGTAGTTCAGGTTGGTTTTCTCCAAAACCAGCCGTTTGTTATCCAATATTTTCTTTACCGAAAGTAGTATCTGGCTGGGGTTGAGTGGTTTGATGAGGTAGTCATCGATCTTCGCCCCGATGGCCTCTTCCATGATCTGTTCTTCTTCATTTTTGGTGATCATCACCACGGGCAACGTAGGTCTGGCATTTTTTATCAGCGCCAGCGCCTCCAGGCCCGACATACCCGGCATGTGTTCATCCAGAAAAACCACATCGAAGTGCCGCTCTTCACTAAGCTCCACCGCTTCGGCCGCGTTGTTAACCGGTGTAATATCGTAGCCGCGTTGCTCCAGAAAGAGAATGTGTGGCTTCAACAGGTCTATCTCATCGTCTGCCCACAAAATGGTATATCTTTGCATAGAGTCAAATTTACGGAATAGCAGCGACAAGCGTTACTTTTAAATTTACGGTTACCGTTAGCGCATGGCCAAGAGAAAGATTATCAACGATCCCGTTTACGGTTTCCTTTCTGTTTCGAATGAGGTAATCTATCAAATCATCGAACACCCTAACTTTCAGCGGTTACGCCACATTAAACAATTGGGGCTTACTGAACTGGTGTACCCGGGCGCTTTGCACACACGCTTTCACCATGCGCTGGGTGCCCTCCACCTGATGACGCGCGCGCTGGAAAGCCTTCGCCAGAAAGGCATTGAAATAAGTAAGGAAGAGATGGAGGCCGCTCAGATTGCTATTCTCTTGCACGACATTGGCCATGGACCGTTTTCGCATACGCTGGAAGAAACACTGCTGCAACAGGTTCACCACGAAAGCCTTTCGTACCTGTTTATGCAAGAGCTGAACAAGCAAATGAACAACCAGCTAGCGCTGGCGCTGAAGATTTTCCGCAACAGCTACGAGAGGAAATTCTTTCATCAACTGGTAAGCAGCCAGTTGGATATGGACCGCCTGGACTACCTGCGCAGAGACAGTTTCTTTACGGGTGTGGTGGAAGGTTCGGTGGGTGTAGAACGCATTATCGAGATGCTGAACGTTCACAACGATGCCATTGTGGTGGAAGAGAAAGGTATCTACAGTATAGAACACTTTCTGAATGCGCGCAGGCTAATGTACTGGCAAGTATACTTACACAAAACTTCGGTGAGTGCAGAACGAATGCTGGTAAATATTATTAAGCGGGCGCAATACCTGGCCCAATCAGGCGAAAAGATTGTTGCCACGGATGCGCTTAAGTTTTTTCTAAAACACAACTGCACCCTGGCCGATTTCCAGGAGAAACCGGCACTATTAAAAGTATATGGTCAGCTAGACGACCATGACGTGTGGGGTGGCATCAAATTCTGGAAAGACCACCGCGACCCTATTCTGGCACAGCTTTGCCAGATGCTGCTAAACCGGCAATTATTTCGAATGAAACTCACCACCGAACCCATTGCTAAACCTTCGTTGGAAAAACTAAGACACGCGGTTGCTCAACAATACGGTACTTTGAAAAAAGACGCGGCTTATTTCTTCTCGCACGGCCATCTTACCAACGAGGCATACGTTACGGAAAAGCATGCCATCATGATTCAAACCAAACAGGGAAAGGTGATGGATATTGCGCATGCGTCTGACTTGCCCAACATCAAGGCGATGAGCAAAATCGTTAAAAAAAGCTACCTATGCTGGCCTAAAAATGTATCTTTGTAGATGGCCTGCCCTCAACCTAAAAACAGGTCTTTGCAATAGTCGGCTATGGAGTTTACCGTGAAACAAATTGCTGCCATGTTGGGCGGGCAAGTGAAGGGAGATGTGGAGGCGAAGATCAACATGCTGGCTAAAATTCAAGATGCCAAACCAGGACAGGTTGCCTTTCTGGCTAACCCGAAGTACGAGCAATTTATTTACACCACACGGGCATCGGCTGTAATTGTAAAGCGCGACTTTCAGCCCCGTAAAGAACTCACTACCACTCTTATTCTAGTGGATGACCCTTACAGTAGCTTCACCGCCCTGCTCGAAGAGTATCACAAGCTCATCAGTTTTCAAAAAACAGGTGTAGAGCAACCCAGCTTTGTGGGCGAAGGTTCTACCGTGGGCGCTAACGTTTACCGCGGAGCCTTCTCTTACATAGGCAATGGCGTAAAGATTGGTAACAACGTAAAAATTTATCCACACGTGTACGTGGGCGATAGAGTAGAAATTGGCGACAACACCATTCTGCATCCAAGTGTAAAGTTGTATGCCGGCACCAAAGTGGGCAGCAACTGCGCCATCCACTCGGGTACGGTAATAGGCAGCGATGGTTTCGGGTTTGCCCCCCAGGAAGACGGCACGTATAAAACCATTCCACAGCTGGGTAATGTCATTATAGAAGATAACGTTACCATTGGAGCCAACACGGTAATTGATTGCGCCACACTTTTTGGCGACTATACTACCATCCGCAAAGGGGTAAAGCTGGATAACCTGATTCAGGTAGCGCATAATGTAGAAATTGGCAAGAACACAGTCATTGCCGCGCAAACAGGCATATCTGGTTCCACAAAAATTGGTGAAAACTGTATTTTGGCAGGCCAGGTGGGTGTGGCCGGACACTTAGTGCTTGCCAACAACACGAGCGTAGGCGCGCAAACAGGAGTTTCAAAATCCACCAAAGAGGGCCAAAAGCTTTTTGGTTACCCGGGCGTGGAAGTAAAAGAGTATTTTAAATCGTATGCGGTGTTCCGCCAACTGCCCGATCTAATTGTGCGACTGCGGCAGTTAGAGGAGAAGATGAACGGCTCCAGCCACCACCATTGAGTCCGAAAAAGGGCCTCACCCATCAAAATTCATTACTTTTGGATTTACCGCGTAATAGCGGTTAAATTTGCACCCTCTTTTACCAAAAAATGCTAAACTACAAGCAGCAAACCATCAAGAAGTCTGTCACCATCTCTGGTGTGGGCCTTCATACAGGCGTGCAAACGAACATGACGTTCGTTCCGGCCAAACCCAACCATGGAATTAAGTTTCAGCGAGTTGACCTGCCGGGTTCGCCTATTATAGATGCGGACTGCGACAATGTGGTAGATGTATCGCGTGGTACCACCATCGAACAAAGTGGCGCACGCGTAAGCACCATTGAGCACACGTTGGCCGCTTGTGTAGGGCTTGAAATCGACAACGTGTTGATACAATTGGATGGCCCCGAATGCCCGATTATGGATGGGAGCTCCATTCAATTTATTGAAGCACTGAAGGAGGCTGAAACAGAAGAGCAAAATGCTTTGCGCGATTTCTTTGAAGTGCAAGACAGTATTTTTTACCGCGAAGCAGCACGCAACGTAGAAATTGCAGCCCTGCCGTTAGACGACTACCGTGTTACGGTAATGATCGATTATAATTCGCCTGTACTGGGAAGTCAGCATGCGTCCATCACCAACATACGCCAGTTCGAAAAAGAGATAGCCTCATGCCGCACCTTCTGCTTTTTGCACGAACTGGAGATGCTCTATAAAAACAACCTGATCCGCGGAGGCGACCTGAATAACGCCATTGTTATTGTTGACCGCGTAGTGCAGCCTCACGAGTTGGACAACATTGCCAAAATGTTGAACAAGCCAACCGTGGAAATCAAGAAAGAAGGAATTCTTAACAATATAGAACTTCGCTACAACAACGAACCCGCCCGCCACAAACTGTTGGATATTGTTGGCGACCTGGCACTGGCTGGCAGACCACTAAAAGCACAGATCTTGGCAGCGCGCCCCGGCCACGCAGCCAATGTAGCATTTGCGAAAAAGCTAAAGAAGGCCATGTCCGAGTCAGACAAAAAGGGCGTACCTCGGTACAACCCCAGCCTGCCCCCGGTTATGGACATCAACCAGATAGCGGCCACGCTTCCGCATCGGTATCCATTTTTGTTGATTGATAAAATCATCTACCTCGATAACGAAACGGTGTGCGGCATTAAGAACGTAACCATGAACGAACCGTTCTTTCAGGGCCACTTCCCCGGCAACCCGGTAATGCCTGGTGTATTGCAGGTGGAGGCCATGACGCAGGTGGGCGGCATTTTGGTACTTAACACCGTACCCGATCCGGAAAACTACTGGACTTATTTCCTGGGTATAGACGATTGCAGGTTTCGTAAAATGGTACTGCCAGGCGACACGCTGGTGTTCCAGTGCGATTTGTTAGCGCCCATTAAAAGAGGAATCGCGAAAATGAGGGGCCGCGGTTATGTGGGCAACTCATTGGTGTGCGAAGGAACCATGACAGCCAGTATCGTTCGAAAAGATTCATGAGCAACTACCCGTTAACCAGCATACACCCCAATGCCCAAATAGGGCAAAACGTGGTGATTGAACCCTTCTCTACCATTCAGGACAATGTGGTAATTGGCGATGGTACCTGGATTGGTCCCAACTGTACCATTATGAGCGGAGCGCGCATTGGTAAAAACTGTAAGATTTTTCCCGGTGCCGTTATTTCTGGTATTCCCCAGGACCTGAAGTTCCGCGGTGAAGATACCACTGCTGAGGTGGGCGACAATACGACCATACGCGAGTGTGTAACGATCAACCGCGGTACCATCGATAAGTACAAAACCGTGATTGGTTCGAATTGCCTTATCATGGCGTATGCGCACATAGGCCACGATTGTATTATTGGCAACTATTGCATTTTGGGAAATACCTGCCAGCTGGCCGGCCATGTTATTATAGACGATTACGCTATTTTCGGTGGCGCCTGTGCCGTACAACAATTCTCCAAAATCGGGGCACATGCCTACATAGGTGGAGGTTCGTTGGTGCGCAAAGATATTCCTCCCTTTACCAAAGCGGCCAGGGAGCCGTTGGCTTATGCGGGTATCAATGCCGTGGGGCTTAAGCGCAGGGGTTATTCTGTTGATAAAATTGGCGAAATACAGGAGATATACCGTTACCTTTTTCTAAAAGGTCTGAATAACTCGAAGGCTTTGGATTTAATCGAAAAGGAATTACCTGCCTCTGCTGAACGCGATTACATCGTAAGTTTCATTCGTCAATCGGAGCGCGGCATCATGAAAGGCTTCACCGCCAGCACGTCTATCGACTGATGCGCATCGTTACTGAAAATCTGGGCAAGCGCTTTAACCGCGAATGGATTTTCAAAAACATGAGTCTTACTTTCGATCCTGGGCGGGTGTATGCCATCACCGGGCCCAATGGATCGGGAAAGTCCACCTTGTTGCAGGTGCTTTGGGGGCAAATGCCTGCCAGCACAGGGGCTATTCATTACACACACGAGGAGGTTAAGATCGATATTGAACGCATTTACCAGCACCTGGTTATTGCAGCACCCTACCTCGAGTTGATTGATGAGTTCACTTTAGAAGAAATGGTTCGCTTTCATTTTAAGTTCAAAAAGGTGAGAGGAGGCCTGACCACCGATGCATTGATTGAAAAAATGGAATTGCCCCATGCCCGTACAAAATTTATTCGTCAGTTCTCTTCGGGTATGAAACAACGGCTGAAGTTGGCTTTGGCCTTTTACAGCGACACGGAAATGATTTTTTTGGACGAGCCCACCACCAACCTCGACAAAAACGCAACGCGTTGGTACCTTGATAACCTAGCCACCTGTAAAAATCGTTTGGTAGTGATAGCCTCCAACCAGGAGCATGAATACCCCGAAACTGCTCAAAAAATCAATATTATGGAATTTAAAGCCACGGTTACAAGTTAGCCATTGGCCTGATTAACTGTGTTGGAAGGCCGCCCAGGTGCTGGCCTTTCAAAGAAACAACAGTTTTTGTAAGTTTAAGCCACTTTAAATCCCAAAAATGAAATCGATTTTCAAGTCCGTTCTCTTTATTGGCGCCTTGGCCGCATTGTTGGTCTTTCCCGGCTGTGGTCCTGATGGCCCCGATGAGCCTACCGTAGAAGAAGTGCAATTCGGCAAATTGGCCGCAACCTGGACTATATCGAATGTTACACTCGATAACGTGAGTAAGATCAGCGACTACCCACAATTTCAATTGACGGTGAACGGAACCGTAGGTGCCCCCTCGTTCGGATACAACACCGTTGGCAGGCCTGCCCTTAGCCCGTGGCCGGCAAGTGGTACATGGAAGTTCGGTACCGACCCGGCTACTCAAATTGTGCGCGACAGTGGTGCCGATGAATTACCCATCACCTATTCGGTAACCGACACACAACTTCAACTTACCTTCAGCTACAGCGGCAACGGCTTTACAGCCCGCACCTCGAATGTGAAAGGCACATGGGTATTTACATTTACCAAATAAGGAATACCAAACCGTAAAAATTTTAGAAAGCCCTTCGGGGCTTTTTTTATTTCAGCACCACAATAGTGATACCATCACCTCCACGCTCCACGTGTTCATCAGCAAAAGAGGCCACCGCCTTTGTCTTCTTCAGGTGATCTCTCACTACCTTGCGCAGCACCCCTTCGCCTTTGCCGTGCAGCACCTTCAATTCTCCATGGCCCAATAAAACGGCATCATCCAGAAACTGGCTCAACAAGGGCACAATTTCTTCGGCCCGCTTACCGCGCACATCCAAAGTAGTTTCAAAGTGGGCTTGGCGCTTTATCAAATCAACACCTAAAGACCGCACAGGTCTGCTCGAAACAACTGCTTCGGCTTGATCGCTACGCACCAGTTGATCGACCTTCAATTGACTGCGTACGCTTCCAAAAAGCACAATGGCTGTTTTACCTTTCAATTGCACTATCGTTCCCGTAACTTCCTGGCCACGCAACCGCACTTTGTCGCCTTCGCGCAGCGGAGTGGATTTATCAACATGCTGAGGCATCTCCAACTTCACTTTTTCCGTCAGGCCTTTTAATCCTTCACGCACTTTTTTTGTTTCCTTGCGCTCGGCCTTGTTCTCGCGTATGTGCCTGATGGTTTTTTCAATCTCACGATTGGTGTCCTTCAGCAACCTGGCGGCTTCTGTCTTGGCCTTCTCAATAATTTCCTTCTTCCTGGTTTCCAGTTCTTCTGTCAATGCCTGGTAACGCTGCAACTGACCGGCCAATTGCTGCTCTTTCTTTTGCAACTCCGCATTTCTGCGCGTGTTGTTGATTTTTTCTTCGGCTACTGATTTCATTAAAGCTTCTAACCCAGTAAGGTCCTTACCAATAATTGCTTCGGCTGAAGCCACTGTTTGAGCAGGCAACCCGATCTTACGTGCTATCTCCAGCGCAAAGGAACTTCCCGGTTTTCCTGTTTCAAGAATAAACAAAGGTTCGAGGCGCTTGGTATTAAAGAGCATCGCACCGTTCAACACACCGGGCGTATTTTCTGCAAATAGTTTCAAGTTGTAATAATGCGTGGTGGCCACACCCCATACCCCTTTAACCACCAATTCCGCCAGAATGGCCTGCGCAATACCTCCACCGAAATTCGGATCGGTACCTGAGCCCAATTCATCCATGAGCACTAAAGTGCGCCCGTTGCCGTGCCGTAAAAACCAAGCCATGTTGGTAAGGTGCGAACTGTACGTGCTCAGATCGTTTTCTATGGATTGCTGATCGCCTATGTCGAGAAAGATTTGTTGAAATATGCCCACCTTCGAGTGAGGTTGCATGGGCACCAACAACCCACACTGCAGCATGTACTGCAGCAGCCCCACGGTTTTTAAGCAAACCGACTTGCCCCCCGCATTGGGGCCAGATACCAACAAAAAATGATCCTGCTTGCTTAGCTCCATGTTCAATGGTACAACCGGTCGCTTTCCACGCAAAGACAAGAATAGCAACGGATGCCTTGCTTCTACCCATTTCAATGCAGGTTCTTCCGTTAATTCAGGTAACGTGGCTTCCAACTCCACAGCCAACTTTGCTTTGGCACGATGTAAATCGAGCTGTGCCAGAAAATGGTAAGCCGCTTTTATTTCATTCAGCTTTGAGCGTAGAAGATCAGTTAGCTCCTTCAGAATTTTTACCACTTCCCTCCTCTCGGCCAACTGCAAATCGCGCAACTCATTGTTGGCCTCCATCACATCTGCCGGTTCGATGAATATCGTTTGCCCTGTGGCCGACTCGTCCATTACATGCCCGCGGATTCTGCGCTTGTGCGCGGCCAGCATGGGTATTACCAAACGACCATCGCGAATAGAGGGCGACATGCCCTCGGGCACCCAACCTTGTTCCAAAGCGGACCTGAAAATGGCTTCGGCTACTCTGCGCACCCGGCCTTGTTCTTCCAGAAGTCTTTTACGAATTCGCTGCAATTCAGGGCTGGCATTGTCGCGCACTTTGCCCAAATCATCGAATTTGCTTTCCAGAGAGTTTAGCACACTGCGTGGCAAGGTTACCGGTTCGGCCAGTGCTGCCAGTCGTGGATAGCGCTCTTTGTTCTTCAGAAATTTCTGAGCTTCAAAAATAGTTTGTAGTGAAAGAATGATATTTCTGAAAATATCTTCTTCCAGAAAACTCCCCTCCCAGGCAATTACCTGATACAGTTCCGTTGGGTCGAAAAAGTTGTTGAAAGAAAAGGTGTCGCCAGATTGAAGCAGATTAACCATTTCCTGGCTGGCTTCGAGATCGGGCAGCAGGCTGTCGAAGGTATTGCGAAACGACAGGGCCACTACTTCCTTTTGCCCCAGCGAACAAAGGCAGTAGCTATTGAGTTTTTCCCTGATCTGATCAAACCCCAGTTTTTTTTCAAAGTCTGCAGGGTACGTCATGGTTATTGGTCAGCCGCTCCCTTGTAGCGTTGTTCGCGCAGACTTAAAGAGTCTACCACGGCTGTATAAATTTCTTCCAATTCCTGAGGTCGGCTCAGGTAATATTGGTAGGTGGCTTTGACTACCGAATCGGAGAGTCCTTTGTTTTGTAGCAGTTTTTCCTCGAAAGAGAAATACAGAGCCGTTGCACTATCGCGGGCAATCGCGTGGTTGTTAATGCGCGCTTCAGCCAGGTACACCTCCATCAAAAAAGCAGCATAGGCTTCTTTGCTAAGTACCCCGGGCGGCAGCTTCTCAGGTCCACATCCGCACATCAAAACCATCGCTATCAAAACAATTAACCCAGCGCGCGTCATTTTTGCACCTCAGACATAACGGGTGCCAAATTACTTATAATTTAATTTAATTTGCTGCCGTTTATATGGAGGTAGCGTGAAAGACCTGTTAAAAAAACTGCGTAAGTACGAAATACAGATTCGCAAGGCCATCAACAGCCAGATGCAGGGCGACTTTCATTCTATTTTTAAAG
>CAZRQK010000035.1:0-35699 GCA_964602295.1 uncultured Ohtaekwangia sp.
TGAAAAGAACGAAGCCGGCATTGGCGATACCGTTCGCATCATGGAAACACGCCCGTTGAGCAAAAGCAAGCGTTGGAGATTAGTTGAAATCATTGAAAAAGCGAAGTAATCATGATACGCACCGAAAGCAGATTAACCGTAGCCGATAACAGCGGAGCCAAAGAAGTGCTCTGTATGCACGTATTGGGCGGCACCAGAAGACGCACCGCCAGCGTGGGCGATAAGATTGTGGTAACGGTGAAATCCGCGTTGCCCACCAGCCAGGTAAAGAAGGGTACCGTGTCTAAAGCGGTGATCGTTCGTACCAAGAAGGAAATCAGAAGAAAGGATGGCTCTTACATTCGCTTCGAAGACAACGCAGCAGTGTTGTTGAACGCACAAGACGAACCACGCGGCACCCGTATTTTCGGCCCAGTGGCCCGCGAACTGCGCGACAAGCAATTCATGAAAATTGTTTCACTGGCCCCTGAAGTATTATAATCATGGAAAGGAAACACAACAAGCAGCCCAAGCTGCACATACGCAAAGGCGATAAAGTAAGAATTATTGCCGGAGACGATAAAGGCAAAGAAGGCCGTGTATTGGAGGTATTGATTGAGAAGAAACGTGCACTGGTAGAAGGTGCCAACCTCATTACCAAACACCAGAAGCCATCTGCCGGTAAGCCGGAAGGTGGAATTAAAAAGGTAGAGGGAAGCATTCACATCAGCAACCTGATGGTGATAGACCCCGCCAGTGGCAAGGCTACCCGCGTTGGCCGCAAGCTCAACGAAAAGGGAAAGCTGCAGAGATATGCTAAGAAAACAGGAGAACTAATTAAGTAATGGCAACGCCCAGATTAAAAGAGAAGTACACCAAGGAAATCCTGCCGGCACTGAAGGAGAAGTTTCAGTACAAGTCGGTCATGCAGGTTCCTAAAATCGAAAAGATTTGCATCAATAAGGGTATTGGTGCAGCGGTGGCAGACAAAAAACTGATTGATGTTGGGGTAGAAGAATTGTCTACCATCACCGGTCAGAAGGCAGTAGCTACACGTTCGAAGAAAGATATTTCGAACTTCAAGTTGCGTGGCAACCAGCCCATTGGTGCCAAAGTAACTTTGCGTGGCAACCGCATGTACGAATTTATGGATCGCCTCATGAACGTGGCGCTTCCCCGCGTGCGCGATTTCAAAGGCGTGAGCGACAAAGGATTCGATGGCCGCGGAAACTACACCCTGGGTGTGAAAGAGCAGATCATCTTCCCTGAAATCTCCATCGACAAGGTGCAGAAGATCAATGGTATGGACATCACTTTTGTGACGTCTGCCAAGAGTGACGAAGAGAGCTACGAGCTCCTGAAAGCTTTCGGGATGCCTTTTGTAAATAAAAACTAAGAACAAGCATGGCTAAATTATCAATCATTGCCAGGACCCAGAAGAAAGAAGAGTTGGTGAAGCGTTATGCCGCCAAGCGCAAGGCTTTAAAAGAAGCAGGCGATTGGGCAGGTTTGGACAAGCTTCCCCGCAGTTCTTCGGCCGTTCGCTTGCGCAACCGTTGCAAGTTAACCGGCCGTCCACGCGCCTTCATGCGGAAATTCGGCATTTGCCGTAACCAGTTCCGCCAGTTGGCCGCAGAGGGTAAAATCCCTGGACTGACCAAGGCGAGCTGGTAAGCCGGCCTTTACATTAGGTTGCTGAATATCAAGGCCCCGAAAAGGGGAACCAGATAACAGTTTGAATATCAAAAATTGTTAGATATCTTTGCAGCCCGTTTCAAAAAAACGGGTTTGCATTTTTAAGAAAGAAAAATGAAGACGACTGACCCCATAGCAGATTATTTAACGCGGCTGCGCAACGCCATTAAGGCCCGCCACCGTGTTGTTGAAGTGCCTGCCTCCAACCTCAAGAAGGAGATCACCAAGGTATTGTTCGACAAAGGGTATATCCTGAACTACAAGTTCGAGGAAACCCCGAACAAGCAGGGTTCTATTAAGATCGCTCTAAAGTACAACCCCGAAACCCGCGAATCGGCCATCAGCAAGCTAGAGCGTATCAGCTCGCCCGGTCTTCGCCAATACAAGCCGGCCACCGAAGTGCCTAAAGTATTGAACGGACTGGGTATTGCCATTCTTTCTACCTCGAAAGGTGTGGTAACGGACAAGGAAGCCCGCGTGATGAATGTGGGAGGTGAAGTATTGTGTTACGTTTATTAATTCAGCGCTATGTCACGAATTGGTAATAAAGTTATTGAACTGCCTAAAGGTGTAACCTGCACATTCAACGCAGGCGACCGCCAAGTGGTGGTGAAGGGCCCCAAAGGTGAGTTGAAACAAGTTATTGAGCCTGATTTCAAGATTGAAGTAGAAGGCGACAAAGTGAATGTGGTGCGTCCTACCGAGCAGAAACGCCATAAATCGCAACACGGTTTGTACCGCGCCATCATTGCCAACATGGTAGAAGGTGTTAGCAAAGGCTACCGCAAGCAAATGGAGCTAGTGGGTGTTGGTTACAAAGCCAATGCACAAGGCAATGTGTTGGAGTTGAGCTTGGGCTATTCACACAACGTGTTTGTGGCGATTCCTGGTGAATTGAAATTGCAGGCCGCGCAAGAGAAGGGCCAGAACCCAACCATTACGCTGGAAGGCATCGATAAGCAATTGATTGGCCAGGTGGCTGCGAAAATCAAATCGTTGCGTAAGGTGGAGCCTTACAAAGGCAAGGGTATTCGCTTTGTGGGTGAGTATGTACGTAGAAAAGCTGGTAAAGCAGCTGCTAAATAAGATATAGTATGTCCAATATAAAGACCAAAGAAGGCAGACGGAACCGCATTAAGATGGGTATCCGCGCAAAACTGGAGGGAACAACAGAACGCCCCCGCTTGTCGGTTTTCAAGAGCAACAAGGCTATCTACGCTCAGATTATTGACGACAGCAAAGGCCACACGGTAGTAGCTTCCAGCTCGGTAGAATTGGATAAGAAAGGCGGAGTGAACCTGACGATCTCTAAAAGCGTAGGCAAGAAGCTGGCAGAAAAAGCAGTAGCGTCCGGCATCAACGCCATCGTCTTCGATCGTAACGGTTACCTGTATCACGGAAATATCAAAGCTTTGGCAGAAGGTGCCAGAGAGGGAGGTTTAAAATTCTAAAAGCATGACACAAAGCAACGTCAGCACGGTTAAAGCCAGCGAAATAGACCTGAAAGAAAAGGTAGTAGCCATCCAGCGTGTAGCTAAGGTGGTGAAAGGTGGTAGACGCTTCTCCTTCTCGGCCATTGTAGTTGTGGGCGATGGAAACGGAGTGGTAGGTTACGGATTGGGTAAAGCCAATGAAGTAACAGATGCCATCACCAAAGGCATAGATGATGCCAAGAAGCACCTGGTGAAGGTGCCGATTATCAAAGGCACTGTGCCGCACGAATCGATCGGTAAATTTGGCGGTGGCCACGTATTGTTGAAGCCTGCATCGCCTGGTACGGGTGTAATTGCTGGTGGTGCCATGCGTGCTGTGCTGGAAAGTGCCGGTGTACACAACGTATTGGCTAAGTCTAAAGGATCTTCTAACCCACACAACGTGGTGAAGGCTACCTTCAAGGCATTAACCACCATGCGCGATGCATACACCATTGCACGTAACCGCGGAGTAGAATTGACTAAAGTTTTCAACGGATAAGAGTCATGGCAAAAGTTAGAATTACTCAAACCCGCAGTATGATTAAAAGACCTGAAACCCAGCAGTTGACTATTCAGTCGTTGGGTTTGGGCAAAGTGCATGCTTCTGTGGAAGTGGAATACACTCCGCAGATCAAAGGCATGGTAAAGAAAGTAAGTCATTTAGTGAGCGTAACGGAATTATAAGATGAAGCTGCATACACTTAAGCCGGCAGCCGGCTCAACAAAAACCAACAAGCGCCTAGGCCGTGGCCAGGGTTCTGGTGGTAGCACCGCAGGCCGTGGTCATAAAGGTGCCCAGTCGCGTTCTGGTTACCATAAGAAAATAGGTTTCGAAGGTGGTCAGATGCCTCTGCAGAGACGTATTCCCAAGTTTGGCTTTAAGAACAATAACAAAATTGTTTTCAAGAGCGTGAACTTAGATGCCCTCGAAACGCTGGCGCAGAAAGTAAAGGCTTCCGATATCACTGTGCAGACTTTGATCGACAATGGTATTGTGGGCAAGAAAGACAAAGTGAAAGTGTTGGGAAGAGGTGAGTTGAAGTCGAAGCTGAATGTTTCGGCCCACGCATTCTCTGAAACAGCAACAAAAGCGATTCAAAACGTTGGCGGTACCGCTACAACTATTTAAGGAATGAAGCGATTCTTTACGACCATAAAGAACATTTTTTCGATTGAGGACCTGCGCATCCGAATCTTGAACACCATTGGGTTCCTGATTATTTTCCGCCTGGGTTCTTACATCGTGTTACCCGGTGTAGATGCCAACTTATTGTCGGGCTCTGCACAAGGTGGTATTTTCGATTTGTTGAATACCTTCCTGGGTGGGTCGTTTAGCCGCGCTTCTATTTTTGCCCTCGGCATTATGCCTTACATCTCTGCATCTATCGTGGTGCAGTTGTTAACGGTGGCAGTTCCTCACTTCACGAAACTTCAGAAAGAAGGTGAAAGTGGTCGCAAGAAATTAAACCAGTTTACCCGGGTACTCACCATTCTGATCACCACAGCCCAATCGTACGCTTATCTAAGAGCTACGATCAATGCTGAAGCGATTATGAACCCAGGCTTATTCTTCACAGTAAGTTCAATCATTATTCTCGTGGCCGGCACCATGTTCTGCATGTGGTTGGGCGAGCGTATCACCGACAAGGGTATTGGCAACGGTATCAGTATGTTGATCATGATCGGTATCGTATCCCGTTTCCCAGCGGCCCTCATTCAGGAAGCAACGGGTAAGGGTATGAACGGTGCCTTGTTGTTCATCATAGAGATTCTGGCACTCTTCTTCGTGGTAGTAGGTGTAATTGCCCTCACACAGGCCACACGCAGAATTCCTGTGCAGTATGCCAAGCAGGTGGTAGGAAATAAATTGTATGGTGGTAAGCGCGATTTCATTCCGTTGAAATTGAACTCTGCCGGTGTAATGCCCATCATCTTCGCGCAGGCGCTGATGTTCATTCCTCCGCTGGTGGCAGGGATCTGGAGAGACAGCGACATTGGTGCCTACGTGGGTACCACGTTTGCCGACTTCACCTCGTGGCAATACAACCTGTTGTTTGCAACGTTGATCCTGATTTTTACTTTCTTCTACACAGCTATTACGGTTCCTTCGAACGACATAGCAGATAATTTGAAACGCAACGGTGGGTTTGTGCCCGGCATTAAGCCAGGCAAACAAACTGCTGAGTTTATAGATAGTATTTTATCACGAATTACGCTTCCTGGCGCCATCTTTCTGGCAGCAGTGGCCATCCTTCCCGCCTTTGCGGTGAAGGCCGGTATTGCTCCTGAATTTGCCCAGTTTTATGGCGGTACTTCTCTGTTAATTCTGGTGGGCGTGGTGCTAGACACCCTGCAACAGATTGAGAGCTACCTGCTGATGAGACACTACGAGGGCATGATGAAGTCGGGACGCGTGAAAGGACGTTCTCAGTTTGCTGCGGCTTGAGGTTGAATGGTTCACTACAAGACGGCAGAAGACATTCAGAAAATTAAGGAGAGTGCCCAGGTTTTGGGTAGAGCTCACGCGGAAGTAGCACGGCACATAAAGCCAGGTGTGAAAACGAAGAAACTGGATGAAATTGCCGAAACTTTTATACGCGACCACCAAGGCCTGCCTTCTTTCAAAAACTACCGGGGGTTCCCAGCTTCGCTGTGTATCTCGGTAAACGAAATAGTGGTTCATGGTTTTCCGAACGGCTATGAGTTGAAAGAGGGAGATATCATTTCCATCGACTGCGGAGTTCAATTGAATGGATTCCACAGCGACTCGGCTTATACCTATCCGTTGGAAGGAGCAAAGCCAGAGGTGCTGCAACTGCTTAACCGAACGTACAAATCGTTGTACTTAGGCATAGAGCAGGCCAAAGCGGGCAACCGCATTGGCGACATAGGGTTTGCGATACAGCACTATGTGGAGCAGTTTGGATATGGTGTGGTGCGCGAGTTGGTGGGCCACGGTGTTGGAAAAAACCTGCACGAAGATCCGGAAGTGCCGAACTACGGAAAGAGGGGTAAGGGAGTGAAGATCGTTCCGGGAATGGTTTTCGCCATAGAACCGATGATCAACATGGGTACGAAAAACGTGGTGCAGGAGCGCGATGGGTGGACAATTCGAACCCGCGACCGCAAACCTTCTGCTCACTTCGAGCACATGGTAGCGATCTATGAGAACAGAACAGAAATTTTGACAACACACGAGTATATAGAAGAAGCTTATTCATTCAAGTGGCGAAACAAAAGTCAATAGAGCAAGACGGCACCATTATAGAGGCCCTTTCAAACGCGATGTTTCGCGTTCAATTAGAAAACGGTCACACAGTACTGGCGCACATATCGGGTAAAATGAGGATGCACTACATCCGCATATTGCCTGGTGATAAGGTAAGGTTAGAAATGAGCCCCTACGATTTGTCGAAAGGGCGGATAATTTTTAGGTATAAATAAACCAGTGGGGAAACCCAACGGAGAAAAAGATAAATAATAAAGAGATGAAAGTAAGAGCTTCCATTAAAAAGCGCAGCGCGGATTGCAAGATTATCAGGCGCAAGGGCAAGTTGTACGTCATCAACAAGAAAAACCCCAGGTATAAACAAAGACAAGGATAAGCTATGGCACGTATTGCAGGTGTAGATATTCCAGATAATAAGCGGGGCGAAATTAGCCTCACGTACATCTATGGCATTGGCCGCAGGTCGGCACAAAACATTCTTACCAAAGCCGGTGTGGATTGGGATAAGAAGGTGAAAGAGTGGAACGATGAAGAGTCGAATGCCATTCGTGCCGTCATTGCAGAGAAATACAGAATCGAAGGTTCGTTGCGCTCTGAAGTTCAGTTGAGCATCAAGCGTTTGATGGACATTGGTTCGTACCGCGGTCTGCGCCATCGCAAGGGCTTGCCAGTTCGTGGCCAGACTACCAAGAACAACGCACGTACACGCAAGGGTAAGCGCAAGACGGTAGCCAACAAGAAGAAAGCAACTAAAGGTTAATTAGATTAAAAAATACTTTTCACATGGCGACAGCAGCATCGGAAAAGAAGAAAGATAAAAGCAAGAAGCGCGTTGTAAACGTTGAGGCGGTGGGTCAGGCCCACATCAAGGCAACGTTCAACAACATCATCATTTCCATGACCAATTCTACCGGGCAGGTTATCTCCTGGGCATCGGCTGGTAAGATGGGCTTCAAAGGTTCCAAGAAAAACACCCCTTATGCTGCACAAACTGCAGCGCAGGAGTGTGCCAGCAAAGCCTTTGAGTTGGGGCTGCGTAAAGTGGAAGTATTTGTGAAAGGCCCTGGTGCCGGTCGCGAGTCTGCCATCCGCACCATTCAGGGTGCTGGTATCGAAATCACAACCATTAAGGATGTGACTCCGCTGCCGCACAATGGCTGCCGTCCTCCTAAGGCAAGAAGAGTGTAACGGATTTTAGATTTTAGAAATTAAGATTTAAGAATAAAAAATGATCGATTGATTGAGAGAGTAAAATCTCAGGTCAAGAAATCTCAAATCAAACATTAGAACATGGCAAGATACATCGGCCCCAAGGCGAGAATCTCGAGAAAATTTAGCGAACCCATTCTGGGCGAAAGCAAAGCGCTTCAAAAGAAGAACTATGCCCCCGGTATGCACGGCAAAGGCAAAAAGCGCAAGCAATCTGAATATGCCGTTCAGTTGGCTGAAAAGCAAAAAGCCAAGTACATCTACGGTGTGTTGGAGCGTCAGTTCGCAAACACTTTTGATAAAGCTTCGCGCAAAAAAGGCGTTACCGGTGAGGTACTGCTGCAATTGCTCGAATCGCGCCTCGACAACACCGTGTATCGTCTGGGCATTGCCCCTACACGCAGAGCCGCCCGCCAGTTGGTGGTGCACAAGCACATTGTGGTAAATGGCGATGTAGTAAATATTCCTTCTTTCACTTTGCGTCCTGGCGATGTAGTAGCCGTGCGCGAGCGCTCTAAGTCGCTCGAAACGATTACCAACAGCTTGTCGATTCAGGGTGCCAAGAAATACAATTGGCTGGAGTGGGATGGTAGCGAAATGACAGGTAAACTGATCAACCTGCCTCCGCGCCAGGATATTCCGGAGAACATCAACGAGCAGTTGATCGTTGAATTGTACTCTAAGTAATCTATTCACATTTAATCAAAATTGCCTATGTCAATATTAGCATTTCAAATGCCGGAGAAGGTGGTGATGGAGAAGTCGGACGACTTTCATGGTCTTTTCACTTTTAAACCACTGGAAAAAGGCTACGGTGTAACGATCGGTAACGCGTTGCGCAGAATCCTTTTGTCTTCGCTGGAAGGCTATGCTATTACCGGAATTAAAATCCCCGGTGTGTTGCACGAGTTCTCTACTATAGAGGGCGTTGTGGAAGACGTGGCCGAAATCATTCTGAACCTGAAGCAGGTTCGTTTCAAGAAGGTATCTGACAATTTCGATAATAAGCTTACGGTTAGTATCAAGAAGCAGAAACAGTTCAAAGCTGGCGATATTGCCAAGTTTACTTCTGCTTTCGAAATTTTGAATCCCGAGCACGTAATCTGCAACCTGGATGAAGCGGCTCACTTCGAAATTGAGCTGACCATTGAAAAAGGCCGTGGCTATTTGCCGGCAGAAGAGAACAAACCCAATGAGCAGGTATTCGGATTCATTCCCATCGATGCCATTTTCACACCTATCAAGAATGTGAAATACAGTGTGGAGAACACCCGTGTGGAGCAGAAGACTGACTACGAGAAGCTGATCATAGACATTGAAACAGACGGTTCTATCCACCCTGAAAAGGCGTTGGAAGGTGCGGCTTTCATTCTGATACAGCACTTCCGCTTATTCTCTGATAAGTCGATAGAACTCGAAACCGGTAAGGACAGCGAGATTGAACAGGTAGACGAAGAGTTGCTGCACATGCGCAAGCTGCTGAAAACACCTCTTCACGACTTGGATCTGTCTGTACGTGCTTACAACTGCTTGAAGGCTGCCGATGTGAAGACATTGGGAGACCTGGTACAGTTGGAGATTTCAGACATGATGAAGTTCCGCAACTTTGGTAAGAAGTCGCTGGCGGAATTGGAACAATTGGTTGCAGAGAAGAATTTGACCTTCGGGATGGACCTCTCGAAATATAAACTGGACGAAGACTAATGAGACACGGTAAGAAAGTAAATCACCTCGGCCGGATGAAAGGGCATCGCGATGCACTTTTGTCTAACATGGCCTCTTCGCTGATCTTAAACAAGCGAATTACCACTACGGTGGCCAAGGCGAAAGCATTGCGTAAATACGTAGAGCCTTTGATTACCAAGGCTAAAGATGACACCACACACTCGCGCAGAACTGTGATGTCGTACCTGCAAAACAAAGAGTCGCTGAAAGCCCTTTTTGGTGAAGTAGCAGGCCGCACGTCTGAGCGTCCGGGCGGGTATACCCGTATTATTAAGCTGGGCGAAACCCGCTTGGGTGACAATGCAGAGATGTGCCTGATGGAGCTGGTAGATTTCAACGACATCTACAAGAAGGATGGCGAAGAGAAGAAGGGCAAAACCCGCAGAAGCCGCGCCAAAGGCAAAAAGGCAGATGCCACAGATGCAGCCGCTGAGGCACCCGCAGCAGAGGCCAGCACAGAAGAGAAACCTAAGAAAGCCAGAAAATCTGCGAAAAAGGCGGAGTAAGTGAGGGGCTTTCACCACGATAACAAAGGGATTGGACACTGTTCAATCCCTTTTTTGTTGCCCGTAAACGGTTGTTCTAATTTTTGTGATGAACGTCCGGCAGATGCGGGATCTGAGACTTATTTTTGTTGAACCAACCACTTAATACATTGAGCGACAAAGCATACTTACTCCTGGCCGATGGCCTTCTGGTAGAGGGCAAAGCCATAGGCAAGCGCGGCACCACCGGTGGCGAAATTTGTTTCAATACAGGCATGACGGGCTACCAGGAAATTTACACCGACCCTTCATACTACGGGCAAATTATTGTGAACACCAGCGCCCACATTGGCAACTATGGCACGGTAGACGAAGAGCAAGAATCGGGTTCGCCCAAAATTGCGGGTATTGTAGTGAATGAGTTCAGCAGCGAGTTTAGCCGCAAAACCGCTACAGAAAGCTTGCAGCAATACCTGGAAAAACATGGGGTGGTGGGAATTGCCGATGTAGACACGCGCATGATTGTGCGTTACATTCGCAGCAAGGGTGCCATGAACGCACTCATCTCATCTGAATTGACGCCCGACCAAATGAAAGCCGAACTGGCCAAGGTGCCTTCCATGGATGGACTGGAGCTTTCATCGGTAGTGAGCACCAAGAAACCCTATTTCTTTGGCGAAGCCAACGCTACCTTTAGAATTGCAGCGCTGGATGTAGGTATTAAGACAAACATCTTGCGCAACCTTGCCGCCCGCGATTGTTACGTGCAGGTGTTCCCTGCCAAGACCACATTTGCAGAAATGGAAAAGTGGGGTCCACATGGCTATTTTATTTCCAACGGCCCTGGCGACCCTTCGGTGATGGATTATGCCATCAAAACCGTGAAAGAAATACTATCATCGGGAAAACCTGTTTTTGGAATTTGCCTCGGTCACCAATTGTTAGCGCTTGCGTGCGGACTGAGTACTTATAAAATGCACCACGGCCATCGCGGGCTGAATCACCCTGTAAAAAACCTGGCAACCGGACTCGGGGAAATGACTTCGCAGAACCACGGCTTTGCGGTGAGTGAGAAGGATATAGAGAAGAACCCCGATGTGGAAGTAACACACGTTCACCTGAACGACAACACCATCATGGGCATTCGCCTGAAAAGTAAGAAAGCCTTTTCAGTACAATACCACCCGGAAGCGTCTCCCGGTCCACACGACTCCAACTATCTCTTCGATCAGTTTGTAAACATGGTTAAAGAGGTTGAGAGAGTTGCTATATAATTGATTTAAGATCTGATGATTTAAGAATTAAGATTTTTCGACTCGGTTTATTTTGAATGGATAAAATTGAATTATTTGAGCGAACCAGAATATTCGCAGTTGGTGTCTTCAAAATGGTGAATAGATTTCCAGAGTCGCAAGCAGCCAAGGTTATTGCATATCAAATACTTAAATCAAGTTCTTCAGTGGCTGCTAACTATCGTGCGGTAAATAGAGCGAAGTCAGGATCTGACTTTACTAATAAAATGAAGATTGTACTGGAAGAAGCAGACGAAAGTAACTTCTGGCTGAACTTCATAAAAGATGTTGCAATTTTACCGGAATCCGATAGCCAGTTAACTGATCTTATCAAAGAATCTAACGAATTAACAGCCATCTTTTCAGCTTCCGTAAAAACACTAAGTAATAAGCCAAAAGAGAAATCCAAAAATCTTAAATCCTAGAATCTTAAATCTTAAACCCTATGAGCTTAATCGAATCCATCCACGCCCGCCAAATTCTGGACAGCCGTGGTAACCCTACCGTTGAAGTAGATGTGTTTACTGAAAGTGGTGCCTTCGGCCGTGCGGCTGTGCCTTCCGGTGCTTCTACGGGCACCCACGAAGCAGTTGAGTTGCGCGATGGTGATAAAAAAAGATATGTGGGCAAAGGTGTGTTGAAAGCGGTGGACAACGTGAACACCAAAATTGCTGCAGAAGTGGTGGGGCTTTCGGTGTTCGATCAAAACCTGATCGACAAGGTGATGATTGAATTGGACGGTACGAACAACAAAGGCAAGCTGGGTGCTAACGCCATATTGGGCACATCTTTGGCCGTAGCAAAGGCAGCAGCGATGGAGGCTGGGCAATCGTTATACCGCTACATTGGCGGAGTGAATGCCAACACGTTGCCTGTGCCTATGATGAATATTTTGAATGGTGGAAGCCATGCCGATAACAGCATCGACTTCCAGGAATTTATGGTGATGCCAGTGAAGGCCGATACTTTTTCCGAAGCGCTACGTATGGGTACGGAAGTGTTCCATACTTTAAAGAAAGTGTTGCACGATCAGGGGCTTTCTACCAACGTGGGTGATGAAGGTGGCTTTGCTCCCAATATCAAATCTAACGAAGAAGCCATCGAAGTGGTGTTAAAGGCTATTGAAAAAGCAGGCTTCAAGCCAGGCGTTGATATTTTTATAGCCATGGATGCTGCTTCCTCTGAGTTCTATGATGCAAAAAGCAAAACTTATCATTTCAAGAAATCAGATGGCAAGAAGTTGAAATCGGAAGAGATGGTAGAGTATTGGGCCAAATGGGCCAAGAAATATCCTATCATTTCCATTGAAGATGGCATGGCTGAAGAAGATTGGGATGGCTGGAAGAAGTTGACGGATAAGATTGGTAGCAAAGTTCAATTGGTTGGCGATGATTTGTTTGTTACCAACGTAGAGTTTTTGCAGAAGGGTATCGACATGGGCGTGGCCAACTCCATATTGGTAAAAGTAAACCAGATTGGGTCGCTCACAGAAACGATCAATGCAGTAAACTTAGCTAAGCGCAACAGTTACAAGAGCATCATGTCGCACCGTTCGGGTGAAACCGAAGATAGCACCATTGCAGATTTGGCGGTGGCACTTAACACAGGTCAAATTAAAACCGGTTCCGCATCGCGCTCCGACCGTATGGCCAAATACAACCAATTGATTCGTATTGAAGAAGAGTTGGGCGAAACAGCAGTCTTTCCAGGAAAGAATTTCTAACTAAAATCAACGGGTATATTACAAAGCCGGGCAATTTCGCCCGGCTTTTTTATTGTTCTGAATTCATCGATAAAGATAACTTCTGCTATTTGATGCAGATGCACAATACTACTTTAGAAGTATTTTTAAATAATTAAAAATTGAAAAATTTCAGTAAATATTACACCTACTTGAAAGCGGGTTGTCAACTTCTTTCCTTTGAAGTATAACCCAAACCTCATGCGCAAGGCCTATCTCGTAGCAATTGTTTTTCTATTTGGTTCTATCAGACTTATGGCAGCCGACTACTACTGGGTTGGCAATAGTGGAAGTTGGTCTGATGTGAATCATTGGGCCACTTCATCAGGTGGCACAACTAAACATACTACACCACCATCAGCTAACGATGATGTTTACTTTGATGCCAATTCGTTTATTATCGCTGGGCAAATAGTAACCATCACCTCTGGTGCCAGATGCAGAAGCATGAATTGGACAGGTGCAATGAATGGTTCAAAGATCTACAGCTTTTTTGAACATTTGGACGTATACGGTTCGCTGATTCTGCCTTCCAGCATTGAACGAGAATTTTTCGGAGATGTTCGTTTTAAGGCAACATCTGGTAGTCATGTGATTGATCTTGGTGGCCTTCCTCTCAGCCAACCTAATCATGAGACACTAAGTTTTGAAGGTGTTGGAGGAACGTGGACACTTCAGAGCGATATTATCATTGAACGAGTTGATATTTTGGGAGGAACATTGATAACCAATGGTTACAACATTGAAACATCAACTATTTTTTCCAATGGTTTAAATGCGAGAGGCGTCCAATTGGGTAACTCGGACATTAGCTGTAGCGTGTGGAATCTCCAGTCAACTTCTAACTTTTCTTTGACGCCTGGCACTTCGACTATTTCTGTGTCCATTGCTTTTCATGGTGGTGGAATTACCTATCATAATCTTGTTATTTCCGGAAATGTTGAAGTTACGGGAAGCAACACATTTAATGCCCTCATACTTGAGCCGAACAGCGTATTGGAACTACAGGATGGGTCGGTTCAGACAATCGAGAACATGATATCCAATGCTGACCTTGCTAATCCTGCTACTATCAAGTCAGCTACTGAGGGAGTGGTAGCGACATTTTTTAAAAGTAGCGGAAGCGTTTCCGTTAATAATGTACGTATTCGGGATAACCACGCGACTGGCGGATCTACGTTTTCGGCACCTCTGGGTTCTGTTGATTTAGGCAATGTGAGCGGATGGAATATTTCTACGGTAGAACCGACTATTCAAGTTACCAGCTTGCAATTAACACGAGTGGTGGGTAATGAGGTTTCGCTGAGGTGGACGAATGGTAACGGTGCCAAGAGAATTATTTTGGCTCGCCAAGGAGGTTCTGTGAATGCAAATCCAACGGACCTAACAGATTATTCCGCAGGCCCATTTGGTGTAGGATCGCAGATTGGATCTGGCAATTATGTGGTATATGTGGGCAATGGAGACCGTGCAGCTATTACTGGCCTGACCAATGCTACCAGCTATCATTTTCGCGTTTATGAATTTAGTGGATCTGGTTCTGGAACTAACTATTTTTTGACATCAGCACCAACAATTAGTACTTCTACATTGCCTACAAGTGCGCTTGTAATGAGCAACGAGCCCGCTACGGTATGTTCTGGTAAATTTTATGATTCGGGGGGCGATGATTTGTATTACTACGATAAGAGCGAAAGTTTTGTTAAAACCATAAGTCCTGCAACACCCGGCAACAAGATTCGATTGAGTTTTGTTGAGTTCTATACAGCTGCAGATGATATTCTGACAATTTATGATGGCGAGAATACAAGCGCGCCAATACTCGGAAGCTTTTCAGAGGATAACGCTCCAGATATAATAACGGCAACAAACGCAGCCGGTAAACTTACAATACAATTTACATCCAATTCATTTCTGGAATCTACAGGTTGGAATGCCAATATAAGCTGCGTTACATTAGATACGGAGCCATCTGTCGCTTCGTCTGCCATCTTATTTACCAACATTACAGGCCAATCTATGCGTATAAACTGGACCAATGGAAATGGTGCACGGAGGCTGGTAATTGCCAGAAGAGCTTCCGCTGTTTCCTTCGTTCCTGTAGACGGAAACGATTACAGTGCGAATGCTGCCTTTGGTTCTGGTACGCTACTCGGGGCATCAAATTATGTGGTTTATAATGGAACAGGTAATTTCGTTGACGTCACCAACCTAAGCCAATCGACCACTTACCACTTTTCAATTTTCGAATACAACGGGGCTAACACTTCAGCCAATTACCGCAGTGTGGGCACCGTGGCGAATCGAACCACAGCGAACACGGAGGTAGAGCCCACGGTACCAAGTTCTGACCTCGTTGTCGTCTCTCGCACTACAAATAGCATTAACATTCAAGCAACCAAAGGTAATGGATCAAATGCCTTAGTTCTGATAAAGGAAGGGAGCCCGGTTGATTTTGTTCCGGAAGATGGAATTGCATACACAGCAAATAGAAATTATGCACTCGCTCAGGATGTTGGGAATGGGAATAAAGTTGTATCACACAATGCGGCCTTTGGGTTGAATATTTCGGGGTTAGATCCTTCAAGAATTTACCACTTCGCCATTTTTGAGTACAATGGTTTCAATCCTGGCACCACCAATTATCTTACCACTGGTGTCCCTCGTATTTCCACCAACACTTTCGCTTTAAGTCCTGATAGGCCTGGAACAATTGCCGTTGAGTATACTGCTAATGAGGCCGTCTTCAACTGGACAAGATCAACTGTGGCAGAAAATTACCTGGTCGCGCTATGGCCTCAACCAGCGGGCAGTACCACATATACCTATCCGAAAATTGAAAACGGTGTTCAATACACCGGAGACTCTTTTTTTGGTAATGGAAGTGCGGTGAATCCTCCGGGCTCATTTGTTGTGTATACGGGCGATGATACTACCGTTCACGTTACGAACCTCAAATCAAACACGGAGTATTACTACATTTTATATGCGTATAATGGCAATGGCATTTACACGTCTTACTCCACCGCCAGGACAGGGTCTTTCAGCACGCCAAAACACAAGCCCAATATCCAGGTATCAGCATTGAGTGTGTCTCAACCTGTTGCTGACTCTGCCAGACTTACCTGGCAAAACGGAGATGGTGAATACGCTCTCGTGATAATACGACACGCGCAACCAATAAACCATAACCTCAAGGATACTTTAGACTTTAGCTATTACAGTTCAAACCAAGGTAATTATGAGCAAGGGGTAGCGTTAGATGATGCCCATTTGGTGGTGTATAAGGGGAGTTCTAACTCAGTCACAATAAAAAATTTGGCTCCAGGGGAAGAATATTATGTTGCAGTTTACGCATTCAACACGGTAGGCGGGGTAAATTACTTCCGAACGGTAGACGCACCCATGGCATCGTTTGTAGCGCCTGCCGGTAAAGATTATTACTGGGTGGGTGGCACTGGTAGGTGGTCACAATCCCAAATACATTGGGCTACCACTTCGGGAGGCTCAACTTTTCACAATTCTGCACCAACCGCATCCGATAACGTTTATTTTGATGAGAACTCTTTTTTAACCGATCAGGACTCCGTATTGCTCGACATACAGGGGTACTGTCTCAATATGGATTTGACTAAAATTAATAAACAGGTGTCATTTATTGGGGTCGATGAGTTTGGATTGCCGAAATGCTCACAAGGACTCTCAATCTATGGAAGTGTAAAGTTATCACCGAATATCTCTCATCTGAGAATTTCCGACTTTTACTTCAGAGCATCAACTGCGAACCATGTGATTGATCTGGCGGGAGTAGAATTGGAAGGTATAAATGGATGCGGCCCGACCATGAATTTTCGGGGATTTGGAGGCGAATGGACTTTTGTGCCAGGCGCTTATGATATTCAACAATTATCTGTCAGCAGGGGTACCATCATATCCGAAAATGCAACCTGGCGAATGGGCAACTTTTACATGGACTCGTTTGGCGGTGGAGAGATGGAGTGTATCATGAATAACTCTACGATTAGTACCAGGTCTCTCCGAATGTCGAAGTCAGCGAGTATACAGGGAGGTTCCTTTTTGTTGGAAGATACAAGGCCTAGCGTTGAAAGTTATGCCCACTTCAAAAAACTAACTATTCAAGGAGAACTTCCGACTTTGAGTGGTGGCTTTTCTGCTGATACATTAGAGTTCCGGCAAGCAAGCCGTATCCGTATTCAATCTGGAAGCACGTTCGAGGTCAACCACTTACTCATCCCCAGCGATACAAGCCGAATGGTTTTAATAGAATCAACCGTTCCGGGATTAGCAGCAAGTTTTCGTAAAAAACAGGGTGAGATAAGATTGGGCCATGTGAAAATAAGGGATAATACCGCGGTTGGAGGGGCTCAGTTTTACGCAGACAACAGTATCAATGGAGGTAATGTTACTGGCTGGTCGTTTACAGAACCTCCTTTATTCACACCCAGTATTATTGCTTCAGATCCGGTTTTCAATCGGGTACATAAAACCGAACTTCATCTCAGTTGGAAATCCGGTAATGGCCAGAGACGCATCGTGGTTGTTCGGGTTGGAAGCCCTGTTATGTGGACTCCTGACAATGACTTGATTTATACACCTAATAATGATTTGAGAGCCGCATCAGACGTTGGTGAGGGTCACTTTATAGTGTATAATGGAATTGGTGATTCTTTGGCGTTGACTGGTTTAACACCGGGAGCCAATTACCACTTTGCTATTTTTGAGTACAACCAACTCAACAATCAAACAAAATACAAACAGACGCAATGGCTCAAAACATCCGTGGAGATGTTGCGTGAAAATGATATCATAGTCGGAAATGAGGCAATAACCACCTGCGATGCCCGATACTACGATGACGGAGGCAAAGGCTTCTATACGAAAGGACGAACCTATACTCAGACATTCACACCAGCATCAGCAGGAAAGAAGATGGCTCTATGGTTTCGCCAATTCAACCTGCCCTTTCAAGATTCTCTGGTAATTTACGATGGCAGTTCAACCTCAGCACCGATTTTGGCGACCAGCGGTTATTACGATGAATCGAGAATTTTTGCTGCAACAAACCCCACTGGGCAACTCACCATTCGATTTAAGTCAAGTGAAAATAGCCAAGGTAGCTTTTCTGGCTGGGATGCAGAATTGTTTTGCGTGGGCGCATTAGCAAACGAGCCTACCGTACAACCGTCAGGAGTAACAATAACTAAAGTAGAAAACAGTACAGATCTGGAGTTGGCCTTCACCAAAGGAAACGGTACAGGCAGGTTGATAATGGCAAGAGAAAACGCTTCCGTTTTTTCGAAACCCGTGGATGGATTTTTGCCGCTAGTCAATGGTGATTATGCACGTGGATTAGAAATTGCTGAAGGGAATTATATCGTTTACGCAGGTGCTGAAGACCGGGTAAGACTGACAGGCTTTAGGCCAGGCACGCTCTACCATTTTGCTATATTTGAATATAATGGTACATCGGGCACAGCAAACTACAAGACCGATAACCCCCTGATAGCATCAGAGACCACGAATGTGATTGCTCCCTCAATTCCATCATCCAAACTTATTTTTTCAAATATCAGCAAGACGTCTCTAAGGCTAGAGGTTGTACCCGGTAACGGGGGTGCCCGACTGGTTGTGATGCGTAAATGGAAGCCTGTTGGCTTTCGTCCACAAGATAATACGAATTATGATGCAAACACTTCGTTTGGTCTGGGCTCAAGCCGGGGAGATAGTACTTATGTAATTGCCAGGCTTTCTGGTAGCTACCATACCACAATTCAGAACCTTGAGCCGGGTACACGCTACTACATAAAAGTTTTTGAATATAACTCGGGTAACAGTTCGAATAGCTATAAGTATCTAGTGGATTTAGCGCCCGAGCAATCTGTTCGAACACTGGGGCCTGCGTTGCGATTACTTCCTTTGCAATCTTTTTATTGCCCGGGGGGTGCCGTTCAGGCTTCTTTCATTTCTTCTGGAGATTTCAACCTTACAAATCGATTCAAACTTCAACTTTCCGATAGTTTGGGGTCGTTTGCTAACCCCATTACGCTGGAGGACACGGTGATCATGACGGCAAACGGGCAGATTAATGCGAAGCTGCCAGCCAATATTTCCGGTGGCAGCAACTATCAAATGCGTATTCTAACGACATCTCCTATTGTGGCTACGGATAGTTTACATAACATCGAAATTCCGCACATACCGAATGTATCGATCAAAGTGAATGGATCGGTTTTTGAATCCAGCAGCGTAACATCCAATCAATGGTATCGCAACGGGGTAGTTATTGAGGGTGCCACAGCAACAACCATAGCACCTGTTGATGATGGTGCTTACCATGTTCGGGTAACTGAGGGTGCGTGCTATAAAGAGTCTCAACCTGTTATATTCACAGGTCTTGCATTTGATGAATTCCCTGTGATGGTTGCACCCAACCCTTTCAAGAATGAATTTGTTATCATTAACAATTCAGGGGTAGCAACAAGCTATCTACTCATCGATGCCGTGGGCAGGGAATATAAAAAGGGTGTGCTGAGCGGAGGCGAAACCAAAATCAATGCAGAACACATGCCTGCAGGTGTCGTCTTCATTAAAATTTTTGGCGGTCAGGGTGCACGAGTGATAAGGATGATAAAGCAGTGATTTAACCTGGTCTGCATTTTAAAGCCGGGCAATTTCGCCCGGCTTTTTTTATTCATATCAGACGTATACACCATTCCCCGGTATTGCAAACCCAAAGTTCCTCATGTTATATTCCATTCTGCAATAAACCTAACCGTATGAGCCCAACTTCTATTTCAAAAACCGGTCTATCGCTATTTATGATTGTGATGGCCGCCCAGTTTGCCTTGGCCCAATCGGATATATTGACCGATTGGGAGCGCGCCAAATCCTATACCAAAGAATACCTCGATGCCGCCACCGAGGAAGTGATCAACTACAAGCCCACGGCTGATACACGTTCATTTGCAGAGCAAATGCTGCATCTGGCTATGGGCAACGTGGGCATTGCTTCGGCAAGCACGGGTAAAGAGCGCATCTTTAAAGAGAACATCGAGAAAATGGACCAATACAAAACCAAAGAGGCGCTGACAGCCGTGGTGATGCAGAGCTATGATTTTGTGATAGACGCGATCAAGACGTTGACACTCGCCCAACTGGATGAGCAAGTGAAGTTTTTTAATGGACAAGAATACACCCGCAGGGTGGGTATATCGAAAGCTTTCGAACACCAAACCCACCACCGCGGTCAAACAACCATTTATCTGCGACTCAAAGGCATCACGCCACCTGGCGAAAAACTATTTTAGATGTCCGTGACTTATTAGCAACCGGTGGTGGAAGCACTGATTCGAAGAATGATCAAAAATTCTATCTTTATCATTCAACCGGTTGCCAATGGAAAAAACACACCCCTCTTTCGCTTCTACGTGTATCGTGATGTGCATTGTTTTGTTGTTGGCTTGCGAAAAGCCTCCGGCCGACTTGCGCACCAAAGAACTGGACCCCGCACAGGCGGCAGAAATGGCTCGTACCGTTGAAGCAACCGTTTCACCACAGCTCGCGCCAGGTCTCGTATTGAAACTATGGGGTGTTGACTCGCTGGTGGCCGATCCGGTTTCCATCGATATCGATGACCAGGGAAGGATTTACTACACGCGCACCAACAGACAGAAAGATTCTGAATTCGACATTCGCGGACATCAGGATTGGGAGATCGGCTCTATCCGTATTCAAACCATCGAAGAAAAGCGGGCTTTTCTGAAACAAGTGTTGGCGCCTGAACTGAGCGATAAAAACAAATGGCTTCCCGACTTGAACAAAGACGGGTCGCACGATTGGCGCGACATGACGATTCAAAAAGAACATGTATACCGTGTGGAAGATATATCGGGCGATACGGTGGCAGACCGCTCGCAACTGGTGGTAGAAGATTTTCACGATGAAGTAACCGATGCGGCTGGCGGCATTTTGAAACATGGCAACGATTTGTTCGTGGGCATTGGTCCCGACCTCTGGCGCATTCAAGAAGACAAGTGGGGTTTGGCTGCGCAGAAAACTTCTATCTCGCATGGCTATGGCATACACATTGGCTTCGGTGGCCATGGCATGTCGGGTATTGAGGTAGGTCCTGAAGGAAAAATATATTGGCAAATTGGCGACATCGGCTTCAATGGTGTGGGCCCTGACGGACAAAAGTGGGAACACCCAAACAGTGGTGTCATTGTTCGTTCCAATCCCGATGGCAGCGACTTTGAAGTGTTTGCTTATGGTAACCGCAACACGCACGAGTTTGTGTTCGATGAATTTGGCAACCTCATCAGCGAAGACAACGATGGCGACCATCCGGGCGAGAGCGAACGCATCGTATACGTAGTCAATGGTGCCGACATCGGGTGGCGCATCAACTGGCAGTTTGGCAAATACTGCGACCCCAACAACAACACCTATAAAGTTTGGATGGATGAAAAGATGTATGTGCCTCGCCATGAGGGACAGGCCGCCTATTTCCTCCCTACCATTCGCAACTTTGTCAATGGCCCAACAGGTATGTTGTATAATCCGGGTACTGCGCTGGGTCCGGAATATAAAAACACATTTCTTATTGGCGAGTTTGTGGGTAACCCCACACGGTCAGGCATTCATGCCTTCACGTTAAAGCCCAAGGGTGCCTCGTTTGAGTTTGGTGAATCGAAGCCTGTAGTGATCGGCATTCTGGCTACGGGTATCGACTTTGGCCCCGATGGCGCATTGTACATGGCCGATTGGATTGAAGGCTGGGGCACGAAAGACCATGGTCGCATTTGGAGGCTGGATGTAGCGAATCCTGACAAAACCGAACGACAGCAAACGCGCGACTTGCTGGTGGCAGATTTTTCAAAATTACAAGCCGATGCGTTGGGTAGTCATTTGCGTAACCCCGATATGCGGGTGCGACAGAAAGCACAATTTGAGTTAGCAACACGTGGTAGCGAGGGGCTGGAAATATTCAAAGAAGCATTGCAGCAGAGAGACCACCAGCTGGCGAGGGTGCACGCCATTTGGGGTATTAGTCAATTAGCGCGAAAAGATTTGAAGCAGGGAGCAGCGTTGGTTCCTTACCTCTCCGATGCCGATCCTGAAATAAGGGCGCAGGCTGCCAAGTGGTTGGGCGATGTGCGTTACCGCGAGGCAGGCGAACTACTTGTTAAAATGCTAAGTGATGATAATGCGCGGGCGCGTTTCTTCGCAGCGGAAGCTTTGGGAAGAACTGCTTACGAACCGGCCATTCAACCACTGGTGCAACTACTGGAAACCAACAACAATGAGGATAACTACATCCGCCACGCGGCCAGCCTGGCGCTGGCGCGCATCGGCCAACCTGAACCCATTGTAGCATTGTCTGCACATACTTCGGGTGCGGTTAGGTTGGGAGCGGTATTGGCCTTAAGAAGATTGAAGGAACCTGGTATGGCCGTCTTTCTGAAAGACGAAGACGAATACATAGTGGCAGAGGCAGCTCGTGCCATCAACGATGACCTGTCGATACCGGAAGCGTTGCCTGCGCTGGGCGAAGTGTTGAAGGAAACCCGTTTTACCAGCGAACCTCTTTTACGCAGGGCTATCAATGCCAACCTGCGGGTAGGCACCGCTGGGGCCATGCAACAACTGATAGACTATGCCATGCGCGAAGGTGCGCCAGTAGCTATGCGTGCAGAGGCAGTAGATGCGTTAAGTACATGGGCGAAACCTTCTGTGCTCGATCGGGTAGATGGCCGCTACCGCGGGGAAATAGTACGCGATGCATCGGAGGTGCAGGCAAAAGCCGGTGCCGCTTTGATTGCACTGTTGAACCACCGGGAAGTTTCATTGCGTATGAATGCCGCACAAGCAGCGGGACGGTTACAGCTCACCACCTCGGCCACTGCATTGATGGCCCGTTTGAAAGCCGATGCAGACAAAGCAGTGCGCGAAACAGCCTTGCGCTCTCTGGTTTCGCTGAACAGCCAACAAACGGAGCAGGCCATACGGGTGGCGTTGGCCGACAAGGAAAAGAATGTACGCGTGGCAGGTCTGGATTTGCTTCCCACGGCAGGTCTCACTCCGGCTACCATGGTAGTGCTGCTTACAGATGTTATCAACACCAAAACCATGGAAGAGAAGCAGGCCGCTATCACCACCTTAGGCTCTTTACCTCTCACCGAAACGCAAAATACATTCGAGCTACTGCTCACCAAATGGGCAACCGGAAAGCTGCCCGCGGAAGTACAACTTGAACTGGCAGATGCCATCGATAGTACCCGCTCTACCGACTTGAAGCAACGATTCCGCGCCATCAACAGGGCTGCTTCTCCCGATTCGTTGAAGGCGCAATATGCAGGTGCGTTGCTCGGTGGCGATCCCCGTAAGGGTGCTGGTATTTTCTGGGGGCATCCCACAGCACAATGTGTGCGTTGTCATTCATTCAACGATTATGGTGGCACAGCCGGCCCAAGAATCAATGGGGTAGGTGCACGGCTGACACGCGAACAGTTGCTGGAGTCGTTGGTCAACCCCAGTGCGCGTATTGCCCCCGGTTACGGTGTGGTAACCTTAGAATTGAAAGAGGGCGGAAAACGGAGTGGCATTTTGCTGGAGGAAACCACCGAAGGCTATAAACTAAAGATAGGAGACAAACCCGACACGTTGATCAGCAAAGCATCGGTAGTTAAGCGCATCGATTCACCTTCCAGTATGCCACCCATGCAATACCTGCTCACCAAAAAAGAAATTCGCGATGTGGTAAGTTTTCTGGCTACGTTGGATAAGGAAGAATAAGCCAGCCGGCTACCGAGGGAATTGTTCGAATGGCAACGTCATGACAATTTCTTTCAGTTTGTCGAGACCAACCTTTTCTCCGGTCATGGTAAGAAAAAAGCGATCGCAGATACCAAGAAAAATCCTGGAAGTGTTGCTTTCGCGGTGATAAGATTCCCAACCGGTGCAGTTATCCAGTTGCACCGTTCGCAGCACCACCGAGTCGGAGTCTACCAGGTCATTGTGGTTCCACTTGCGCATGGCTTGTGCATACATCATGGGCGCGTTCTTGAAATCGAACAGAAGTATTTTTATCTCTTTCTGACCAGCTGCCTGGAAGCGCTTCTCGCAAAGGGAGTAGGTAATGTTACCCACGGTCATGCGTTTGCTTTTAAAGTCGGTATCGTTGCGGAAGCCTTTGATATTGTCGGGTACCAATTTCAGCACCTCATCGGGTGTAAGCTCACGATGGGGTTGGCCCAGCAAAGGCGCAGAGGCAATCAACAAAAACAAAACTGTGAGACATTTCACCAGCAGAAGGTAATGAATTTTCTGATTGAAACGCAGGGGGCTGTGGTTGGGTTACCTTGTAATTTGTTGAAAATCTTTATCTTCGTGTTACCATTTTTTAAACTATGATCAAGAAGGTACCACCCATTTTCCGGAATTTTTACTTTGTAACCGGGGCCGTTTTTCTGGTCTGGATGCTCTTTCTCGACTCCAACGACCTGGTTTCACGATTCAGGATGACCAGCAAACTCCATGCGCTTGAGCGCGAAAAGGCCTACTACCAGGAGAAAATTTCGGAGGTAGAGAAAGACCGCCAGGAGTTGATGACCAACAAAGAAACGCTAGAGAAGTTTGCGCGTGAGAAGTACCTGATGCGCAAGGAAACGGAAGATGTGTTCGTTATTGTGGAGGAAGATTAATGCCATGAAAAATCTGCTACTGATTCTGCTGGTGATAATGGTTGGGGTGGCACAGGCGCAACGCAACCAGAAAGGGAAAAACAGTGCGCAGGGCTTGCCACTTTCCGAACGTCTTTATTTTGGAGGAGGCGGAGGCTTTGGTGGTGGCACCGATTTGAATGGTTTCCGGTATACCTCCATTTCGGTAAGCCCGCTGGCCGGCTATCGCATTACGTTACCCTGGTCTACCGGGGTGATGGTGAACTACAACTACGTTCGTTACCCCGATATCGACCTCACCCTGCAACAATATGGCATCAGTCCGTTTACACGTTACCAGTTCGGCAGGTTGTTTGCCTATGGCGAATATTCTATGATCAGTGCGCCTTCATTCGATAACTCCGCACGCAGGTGGTACAACCGCCTGCCACTGGGCTTGGGCTACTCTATTCCCATTGGCCAACGGGCGGCCTTGAATGCCATGGCGCTTTATGATGTGATGTACGACAAGCGCAACTCTGTGTTCCAGTCGCCCTGGATCATTCGCGTGTTCTTTTCTGCCGGAGCTATTTCCTTCTAACCGCTGGCTTATTACTTCGTGGAGTGTGCTTGAATGCACTTCTGCTTTTGAAGCGCATCTAAGCCGGAAAGGCTACTTTCATTTTCACCGCCAGTTGTTTCAGGTCTTCCACCACTTTTTCGTTTAGTGGAATGCCTTCTTTTCTGCGCAACACGTCACTTTCTCTTTCAGGATCACCAGGAATCACCACTGCAGGTTGCCCTTCTATGTTTTTGGCGCTGCGGAACCGCCTGATCCAATTGTCCATATGGCTTTTGAATTCTTCCGCAGGCCGAAAGGCGTCTACACGCATGGCCCCAAAGAAGTGGCCAATGCCCTCGCCCACCGGGTCGGCAGGGGGTGCCAGGAAGCTGACGAAAGGAGGAACCCAAGGTCCGTAGTTGGCACCACTCAATACGGCCGAGAAAATATCTACCCAGGCCCCGAGGCAAAAGCCTTTGTGGCTGCCGTGCTCGCGGTCGCTGCCCAGCGGTATCAGGGCGCCACCGTCTTTCAGTTCGTGCGGGTTGGTGGAAGGGCTGCCATCTTTTTTTTGAATCCAACCCTCGGGGGCCTCCTGGCTTTTGCGCTGCAAAATTTCAAGTTTGCCGTTGGCGGCAGTGGTGGTGGCAAAGTCGGCTACGAAGGGAGGTTCGTGTCCTGCAGGTATGGCCACACAAATGGGGTTGGTGCCCAGCAGTCTTTCCACGGAAAAAGTGGGGGCCACCAACGGGCTGGCGTTGGTCATGGCCATGCCAATCATATCGTGGGACAAGGCCATCATGGCATGGTGGCCGGCAATGCCAAAGTGGTTGGAGTTTTTTACTGCCACCCATCCGGTGCCGCACTGGTTAGCTTTCTCAATGGCAATTTCCATGGCCCGGGGCGCCACTACCAGGCCTAACCCCCGGTCGCCATCTACCACGGCTGTGCTGGGCGATTCGTGCACGGTGCGTATGTTGGGGGTTGCGTTGATGCGGCTGGCTTCCCACAAGCGCACGTAGCCGCTTAAACGCGCCACCCCATGCGAGTCGATGCCGCGCAGGTCTGCCCCCAGCAATACTTCTGTGGCGCGGGTGGCTTCTGCCGGGGGGCACCCCATTTGGTTAAATACATTTTCGGTAAACCTATGCAGGTCTGTGTAGCTGATGAGGGTGTCCATAAAGAAAAAACAGGCTGCAATATTAGCTTTTTATGTGCAACGCCACCGCTATGCATCAGGCAGGCTGTATGGCATCCAGCGGAAACGATACAATGAATTCGCATCCCTGATCGGGTTGGCTGTTGAGTACAATGCGCCCGCCCAGCGCCATTACCTGTGTGCGCACCAGGTATAAGCCCAGACCTTTGCCTTCTACGTGCAGATGAAAACGCTGGTAGAGGTTAAACACTTTGCGCCCGTACTTCTGCATGTCAATGCCCATACCGTTGTCGCGAAAGATTAGCTGCGCTTCTGTGGGTGCCAGCCGTGTGGTTACTTCAATGCGCGGTGCGCGTGCGGGCGACCTGTATTTGATGGCGTTGGCGGTAAGGTTGTACACAATGCTGTGCAGGTATCCCTTAATGGAAAAAATTTGCCGGAAGCCACTGAGATCTCTAACAAGCACACCCTTGTTTTTCTCCAGCGACTCCTGCAGCATTTCTTCGATATGGGCTAACAGTTCTTCCAGGTCTATCCACTCTTTCGGCAGCGACTCATGGTCGCGGATTTCCAGGATGCGCGTAAGGTCTTTGATTACCTCGTCCAACTTGAGAGTGGAGTTTTTCAGGTGTTTGAACAAGTCTTTCATTTCGGTGGAAGAATCGACATGGGCATCCACCAGGTTGGCGAGCCCCAGTATGGAAGAAACCGGCCCGCGCAGGTTGTGCGAAGCAATGTAAGAGAATTGCAGCAGGTCGTTATTTTGTTCCAGTAACTGTTGGATAAGGCGTGTTTTTTCCTCTTCCTGAATTTTGCGATCGGTGATATCTGTCATAATGCCGTTCAACTGGTAGCCGTTGCCTTCTTTGGCAGGCGATGCCCAGACACGGCTGAGTACATGTTTTACGTCTTTGGTTTTCAGATGCACCACACGGTATTCCAACTCCCGGTAGTGGTCTTGACCCAACGTTGAAAGAAATCCGATATTTTTATTGCGGTCGTCAGGGTGTATGGCATTGAACCAAATGGCCTGGTTCTGTTGGTATTCTTCGGGCGAAAAGCCCAGTACCCGATCTACGGCCGGGCTCATCATCTCTACTTCGAAGGCACCGTTGTAATATCGGGCCGACCAGATGAAATCGTGCACGTTGCTCAGCACCTCTTGTAATTTGGTTTCGCTGGCCATTACCAGTTGGCGCGCCTGGGTCTCAATCATCTGCTGCGCCTCGCGCAGGTGCTCGTTGCTACTTTGCAACTCTTCGTTAGAGGTCTCCAGTTCTTCAAGCAGCGCTGCCTGTTCCTGTAAAGCGTTGTGTAACTCGCGGGTGCGTTCATTCACCTTTCGTTCGAGGTTATTAGTCAGGTCAATCAATTGCTCTTCGAACTTCACCCTTTTGGTTACGTCATTGGCCAGTATCAGCTCAGCGTCTCGATTATTATATCTCAAATGATGAGAAGAAATTTCCACGTAAATCAACGTACCGTCTTTTACTAGGTGCCTCCATAACCCTGCGGTGCGGAAGCCGGTGCGTCTCAATTGTATATCCCTTTTCAACTTTTCCGCGTCCTCCGGTGGTCGAATATCCTTCAACGTCATCTTCAAAAACTCTTCGCGGCTGTACCCATATTTCATGATCGCGGCCGTGTTCACCGCGAGGAACCTTAAAGTTTCCCGCTCGAATACATACATGGGCTGAGGGTTCTGTAAAAACAGTTGCAGGTTCTGAAGAGCAGCGCTTTCGCGTTTGCGGTTGTAGGTACGCATCAGCAAGAAAAGCATCAGGCTCGACACTACAATAAAGCCCAAACGTAATAGTGTCTGGTTAGTGAGCAACGTGATTTGACCCTCGTCTGTTAACGAGGCACGCACATATTGGTAGGAAACAAAAATCCACAGCATGCCCAGCACGGCATAGATGCCTGTGATGATTTCCGCAGAACGTGTACGTATGTTTGCTTCTTCCCTGATCATCCCAGAAAGAAAAACATCAAAACCCGTGATCTTGTTGAGAATGAAAAGGAAATTCTGACTTTCAGCCTGCAATTGCAATACCAATTTGTAGGTATACATGCCGTTGGCACAACCTTTGCCCTGCCTGTTGGCGATTTTTTCCACTTTTGCAGCCTGAAATGGCCGATTTATATTAAAGCAGCAGAAAAATTATGGAAAGATGTGGGAGGCTGCATCTGGACAAATAAAAATGATAATTATGAGAAAATGGATGTTGGCGGGCTTACTCATGGGTGCTTTGGTAGCACAAGCCCAAACGGAAAAGTACACGGATTCGAAAATCACGGATGTGACCGTTTTTCTGGCCAAAGCGCAGGTTACACGCGTGGCCCAGGTGCGCCTGGAGGTTGGCAAAAATGCGTTGGTGTTTTCAGGACTGACCTCGTTGCTCGATCCAGCCAGTATACAGGTGGCGGGCAAAGGCAATTTTGTGATTTTGGGCATCAATCACCGTCAAAACTTTCTATCGGAACTAAATACACCGAAAGCTTTGCAAGTATTGAAAGATTCGGTGGTGTATTATCAAAAGCAGGTGGCCAACGAACAAACACAAAAAGACATTTTGGCGAAGGAAGAACAAATGATTCTCAGCAACCAGAAAGTGGGTGGTGCCAATCAAAACCTTACTGTGGCAGAATTAAAAGCGATGGCCGACTTCTTCCGCACACGGCTGGGCGATATTGCCGCCTCTAAGATGAAAGCCGATGAAAAGATCAGGAAATCGAACGACCGCACGGCACGCCTGCAACAACAAATTGCAGAGCAGAACGATGTGTACAGACGCAACACCAGCGAAATTGTGGTGAATGTATCGGCCGATGCCGCCACCACGGCCGATCTAACCATTCAGTATGTGGCTGCCAATGCGGGTTGGAACCCTATCTACGACCTGCGCGCCAGCAACACACAATCGCCCGTGCAGCTTAGCTACAAGGCCAACGTATTTCAGGCAACCGGTGAAGCGTGGAAGAATGTGAATTTAAAACTTTCTACAGCTAATCCGAACGAAAGCGGACTGAAACCCGAGCTGCTCACCTGGTACCTCGACTTCTACCAGCCGGTGGCTTACAAAGAATTTCGTGGCCGCGAATTGATGAAGATGCAGGCGCCTGCCGCAGCGGCAGAAGAAGTAAGTATGGATGGCGAGGTTACAGCCGAAACTGTGGCTGACTTTGTAAATACCCTGCAGACCACACTTAATACCGAGTTCGATATTTCAATTCCTTACACCATTGCTTCAGCCGCTAAACCTACCGTTGTAGACATACGCAACCACAGCCTGAAAGCAGAATTTGCCTATGCCGTGGCACCCAAGCTGGATGCAGACGCCTTTTTGTTGGCAAAGGCTACCGGCTGGGAAGAACTGAGTTTACTGCCGGGTGAAGCAAATATTTTCTTTGAAGGCACCTTTGTAGGCAAAACCTTCATCGATCCCAATGCCATTGAAGACACCCTTTCTGTGTCGACGGGTCGCGACAAGCGTGTGGTGGTGAAGCGCGAGAAGCTGAAAGACCTCACCACCCGCAAGTTGATAGGCGGCAGCCAACGCGAAACCTATGCCTACGAAATATCGGTGCGCAACACCAAGGCAGAGGCAGTGAAGATTGTGGTGGAAGACCAGGTGCCGGTGTCCATGCAGTCGCAGATTGAGGTAACTACGGTAGATGCCGGTGGCGCCAAATTCGATGCTTCCACAGGTAAACTTACCTGGGTGTTAACCGTTGCCCCCAACGAAACGCGCAAGGTGGTGTATAAGTACGAAGTGAAGTACCCTAAAGACAAACGCATCAGCGGTCTCTAAAAAAATATTGCGGAAAGCAGTATTCCGGGGAGCCTCATTTAGATTCATCCCTTGAAATTACAAAGCCACTGCCCGTAAGGTGGGGGCTTTGTAATTGCGGTGCTGCATTGGTTGTTTCCAAAAAATGAGGCCGTACCCAGCCTCCACCGTGTGTAAGTGGTGGGCTGCCGTGACAAACAGGCACCTCGGCTAATAATTTCCTGTGCCTTTCAAAATTTGGTCACTTTTCGGGAAAACACCAGCAACGTTTATGACAGCCCTTGCGAGCGACACCGTGGATATCACCCGCGTCTTTATTCAACAAAAAGAATTCATCAAATTTACATTCAACGGCATATTGACCCACAAGGCCGCCAAAGAGGCTGCTTTGGTATGGCGAGAGATGTTCAAACAAATGGGTGGCCAAAAGGCCAACCTTGTTTTTGATTGCCTGCAGATGAGTAACTATGAGCCCATGGCACGCTCGCAGTGGCAAGCCCTTATTGTGGAACACAAAAGCCAAATCAACGAAATCTGGGTATTGACTGATTCCAAGCTGATCAAGGCGGGCGCTGCCATTATGGGCGTATTTACTTCATTTCCCATCAAAACCGCCTCCTCAGAGGGAATGTTGTTGGCGTTACCTTAACTCTTAGGTGGCAAGCTCGGCACGTAAGGTGTTAATAACCAACATCAGATCGCGAATAAACGATTCAGGTACCGGAATGTGGTGGCGGGCTAGCCGATCAAAATGGGTTTTCAATTGATCGAGGCCTTCAGACAGCTTCTGTTCACTCAATATGAAAATGGCGGTTTTACTTTTGTGTAACAGCGCTTCTAAATCAGCGGTTTGTCTTTGCGCCAGTTGGTCTAAAAATAGCTGTAATTCTTCCAGGGTTTTGTTCAGCAGGCGTTTCAGCTCTGCTGCAACGTCTGCATTGCCCTCGGCATAGGTCCTTAGTTTTGCATGCACGGGGTGCACAATAGGTTGTGTGAATGATGCCGGTGCAGCGTACTTATTAATCATCATCAATAAATCGTTGGGTTGAAATGGCTTCGCCAGCACATCTGTCATTCCCGCTTCACTACATGCTTTTCGAATTTCGGGCGACACATCTGCTGTTAGTGCTATGATGTGCAGTTGAGTCAATAAAGGATCTTTTTTAGATCGAATGGCCCGGGTGGTTTCATACCCATTCATAATGGGCATGTGCAAGTCCATTAAAACCAGATTGAAACGGGTGGTAGCCATGGCCACCAAGGCTTTTTCTCCATCTTCAGCCACGGTTACTTCAATTCCCCAATTCCTCAAGAAGTTACTAGCTACTAACTGATTAACAGGGTTGTCTTCAACCAGTAGCACGTGCAACCCTGCCAAATCAGGGCGCACGGTGGAATGCGTCTGCGTTATATTGGCTGATGCCGCGGTTAGCTCAAGCTCGAACGAAAACTCGGTTCCAACGCCAGGCTTACTCTTCATCGAAATTTCACTCCCCATCAGCCTGAGCAATTGCCTGGCGATGGAAAGGCCCAGACCTGTGCCTCCGTATTTGCGGGTAATATCTGCCGATGCTTGCAGAAAGCCCTCAAAAACAGAAGCTATTTTGTCGTCTGGTATTCCGATGCCCGTATCGCGAATATGAAAATGAATGCGGTGTAGCTCCGCGCGTTTTTCCACAACGGTTGCCCGAAGTACCACCTCACCCCGTTCTGTAAACTTGATGGCATTGCCAATGAGGTTACTGATTACCTGGCCCAACCGCACCGGGTCGCCATAGACGTGGGTTGGCAGGCGCTGGTCGAGTTCGAACTCCAGGCGAATCTTGCGTTCTTCGGCACGCTCGGCAAACAATTGCCGATAGTGCTGCAAACATTCGGGCAGATTAAAAACAATGTGCTCCAATTCGATCTTTCCTGCTTCGCCTTTGTTGAAGTCCAGGATGTCGTTGATGATAGTCAAAAGATTATCGCAAGAAAATTTGAGCAGCTTTAACTTCTCGGCCTGGTGTGGCAGCGGATTGGCCGCCAACAGCAAATGCGTGAGGCCCACGATGCCATTGAGAGGCGTGCGTATTTCGTGGCTCATTAAGCTGAGAAACTTACTTTTAGCATGGGTGGCTTCTTCGGCCCGGTGCTTTGCTTCCTCCAGTTCTTCTTCATGTGCTTTACGTTGCGAGATGTCGCGTACGGTGGCCTGAAAACCTGTGATTTCGCCATTCGCCTCAATGGGACGAAACACATTTTCTACCCATACATAGCCCCGGTGTTTACTTGCCAGCCGGAACTGCATCGGCTCCAGCGGCTCGCCTCGTTTCATTTTGTCCAGAATGACTCCCGTTTGCGAAGCAATCACACGTGCATCGTCCGGGTGAATGAAGTCCAGCCCATTTCGCCCGATGAGTTCTTCAGGTGTGTATCCGTGCAAGCTGACACACGAAGGAGAGATGTATTCGAAAACGCCCGTCAGGGAGTTGATGCTGATTACATCTTGAGAATTTTCTGAGATTAGACGATACAGCTTCTCACGTTGTGCAAGTTGTGCCTCTATGGCTTTGCGGTCGGTGATGTCAAGGCTGATGCCTACCAATCCGGTGATTGTGCCATTGGCTTCCCGCAAGGGAATTTTTGAAATGAGAAACCATGTATGTTTGCCGTCAAACCGAATGTTCTCGGTCTCGGCATTGATCATTGTTTCTCCCTGCAGCACCCGTTGATCTTCGGCCAATGAAAGTTGAGCGGAGGCAAAGGGGTACAGTTGTACATCATCTTTGCCCAGCAACTCTTCTTCTGAAGAGACGCCCATATGCAGGTACTCTGCCCGGTTGGCCAACACTTTTCGCGAAAGGTGATCTTTCACGTAAATGTTGATCGGAATATTATCGATAATGGTTCTTAATAAAAGCCTTTCTTGCACCGTTTTTTCGTGGGCTCTATCCAGAGCGGAATTGGCCTCCTGCAATAGTGTATTTTTTTTCTGTAGCTGTCGGAAAGTGGGCAGAATGAGAAACACAAACTCGCCCGCCACCAGTAAAATGGCCAGCACAGACAAGAGCAACTCTATGCGCCTGAACCGGAGCAGTTTCAGTTCTGCCTCGTTTTGAAAGGCAGAGGTGAGCGCCTCGGCATGAAAAAGAAAGGGCAGCTCTAATTCGGCAAGTTGACCAATGGCCGACACTAAAACCTCGGCAGAGGGGTTGGCATAAACAGCATCGGAAAGTTGACTGGTACGTGCAACGAATTTCTCGTTGGCGGCTAGTAAAGAATCGATACGACTGCTTCCACCTTGATTGTATCGCGATGCGGCCAGCATTTCATGATTACTCTGCAATCTGTGTTTTAATTTCTGCAACGTATCTAAGAGATAATGTTCGAACGGTTGCGTTTGCAGCGTGTTATAATGAAGAAAAAGTATCAGCTTGGCAATGCGCTGGCCTGTCATGCGCTGGCGGCCAGCCGCGTTGATTAGGTGGGCATCCGATTCTTGCTGCGCAAGATCGTATTGAATAATGGCCTGAATGGCTATTGTGGTAAACAGCACAGACAAGGCAAACAGAAGATACCTTAAGTGGAGCGATGTTTTGATACTCATGGTTTACCGCGTTTAAGTTGGTAATACCCGTTCCGTTGCTATAAGATGTTGATGCTGCGAAGCAAATCATCGCGAAAGCCCTGACTTACCGGCAGCACCTTTTTGTCGATAGTGAGGTTTGAAGGCTCTATTTGCGAAATTTTAGAAACATTGACCATGTAGGAACGATGGATGCGCACAAACTGCCGTGGACTAAGTCGCGAGGTGAGTTTTTTAAGTGTTGCGTATACAATGTGGGTTCGTTCTTTCAAATGAATTTTCACGTAGTCGCCAGCAGCTTCCAGCCACAAAATTTCTTTCACATCAAGGCGCAACAATCCAGTGTCAACACGTATAAAAAGATTGTCGTCATCACTCGATTCAACCACGCGCCTGTTACGCTGCAGAACTGCCTTATCTATGGCCGTTTGAAACCGCAGGTAGTCGTTCAGCGGTTTTAGCAAGTAGTCGGCCACGTTCAGTTCGAAAGCATCTACCGCGTAGTCGGCTTTTGCACTTACTACCACCACTTCTGGAATAAAATGGAGTTGCCGTATTAACTCCAGGCCCGTCATACCGGGCATTTCTACATCTACCAACAATACGTCTACATCCTGGGTCGAGAGCCAAGTCAGTGCCTCGCGGGCGCTGGCAAACTTCGCCTTTACCTGCAATTGGCCCGTTTTAGCCGCCCAGGTGTCGAGGATGGTGCGGGTCAGGTCATCATCTTCAACTATGGCGCAAGAAAGGTTTAGCATCAGAAAGCTGTATTTATACCCACACCAAAGTTCTATTGGCACAAGTAATCCAGTAAAAGATAGCGGAAGTAATCTGAGAAAAAAAACGAGATAGCTCTGAAGCTTCACCGTGCCATAGGCCCAACCCAGCGACTGTAAGGGAGCACTGATCAAATATTTCAGGATTGACTCCGCGTGTGCATCAAATTTGTTCCTAAAGAGAAGGAACGCATGATACACCACACCAAAGATCGCCCCAGCCAGCCACCGTCACTTTTGCGAATTTGTTCACGCGTACAAAAGAACCTGACACATCTTCGGAGTATTGTCTTTATTTTTTTCATCGCTTACCCTGCAGGTGCACAAATGATCGTACTTGATTCGGTTGCGTTTGCATTGCATCAAAAGGATCATATTTTTTCGATGGAGGCACCCGATTACCTCGTGGAGACCTTTGATTTGTGGCCGGGTGCTGCGCTGCAGTTGGGGAACGATTTCAATGCCACTTATCTCATGATATTGCAGGAGGAAAAGTCGTTGGGATTGCACGCAAACCTGGAACAATTGGTTCGTCACTTCAATAATCACTTGGCTGACCAGGGAGGCCTCGCCATTACTGCCAAAGATACCACCATCGGCTGCTTCTCTGCCCACCAGGCCATTGCAGAGCTGACCGTTGAGGGCCAGCGGCTTGTATACCTGACTACTTTTGTGGAAACCGATAACTCGTTCTTCAAGATTTTCGCCTGGACTTTGGCCTCACAGCAAGCGTATTTAAATAATTTTAGGCAAGCCGTGGGTACTTTTAGACCGCTACCACCGCGCCCAGGTAATTATATAGAAGGGTGTGCCTCTGAGAAGAAAGCTATGGATGAGCGCAATTAATAATACTGTCTAAAATAAGAAAGCCCCTGCCATTTCTGGAGGGGCTTTCATGTTAACGGATGTGCCATGTACTGCTTTCTTTACGGAGATTCCTCGGTCGATTAGACATCAAGTTTCGTGGAACAGACACTTCCCCCTCCCTCGGAAGCTCGGTTGATTTTAATATAGATGCCGGATCGCACACAAGCCTCCGCGCTTTCCGTTCGGCATGACACGTTGTGGGAAAGGCTGTGCGGCTTCAGCACGCTTTCAAATAGTTCAAACGTCTACTATTACAACGTCATCCCGGCCTTGAGCCGGGATCCCGAAGAAGACGCAGAGAAGCATTCGGTGGAGTGCATCCAGCTATTTCTTCGTTTGTGCGGGTTTCTAACAGCAGTGCTTTCTAAAAGGAGGTTCCTCGGTCGATTGAGCATTGGGTTTCAGGTGATAGACACTTCCCCCTCCCTCGGAAGCTCGGTTGATTTTAATATAGATGCCGGATCG
>CAZRQK010000035.1:35799-53612 GCA_964602295.1 uncultured Ohtaekwangia sp.
CGTCATCCCGGCCTTGAGCCGGGATCCCGAAGAAGACGCAGAGAAGCATTCGGTGTAGTGCGTCCAGCTATTTCTTCGTTTGTGCGGGTTTCTAAGAGCAGTGCTTTCTAAAAGGAGGTTCCTCGGTCGATTGAGCATATAGTTTCAGGTGATAGACACTTCCCCCTCCCTCGGAAACTCGGTTGATCTTAATATAGATGCCGGATCGCACACATGCCTCCGCGCTTTCCGTGTGGCATGACACGTTGTGGAGAAGGAAGTGATTTGCGAACAACCAACAACTACCAACCAACAACTACTCACTACCCCACCAACACCCCTTCCTTCAACGACCACGTAGAAACACGAATGGTATCGAACGCGTGGTGTTCCAAAAGAAAGTCGATCAGGCAGCAGGCCACCACAATCATGTCTACGCGCAACTCGATCATGCCCGGCATCTGCAGGCGTTGGGCGCGGTCCTTGCGCAGCAACTCTTCGTAAATGGGGGCGAAGGCATCTATGGAAAAAGGCGTCTCGCGGTCGTCCAGCCGGTAAGGCAACCCGTTGTGGTGGCAATAAATTTCACTCAGCGTATCGAACGTGCCCGAAGAGCCTACCAGCGTGCGCGGCTGGTGCAGTCGCAACTGTGCCAATACCGGTTCCATTTTTTCTGCCAGGTATTTTTTCAGTTCTTCCACTTCTGCGGGCCAGATGGGGTCGTGGCGGTGAAACTTTTCCAGCAGCCGCTGGCCGCCAATCTCCAGGCTGATGCGCCACAGTGCCTGCCTCGTGTTGCCAATAATAAATTCCACGCTGCCTCCGCCAATGTCTACCACCAGCGCAGGTGCATCGCCCCACGGCACGGCTGCGGCCACACCTTTATAGATAAGGTCGGCTTCTTCTTCACCTGAAATAATCTTCGCGGTGATGCCCGTTTCCTGTTCAATCAGGCGCACCACTTCATGGCCATTGCGCGCATTGCGCAACGCACTGGTGCCGATGGCCAGCACGGGGTCTGCCTGCCACACATCGATGGTGGCTTTGAACTTCTTTAAGGTGGCCAGCGCACGCGCCACACCCGCCTCGGTGATCAGTCCATCGTTAATGCCGCCCATGCCAATCTTCACGGCTTCGCGTTCGCGCACCAGCGTGGTAAACCCCTGCGCGGCCGGCTCGGCAATCAGCAGGTGGAAAGTATTGGTGCCCAAATCGATAACCGCAATTCTCTTGTTCATGTGTGGGTGCAAAGCGGCCGAATATACCCGGTTCGCAACAAACAATAACTATATTTGAACCCCAACAAAGCATTATGGCAAAACGGAAGATCAACTCGGAAATATTACAACAGAAGTTTGACGAACTGCACCGCAAGAACGAGGAGTCGCTGCTGGGTGGAGGAGAAAAAAGGATTGAACAGCAACATGCCAAAGGCAAGCTCACTGCGCGCGAGCGGGTACTGCTGCTGCTCGATGAGGGCTCGTTCGAAGAGTTGGGCAAGTTTGTGATGCACCGCGGCAAAGACTTCGGCCTCGACAAAGAATATTACCTGGGCGATGGGGTGGTTACGGGCTATGGCACCATCCACGGCAGGTTGGTATACGTGTTCTCGCAAGACTTCACCGTGTTTGGCGGCTCTCTTTCCGAAACACATGCAGAGAAGATTGTGAAGGTGATGGAACTGGCCATGAAAAACGGTGCCCCCGTGATTGGCCTGAACGACTCTGGTGGCGCCCGCATTCAGGAAGGGGTGGTGTCGCTGGGTGGCTATGCCGATATTTTCTATCGCAACGTGATGGCCTCAGGCGTGGTACCGCAGATATCCGCCATCATGGGCCCCTGTGCCGGTGGTGCCGTGTATTCGCCTGCCATGACCGACTTTATCTTTATGGTGGAGAACACCTCGTTCATGTTTGTTACCGGCCCCAACGTGGTGAAAACCGTTACCCACGAAAACGTAACAGCCGAGGAATTAGGGGGTGCCACTGCCCACAGCACCAAAAGTGGCGTAACACACTTTGCCTGTGCCAACGAAGTGGAGTGCATCAACCAGATCAAACAACTGTTTAGCTACATACCTCAGAATTGCGAAGACGATGCGCCACGCTTGCCCTACACGGCCGGCAACGAAACGCGCCCCGGCCTGAATGAAATAGTGCCCCCCAACCCCAACCAACCGTACGACATGCGCGAGGTGATTGCCGGTGTGGTAGACGAGGGGTCGTTCTTTGAAGTGCATAAGAACTTTGCCGAAAACATGGTGGTGGGCTTTGCGCGACTAGCTGGACGCAGCATAGGCATTGTGGGCAACCAGCCCGCAGCCCTGGCGGGTGTGTTAGATATTGATGCCAGCGTGAAAGGCGCCCGTTTTGTGCGCTTCTGCGATTGCTTCAACATACCGCTGCTGGTGCTGGAAGATGTGCCCGGCTTTTTACCTGGCACCGACCAGGAGTGGAACGCCATCATTACCAACGGGGCCAAATTGCTCTACGCCTTTTCGGAAGCCACGGTGCCCCGCGTTACCGTTATTACCCGCAAAGCGTATGGAGGTGCCTACGATGTGATGAACAGCAAACACATCGGGGCAGACCTGAACTATGCGTGGCCCACAGCCGAGATTGCCGTGATGGGTGCCAAGGGCGCTGCGGAAATTATCTTCAAGAAAGAAATCAGCGAAGCAGCCGACCCCGTAGCCAAGTTGAACGAGAAGGTAGAGGAGTACACGCGCAAGTTTGCCAACCCCTACCGGGCGGCACACCGCGGTTACATCGATGAGGTGATCTACCCCGACCAAACGAGGGAGAAACTCATCCGTGCCTTCCAGATGCTGGAGAACAAGGTGGCCAAGCTGCCCAAAAAGAAGCACGGCAATATTCCTTTGTAGACCTTACTTTATATTGAATAAATTATATTGAATCTGAAATTTTGAACCACCATGGATAAGAAGAGCAAAAAATTCCTTTTCGATTACCTCAACAACGCATCGCCCACCGGCTTCGAATACAAAGGCCAGCAAATCTGGCTGGATTACATCAAGCCGTATATTGATGACTACATGGTAGATGTGTATGGCACTGCCGTGGGAATAGTGAACCCCAAGGGGCAGTACAAGGTGGTGATTGAGGCCCATGCCGATGAGATTTCGTGGTTTGTAAACTACATCACCGAAGAAGGCTATATCTATGTGCGCAGAAACGGGGGCTCCGACCACCAGATTGCGCCCTCCATGCGGGTGAACATCCATACCGAGAAAGGTATTGTGAAAGGTGTTTTTGGCTGGCCCGCTATCCACGTGCGCGATGCTGCCAAGGAGGAAACACCTTCTTTGAAGAACATCTTTATCGATATCGGGGCCGAGTCGAAGAAAGAGGTGGAGGCCATGGGTGTGCATGTGGGCTGTGTCATCACCTTCGAAGACGAGCTGATGGAGCTGCACAAAAACTACCTGGTAGGCCGCGCCCTCGACAACCGCATGGGCGGCTTTATGATTGCCGAGGTAGCCCGCAGGCTGAACGAAAACAAGAAAAAACTTCCCTTCTGTTTATATATAGTGAATGCCGTGCAGGAAGAGATTGGTCTGCGCGGTGCCGAAATGATTTCGCGCAGGCTGAAGCCAGACCTGGCCATCTGTACCGATGTTACGCACGACACGCAGAGCCCCATGTATAACAAGAAGGAGAGTGGCAACCTGAAGTGTGGCCTGGGCCCCACCCTTTGCTATGGCCCGGCTGTGCAAAACAATGTTCTCAAAATGATCATCGAGGTGGCCCAAAAGAAGAAAATTCCTTTCCAGCGCCAGGCCGTATCGCGGTCTACAGGTACCGACACCGATTCTTTTGCATATTCTGCCGAAGGGGTGGCGTCTGCCCTCATTTCCCTACCTCTGAAATATATGCACACCACCGTAGAAACCGTGCACAAAGAAGATGTCGAAAACGTGATAAATCTGATCTACGAGGTGCTTTTGCAGGTAAAACCGGGTATGGATTTCCGCTATATCCGTTAGAAAATCACTAAATCTTACATTAGAAAGTTACCGGGCAAGGTAGGTTTCCCCACGCTGCGGGGGTGGCCTACCTTTGTGTCAACAAAACCCAAAAAAAGAAAGACACATGAAAACTTTGAAAGCTTTAGTGGTAGCAGCCCTGGTTGTGGTGAGTGGCACCACCTTTGCTCAAGATCGTCCGATGCATGAAGTGTACTCCATGATGGTGTTCAACTTCATTAAGTATGTACAATGGCCTGACCATGATAAATCGGGAGAATTTGTGATAGGTGTGATTGGTAACACGGAAATGTACAATACGCTGAACACCTGGTATGGTGGTAAACCCAAGGGTGGCAAAACATATGTAATTAAGAAATTCAACTCTGCAGCCGAAGTTTCTGACTGCCATGTAGTGTATATCGATAAGTCGAAGAGTGGTGAGTTTGAAACAGTGAAGAATAAAGTGAGTGGCAAAGGCACTTTGGTGGTAACAGATAAAAATGGTTTGGGCGAGAAGGGTAGCTGCATCAACTTCAAGACCGTTAACGATAAGTTGCGTTTTGAGTTGAACCAGCAGGCCATTGAAGCCTCTAACCTGAAGGTTTCAGGTGCGCTGTCCTCGATGGCGATTCTGATTTGATGGGTTTGTTTGTGAAAAAACCTGCCCCGACTTGTCGGGGCGGGGTTTTTCTGTATAACATAAAAGGCATTAACTTTGAACAGAACCCCTAAAACCGTAAGTCCTATGAAAAAGTTATTTGTAGCTGCACTCGCCTTTTTTACCCTTTCTGCTGCGCAGGCGCAGCAGGAAAAACCAATGCATGAAATTCATGCAGCCATGCTCTTCAACTTCGTGAAGTACATTCAGTGGCCCAATGAGGCCGAGGGTGGCGAATTTGTGTTGGGTGTAATGGGCGATGAAGATGTTTTCAACACCCTTAAAACCTGGTACGATGGCAAACCCAAAGGTGCCAAGAAATATGTGGTGAAGAAGTTGGCTGCAGCCAGTGATGCCTCCGGATGTTCCGTGGTGTATCTCGGCAAAAGCAAAAACCGCGAATTCGAGAACATAAAATTAGCGACAGAGGGAAAACCCGTGCTTACCATAACGGACAGTGCTAACCTGGGCCAGAAAGGGAGCCATATTAATTTTAAAGTGATTGATGGCAAGCTGAAGTTCGAACTGAACCAAGCTTCGGTTACTGGCTCCAATTTGAAGGTGTCGAGCCAGTTGGCTAGTATGGCCATTACCATCTAATAACAATCTTTAACCTAAAGCTTAAATACTATTGGTTCGTTTTTACAGTGGGAAGGTATTTCGACAGGGAAGGAAAAGTAAAAAACGATGTTTAAGACAGAGAACCTGCTGGAGGAACTCTTTGCGAGTCCCAAGAGCATTGTGCTGGTAACGGAAGAGAACTACATCATCCGTTATGCTTCACTTACAGTAGAAACCATTTTCGGCATCAAGCCTTACAGTCTGTTAGGCAAAAATGCATTCGACTTTGTGCCTGCAGACCAGCGGCATCAATGGCAACAATGCTTGCAGCAGTCTAACCACAATGGCCAGAGCGAAATTACGCTGCGTGCGGCTGATGGGTCGCAACTCCATTTCGATGTTTCTGTAACCAACCACACCAACAACCAAAAAATCAAAGGGTTGGTGGTGCTCATGCACGACATCACACAACCTAAAGCCGACCTGCAGAAGCTGGAGTCGGCCAACCACCACCTCGACCACTTCATTTTTAAAACCACGCACGATCTGCGTGCGCCCCTGCACTCGGCCCTGGGCCTGCTCACGCTGGCCGAGAAGGCCGATGAGGCAGACAAACAACGCTTCATGGTGCTTGCCAAAGAAAGCCTGCAACAACTGGATTCCGTTATTGAAGAGGTAAACTCTTTTTACAAGAATGAAAAGCTGGCCATCCAACGCGAGCGCATCCATTTGAAGAGCCTGATAGAACGCGAACTGACACGCATCAGCGGTCTGCCGGATGCCGCCAACATACGCATAGACCTGAGTGTAGACGAAGAGGCTCCGTTGTATTCCGACCCCATCCGTATCAAAACCATTGTGGCGAATATTCTTTCCAATGCCATCAAGTACAGCGACCGCACCAAGAGCTACAGTTACATTATGGTGGCCGCACGCGTATTTGCCGATCAGCTTTTTATAAGCATAGAAGACAATGGCCTGGGTATTGAAGAAAAATACCAGAACAAGGTGTTCGATATGTTCTTCCGTGCCAACGACCAGAAGAAAGGTACTGGCCTGGGGTTGTATATTGTAAAGGATACGGTCGAACGCCTGGGCGGAAAAATTATTTTGCAATCCAAACCAGGTGTAGGCACCACGTTTACTGTTACCGTTCCTAATTCGGTGGAGGAACCTGTTCTGCAATAACCCTATCTTGCAGGTGTGCAACCTGCCACTTTCATCGACCAACTTCAGTGCCCCGTGCAGGTGGTGCAGCCCGTGCAGCGAATTGTTTCGTTGGTGCCATCGCAAACAGAATTACTTTTCGACTTGGGCCTGGCTTCGCGCATAGTAGGCGTAACCAGGTTCTGCATCCATCCGGCTGAAGCCAAACAAACAAAGGCCAACGTAGGAGGCACAAAAAAATTCAACTTCAGTGAGATCGATCGACTGAATCCCGACCTCATCATTGGCAACAAAGAAGAAAACTATGTGGAGGGCATAGAAAAGTTGCGCCAACGCTACCCTGTCTGGATGAGCGACATTTACAATCTGGCCGATGCACTCGCTATGATGGAGCAGGTAGGTTTGTTAACAGGTACGCACGCCAAAGCGCAACAATTGGTGCAAGGTATCAGCCACGCTTTCGCTGCCGTGAGGCCCGTTCCTCCAGCCACCGTACTTTACCTGATCTGGCGCGAGCCGTGGATGGCTGCCGCCAAAAATACTTTTATCGATGCGATGCTAAATCAGCTGGGCCTGACGAACGTGCTGCAACAAGAGGTACGTTATCCGGAATTGCCGGTTACGTTGATGCGCAGCCTGCGTCCCGATTGGGTGTTTTTGTCGTCAGAGCCTTACCCGTTTCAAGAAAAACACCTGGAAGAACTCCGGGCAGTTTTTCCGCAGAGCAAATTACTGCTGGTAGATGGAGAAATGTTTTCGTGGTATGGCAGCCGGTTGCTGAAAGCGCCCGATTACTTTCAATCGCTACCGTTGCGTTAAGGTAAATCCCAGGCTGGCCACGTCTTTCCAATAGGTGGGGTACGATTTGTTGACCACATCGGGATCGAGAATCTCCACATCCATCAAAGTAGCGAGTGGCGCCAACCCCATGGCCATGCGGTGGTCGTGGTAGGTTTCAATGGTAATGCGTTGCGGCAGCGGGTTATTGCCGGGTGTCAGTACCCACGTGCCGGTGGTGGGTTCGGTAATGCGCGCACCGAGTTTGCTTAACTCCTGCTGCAAGGCATAGATGCGGTCGGTTTCTTTGATGCGCAAACTCTCCAATCCCGTAAAGATGCCGTTGACGCCTTTGGCGGCACACACCGGCAGAACCGTTTGTGCCAGGTCGGGACACTGTGAAAAATCCCATTGCACAGAATTGGCCCAATCTTTTTTGCTGAGTAATGCCCCTTTGTTATTGAAATCTGTGTGCACACCCAGTCGATCCATGATCTCCACGATGGCACGGTCGCCTTGCAGCGATTTGTCTGCAGCCGCATTTACCTGAACCGATGCCTTTTCGGCCAAAGCCGTAAACCCATACCAATAGCTGATGCCCGACCAGTCGCCTTCTACGGCATAGGGGTTGGGTGTGTAGGTGCCGGCTGGCACCTGAATGGCATGGCCATCGAAATGGCATTGGGCACCAAAGTGACGCATGAGGGCGGCCGTCATTTCAATATAGGGGCGGCTCCCGATTTTACCGGTAAGCACAATGGTGAGTCCGTTGGGTAAGGTGGGCGCTACCATCATCAGAGAAGAAATGTACTGGCTGCTGACATGCCCTGGCATTTCAATGGTGTTGGTAAGTTGTTTGCCAAAACCTTTCAAGGCCAGTGGTGGGTACCCTTCTTTTTCCAGGTAGTCGATACGGGCGCCCAATTTTCTTAAAGCATCTACCAGTAGTCCAATGGGTCTTTCCTTCATGCGGGGTGCGCCCGTCATTATTTTTTCTGCTCCCCGGGTGGCGAAGTAGCCCGTAAGGAAACGCATGGTGGTGCCAGCGTCCATCACATCGATGACGGACTCGCTGCTGCCAATGAGCTTCTGCATCAATACGGTGTCGCGCGCGGAGGAGAGGTTACTAACGACCGGTTGGTTGCCGGCCAAAGCTTGTAATACCAAAGCACGGTTGCTTAAACTTTTGGAGGAAGGAAGGTTTTCGATGATTCCTTCAACGGTGGCCTTTCTATTGATGCTGATTGACGACACGCAAAATTGATTTTGGGTTGGAAAGTAATGATAAATGCAAATTTATTTGCAGTAGGCTGAAACAAATTGATTTATTTTGTAGTTTATTAGAGTATGAGCGCAACACGTAAAATAGCTATTGGGTTAGGACTTGCCGGTGGTGCGCTTCTGGCCGCCTGGTTGTTAACCGGAAGCCGGAAGAAGAAAACCAAAGACTTTGTGGTGAAAAACGCCCAAGGTCTGAAGCAAGTTCTGAAAGGAGAACCAGTTGAAAAAACAGACGATTCGGACGTACACTACGTTTAATGCGAGTCGAAAATTTTCAATGCAGCAACAACCTCTTTTTCACTAACCGCTACATCCCACACGGCACTGCCCGAGCCCTTTGGTAGTGCCATTAGCACTTCATTGCCCTTATTTTTCTTGTCTTGTTTCATTATCTCCCATACCTGCGGGGAGGGTGGCAGAGAGACTCTGTCGTAAATTTTCCAGATAAACGCTTCGATGTCCGTCACCTCGCTGCCGGTAAGCAAACCTTTTGCGGCTGCAATGTGCGCTTCGGCCACCATACCCAGGGCGATGGCCTCGCCATGAAAAAGCCGGTGGCTGGTGGCGAGGGAAAGGCTTTCAATGGCGTGACCCACCGTGTGTCCGAAGTTTAAAATTTTGCGTTCGCCTTTCTCTTTGGGATCGCGTTGCGTAACGCCTTCTTTAAAGGCCACTGAATGCGCGATAAGGTCTTTCCAATTCTGACTCGCCAAATCCTTTTGCTTGATTTCATTCCATTTTTGCCGGTCTGAGATCAGGCAGTGTTTAATAACCTCCGCAAACCCCGACCTAAGCTCGCGGGGTGGCAATGTTTGGAGAAACGCGGGACTGATGAGGGTGGACTTGGGTAGTTGAAAAACACCGATGTGGTTCTTTAACCCTTCGAAGTCGATACCCAGTTTGCCGCCCACGCTGGCGTCTACCTGTGCCAGCAGTGTAGTGGGCATCAACACAAAGTCGATACCTCGCTTATAGGTAGCAGCACAAAACCCGCCCAGGTCGCCCAGCACCCCGCCACCGAGCACCAGCAAAAGTGCATGCCGATCGAATTGAAGTTGTGTGAGCGAGTGCCAAACTTCCGTACAGGTTTGCAAGTTCTTGGCTTCTTCGCCAGGGGCCACTGTAATGAGGTGATGGGGAGGCAGAAAAGCTTTCACCAGCGGGTAGCAGTGTTGCTGCGTATTGCGATCGGTCAGAACAGCTATTTGTGTGTAGGTATTTTCCTCGAAGAATGGCCGCAACAAGGCCTCGGGGTGATTTTGAATTTGAACAGAACCGGGTAAAGAGGTAGGCATGATGAATGACGTTCGGGCAAAATAAACCAATATTTTAGAAGGGCTTACACATAAATATGAAGAACGCGCCTGCCTGCTATATTTGTGCGCGAATTTCAAACGATGGAAATAGTACCCAAAGTGCATTTTGACGATACGGCCACTGCCTTCTCGTACAAAAGCGACAAGCAACTGAAAAAAGCCCACTTCATCTTTTCACTGGTCAATCATCCGTGGGTATCGAACCTGGCCACAGGCGCTGCCAAACTGGCGCTGAACCTTGGCTTGCCTGTGAAGGGGCTGATACGCGCTACCGTGTTCGAACATTTTTGCGGGGGTGAAAACATTGCGCAAAGCGAGCAGACCATTCAAACCCTCAGCAAATTTCATGTAGGCACCATCCTGGATTATTCGGTGGAAGGCGAAAAGTCGGAGGAAGGTTTCGATGCTTCCGCAGAAGAAATATTGAGAACGCTGGATCGCTCGCGTGGGCACGAGTCTATTCCATTTTGTGTATTTAAAATGACCGGCATGGCAGATGCTGCGCTGCTGGAAAAAATTCAGGCCAAAGAAGAACTTACCGAAGAAGAAAAAATACGCTTTCAGCACGTGCACGACCGTGTAGAGAAAATATGTGCCCGCGCGGCCAGCTACGATGTGCCCATTTTGATTGACGCGGAGGAAACGTGGATACAAGACCCCATCGACCAATTGGCCACCGAGATGATGCGTAAATTCAATGCCAAGAAAGCGATTGTGTTTACCACTATTCAGTTTTACCGCACCGATGGTCTCACGAAGTTGAAAGAAGCCTACCACGATGCCACCATGCACAACTACTTTTTGGGTGTGAAGATGGTGCGGGGTGCTTACATGGAAAAAGAGCGTGAGCGGGCTCAGGAAAAAGGCTATACAAGCCCGATCCATCCTACCAAAGCGGCCACTGACGATTGCTTCAACAAAGGGCTGGCGTTCTGTTTGGATAACAAACAACGGATTACGGTGATGTGCGGATCGCACAACGAATACAGCAACCAATACCTGTCTGTATTGATGGACAAACACGGCCTTGCCAACAGCGATGGCCGTGTGTGGTTTGCCCAGTTGCTGGGCATGAGCGATAATATTTCTTTTAACCTGGCCAAAGAAGGTTACAATGTAGCCAAGTATGTGCCTTACGGGCCGGTGGAGGCGGTGATGCCTTACCTGATCCGAAGGGCGCAGGAGAACACCTCTGTGGCAGGCCAGAGCAGCCGCGAACTCGGCATGATTCGCAAAGAGTTGAGGCGGAGGAAGGGCAAATAGGTCTAAGCAAAGTTTCTTACCTTTGACCCGGTAAGCATCGCCTCAATGAAAAGAGATGACATCGTAGCGTATTTAAAATTACGGAAGCCGGAATTCCAACAGCGCTATCACCTTACAAAGTTGGCTTTGTTTGGTTCATACGCCAGAAACGAGCAGCACGCTGCCAGCGATATTGATATTCTTGTGGAGTTCAATCCGGTAAACGATGACCTGTTCTCAGTAAAGGAAGAAATCCGTAAAGAGTTGAAAGACAAGTTCAAAAAGAACATTGACATCTGCCGGGAGAAATACCTCAAATCCTACTATAGAGAGGTGGTGCTGAAAGATGCTGTCTATGTCTGAGAAAGACCGCGCAAACCTGGCGGCCCTTATTGAGTCAGCAGAAAAAATCAAAACGTTTGTTACCGGAATTGGTTCTGCGGACGAGTTTTACGAGGATGAAAAAACGTTCGATGCTGTGCTAATGAACTTTGTGATCATAGGAGAAACGGCCGGTAAACTTTCTGCTGCAGTCAAGGGCAAGTATCCCGAAATTCCGTGGACCAAAATCAAGTCCTTCAGAAATCTGGTAGCGCATAATAATTTTGGAGTGGATGCCGAGGAAGTTTGGCAAATTGTCCATCGCGACTTACCTGATTTACTAGTTTATTTGAAACAGAAATAATTGATATCATACTTTAGTAATCAACGTGTATGCAATTCAGCGAACAGGAACTTTTAAGAAGGGAGAAGTTGAACGAACTCAGAAAGTTGGGTGTAGATCCTTACCCCGCTCCGCTTTTTCCCATCACCCATTATTCAGAAGAGGTGAAGGCAGGATTTACCGAAGCCACCAAAGAGCAGTTCACCAACCTGGTGATGGCGGGCCGCATCATGAGCCTGAACGACAAGGGAAAAGTGCTGTTCATTAAGATCCAGGATTCGAAAGGAGTTATTCAGCTATACGTGCGCAGGGATGATGTGTGCCCCGGTGAAGACAAAACGCTTTTCGATCAGGTAATTAAACACCTGATTGACTTGGGAGACTTCATTGGTGTAAAGGGATTTGCATTCATTACCAAAACAGGGGAGACCACTATCCACGTGCAGGAGTTTACGCTCTTGAGCAAATCGCTGAAGCCGCTGCCGGTGGTAAAGCGCGATGAAGAGGGCCATGTGTTCGATGCCGTAACAGACCCGGAGTTCCGCTACCGCCAACGTTATGCTGATTTGGTGATCAATCCACAGGTAAAGGAAACTTTTGTGAAGCGCACCCGCATGATCAACTCCATCCGCGAATTTTTGAATACACAAGGGGCGTTGGAAGTAGAGACACCTGTTTTGCAGAGCATACCCGGAGGTGCCACAGCGCGCCCCTTCATTACACACCACAATGCATTGGATGTGCCCTTCTACCTGCGCATAGCCAACGAGTTGTATCTCAAGCGCCTCATTGTGGGCGGCTTCGACTGGGTGTACGAATTCAGCCGCGATTTTCGCAACGAGGGTATGGACCGCACGCACAACCCTGAGTTTACCATTCTGGAGTTTTACGTGGCCTATAAAGACTACTTCTGGATGATGGAAACCACGGAGAGGTTGTTAGAGAAAGCGGCCATAGATGTGAACGGCACCACCGAAGCAACTATGGGCGACCGGGTAATTAATTTCAAAGCGCCTTTTAAGCGTATAAGCATCTACGACTCCATTAAAGAACATACGGGAATTGACATCAGCCAGATGGATGAGGCGGGCTTGCGCGAGGTGTGTAAGAAGCTGGGCATACATGTGGAGCCCGCGATGGGCAAAGGCAAATTGATAGATGAAATTTTTGGTGAGAAGTGCGAACATCACTACATACAACCTACTTTCATTACGGATTACCCGGTGGAAATGAGCCCGCTAACCAAAAAGCATCGCTCCAAGCCGGGCTTGGTAGAACGTTTTGAACTGATTGCCAACGGCAAAGAAATAGCCAACTCATACACGGAATTGAACGACCCGGTAGATCAACGCGAGCGCTTTGAAGAGCAGGTGCGGTTGATGGAGCGCGGAGACGATGAAGCCATGTTTATTGACTATGACTTCCTGCGTGCGCTGGAGTATGGCATGCCACCCACGGCCGGCATTGGCTATGGCATCGACCGTATTGCCATGCTGCTTACTAATTCGCCTTCTATTCAGGATGTGCTTTTCTTCCCGCAGATGCGGCCCGAAAAGTTCGACTAGAAATTATCGAAGAAGCTGCGGGTGCGATCTAGTTTCAGGTCGCGCAACATGCCCGACTTCACCCCAATGGTGAAGTTGTAAGACTGGAAGCGCCCAAAGGGTACCCAGTTTACACTTACCTGCCAGCAGTGCAGATCGCGTCTGATGCCGAGGTTACTCTGGGTAAACTGCTTGCTTTGAAAGTCGAAGCCGGAGTTAAAATCTACTTTCCACTTTTCGGTAAGCGACAAGTCACCATTGAAGCGGATGGCCTGTGTGACGGTAGCTTTTTGATAACCGGTTTTACGGTAATCGAGGTTGTAACTGATGCGCAGATTCCAGGGGATGGAGAAATCGATGTAGGCATCTGGATTGTTGAGAAGCAGTTGTTTGTCGGACTCGGAGATGCCGTCTGCCTTTGCAATCTTATCGCGCGTAGTATTGTCTTTGTCGCGCCCCTCAGGGCTGAGGTTGGTGCTGAACGCAAAGTTGGCAGAGGCAATTTGGCCGGGGCTGAATTTGTCTTTCCATACATAGCGGTCTACTCTTCTTTGCCTTACCACAGATGCTTCGTTGATGGCTTCCAACTCGTATTGGTAAGGATCCAACGTAGCGCCAAAGTTCAGGTTGATTTTGTCGTTCAATACATTGGTGTTGGCCGAAAGGCTGATGTTGGCCAGCTTAAACGAGTCTGCCGCCAGGTTATAGCTGGAACCCACTGACAAAGAGTTAAAAAGTGAAACTTTTCTGTCTACCGTATCTTTCTTACCGCGCACTTTCATTTCCAGGTTGTTGCCCAGGTTGAAGCCCAGCGAGCTGCTTTTGCCCTGCCGGGCTGTTCCATACACAAAACCCTGGTGTCGCGACACCAGGCGGGGGCGATCGTCTTTACCGATAAATGTTTGATAGTAGTCGTACTTGGGGTCGGCAAAATCGGGCTGGAAGGAATAGCTCACGCTGGGGTTGATGATATGGCGGATGGCGCGCACGCGACTGTCTTTGTTTTTAGATACCCATGTTCCATAGATACGCGTATTCATACTAATACCACCGTTATAGGTACCCACCCTGTTGAATCCATTGATTGTATCTTTTATAACAAGATTGGTGCTGTCGGGATTCCATTCCCAATCCAGTTGTTCGAAGTACCACAGCTCATCGTACGACAGGTTGGGGCTTACCGTAAAGAACTTCAGTAGTTTAACAGATGTGGCCAACGGTATATTATGGCGCACGCCTTTCTTGGAGTTTCTGAAGAAGGTAGGTAGTGTTTCGAAATTGAAAGGAGCAATACTGTCGCGTTGTGCTTCGGGTGTAAGGCGGCCCAGGTTGTTGGTAATGGCATTGGTACCGTTGGAGGTTAAACGCAACGAAATGTTTTCCAGAAATTCGCTGTTCGAATTTTTAAAAGGGTAGACGTTATTCATGTTAAAACTCACATCGGGCATGGGCAGGTCTACCTGTTTGGTTTGCAGATCTTGATTATGGCGCAGGTTGATACCTGCATTGAAGGGTGTGCCTCCAAATGTTTTTGAGTAAGACACATTCGAGCTGAGCTTTCGTGTGGTGTTATCGAGCCGCATGGCGGCCGGGTTGGCATTTACGCCCAGGTAGTTGTTGTTGTTGAAGCTGGAGGTGGCAGCATTTACCGAGGCAGAGAATCGGCCCGTACCCCTGGTTTGCGGGCTGTGGCTCCAGGTAAGGCGGAAGTCGCGACTACGGCTGTTGTCTTCAATGTTTTGAGACAGCCGGTTGTTAGTAAAATTAAAATTGAAGTTGCCCGTGTAAGCGTAACGTTTGTTGTAGGGCATGGCAATCTGAACCCCGTTGGAGCCCTTGGTGTACAAATCGGTGGTGATGGCCAGTTTCATGTATTCGCTGATGTCGAAAAAGTAGCCACCCCCGCGCAAAAAGAAACCACGTTGTCTTTCTTCGCCATAGGTAGGAAAGAGAATGCCCGAAGCACTTTTTTTAGGGGCAGGAAAAATGCCAAAAGCAAAGGCCAGCGGTGTGGGCACATCGTTGAACTCCATATAGAATGGCCCCGATACTATTTTGTCGCCCGGTATGGCTTTGGACTTGGTAGAGATAATGCGGAAATGTGGGTGCGCCAGGTTGCAGGTAGTGTAGGCGTTACCAATGCTGAACAATTCGTTTTTGTCGTTTTTGAAAACGGTTTCGCCATGCAGGAAGCCATCGCCTTGTTGGGTTACTACTTCCGATATTTTGGCGCGCTTGGTTTTAAAATTGTAAACCATGTCGCGTGTTTCGTAGACTTCTGCACCGTTCTTAAAAATGGGGAAGCCCTCCCTGCGCCCCGTAGAATCTAATTTGCCATTGGCCGAGATGGTGTTTTGCTCGTAGTCTATGATGATTTCATCGGCCTCGAGTTCAATTTCTCCGTACTTGATTTTGGCCTGGCCATAGAGCCGCACAATCTTGCGGTCGAGGCTGGAGTTGATAGAGTCGCGGGCCGAGTAAACAATCGTAGTTTCAATGTCGCCCTTCTTGGCCTGCTTTACCGAATCCTGATTTACATTTAAGGTATCGTTTTTGATGGTAAGCGAGTCGGGGGAGAGGGGCTGAAGCGTATCAGCGGCAATGGCCAGGTTTGCTGGTGCGGTAAGAGGTCTTTCTACCTGGGCCGCCAGGGGGCCCGCCAATCCCATCAAAACAAAAAAAAGCAGAATGAAACGAACCCGCATCCGAACCTCTTCCGATTTGATTATCAGTAGTTTAGCATGTTGTAAAAAATTCACAACTTTGCGCAAAGGTATTGCAAATACTTTACACATCGCCACGCTTGTGAGGATTATGGGATTTAAGTTCTTGGTAATAGCAATAACCCTGCTAAGTTTTCCGTCTACAGCACAGAAAGTTGAAAACAAAATCAAGACGGTGGTTATTGATCCCGGCCACGGTGGGTTTCAGCCCGGCACCATGAGTAAGAACTCGAAAGAGAAAGACATTACCCTGAAGGTTGGGCTGAAGGTAGGCAAATACATATCCGACAACCTGCCCGATGTAAAGGTGCTGTATACCCGAACCAAAGACGTGGCCGTTGGCCTCGACCAACGCGCCAAGCTGGCCAACGATAATCAAGCCGATGTTTTTATATCCATCCACGTAAACTCTTTGCCCACGTCTGTACCGCATGAAAGAAAGCAGGCCATTTACGGAACAGAAACGTATGTAATGGGGCTTCATGTGAGCGAGGCCAACTTTGAAGTGGCCAAACGTGAAAACTCGGTGATTTTGCTGGAAGAGAACTACCAAGAAAAGTATTCGGGTTTCGATCCCAATTCGCCAGAATCATATATCCTCTTCAGCTTAAACCAATCGGTTACCCAAGAGCAAAGTCTGCTGCTGGCCAGCAAAATAGAAGAGCAATTCAAAACACGTGCGGGGCGTAAAAGCAAGGGGGTGAAACAGGCCGGTTTTATGGTGCTGTGGATGACGGCCATGCCCAGCGTATTGGTGGAGATTGGCTACCTTTCGAATGAAAAAGAAGAGCGCGAGCTGAATGATGAGAAGGTGCAAGATTATATTGCTTCGGCTATCTACCGCGCCTTCAAGGAGTACAAAGAGGAAATGGAAGCATTAAACTGATTTTTGTGAATAAAGAACTGAAAGTAGGATTGTTTATGGCCATGGCCCTGGTACTCTTGTATTTTGGGTTCGACTACCTGAAGGGTACCGATTTTATGAAATCCACCACCAAGTACTACGCAGTGTACGATAATGTAGACATGCTGGTGCCCTCAAACCCCGTGTTGGTAAATGGCTTGGCCGTAGGGCGCGTAGGGGCCATCCGCATTATGCAGAACAAACAAAACAAAGTGTTGGTGGAACTGGAGATTGACTCAGATATTAAGTTGGGCGATTCCACCACGGCCATGCTGAATAGCGACTTCCTGGGCGGGAAATCTATTTTGCTGAACATAGGTAAAGTTGTAACGCCACTTAAGCCTAAAGACACCATAAGGGCAGAAGTGGCCAAAGGCATGTTAGACGTATTTACCGAGTCGGCAGAACCCGTGGCCAACAACCTGCAGACTACCCTCTTCAAGTTCAACACCATTTTAGATAACCTCACAAAGAATTCAGAAGATCTCAACGTGATCTTTAGCAGGTTGAAAAGCACACCCGATCAGCTGAATAGAACCTTGGGCAACGCCAGTACCCGAATAGATGAGCTGACGGTAAATGTAAAAGCCACCACCGATCAATTGAACAGCACCTTGCAATTACTGTCGCCTACGCTGAAGAACTTTCAGGAACTATCAGATTCGCTGAAGCGATTGGAACTCAATAAAACTATTGTAAAAACACAACAAACACTGGAAGGGTTGAATAAAACGCTGGAGGCGCTTAACAGCGGAGACAATACGGCCAGCAAACTGCTTACGGACGATTCGCTATACGTGAACCTCAACAAAATGCTGCTGAGCATCGATAGCCTCGCCACACATTTCAACAACAACCCCAAGCATTTTATGGCACCGCTGGGCAAGAGCAAGCGTAAAATAGAGCGCGACCGCAAGCGCGAAGAAGAGGCCAAAAAGAACTGAAGGCCAACCTAACATCTGTTTTTTTGCCGAAGCGAAATTCCATAGTTTAGCACATTCTTAATGTG
>CAZRQK010000036.1:0-47017 GCA_964602295.1 uncultured Ohtaekwangia sp.
CTTACGCACTCGGTAAAAAGCCTCGATCTCAGTTTGAAAGCCGTACGCTGACAGCCGCAATCTTCAAATTTTTAAACGGGCATCCTGCTATTGTCATAATTCGCAGTATTTTTGCCGTCCTTAAAGAAGACTTGTAGCCGCATGATTGTTAAGACCCGTAATTACCGCCTAGAGAAGAAAGATTATATCAAGATGGCCCTGCGCAATGTTTTAAAGCAGCAGTGGTGGGTAAGCCTGATTGTACTGGCCATTTGCCTGGGTTATTTCTGGGTAGCCAGCTTTTGGTGGTTCATTGCTGCCTTTCTGGGTGCCGGCCTTTATCTATTATTCTGGTGGATTCAGTTTTATGGGGTCACTCAATTGGAGCAGGGTAAAATGCTTTTCGAGCGCTTCTCTTACGAAATATCCAGCCAGCAGATTGTCATGAAAATCAATGCGCGCGAGGGCATGCCACTTAAGTGGGATCAGATTAAAAGCGCCCAGGTAGGGAAAGATTATTTTCTGCTAACTGTAAACAAGGCGCAACTCATTCACTTGCCGTTTAAAATCTTTAATACCGACAACGAGCGCAAGTTTGTTGCCAGCGTATTGAAAGCAAAGGGCCTGATAAAGGGCTAATTACCTCACTGCTTCATCCACTCGAACACCTGGTAGTGTTCACCATCCATACCCAACTGCCGATACACCTGTTGGGCAGGCTGATTTCTTTTGTCCACATAAAGCCGAATGCCGCGCAAGCTGGGTTGCCTTTCTACCATAGACTGCACGTGCTGATAAAGTGCTTTGTAAATGCCTTTACCACGGTAGGGTTTGGCTACATACACCGATTGAATCCACAACACAGTGCCATTGCGCCAGTCGCTCCATTCGTAGGTTGTCATCAGGCAACCGACCGGTTGGCCAGCCGTCTCCGCTACGAAATATTTTCCTTTCCCTGTGTCTGCCAGAAGGGCCTCGATGCCTTTTCGTAAAATTGCCCGGTCTAATTCAATATTCTCTGTTTCGCTGGCCATATTGGCCTGGAATTCCATGAGCCTGGAAATATCATCGGGGCGTGCTTCGCGAATTTGGTACATAGAAAGTAGGTCTTAATTATTTATTTTGTGCGAATATAGGTGGCATGACTTATTTATTATTTGTTATAGGATTGGCTTTATTGATCAAAGGTGCCGATTGGCTGGTGGAAGGTGCTTCCGCCATTGGACGCAAGGCTAATATTTCGGAAATGGTGATCGGCCTTACCATTGTATCGTTTGGCACTTCGCTTCCCGAATTACTGGTTACTACGCTTTCGAGCCTGGAAGGCAAAGCCGATTTGGGTGTGGCCAACGTGCTGGGGAGCAACATTGCCAATGTGTTGCTTATTCTCGGTACCGCAGCCGTTATTCGCCCATTGCCACTGCATCGCGATACATACTTTATTGAAATACCTTTTTCTCTTTTTGCGGCCGTACTGCTGGGTTTCCTGGCTAACACCGGCCTGGTGTTCGATCAGGACAGCCATGTGATCACCCGCTTCGATGGCGTGATTCTCTTGTATTTCTTCTCCATGTTTATGGTGTACATTTTTGTGGTGTCTCGCCAGAAGCAAGAAATTGCCACTGACGAAATTCCCGTCATTCCAACCCCGGTTATCAAATCCATTCTTCAAATTGCTTTCGGCATCCTCGCGCTGTATGTGGGTGGGCAATGGGTAGTTAACGGAGCTACTTTTGTAGCTCGCCAGGCAGGGCTGAGCGAAAAATTTGTTGGTCTTACCATTGTGGCGGTAGGCACCTCTTTGCCAGAACTGGTAACATCGGCAGTGGCGGCCTACAAAAACAACATTGCTATGGCCGTGGGCAACGCCATCGGTTCTAACATCTTCAACATACTTTGGATATTGGGCTTCACCTCCCTGCTAACCCCCATTCCTTACAACCCCACCAGCAATACCGATATCTTGATGATCATTGTTGCAACGTCTGCACTAATTCTTGCGGTTATTCTGGGCAAGCGCCCGGCCATTAGCCGGTTTGAAGGGGCCGCGTTCCTGGTTATCTATGTGGGCTACGTGTGGTACCTGCTCGTCAGCGGCAGCTAAAGGGCTTCTTTGATGTCGTTGATCAGGTCATCGACATGTTCTACGCCCACCGAAAGCCTTACCAGGCGATCTGAAATGCCAAGTGCTTTGCGTTCATCTGCCGATAATTTTTTATGCGAAGTGCGAAACGGTTGTGCAATGGTAGACTCTACGCCTCCGAGGCTTACCGCTTTTTTGATGTACTTCAGTTTTTTGATAAACTTATCAGAGTCGCTTTTTACTTCGAACGACAACATACCGCCAAAGCCACCCGGCATTTGTTTACGCGCTGTGCGGTAACCGGGGTGAGTTTTCAGACCGGGGTAAAACACTGCATTTACTTTGCTCTCCGCTTCCAGAAACTGAGCCAGCTTCAGCGCATTGCTGTTCTGTTGCTGCACCCGCAGCACAATGGTTTTTAAGCTGCGCTCCACCAACCAACACGTATTGGCATCCAGGCTTCCGCCAAAATTAACCGCGCATGGTCGTATCAATTCCATCAACTTTTTGGTGGTAACTACCACGCCACACATCAGGTCGCTGTGGCCGCCAATGTATTTGGTACCGCTATGAGCAACGATGTCAAAACCAACATCAATCGGGTTTTGGTTGACGGGTGAAGCAAACGTATTGTCGATCATAGTGAGCAGCCCATGCTTTTTGGCTATGCGCGCTACGGCCGCAAGGTCTGTGATTTTGAGTAGTGGATTGGAAGGCGTTTCCACGTAGAGCATTTTCGTATTCTTCCGAATGGCTTTTTCGAAGTTGCGCGGATCGCTGGCATCTACCATGGTGTACTCCATGCCGAACCGGTTCAGCTCGTGCAAAATGGCGTAGTGGGTGCCTCCATATAAATCGTTCTGGAGCACCATATGATCGCCTGCCTGCATCACCCCGAAAATAGACGTCATGATGGCCGCCATGCCTGTGCTGAACAACAACGCCTCGTCTCCGTTCTCCAAGGCTGCCAGTTTTTCGGCTGCAGCCTGATGATTGGGTGTATTGAAATAACGCGGATAGCGCACCAACGAATCATAATCGTACGCGGCTGACGGATAGATGGGGTTCACCACACCACCAAATTGCGGATCGCCCACAGAGCCTACATGAACAGATAAGGTTGACTTTGCCGGTTTCTTCTTCATAAGTGATTTTGAAGTGGTGAAGATAATTATAAGTGCATGTTGTGGCGCATCGTTCATCAAAATGTTCACCAATATCGTTAGCTTGCAAATATGTGGGCACAGGTTTTCAACGCATTCACACTTAAAAGCCTCCGGCAGCTATTCCTTTTTACGCTGCTTACGGGGCTGTTGTCGTTTTCGTTGGCTCCTGCCATAGAGGCTACAACTGCCCGGCCGGTGCTTACTGAGTGGGTGGCTACCGGCAAGCTGCACCAAAATGCACCTTCATGCACGCAACCATCGCTGTCCGCAGATCAGGAAACATATTTCGGGAACTCCTCACTATCGAGTAACTTAAATCGGTGGGTGAGTTATGACACCCAGTTAGCCGTTCGTTTTTCCACTTTGAATCAGCGGTTTCTTTACCACCGCGCCATGCCTTTGCTGCAAACCAGAAACAACGCTGGTGCTGACGGTACAGAGGCACGCCTGCTGATTCTCTGACAGCCGGGCTACTCCGGCAACAATTCCTCTTATTCATTCACTAGGCAACGGTTTGCTTCCTAAGCGCACCCATGCCGCTATCAATTTATTTATGAACAAACTTAAAAGGTTTATAAGGTTGTTGGTGTTGATACTGCTCATTCTGCTGGCTTTATGCGGGCTAGGTGTAATGCCCCGCAACCGCGAACAAGATATAGACAACGAAACCAAAACAGAACTAGAAGAAGGAACCGAAAGCGATGTAAATAATCCGGATTGAGGTTCTTTTTTTACTTTTACCGACTATGGCAGCAACTCCCTCTACCATGGTTTCGCTGGGCACAGCGGCTCCCCCGTTTCAATTGCCCGATACTGTATCGGGTAAGCAGGTTACTTTGAGCGACTTGAAAGGGCACCACGGCACACTGGTGATGTTTATTTGCAACCATTGCCCTTACGTGAAATTGTTGAACGAAAGCCTGGTAGCCATGGCGCTCGAGTTTCAGCCCAAGGGAATTCAATTTGTTGCCATTAGTTCCAACGATGCGGCACAATATCCGGATGATGGCCCCGAGGCCATGAAAGAGGTAGCCCAACAGTTGGGCTATCCTTTTCCCTACCTCTACGATGAAACGCAAAGCGTGGCCCGGGCCTACGATGCTGCCTGCACGCCTGACTTTTTTCTTTATGATCGCGAACTGAAATTAGCTTATCGCGGCCAGTACGATGATTCACGCCCTGCCAACAATCGACCTGTTACCGGGGCCGATCTGCGGTCAGCCTTGCTTGCACTTTTAAATGGCCGTGCCCCCGCTGCCGATCAAAAACCCAGCATTGGGTGCAATATCAAATGGAAGAAGAACTGACTACAGACTGTTGAGTTTGCGGAACGCAAAAGCTGGCGCCAGCCGCGAGAGCAGATAAAGCATGCGCACTCCGCCTACGCGAATTTCTTCTTTTCCCTTCGCAAGTTGTTTCAGCATATCGGCCACCGCCTTTTCTACGGGAATGGCGATGCGCGGTGGTGTTCCTTTGTGCCAAGGGGTATCAACGGCAGGCATTTGTACTTCTACCCAGCGTACCGGCTTACCCTGCATCTGCTGCCGCACCACCTGTGTGAATGAATGCAATGCAGCTTTGGTGGCGCTATATACCGGATAAACAGCCCGAGGCACAAACACCAGGCCCGAGGTAATATTAATGATCGCTGCCCCAGGGTTTTGTTGTATCAAAGGCAGAAATAATTTCGCCAATTCAACAGGAGCTATCAGGTTCACTTGAATTTCGTGAATTGCTTTTTCAACTATTGCCGGGTCGGTATCGAAATCAGTTTTGTGAACGATTGCTGCGTTGTTGATCAGCACGTTGCAGGTGGGGTGTTGCGTGCGCACCCATTCGAACAGCGCCTTCCGTTCTGCGCCAACGGCCAGATCGCATCTAAAAACCTCCACAGAAGGAAGGATCTGCTTCGTTTCATCCAATTTTACTTGCGAACGGCCACAGATCAAAACGCGGTTATCTTTTGAAAGTAGCTTAGCCAATTGCAGTCCAATGCCTGAACTGCCACCGGTAATTAAAATGGTGTTTCCCTGAAGTTGCATGGTGTTTCTTTTTCCTGCAAAAGAAACACGCAACGGTAGGTACCGCATTAACCTATGTTAACACGCCCATCTTTTTTCTGATACGACTCAGCGCAACAGGCGTTATGCCAAGATAAGATGCTATCAGGCGCTGGTTTACGCGCTGGTCCAAGCCGGGATTATCTTGCAGAAAAAGCCGGTAACGTTTTTCTGCATCAAAAAGCAAAAACTGTCGCTCGCGTTCTTCTTTTTTAATGAAAGCCTTTTGCAAGATGGCCAACAGCAACTCGTTCCAACGGCCATCTTGTTGCCGTAAGGTTTGCCAATCCGCGAAAGCGATGGCATGGAGATGAGCATCTTCCAGCGCTTCAATAGAAAAGTAAGAGGGCCGCTGCAGCACCATGGCACTGTAAGAACTCAGGAAGGCGTTTTCGGTAAAAAAAGCTTTGGTGAATTCATTGCCCTGTTCATCGAGGTAATAGTAGCGAAACAAACCCGTTTGGATGAAAGCAAAATGTTTCGGCACTTCGCCTGCCCGAATAAAGTGATCTCCTTTTTTAAGATAGCGCGGTGTAGAAAGAGCGGCCAGCGACAGCGCTGCCTCTGCGGGCAAGGATGCCTGCGCCTGAATGGTTTGTATCAATGTCTGATGACTCAAGGCACCACCGGTTCAAACTCGTCTGCGTACACGCGCTCTCCCTGGCCGTTGTTCAAGTGAACATAATCTACCGAACCTGTGCCTCTAAAAGTAATGATTAAGCCCACCAACTTTCCAAAATTTTTTACGAACGAAAGCTCGTGAACGGGTTCTCCGTTCAAAGAGATAATTGTTTTCTTATTTAATGTTTGCACACGCAGCGTCTGCCAATCGTATACGTTGGTTCCCAGTTTGGAGAGGTTGGTATCTACCCCGCTTTGAAAATTTTCGCCCATGTTCAGGCGAAGTTCGTTTACGCAACCCGGTATGGTAAGAGGCACCCTGAAGACGTCCTCCTCCATAACCATCATTACTTCCATTTTGGGGCATGCTGCTTTCAAACCTGGGGAAGCCTCGCACCGCATGCGTGTTTCCAGATCGAAATTGTCGCTGTGGGTATCTGAAAAATCGCGTATGTTATACAGCCGTGTGTAAAATTCCTTGCTGAGGTCTACACCTGCACGTTGCAATGTTTCGTTTGTAATTTGCAGGGCACCGTTGTTTAACATGGCCTCTGTATCGAGGTAAATAGGTACGCGATCGCGCAAATCATATTTTACCAAAGGCAGCCAGCCATCGGTTTTAATATGCACACTGGCAAACGTTACGATTGAGTCGTCTGCAATTAAGCGTGCCCAATGGAAGCCGGGTTCATAATAGATGGCTGAGAAATAATGCTTGGCCGGGTCGATGGCTGTTTTGTTGCGTGGGTTCCACGACTGCTGAATAAAAAAGCTATCAGCATGCACGTTGCGGAAGTCGTAGGTGAACATCACGGTGTTGGGCACGCCACTGGTTACCGTTTTATCGGCTGTAAATGGAATTTTAACAGGCTCTGTCTTTTTCGAACGGTTAAAAGCCTGCAGTGCCAGCACCGTGGTGGTAATCACCAGAAAGCCAACAATAATATACACGGAGGCCGGCACCACTTTGCGCACCACGGGTGCCGGCTTTTCTGATTCGCGAATGTTTTCAGCCTGTGCTTTTTTGAAATCGGGCCAGTTAGCAAAATCCAATACCGACACCAATGCATCTAATGTGGTGGGGTGGGGCACCTGCGTGTATTCACTTTTCCACAACCGCTTTAGTGTAGATACGCTCAGTTTTACTTTCGATTTCTCTTCGATAACAGTGGAGAGGTATTCGAAATCCCGTTGCTTCAGTCTGCTGCCTTCGGTGCCCAGCATCAGCTTTTCCTCCACCAACTGACGGTAGCGCTCAATATAATCTTTCTCAGAAGCCGACATGACCGGGTTTTGAACTATTTAGGTATGAATTGAACGCCAAAAGACCTGCAAATGATTCGTTTAATGTATGAACGGTTGATGAATTTAGTGACCGCGTTGCAAAAGAACAAACCAAACACTAGCCACTAACCCTACATGCATATGATTAAATCTGCCCAATTATTTGTCGCCCTTTTGATCCTTTTTTTGCCTGTGGCAGGCAAGGCGCAAAACAAAACAAAAGATTACCGAGTTGTGAACCGAACCATCGCGCAGGTAACGGGGCCGGGCTACAACGGTATAACGCTCAACGCGGCCCAGGGAGATGGCGCTGCGTGGCTGAAGGGCGTAACCTTTGAGCGGGGTGTGGTGGAGTTTGATTTGCTGGGAGAAAACAAACCGGGTTCGAGCTTTGTTGGACTTGCCTTTCATGCACTTAACGACAGCACTTACGATTGTGTGTATTTCCGGCCGTTCAACTTTGTGGCCGATCAACAAATTAACCGCGACCACATGGTGCAATACGTAAGCAATCCTGATTTTCCATGGTACAAACTGCGCGAAGAGCATACGGGTGTTTATGAGAAGGAAATTATTCCCGGCCCCGACCCGAACCAGTGGCTGCATGTGCGGCTGGAAATAACCAGCGCAGAAGTTCAGGTGTTTGTAAACGGTGCTACCTACCCTGCTCTAAAAGTAACTAAACTCAACACACGCGCATCAGGCGGCATCGGTTTTTGGGTGGGAGCTAACTCTTCGGGCCAATTTGCGAATTTGAAAATAACCAACCGCTAGAGCAATCTTTGCTACAGGTCGGATAGAATTAAAACCTGGTAATAAGTATCGGAGCGTTAAGCTCGGAAGTTGGCCGTGTGAGTACTTAAGAAGTATTGATCAAATTGATCAACCGCGGGTGAATGCCCGCGGTTGATTACAAAACGGATAGGAGCAACGCGCCAGTCTGTTTCTTTACACCTCCACCAAAACAGGGTTCTCTTTTTCCTTCTGCCCCATCTCAATCTCCTCTCCATCGCGATTCAGGAAATGAAATTCGGTGATACCCAGCGAGGTGTCTTTCACGAGATTGATCCAGCGCTTGTATTTAAAGTAGAGTTTCAGGCGTTTCGAGATAATGCCCTTGGTGTAATAAGCATGCAGAAAAGGATGCACAGCCAACACCAGGTGCTTTTCGTTTTGTTTTACAAACAGGTGTTCAATGTGCTGTTCAATCTGGTCGGTTACCAGGATAGAAGCATTGATCTTACCCGTACCGTTGCAGGTAGGGCACACCTCTTTGGTGGCAATGTTCATCTGCGGCCGCACGCGCTCGCGCGTAATCTGCATTAGCCCGAACTTCGACAGCGGCAGCACGGTGTGCTTCGACTTATCGTGCGCATCCATCTCATCTTTCATGATTTTATGGATGAGGCGCTTGCTGTCCTGGCTGCGCATGTCTATAAAGTCTACCACAATAATGCCACCCATATCGCGCAGGCGAAGTTGGCGCGCAATTTCGCGTGCTGCCTCCTGGTTAACGGAGAGCGCAGTGGTTTCCTGATTTTCTTCGCGGGTAGATTTATTGCCGCTGTTTACGTCTATTACGTGCAGCGCTTCGGTGTGCTCAATAATCAGGTATCCACCACCACGTAAACTCACAGTCTGCCCAAAGGCCGACTTCAACTGCTTTTCAATGCCGTAATGTTCGAAGATTTTGGCTTTGCCGTTGTAGAGCTTTACAATCTTCTCCTTGTCGGGTGCGATGGAGCGGATGTAGGCCTTTACCTCTTCAAAAATCTTTTTATCGTCTACATGAATGTTGTCGAACGACTCGTTCAACAGATCGCGGAGGATAGAAGAGGTTTTACTAAGTTCGCCAATGATCTTGTCGCGGCCGTTGGCGGCTATCATGCGCTCCATGCCTTCCTCCCAAGTTTTCACCAGGTTGCGCAGGTCTTTGTCGAGCTCGGCTGTTTCTTTGCCTTCGGCCACGGTGCGTATAATCACACCAAAGCCTGCGGGCTTAATAGATTGGATGATGCGCTGCAAGCGCTTGCGTTCTTCGCTGCTGGAAATTTTCTTCGAAACGCTTACCGAAGAGGAGAAGGGCACCAATACCAGGTACCGTCCTGCCAGTGACAACTCAGACGAAAGTCGTGGGCCTTTGGTGGAGATAGGTTCTTTCACCACTTGCACCGGAACCAACTGACCTTTCGACAACTGCTGGGTGATTTTCCCGTGCTTGTCGATGTCTTTTTCGGCCTGGAACTTGTCCAGCTTGCCTCCGGCAATCTTCTTGGCGCGAACCAGCTTGGTGAACTTCTGCAACGAGGCGAACTGCGGACCCAGATCGAGGTAGTGAAGGAAAGCATCCTTCTCGTACCCAATATCTATAAAGGCTGCGTTCAACCCCTGGACTACCTTTTTTACGGAGCCCATGTAAATGTCACCTACTACAAACTTGCTTCCTTCCTGTTCTTCGTGGAATTCTACAAGGTGCTTGTCCTTAAGAAGGGCTATGCGACTTCCGTTTTGAGTAGCACTAATGATTAGTTCATTACTCAAAACTTTAAAATGTTAACCTCACCCCCAGCCCTCTCCGGTGGAGAGGGGAGGAGATAAGAAATGTTAGATGATTTTTTTACTTCTTCTTATGGCGGTTCTTTCTCAAACGCTTCTTGCGCTTGTGGGTAGCCATCTTGTGTTTTTTTCTTTTCTTACCACTTGGCATAATTGTACGATGTTTTAGTTTTTTCTTTTTCGCCCACCCAACCGGGCCGGCTTTCTTTTTATTCTAAGTCTTTCAGATAAGAATCGGCCGTTGCCTGAACAGCCGGGTCTTTATCCAATTCCTTTACCTTCTCAAACTGGGCACGCGCCTTCTCTTTGTCGCCCTTGTTCATGTAAGCCACACCCAACAGCAACTGGCCCTGCACATGTTTCGGGTTAATGGCAATCAGTTCATTAAACCTTTCTATGGCGCGGTCGAACTGCCGCGATTGTATGGACAACATGCCCATATTAAATAGTGCCAGCTCATTCTTCGGGTCTTCGGCCAGCACTTCGCGCAGCATCATAATACCCTGCATGGGTGCGTCTGAGCTGAGGTAGGTCATGGCCACCTTCGTTTTGGCTTCTAAGTTTTTAGGCTCGGCTTCCAGCACTTTCCCTAAGTAATCGCGGGTTTTTTCGGCCATTGCCTTCTGCTTGGCAGGGTCCATGGCAAAGGTAAATGCCTCGTAGTAGCTGTTGCCTGCCTTCAGGTAACTGGCTGTTGTTTGTAAGAACGATGCAGACTGCTCTGCGAACCACGCAGCACTGTCGAATTGACCTGCCTGGGTGTACAGGCTGCGTAAAGAGTCGGCAAAGATAGAATTTTTTTCATTTTGGGCATTTGGCACAACCTGGCGCCTGATTTCTTTAATCTGGCCAGAGAGTGTTTCGGGCACCGAGGTGTGTCCCGGAGCCACGGCCACGGAGTCGGCTGCGGTGTTTAATTGGCCCTCATTGTCTACCACCACTTTGGGCAATAGAAACAACAGCCACACAATGATGGCGGTAATGGCAAAGAGTAAAATTCGGTTTTTAAGCATGGTACTGTTAGATCGTCTTCGTTAGTCGACTTTTGGCAAGGCGATCAAGCAAAGAACGAACAACCCTGATTATTTTTCTGCCAGCTCTTTTACTTTGTCGCTGTTCTTAATCTTGTTGATGAAAATTTTGGCCGGCTTAAAGCTGGGGATGTAATGCTCGTCTATTACAATGGCCGTGTTGCGCGAAATGTTACGCGCAATCTTCTTTTTACGCTTTTTATTAATGAAACTACCAAACCCGCGCACATATATATTATGGCCCGAAGCCATGTTTTGCTTCACCACCGAGAAAAATGCCTCCACCGAAGCGGTAACATCGGCTTTGTCTATTCCTGTTTTCTCTGCGATTTGGTTGATAATATCTGCTTTGGTCACGGTGTACGAATTTGGTGTGAGTAAAAAATTTAGAGCGGCAAATTTAAACGGGGTTTGCGCATTCGCAAAATGAATTTGTTGATTATCATGAAGATATAATCCGAAATCGATGAAATGCTTCGCGTTTAGGGTGGAATGATTGTTTTTTCTCACTTTCGCGACATTCTGTTTTATGGAGGGCGCGCTTCACCGAACACTCTTTCAAAAAAAATTATTGGCCTGGTACCAACTTAACAGGCGCAGTTTGCCCTGGCGCGAGTCGAAAGACCCATATCGCATCTGGGTATCTGAAATTATTCTGCAGCAAACACGTGTGGCGCAGGGCTTACCCTACTACCTGCGTTTTGTTGAAGCTTTTCCTGATGTGCAGTCGCTGGCCAAAGCTCCTCAACAAGAAGTGCTGCGGTTGTGGCAGGGGTTGGGCTATTATTCGCGTGCACGCAACATGCATGGGTGTGCCCAACAGGTAGTAAAGCAATATGGCAATCAGTTTCCATCATCTTACAAGGAACTGTTGCAACTAAAAGGCATTGGCCCTTATACGGCTGCAGCCATAGCATCTATTGCTTTCAATCAGGTGCATGCTGTGGTAGATGGCAATGTGTTTCGTGTGTTGGCACGCGTGTTTGGCATAGATACAGACATTGCCAGCAACGAGGGGAAGAAAGTCTTCACAACCAAAGCCAACGAGTTGATAGACGCAAAGCAGCCGGGCGATTTTAACCAGGCCATGATGGAGTTGGGCGCCACTTGCTGCACACCACAAAACCCGCAATGCACGGTGTGCCCTTTCGAAAAGTTTTGTCGTGCCCGCGCAACGGATAGCGTTGATCTTTTCCCGGTAAAAAGCAAGAAGGTAAAAATCAGAAAAAGACACTTGCACTATTTTGTGCTTACCTGGCGAAATAAAATGGCCATGCGGCAGCGATCGGGTAACGACATCTGGAAAGGTTTGTTTGAGTTTTACCTGGTGGAAACGAACCGCCACCAAACGGCAGATAAAATAATATCTGATGATGCGTGGCTGCGATCGCTCCCTTCAAAGCCGGTAAGGGTTCATGCACCGGTAAAACACGTGCTTACCCATCAGCATTTGCAGGTTAGTTTTTATGAATGGCCACTGGCCGCCCAGCCGCCCGGCTGGGAATGGTATAATAAGAAAGAGGCAGACGAATTACCCAAGCCGGTGGTTATAACCCGGTTTTTAGACGGCCAGGTAGGCAAATAGGGCTGGTAAATTTTGATACTTTTGTAGATTAGAGATATTGAATGCCCGTTCAGGGTTCGTTTACTTTCAGTTGCGGAAAAAATAAACAATAGCATATATGTCAGGAGTAAACAAAGTAATTCTGGTGGGTCGGTTAGGAAAAGACCCCGAAGTAAGAAGTCTGGAGAATGGAGCAACGGTGGCCAACTTTACCATTGCCACCTCCGAAACGTACAAAGACAAAACCACTGGCGACCGCAAGGAGATAACCGAGTGGCATAACATTGTATTGTGGCGTGGCCTGGCCGACATTGCCGCCAAGTACCTGCACAAAGGCGACATGGTGTACATTGAAGGCAAACTGCGCACGCGCTCGTGGGAGAAAGAAGGCGTAACACGCTACACCACCGAAGTAGTGGGCGACAACATGACCATGTTGAGCACCCAGCGCAGCAGTGGTGGCGGTGGTGGTGGTGGAAACTACCAGCAGGAGTACCGACCTTCTACACCGCAGGCAGCCGCACCAGCCGATGACTTTAAAGGCGTAGACAACTCTGCCACGGATGATCTGCCGTTTTAGTAGGTCATCAAAAACAAACAAAGGGATCGTCATCGCGAATGTAGCGTGGCGATCCTTTGTTAGCTTGACTGCCTTCGTGTTCGTTACCATGGCCTGCAGTAGTTTGGTGGGTTGCTCTACCAACTACCAGCCAAAGCCTAAAGGTTACAACAGGCTTGTGTTGCCGGAGGCTACGTATCAAAGCCTGCCCGACACGTTGCCCTACCGCTTTGAGTACTCGCAGCAAGCACAACTACTGAAAGATACTTCGTGGGTGCGCGAAACCCATTGGGTGGAGATATACTATCCTAACCTAAAAGCCAACGTGCATGTTACATACAAGCAGGTAAAGAACAGCGAGCAGTTGTTGAAAGAATACCTCAACGATGCGTACGTGCTCACCGCCAAGCACCAGATCAAAGCCAACGCCATCGATGAAACCATTACCCGAACGCCAAGCGGTAAAGTGGCGGTTATTGCCGAGATCGAAGGAGAAGTGCCCAGCCAGTTTCAGTTCACCATGACCGATTCTTCCAAACACTTTTTGCGCGGAGCTTTATACTTCAACACCAAAGTGCACAACGATTCGCTGCAGCCCGCCATTGAGTACGTAAAACGCGACATGATGCGGATGATCAACACGCTGGAGTGGAGGAACTAGGATTTTGAAAATTTGAGGATGAATTTATTTGAAAATGGGAAAGCATTACGACTGCTGATTGGCTGAAATCCCTTTTAGATATTCAAAAATGCTCACCAAAGAAAAAGTCATTCAAAGTATCCATCAGCTTCCCGAAAATTTTTCAGTGGAAGAATTGGTTGAAAGAATAATCGTTCTCCAAAAGATTGAACGAGGCTTAGTACAATTCATGAAAAAGGAATAAATGATTTGAAACTTTGAGAATGAATTTATTTGAAAATGGAATTCTCAAATTGACTCATTTTCAAATCCTCAAATTTTAATTGTTTTGACTAACTTTTTCGACACCTCTATAGAATTTCTGAAAGGCGTAGGTCCGCAGCGGGCCGAGCTGCTTCAAAAAGATTTGCGCCTCTTCACCTTTGGCGACCTGTTGCAACACTACCCATTTCGTTACGAAGATCGCACTCGTTTCTACACCATTGCCGAGGTAAACGAAACCATGCCCAACATTCAGTTGAGAGGAAAGATTTTGCGCTTCGAAACCATTGGAGGTAAATTCAAAAAACGATTGGTAGGTTACTTTGAAGACAGCACAGGCGAAATAGAGCTGGTATGGTTTCAGGGCATCAACTGGGTATTAGAAAAGATAAAGCCTGGCGTTGAATATGTGGTGTTTGGTAAACCTAACCGCTTCGGACGTACCTATTCCATCGCCCACCCCGAAATAGAGCCGGTAACTTCCAAAAATGAACAAGCCGGCTATTTGCAGCCGGTCTACAACATCAGCGAGAAGTTGCGGGCCCGCCACATCGACAGCAAGTTTATTGGCAAACTGATACAAGAAGTGCTGCGCATGGCGCAACCGCACCTGCGCGAAACGTTGCCACCAGATTTAATGAAGGCGGAAACCCTCATCACCAAAAAGGAGGCGCTGCTGCACATCCACTTTCCGCAGAATGCAGAATGGCTGGCAGCCGCACAACAACGGTTGAAGTTTGAAGAGTTGTTCTACATACAATTGCGCCTGCTTAAAATGAAGGTGGTGCGGCAAGAAAAATTCCGCGGCATGGTGTTCAGCGATGCCTCCATTCTTACCCGCTTCTACAAAGAGCACCTGCCATTCGACTTAACCGATGCACAGAAACGTGTGATACGTGAAATCTATGCCGACCTGAAAACCGGCAAGCAGATGAACCGCTTGCTGCAAGGCGATGTAGGCAGCGGCAAAACCATTGTGGCCTTTATCTGCATGTTGATTGTAATCGGTGGAGGCGCACAGGCAGCGCTGATGGCGCCCACCGAAATACTGGCCCAGCAACATTATCACAACCTGAAGAAACATGCCGACAAGATGGGCATACCCATAGCACTGCTCACCGGCTCTACCAAAAAAAGTGTACGTAAGCCGTTGCACACTGCATTGGAAGAAGGTCATTTGAAGATTTTAATTGGCACCCATGCCTTGCTGGAGGAGGAAGTAAAGTTTCAGAAACTCGGCTTGGCTATAATAGACGAGCAGCACCGCTTTGGGGTGGCGCAGCGCTCGAAACTCTGGCAGAAGAATGCCGATGTGTATCCACATGTGTTGGTGATGACGGCCACACCCATTCCCCGCACGTTAGCCATGACGTTGTATGGCGACCTGGAGATATCAGTAATTGATGAATTGCCCAAAGGCCGCAAGCCCATCAAAACCATCCATAAGTTCGACTCGCACCGCCTCGAGGTAAACGGCTTCCTGAAAAAGCAGATAGAGGCAGGCAGGCAGGTGTATATTGTGTATCCACTGATAGATGAATCGGAGAAGCTGGACCTGAAACATTTGATGGACGGCTACGAAAGCATGACGCGTGCATTCCCCGAGGTGCCCATCAGCATTGTGCACGGACAAATGAAACCTGAGGCCAAAGACTATGAGATGGCCCGCTTTGTGAAAGGCGAAACCAAAATCATGGTGGCCACCACGGTGATTGAAGTAGGGGTGGATGTGCCCAACGCATCGGTGATGGTTATAGAAAGTGCCGAACGCTTTGGCCTCTCTCAGTTGCACCAGTTGCGCGGTCGCGTGGGCAGAGGGGCGGAACAATCGTATTGCGTCTTGATTACTGATTATAAGCTCTCGGCCGACTCGCGCACCCGCATCAACACCATGGTGAAAACCAACAATGGCTTCGAGATTGCCGAAACCGACTTGAAGCTGCGCGGCCCGGGTGACCTGATGGGCACCCAACAGAGTGGGGCCCTCGATCTGCTGATTGCCGACCTGGGCAAAGACCAATTGATATTGCAGCGTGCCCGCGATGCCGCCCGCGCCATCATTGAAAAGGACCCCGAACTGAACCTCCCCGCCCACCGCACCATTCGCCAGCAGGTAGATGCCCTGAAAAAGACCGTGGTGAACTGGAGCCGGATATCTTGAGTGCGCTTCGACTCCGCTCAGCGCACAGCTTCGACTTGTTCACCGCACAGTTTCGACTTGCTCAGCGCACGGCTTTCTACTTCGCTCAGCCTCGGCAAGTGCTTGGGAACAGTGCTCAAAATACCAGGCACATTTTAAAAGAGATGCCTGGGTGGTGCCCGGGCTCTGCACCACGGTCGGAAAGACATGGCTACCATGTGTCCGGACTCTTCCCAAGCCCCCGAGAGAGTGCGCCCAGATCCGCCACAGCGAGGAAATACTGCCTTCGGTGCGGTAGGGTGGGCTTGCGGTATATTAAATACGCTTCATTACTTACTTTTTCCCTGTTCAACGCATTTATGGTTCGTGTAAGAATGAGGTAGTATTTTCATCTGAAAATCAGCTAATTTTATTCTTGCGTAAACCAAGCCACGTATGCGATTTCTCTACACGGCAGTTCTTCTCGGCTGCTACACCCTAACCACCGCCCAGGTGGTGTCCATCAAAAAGGTGGAACTGGCAGGCGACAAGGTGATTGTTTTCTACGACCTGGAAGACAACAACCCCAACAACGAGTATCTACTGAACCTCTACGCCTCGAAAGACAATTTCGCCACCGCCCTTACCAAAGTGAAGGGCGATGTGGGCCCCGAAGTGAAGCCCGGCACGAACAAACGCATAGAGTGGAACGTGGTGGAAGAGCTGGGCGGCTACAAAGGCAAGCTGGCGCTGGAAATTCGGGGTCGCGTGTATGTGCCTTTTGTGAAGCTGCAGAATTTCAGCACCGACCGAACCTACAAGCGCGGCAAAAGCTACCCCTTGGGCTGGAAGCCCGGCAACGCCAACCCGGTAAACATAGAGTTATACAAAGGAGGCCAGCGCATAGATGGCAGCGTGAACCACCCCAACAATGGCAGCTACACTTTATTTATACCCTCGCACGCCAAAAAGGGTAACGACTACCGGCTGAAGATTTCTGATGCCCGCAACACCGAAGAAGTGATCTATACGAACTTCTTTAAAGTGCGGCCCAAAGTGCCGCTGCTGGTAAAGGTGTTGCCCTTCCTGGCCGTGGGTGGTGCGGTGGCTGCGTTTTCTGGTGGCGGAGGCAGTGAACCCCCGCCCGGAGGTGGCAATGAAAACCCGGCCAACGAAATAGAAGTGCCCGATTTACCGGGGGGAGGAGAGTAGTCATCAAAGTTCCTGTAGATTTTCTGAATGAATAGTTATGAGGAAAAATAAATTACTAGCGGTATTAAGTTTAGTTTTCATTGTGCATTGGAGCAATGCCCAAATTACTTGGCAAAACTTTAAAGGGCCATTTGGAGGGGCAATTTTTGATCTTGAATTTAGTTCTAATGGCAACAGATATTATGCGCTGGTTTCTGAATATCAAGGCCCCTATTATTTAGGAGAACTTTTCGTTACAACAGATAATGGAGCTAATTGGCAAAAGTTAGAGATCACCCCAGATAAGCAGTACGCTACGGATGTGGAGGTGGACGGAACAGACTTGTATGTTGTTACGTATGCAGGTCTTTACAAGTCAACGAATGGAGGTCAAAATTTTTCGTTACTAAACACACAAGACATTGACATTCTCCGATTCAAGCGCAATCCGGTAACTGGAACTTTTGTGGGTGTTGGACATGATGAAGTTTGGCGATCGGAGGATAACGGAGCCACATGGACTCTTGGTTACGAGTCTCCGAGTCCAGGTGCTGGGTCTTTTCAGGATGTGGAGATTGATGCTGCGGGTAGGATATTTATTTCCGGAGGAGTAGGATTGGTACGTTCTTCAGATGATGGTTTTTCGGCAGTGTCTGTCACTTCTGGGCTGTCGGATATTCAAATATGGGATATTGAAATGAGTTCTGACGGCACTACGCTGTTTGCCCATCATCGCAATGGAGTCCAACAATCGTCATCTTCTCCCATCGGCTCATCTTGGAGTTCGCCAACTGGACTGGAAGATGCTTCATTTAGTTCTTTTGCTGGCCGAATGGGAGCCTCCTCTGACGGTAACATTATTTTTGTTGACAATCAGAATAACAAGGTATATAGCAAAACAACCGGAGCAGCCTCATGGACTAAACGTAGCAATCTGGCAGCAGACTTTTTATGTGTTGCAGCAAGAAATGGGAACAGCTTTTTTGTTGGGTCGGAGCAGGGTCTCTTCCGCACTTCAAATGGCGGCACGAATTTCACAGCAGGCAGCAATGGAATAGACAAATTGAGGCACACAGATATAATAGTGACTCCAGACAATAAGGTTGTTGTGGCTGGCGATGGAAAAATTTTTACCTCTTCGAATTTATTTACCTCAAGTCCAAGTTGGAACGAATTTTATTTTGATGAATTTCGTGATGCCCGACAGTTATTTCTAATGTCGGACGAAAGTGTCTTGGCCTTGGGGCCAGGTACAGGTATGCGATCTAATACAAATGTAGATGGCTGGCCAAGTACTTACACAACGCCTAACAACACTTACGTATTCGCTCGTAGAGACGAAACTACATTTTACGGTGTAAGCCAAACAGGTAGATTATACTATTCTTCAAATAGTGGGTCAACGTGGAACACAGCCGCTGACGTTGCCATTTCTGGCCTGCCAGTTGGGGGTTACGTTGTAGAGCGTCTAGAAACATCGGGAACAAACAACAGGCTATTGCTAAAAGTCCGTAACGGAGGCAATGGTAAATACGAGCTGTATAGAATTACTTATTCACCTACAGGTAGTGCGCCAACGTCTGCGTCCGCTGCCTTAGTATCAGGTGGTGGCTTCACACTGACGGAAGTCGATGATGTCAAGCGTCTTGGCAACACGGTTTATGCGCTTGGCCCGGGTGTCGGCTCACACCGCCTTGCCATTTCAACAGATGGAGGAAGCAATTGGACAGTAAAAACAGTTCCTTCAGGCAGCAGGCTTTCGATAGCCAGTAATGGTTATATTTTTGTCATTCGAGATGGGTCATTTTCGCTGTCAAGGGATGGTGGTAACACCTTTAATCTTTACGAACATACTTCGGAAAATGCGTTTGAGACCATCGGTCTTTCTATGATTGAAGACGGGAGGGTCTTTTTGCAACAGATATTTGGAGGTGGGTTAGTTTTCAGCGACCAGAGTCTGATCCCACCAGTAGACCCGAGTAACCTGTTAGTTGCAGGGAAATCAAGTGATGAAATTTTACTTAGATGGAATGACAACTCAGATACAGAAGAGTATTACGTTATCGAAAAGGAGGGAGTAAGTGGATATGACAGTATTGGTATTAACTATGGTGTCTATGCTTCTGGCGGCTATGCATATTTGCGCGTAACCGGCCTTCAACCAAACACGTCATATAACTTTCGTGTTCGCGCGCGTAATGATGCAGGTTACTCGAATTATGTTACCCTAACCAATATAATAACAACCGATGAATGCGTCAGTACAATTCCTGACAACCGGAGTTGGGCGGCTACCCTGTTGGAAGGAGGAGGGACTCCGATTGCAAATTTGCAGATTGTAAGCCAAGGCAATGGCCGTTATTATGTGAGTGACCTTACCTTGGGCGCAGCGGATGCAGCGCCAAACATTAGCAATCCAGCCGGTGGGTATTTTTACGAAAGTTGTGGTGAGACCTATATGTACCAGGCAGATGGGGGGGATATAGTGGCGAATACCAATGGTATATGGAATGGTTCTAATTCCATTACCATTAAGTGGATTACTGATGGTTCGTATTCGGGCAACCCGGTGTCCTACAATGAAATTGCCAAAACCCTCCAGCTTACCCTCAATGCATCTGATCCAAAGCCGGATGCGCCCACGAATGTTGTGGCCTCCATTTACGACAATACCAAGATGGAGGTACGTTGGACCAAAAGCGCCTTTGAGACAGAGTATGTTATTGAAAGATCCACCACATCAGGATCAGGATTTGTTCAGATCGCAACAGTGCCGTATCCTCAGTCTACTTATCTCGACAATTCTGTGGCTGTTAATACAACTTACTTTTATCGGGTAAGGGCGCGAAACACCAATTGTCAAACCAATCCTGATTGTACATCTGCACCAAGTTCCGAGTCCTCCGGAGTTCAATTTAAGCAACCCAATTTTATCCTTACTGACAATGCAGTAACATCGGGAAATGGTAATACGGGGGCTGTATTGTGGGCGGATTTTGATAACGATGGAGATGAGGACCTTTTGATCGTTCCATTCAATTTGTTCTCGGCTACACCAGTTAGCCCATACCTTTTCCGTAATGACGGGGGAAACGTGTTTACGCCTGTTAATGGTGGATTTGATCAAGCCGCTTATGTGTCGGCTGCAGCCGCAGATTATAACAATGACGGTGAAGTTGATCTTTACTTTTCTGTTTTCAATTCCGAAAACCTCCTTTATAGGGGTGGCGCAGGCATGACATTCACCAAGGTTAACTCGTCAATCATTACAACCGTGCCTGCTTCTATTGAGGAAGTGTCTTTTGCTCCAATTTGGATAGACTTCGACAACAATGGTCGCCTCGACTTTTTCCTATATTTTCAAGATGTGCCGAGCCTTTTATTCTCGCAGAATTCAGATGGCACATTTACTCAGCAAACCACAGCATCTCCCGCCTCAACAACATTCTACGGGAGCGATGCAAGCTGGGTAGATTTTGACAACGATGGAGACCTAGATGCGTTCTTCGTAGATGGTCCAGACTATAATAATTCTCAAGAAAATGCCAGTAAGCTGTTTAGGAATAATGGAGACGGCACCTTTACGTTTGTGAGTACAGCGATATTCGATACCTCTGGTTCGGATTATGAACCATTTTCTGCCTCTTGGGGAGATTATAATAATGATGGCCGACAGGATTTATTTATTTCAAATGAGTCCGAACAAGCAACGGCAAGGAATCGACTCTATCTCAACAATGGAGATGGAACGTTCACAAAAATGACCACCAGCCTTGTGATGGAATTGCAAACTAGTCCAACTTTTGGAGGCACTTGGGGAGATATTAACAATGACGGCCGCCTCGATTTGTTAGTTGTAAAAACGGGTGCAAATATTATTTACTTGAATCAAGGAAGTGGAGTCTTTACTAAGGTGGTGAACGAGAAGTTCAATGATCCTTATTATTACAACTTTGGTATTGCCCTGGCAGATTACGATAAGGATGGTTTTCTGGATGCCGTGTTGGGCACTATTGATCCGAGTCTATTTGAAGAGTTTGGCCAATCTCAAGGGCCGCAGCCAGGTCATTTGCTATTTAGAAATAATAACACGTCAGGCAATTGGCTTCAGATTAAACTAATTGGAGCTGAATCGAACAGAAGTGCGATTGGTGCCCGGATTCGAGTACGGGTAACAGGCTTAACTTTTCAATATCGCCAGGTACTCAATCATACTGCATTTTTTGGTCAAAATAGTTCAATCGCACACTTTGGATTAGGCACCGAACCAGATGTAGACTTTGTAGAAATCACTTGGCCATCTGGCCATGTTCAAGTTCTTTTCAACGTAGATGCTAACCAAATTATAACGATTGAGGAAGATAATGATGGCCCCGCAATCACGAGCAGAACACCTGTAGCTAACGCTACTGATGTTCTAATTAACACAACAATTTCTGTTACTCTTGACGAAGCAGCAATCGCTCGCGCTGGTAAGTTGATGACCCTTACAGGACAGGGTGATGCGACTCCAACAGCCACTATTGATGTTTCTCTGGCCACTAAGTCGAGCAATACCTACACCTTTACGTTATCAAACGCACTTACAACTAATAAAACTTACAATGTATCCTTTGAAGCAGGAGCGTTTTTAGACGCATACGAAAATGAGTCACCTGCTGCTAACTGGTCCTTCACAACGTATTCTGGCCCTCAACTCACCGCAACGGTTCCGGCCAACAATGCCACCACCGTAAACGCCTCCACGCAACTGCAATTAACTTTCAATGTGCCCACCACCGGTGTGGCAGGCAAATTTATTTCTGTGTTCACAGGCACCTCTACCACGGCAAGCCTTACGCTCGATGCCGGCAATGCGGTGGTCACTGGTAATACCCAAAGCCTGTCGTTCCCGTTCGCTATCAACAATGAAGTAACGTACCGCATTGTGGTAGAAGCAGGTGCGTTCATAGATGCCAACGGTGCCCCTTCTGCAGCAATAGCTGATGGTCAGTGGTCGTTCACTACGGTGGCGGGTCCGAAGGTTACGGTGCTTACGCCTGCCGATGAATTGCAAACTGTGAACGCCAATACCACGCTCGCCCTTGAATTCGACAAGGCTGTAACGCCCGAAGCAGATAAAAGCTTGCGCGTGTACCAGGCAGGCATCACCGATCCCATTTATACCATTCTTCTTTCCACAGGCACTGCCTCTTCAGCCAACCGCAAGTACACGTACACGCTGCCTCAAAAACTTCCCAACCAGGCCAACTTCTCGGTAATTGTAGATGTGCGCTCTTTTGCCGATGCCAATGGCAACTTGTTTATAGGTGTGGGCTCCGGGCAGTGGGACTTCCGCACTACGCAAGGCCCTAACATTACAACCTATGCGCCTTTAGCAGGGGCCACGAATGTGGCGATAAATGCATCCATCACACTCACTTTCGATAAAAACATAATGGCTGTGGCCGGAAAGAAAATACGTGTGTATGATGGGCCATCGTCACTGTTGGTAGATGTCGATGTGAGCACCACAGGTACCGTGACCACTAACCGCTACACACTACCGGCACCGGCAGAAGGCTGGCCCTACCAAACTCAATTAGCGGTGCAGTTGGACGAAGGCGCGTTTACCGACACCAACCTGAACGATGCCTTCGGCATTGCCGATGTGCAATACACATTCACCACCGTAGAAGCACCCGACACGCAGGCACCGGCAATTACCTTTACCCCGCCTGCTTCGTTCGACAAAGGGTTTGGCACGCAGACCATCTCAGTAGAGGTTACTGATAACAAAGGCGTAACCGGTGCAAAATTTTTCTTCCGTCCTATCAGCGGCACTGACTTCACCGAAGCCAATGGCGAAGCCAAAGCGAACAACCGCTGGGAGTTCAGCGTACCCGAAACTGCTTTCGATGCCAATGGATTGCAATACTACTTCACTGCCGTGGATGCAGCCGGTAACACGGCAAGGCAGCCGGCTACCGGATTTAATACGGCCACATTGCGTTACACCCAGCCCATTGAAGTAACTACTGCTTTGGGCTTTGGCGGTGAGAAAAACAACTGGAAAATTTTCGCCATGCCGTTTGTTACCACAACAAGTATCACCACACTGTTTGACGAACTTGCTTCCCCTAAAAAGGAAAAGGTTGACTATCGAATCATCACCTATGCTTCACCGACCACTTCGAGCCCTAACGGAAGTTGGTTAGATTACCCATCTTCTTTTACCACCTTTACCCGGGGCGTTGGTTATTTTGTAAATATTAAAGAGGCGGTCGCTGTTACATTGTCTACAGGTCTTACTGTTCCCAATAATAATAGAGACAACCTTTTTCAATTAAACCTGAAGCAGGGATGGAACCAGGTGGGCAACCCGTACCTCACACAAATTTCCTGGAGTGATGTGGCGGCCTTCAATAATCTTTCGGGCCAGTTGGCGGAACTCAAGACGTACAACGGATCGGCTTATGTAAACACCACTAACCTGGCGGCCTTCACAGGCGGCTTTGTGTTTGCACCTGCTGCTACAACTATTTCTATTCCTTTCCTGGGTCAGACCTCTGGCGGACGTTTGAAGGAGACCTCTTTTGCTGACGGTGAGTGGCTGTTACCGATTACATTAACCCAGGGAGACGCCCGCAACGAAGATGCCGGCATTGGCATGCACCGCGAAGCAGAGGCTTCTTTCGATGACCTGGATCGTGTAAACGCCCCGCGTTTCATCGACTTTGCCGAAATAAACTTTGCGCACCCCGAACATTTTGCCCGCCACTTTGTGCGCGATGTAGTACCCATGCAGCCGGAGCATGAGTGGGCTTTCACGGTGGAAAGCAACCAGCAAGGGCTGGCTACGTTGCAGTGGGATGCCTCTGCATTGGACGCGGAACTCTACCTCTACGATGAGTCCATGCAAAAGCCCGTGAACATGCGCGAGGTGAATACCTACACGTTCGACCCGCAGCAATCGGGTCGCTTTAAAATATTCTATGGCGACAATGCTCTGCAACGCATCAGTCCGCACCGGGTAACGTTGGGCAACGCCTTCCCTAACCCCTCCTCGGGTAAAACACATATTCCATTTACGCTGCCCGAACGCAACGGCTTGTTCCAGGTGCAGATGGAAGTATTTGATATGATGGGCCGCAAAGTGGCCACGGTTTTGAATAAAGAACTGCCCACTGGTTTCTACCAGGCTGATTGGCAACCGGGCGAAATACCCACGGATGGCTTGTACACGTACCGACTGTCGGTAAGTGCAGGCAACAACAGCGAGGTGCTAAGCGGTAAAGTATTGATGAAGAAATAAATTTCGCGCAAGCGCAAAAAAAGGAAACACATATACCATGAAAGCAAGATCGGTAACAACAGTATTGGCTTTACTCTTTGTTACAACGCTGGGCTGGGCACAGAACGTGGCCACGCGCACCAACGAATTCGAGGTGGACTTTAGTGACCCCAAGAGATTGGTAACCACCACTATTCCGGTCATCAACTGGATTACGCCCGTAGCCGAGACCAGCTATGCGCAGGAGAACAAGTACAAAATCAAGTTCGAGATTGAAAGCGACAAGCCCATTAAGAACATCACTATTTCTATTAAAGAAGGTGTGGAAGCGGGCACACGCGGTATGCAATCTATTGAACCGGAAGGCAGCCAGGCGTTAAACTCTACTTTCGAGCGCAACCTTACACTGATGGAAGGAGAGAACGTGTTGGAGATTGTGGCCGAGAACATGGATGGTGTAAAGACCGTAAGTTATAAAACCGTGCATGTGGGTGCGCCTACGTTGGCGGAGGCCAGCAAGTTGGACCGTACCGATTATGCATTAATCTTTGCCACCGACCAGTATGACCACTGGCCTGATTTGGTAAACCCGGTGTTCGATAGCCGTACCATTGGCGAGGAATTAAAAAAGACATACGGCTTTAATGTGGAGATCATTGAGAATGCCACACAGAACGACATCTTGAAGAAACTGCGCGAATACATTGAGAAGAAATACAAACCTCTTGATCAACTCTTTATTTTCTTTGCCGGCCACGGCAACTACGATGCTACATTTGGTGAAGGTTACCTGGTGCCGAAGGAGGCGCTGGCTAACGATGAAGGAAAGACCTCGTATCTTTCTTACAACCGCCTGCGGTCGGTGGTGAACAACATTCCTTGTGAGCATATTTTCTTAACCATGGATGTGTGCTTTGGCGGCACGTTTGATCAGGCGCTGGCCTCTTCGCGTGGATTAGATGACGAAACATACAAAGAGAAGTCTGCTGCAGAATTCATCACACAGAAGCTTACTTATAAAACAAGAAAGTTCCTCACCTCGGGTGGTAAGACGTATGTGTCCGATGGTATTCCGGGCAAGCATTCGCCTTTCGCGAAAGCGTTTATTGAAGCACTGCGTGGCCGAGGAGGTAAAGATGGAATATTAACCCTGTCAGAGATTACGCCCTATGTGGAAAAATTGAAGATCACACCGCGGTCGGGCGAATTTGGAGACAACGCGCCTGGAAGCGACTTTATTTTTATAGTGAAATAAGCGCTCACCACCTGGAAAGGCTGCCCTTGCATATGCCAGCGGCAGCCTTTTTTATTTTTATGTGGATATATATGTAATATTGGATTGGCTTTTTATGATGAGATACCCCCTTGCTCTTGTTCTATGGTTGATGTTTTTCTGCGCACAGGCGCAAACCGGTAATTACTTCCTTTCACACTATTCTCCGCAGCAGGAGAACATCGACCACTTCAGCTTCGACATGGCGCAAGACGACAATGGCATTATCTACTATGCCAACAAAGCAGGCGTGTTGCAGTTCGATGGTCGCAACTGGCATTTAACAACTACCCCGGGGCCGGTATACACGTTGGCGGTTGCCAACAACCAGGTATTTGCTGCCGGCCTTACCGGTTTTGGGCGACTGGTGAAATCGCAAAATGAATTACTTTATGAAAACCTTTCGGGGGTAGACCCCAAGGCCACCAACATTTTTCAGAGCCTGGCCACTAAAGATCGTGTCTACTTCCTCACACACGAATTGCTGTTTGTGGTAGAGGCCGCCACCGGGCAAATCGTTCAGAAAATTGCTCCCTCATCAGGATTGTTTAACGGCATCTTCGAGTTGCAGGGCGATATCTACCTTGACCGCGATGGGGAGGAATTGCTGCTCTTAAAAGGCGAAACGTTGGGTAAATCGCAAGTAAACCCCGCAGCAGGCGAAATTGTGTTCAGCCACACACTGGCAGGAAAAAATATTTCACTCATCGGCACCTCGGGCGATCGGGTGTTTATCTACCAGAACAAAACGCTCACCGAAATAAAATTGAAAGATGCCGAATATGTGCAACGCAATGTTTTACTAACGGGTGCTTGGGTGACTGAAACCCTGGTGGCCCTGGGTACGCTGCGTGGCGGGGTGGTATTCATAGATCCACAAACGGGCGACACAAAAGAAATCATCAACTACTATACCGGCCTGCCCGACAATGAGGTGTACGCCTTGATGGCCGACCGAAACAATGGCATCTGGGTGGCACATGAATATGGCTTTACGCGCATTGCGCCTTTCCTTCCTTTTCGTTCCTTCAGCCACTACCCGGGGCTGGAGGGCAACCTGCTTTGTGCACACTCTATCAACAACCAGATTTACGTAGGCACAACCCTGGGCTTGTATAAGTTGGAGCCCGATGAAGTGTACGCGGAAGAAACCTACTATGTAACTAAATCCGTGCAAGGAAAAAATCAGCCTGCCCGTGAGCCGGTTATCGAAGCAACAGAAGCACAGGAGAAAGCCAGGCGTGGTTTGTTCGGACGGAGGAAACGAGAAAAAGAAGCGGAGAAGGAGTCTGCAACGACCACAGCGGCAGCTGCTGCTGCGCCAGCCGCGAAGCCACTAACCGTAAAAGAAAAACGCACCCGTAAAATTCTAGTGGGTTTACAATACCGCTACCGCAAAGTAAACGACATAACCGGCAAGGTTACACACCTGATGGAAATTGACGGAAGCCTGTATGCTGCAGGCCTGGACGGAGTATTTAAAGTAGATGGTTTAAACACCACCGTTGTTACCAACGAACCCGTTCGTTCCATTTTCCTTTCGCCCTCGTTGCAGCAGTTGATCATAAGCACTTACAACGAAACCATTCGCTCTTTTGCAAAAGCAGGCGACCGCTGGCAACCCACGCAGTTGCTCGACACGCTGAACGAATACGTGAGCTACATGTTTGAAGACAAGCTGCAAAACCTGTGGCTATGTGGGCGCGCGGCCACCTGGAAAGTGGAGATGGTAGATGGTAAAATTGTGAACATAGACAAGATTGCCTACCTGCAACCATCCATAGACGAAACGGTGGGCCTGGCTGTTGGTTCTGATGTGTATGTGGTGAACGCAGGTGAATTTCAGAGATACGATGCTGCACACAGTCAATTTGTGAAGTACGATTCGCTGCCAGGTACGCGCAAATATTTCGCATCGGCCGGGTCGTTTTGGTTTCATGATGGGCACCGTTGGCGCACCATCGATCGCAGACTGTCGCAGTCGATGCAGTTGGAGTGGCTCGGCCTCTTCTCCGATATCCGTTATCTCACCTCTGCAGATCAGCAGCAAAGCCTGTGGGTGATTTCTGCCTCCAATGAGTTGTATCGCTTTGCGCCTGACGTGAATATTTTACATAAAGACTATCCGTTATTTTTACGCGAGATTCGGGGCCCTGCTCCGCGGTTTGTCAAGTCTGGCTTTCAATTGGAAGAAGAGCAAGGAGCCCTCACCTTCGAATTTATTCAACCCGACTATGTGGGCTTGCAGTCGATCGAGTATCGCTATCTGGTGGCGGGACTGAACGATTCGTGGTCGGAATGGTCGCCCGCTAATAATGTAATTACGTTTCCTTACCTGCCATCGGGTGAGTATGAAATCAGTGTTCAATCGAAAAATCTGTTTGGCAAGGTAAACGAGTTGGATAAGATTTACTTCAGCGTGTTACCTCCTTATTGGAAGAGGCCGTGGTTCTATGCCATGGAGGTAGCGTTTTTTAGCATGCTGGTGTTGCTGTCTGTAAAGCTGAGTGTATCGAACCCGCGCTACAAACCCATTAGCCGTGTGTTGTCGTTGCTCACGGTTATCATGTTCATTCAGTTGGTGCAGACTTCGGTATACTCGCTCATCAATATTCAAAGTTCGCCTGTGGTGGAGTTTGGCGTGCAAGTAATGATTGCCATGCTGGTGCTGCCGCTGGAATTCAGATTGCGCAACTTCATGGAAAAGGCTGCCGAAGGAAGGTATGACCTGAGCAAAGTTTTGAAAGCGCGCAGGGAAGCTGAAATGAAAGAATAACGTACATTTACATCTACCATTTTTGTTATGAAGAATCTTTTGCTTGTAGTGCTGCTGGGGTTATTGGCAGCGGCCTGCACACCCTCGCAGCCCCAAGATGAGAATCCCGCAGCCGAAGGATTTGATGCAGCCGGCTCTGATGCATCGGCCATTGCGTTGGCTGATAGTATTATGAAAGCAATGGGAGGAAGAAGCAACTGGGATGCTACCCGATACCTGTCATGGACATTTTTTGGACGCAGAAATTTAACGTGGGACAAACATACCGGATGGGTAAGAATTGACAGCCCGCGCGACACGATCACCATTATTGTGAACGAGAAAACCCTGGAGGGAAAAGTAAGTGTGAAGGGGCAGGAACTACAGCCGGGAGATTCGTTGCAGAAGATGTTAAACCGGGGTAAGTCGGCCTGGATCAATGATTCGTATTGGCTGGTGATGCCTTTTAAGTTAAAGGACTCAGGAGTAACATTAAAAGACCTTGGGCGCGATACTTTGCAAGGGGGTGAATACAAAGTGCTACAACTCACATTTGCCAACGTAGGCGATACCCCGCAGAATAAATACAAGTTATATGTAGATGATGCCGATAACCTGATTAAGTATTGGTCTTACTTTAATCAGTCCGATAAAGATGTACCCAACTTTACCCGCCCGTGGGACAATTACCAACGATATGGTAACATTTTGCTTTCGGCCGATCGTTCTGACAATGGAGGCCCCTCGAGTGTAAAGGTGTTTGAAACCTTACCCGATTCCGTGTTTACAAAATTCTGATTAACCATGCTCATCAACCTCGATACCGTTCCGCCCTTCTACAAAAATTACGTAAAGCTGATTGAAGAAACTGATGTGCTGCAAGCGCTTCGTCTTTCAGGAGCCCGCACACAATTGATGGTGCATGCCATACCTGCTGCCAAAGCAGACTATCGCTATGCCGAAGGAAAATGGACGGTGCGCGAAGTGCTGGCCCACATGATTGATGCCGAACGGATGTTTGCCTACCGGGCGTTGCGCTTTGCACGCAACGATAAAACACCTTTGTCGGGATGGGATGAAAATGAATATGCCCCGTATTTGAATGTGAGCAGCCGGTCGCTGAAAAAACTGGGTGATGAGTTGCACCACATACGTACATCTACCATCGATTTGTACGAAAGTTTTTCTGAAGAGATGTTGGGCAGAAAAGGTGTTGCAAACAATAACGAGATGTCAGTGCTGGTGTTGGGGTTTGTAACGGCAGGCCACGAAGCGCACCACCGTAAGGTATTAATGGAGCGTTACCTCGCCTGATGCTGCGCCATAGCATTCTTTGCTGTGCCTTGATAATGGGTGCCTGCTCTCCGCAGGCATTTTTGAAGAAAGAACTTATACGCATCGAATCCGAGTTGCAGGAACATGCAGGCTTTGCCCTGTACGATCCGCAAAAAGGGAAATTTCTGCTGCAACACCAGGCCGACCGTTACTATACGCCTGCCTCCAACACCAAAATCTTTACGCTCTACACGGCACTCCGGCTGCTTCCTGATTCTTTGCCTGCCTTGAAGTATGTGGAAAGCGCAGACTCCCTGTTTTTCTGGGGCATGGGCGATCCCTCTTTCTTGTATCGGTATGCTTACCAAAGTCCTGTGGCCTACCACTTTCTAAAGGACTACCCGGGTACGTTGGTATATAACAGCACCAATTTTTTTACAGACCGCTTCGGCCCCGGTTGGGCGTGGGATGATTACCAGCATTCCTATTCGCCCGAGCGTTCTTCCTTTCCAATCTACGGCAACCTGATGACCGTGGAGCGCGATTCGTTGTTGAGGCTGCGCGTGCATCCGTCCATTTTTACCGACTCCGTGAAAGTGATGCCATCGGCTGGCGGAAACGGAGGCCCCGAGCGGCACCCGTTCTCTAACGTGGTAACAGTGAAGCAGCAAAAGATCAGGCGCGTACGTTGGGAGATACCTATGCGTAATTCTGATTCGCTGTTGGTGCGTTTGCTAGCCGACACGTTACAGCGGCCCGTATCGGCAGGGCGCCATCCTAACCAACCTGGTATCATTCTGAGGTCGGTGCCGGCCGATAGTATCTACAAGGTGATGATGCAGGAAAGCGACAATTTCATTGCCGAACAGTTGCTGTTGCAGTGCGCGGCCATTTTGAGCGATTCACTTCGCCCTGAAATTGCAATTCGCTATGCGAAAAACAACTTGCTGGGCGATCTACCTGATGAACCTCGCTGGGTAGATGGTTCCGGGTTATCGAGGTATAATTTGTTTACGCCACGTTCGGTGGTGATGTTATGGGAGAAGCTGCGTAAGGAAGTTCCCCAAGACCGTTTGTTTGCATTGCTTGCCACCGGGGGCAAGGCTGGAACTATTAAAAATTACTTTAATGCAGAGACTCCCTATGTTTTCGGCAAAACGGGTACGCTGAGTAACAACCATTGCCTGAGCGGATTTTTGATTACAAAGAAGGGCCGCATTTTGCTATTTAGTTTTATGAACAACAACTTTGTGCAGTCCACGCGCATAGTGAGGCAACAAATGGAATCGTTTTTAAATGTTATTCATGAGAAATACTGAGAGAGTCTTAAAAGTTGCTTTCGTTTTTTTAATAAGCATGTTTGTGATGCACCACGCGTTTGCCCAACGCGACAGTCTAGATATAAAGATTGGGCAAATGATATTGGTGGGATTTCCCGGCCCTGAGGTAGACAAAGATGTGTTGGAGGCAGTGAGAACAGGTATGGCGGGATCCATCATACTCTTTGAGAAAAATGTACCTAAAACAGCCACGGCTTTCAACCCACTCAAGAAAATCATTTGGACGTACCAGCAGGCGGCACCCATACCGTTGTTGGTGGCCATCGACCAGGAGGGGGGGCGTGTAAACCGGCTGAAAGACAAGTACGGGTTTCCCAAATCGATTACGGCCGATGCCATGGGCAAGTCGAAGTCGCTGGATTCGGTGCGCTTCTATGGCGAGTCGATTGCTTCGAACCTGGCCGGTCTGGGCATCAATGTAAACTTTGCGCCCGATGTAGATGTGGCCGTCAATCCCAACAATCCGGTAATTGTAAAAGCGGGTCGGTCGTTTTCGAGTCAGGCAGATTCAGTTACTTTGCTTGCTCGCGAATATATACGCGCTCATCGGAAGTTCGGTGTTATTACAGTGCTGAAGCATTTTCCCGGGCACGGTAGCTCGAAGGAAGATACACATTACGGTGTGGCCGATGTTACCAAACACTGGCAGCAATACGAACTTACTCCCTACCGCTCGTTGTTGGCATCGGGCGATGTAGACGGCATTATGAGCGCGCACATTGTAAACCGAAACCTGGAACCCAAAGGGTTGCCGGGTACTTTGTCGAAACGTGTGCTCGATAGTTTGCTGAGAAAGCAAATGAGTTATAGTGGTGTTGTTTTTTCAGACGACATGCACATGAACGCGATATCGAAAAACTTTGGCTTGCAAGAGGCGATTCGATTGGGGATTAACGCAGGTATAGATGTGCTTTGTTTTGCTAATAATGTGCCGGAAGCAGAAAGAATTACGGTGCCACAAGTGCATGGGCTCATCAAGAAAATGGTTATCTCTGGTGAAATCAGTCAGTCCAGAATTGAGGAATCTTACCGTAGAGTAATGACACTGAAGAAGCGCCTGAACCAGGATGAGGCAGGATACTACAAAGCCTTGGCTGATGAGCAGCGTAAGAAATCTGAAGAATTAAGTGTGCGCCTGGCCGAATCGGAAAAAGCATTGGCAGAAGCCACAAAGCCGGTCGAGAAAAAGAAAAAAAAGAAGCGGTCAAAATAATCGATCATGACAGCCGAGGAACGACTAGCCATATTGAAACAATTGCCCAGATTGACTAGCGAGGAAAGGAAGAGGCGCGCAATTACTGCTGTTGTATTGGCACTCAATACGCTCCTTTCACTAATATTTCTTGGGTACGCGTTGTATGTTAAGAGCATTTCTGAACGGCAGTTAAAAGAATCACGACAGCAAATACAACAACTTCAGAAAGAGAATGACAGACTTCGCGAATTAGCTCGATAGCTCGCCATGACAAAGATTTATCAGGTTGTTCCGGCAGCAGCACCAGTTGTGCCCATTCTGTTAAGTGTGCCCCACTGCGGAACGTTTTTCCCAGAAGACGTAAAAGATCAGTTTAAGCCAGGTTTAATTTCGAAACCTGACGACACCGATTGGTTTGTTCACAAGCTGTACGACTTTGCGCCTGCTATGGGCATTACCATGGTTTATGCCAATGTAAGTCGTTGGGTGATTGATTTGAATCGCGATCCGCAAAGTAAGCCGTTGTATAATGATGGTCGTGTGATCACTGCGTTGTGCCCTACCACCGACTTTTTGGGGCAATCGATTTACAACGACAACCGCACTTCTGTAGACGAGCGGGAAGTGGAGAGAAGGCTGGATTTGTTCTATTGGCCGTATCATCAGGAGTTGCAACGCCAAATGAATAGCCTTCACGACAAGTTTGGTGAAGTGTTGTTGTGGGATTGCCACTCCATTCGGCAACAGGTGCCCTCCATTCACAAAGAAAAATTTCCGGATTTGATTCTGGGCGATGCAGACGGAGCTTCAGCCGCTGAGCAATTTATTTCTGCAACTTTGACAATCCTCAAACAGAGTGCATATTCCGTTTCGCACAACCATCCGTTTAAGGGTGGGTACATTACACGTAGTTTCGGTAAGCCAAAAGAACAGCGGCACACTTTGCAGTTGGAAATGACCAAAGTGAATTATATGAACGATGCGGAAATAGCGTACGATGAGAGAAGGGCAGATGAAATGAGAAAGGTGCTTAAAGAAGTTTTTAAGGAACTAATAATGTTGATGAATGAGCACTGAAAGGCAGTGGACAAGAGACAAGACACCAGAATTTCTTTTGGAGAATGCCAGAAGAATGAGAACGCACTATACCGCTGCTGAAAATTTACTCTGGCAAAATCTTCGAAATAGAAAACTCGATAACCTGAAGTTCAGAAGGCAGCAACCATTGGAGGGTTTCATTCTCGATTTTTATTGCGATGAAATTAAATTAGGCATCGAAGTGGACGGTGGTATCCACTCACTGCGTGAGCAAGCTGCCTATGATGAAGCAAGGACAAGATTTCTTGAGGAATTTGGGATAACAATAATCAGGTTTCGCAATCTGGAAGTAGAGAATAATATTTTGGATGTTTTGGACAAGGTTAAAGAAAAAGCGAAAGAGTTGAGAAACAGACCCTCACCCCGTCATGCTACGCATGACACCCCTCTCCCGGTGGAGAGGGCCACTTCATCTTCGTCCAACTCGGATGTTAATTTAAATACGGAGCCAGGTCCCACTATGAATGCGACTACTTCAATAGCAAACCCCACCCCTCTCCCCGGGGAGAGGGGCAGGGGTGAGGGCGACTTCCACAAACTCTACCGCTTCAAAGCACTTTTACAATGTAATGGCTGGCTCTCGCCCGCCTACGTGGGCGTGGATAAAAATGGCTTCATTACCTATTTGTCTGACCAGCCTCCTGCTGACCCTGCTGCAACGGAAACAGTTTTAGGTTTGGCCCTTCCCGGATTTCAAAATGCACACTCCCATGCTTTTCAGTATGGCATGGCAGGGCTGGCAGAAGTTCACCCGGTTGGAACGGATGATGACTTTTGGACCTGGCGCGAAGCCATGTATCAATGCGCACTCTCTGTAGACCCCGATCAGGCCGAGGCCATTGCCACTATGCTGTATGTTGAAATGCTGCGGCATGGCTACACGCATGTGGCAGAATTTCATTATCTGCACCACGACAAGTCGGGTAAACCCTATGCACATCTTGCAGAGATGGGCGAGCGGATGGTGGCGGCAGCCAAAACCGCAGGCATCAAATTAACTTTGGTGCCGGTGTTTTATCAAAAAGGTAACTTCGGCATGGATCCACAACCTCGCCAGCGAAGGTTTATCTCACGCTCGGTGGAAGACTATTTTAAATTACTCAATGCATCAGCAGAAGCTATCAGGCTTTATAAGAATGCAAATCTTGGGTTTAGTGTACACTCACTTCGCGCAGTGGAATTAAATGATATTATCACCACCTTCCAAAAAGGTCCAGAGAACTTGCCTTTTCATCTACACGTTTCTGAACAAAAAAAGGAAGTGGCGGACTGTCTGGCTTACTGTGGCAAAAGACCCATGCAATGGCTTTTGGAGAATCTTCCGGTAAATGAGAGATTTCACTTAGTGCACTCCACCCACTTAGACGACCAGGAAGTGCAATTGCTTGCACAAAGCAATGCCAACGTAGTACTTTGTCCTTCAACAGAAGGTAACCTGGGTGATGGCATTTTCAGAATGAAGGAGTATGTGAAGAAAGGTGGCCATTGGTCGATAGGTACGGATAGCCATATCGGCCTGAACCCGCTGGAGGAGTTTCGAATGATTGACTACCGCCAGCGCCTGCTGACTAATAAGCGGAATACGTTTGATGGGGATGCTTCGCAATATATGGTGAGCGAATCAGTAGCGCGCGGCCGTATGGCGATGGGTAAGGTACAGCCACAGCATTTTGCGATAGGCGGGCCGTTTGATGCCGTGGTTTACAACAGCGAACTACCCCGACTGGCCACTACAAACTCTGAATTTTGGTTATCCACCCTTGTTTATCACCACGATTCTGCTGCTGCCTTGGGAACCATCGTGAACGGACAGTGGGTGATAAAAAATCAAAATCACAGTAATTATCCTGCCGTCAGTAGCCGCTTCAAAAAAGCGTTAAGTGCCATTGTTTAAGGAAATCTTTCTTAAACATCCTAAATGCTAAAATCCAATTTGCTTTAGGCCTGCGTAAATGGTGATCGAGGCCGTTTAGCCTGTGTTTTTGAATGAAACGAAATCGGTGTTTTCATTGAAACATATTGGTAAATGCCTTGTTAATCAATAAATTGGATTAGTTGGTTTTATGAGATTAAGATGGGCAGCTGCAATCGCGGTTCTGCTTCTATGCGGAGCTGCCATAGGATATTTGTTCTGGCAACAGGAACTGAGATATGCCCTGCCAACTCCCGTGCCTGCGGCCTATGCCCCCGTGCTGCTCAAGCAAAGCGTTCGATTGCCCCAAGCTTTAAGTAAGCCGGTCTTCCTCCATTTTTTCAGTCCAGAGTGTCCATGTTCGCGATTTAACAGGAAGTACTTCAACCAACTTATCTTTCAATACAAAGACAGTATTGACTTCAAAGTAATTATTCCATCTTATGCCTCTCAGGAGGAAGCAAAAAGTTTCTTCGATGATGAAGTTGAAATAATTGTAGATACTGAAGGCTGGGCTAAAGCCACTGGTGTGTATGCCACACCGCAGGCCGTAATTATAGATGCACAATCGCAATTGTATTACCGAGGCAATTACAACCGCACGCGTTATTGTACTGATCCTGCTACCAACTATGCTGAACAGGCATTAGTAGCATTTATAAATCGTGAGCCCTTACCTTTTACTGTTATCGATCCATTGGCCCAGACAGCCTACGGATGTTCATTTAATGAAGAACCTAACCTTTAACCGCAATAAACATTATGGAAGTTGAGTTGACTGCACGAAAAAATGTGATGGCAGACATCAGCGCCAAGGCCGATGTGTTCATGAGAAGAGCATTAATACTTCACTTCTTGTGGGGCATATTTCTTTCTTTCTTCTACGATACATACCTCATAGCTATTGGCGTGGGTGGTTTGAATTTGGTGGCGTTCTTTGCAACGAAGCAGTTGTTGCCCAAGTCTGATTTATACCAATACGTATTGGGTGCAGTGTATGCTGTATTTGCCGCACAATTTATTTACCAAATGCATGGCTTATTCGAAATGCACTTTTTTGTTTTTGTAGGTTCTACGTTACTGATTGCCTACCAGAACTGGAGACTACAGTTACCTTTGATTATTGTGGTGGTAGTGCATCACGCCACGTTTGCTTACCTGCAGTATTCTGGAATGAAAGAAATTTACTTCACCCAGCTGGCTTACATGGATTTGCAGACTTTTATGTTTCACGGAGGTCTGGCTGCTGTTATTGTAGCGATATGCGGCTATTGGGCCTACGATTTGGAGCAAAAAACAATGAGTGAAGCCATGAACAAAACCATGTTGCAGCACCAGCTTCGCAACGTAGAAAACAATATTTCTTTTGCAGACCAGATAAGCAAGGGCAACCTGGCGGTGGATTACAAGCTGTTGGATGAAAATGACGATCTCGGTAAATCGTTGCTGGCCATGCGCGACAACTTGAAGGTGGCCTCGGAGCGCGAGCAGAAAGAAAGATTTATTACCATAGGTATTACGAAAGTTGGAGATGTGATCAGGCAGTTTGGTAATGATACCGAAGCGCTGGCCGATCAGTTTGTACGCGGGCTCGTAAAATATGCCAACCTGAATCAGGCAGGCCTGTTCTTATTGGAAGAAAAGGACAATGATTCGCACCTGCGGCTGGCTGCGTGTTATGCATACGATCGCAAAAAGTTTCTCAACAAAACAATTCCAATTGGAAACGGTTTGGTGGGCCAATGTTTTCTGGAGCGTGAGTCCATCTACATGACACAGGTGCCCAACGATTATGTGCAGATTACTTCAGGCCTGGGTGGCGCAACACCGCGTTGCATATTTGTGGTACCGGTAAAAACCAATGAAGAAATTGTGGGTGTACTAGAGATCGCCTCGTTTAGACCCTTGGAAGATTTTGAGAAAGATTTCATTATCAGGGCCGCAGAGAATATTGCATCGGCTGTGCTTTCATCGCGCACCACGCAAAAAATCAAATTGCTATTGGAAGAATCACAACAGCAGACGGAAGAAATGAAATCGCAAGAGGAGGAGATGCGCCAGAATATGGAAGAATTACAAGCCACACAGGAAGAAATGATGCGCAAAGCCAAAGATTACGAAAACCTGTTGGCAGAAAGAGAACGCGAAATTGAAACACTGAAGGCGCAACGCACCAGCATTCTAAACTAACACTAGCGCAACGCCCATGTAGCCGGGCGGCCAATTAGAAAAGTTCTCATAGGAGAATCAGAAAAAAAGCCGTTAATTCTGGCTTCTAAACTGATCCCTATGAGAAATTTTATTTTATGCATTTGCCTGATAGGTATTTGCACCCTTACTACTTATGCCCAGCGCGGCAAGCCAGCATCAACAGCTGCTGCGCCAAACGTACAAACCGATTTGTACAAAGGCCTGAAATGGAGAAACATTGGCCCCTTTCGCGGTGGCCGCGCCAACACCATTGCCGGTCATCCCTCTAATCCGAATGTTTACTATGTTGGCTACACCGGTGGCGGCATTGCCAAAACCGAAGACGGTGGCATTGAATGGAAGAATATTTCAGATGGCTTTTTTAAAGTAGGTTCCATCGGAGATATCGCGATATGCGAGAGCGACCCGAATGTGATTTATGTAGGTACGGGTGAGCATGCCGTGCGTGGCGTAATGACATCTTACGGAGATGGAGTTTACAAATCCACCGATGCCGGCAAAACATGGAAAAATATTGGGCTTGAAAAAACCCGGCACATTGCAGATGTGGCCATACACCCCAACAACCCAGACATCGTTTATGTAGCTGCGCAGGGCGCGGTGCATGGCCCTAGTGCCGACCGGGGTGTTTACAAATCTACCGATGGGGGAGCCACCTGGAAGAAAACGCTTTATGTTGACGAGAATACAGGGGTATCTTCTTTAAGCATGGACGTTACCAATCCGCGCATTTTGTATGCAGCCACCTGGCAACACAGACGTTACCCATGGAAGGTAGAAAGTGGTGGACCTGGTTGTGCCATTTGGAAATCGACTGACGCAGGCGAAACCTGGAGCAAAATAACGGAAGGGCTTCCTAAAGAGATGGGAAAAATTGGTGTATCAGTGTCGCGCGCTAATCCGAATCGGGTTTTTGCCATTGTCGAAGCTGAAAAATCGAAGGCGGGTGTTTATCGCTCAGATGATGGAGGAAAAAAATGGACCATGACTTCGAATAACCAGGTGCTCACGGCCCGCTCCTGGTATTACATGGAAATCTATGCAGATCCGGTAAATGCCGATGTGGTGTATGTATTGAATGCACCCATGATGCGCTCCATCGATGGTGGTGTAACCTTCAGTAATATAAGAGTGGGTCATGGCGATACCCACGATTTATGGATCAATCCAAACAACAACACCAACCTGGCTCTGGCCGATGATGGTGGTGGTGAAATTTCATACAACACCGGCAAGTCGTGGTCGCCACTGAATAACCAGGCCACTGCACAATTTTATCGAGTTAATGCCGATAACCGTTTTCCTTACTGGGTGTATGGTGGCCAGCAAGACAATTCATCGGTGGCCATTCCCAGTCGCAATGGCAGCTATGGCATTACCGACAAAGACTGGTTCAACGGTCCCGGTTGTGAGAGTGCATGGGTTGCTTTTAACGATCCCAATAACCCAGAGTTATTGTATGGTGGTTGCTACCAGGGCCAGATAGATGTGCTCGATACCAGAACGGGCGAAGTGAAAGATATTCAAGAGTATCCTGCAACCAATCTCGGTTTCAAACCGCGCGAAATGAAATACCGTTTCAACTGGAATGCGCCTTTCATTAACTCTCCCCACGATGCGCGCATCATGTACCATGCAGCCAACGTGTTGTTCAAGACAACCAATGGTGGTATGAGTTGGGAAGTGATCAGCCCCGACCTAACACGCAACGATACTACCAAGCAAAACACCAGCGGTGGGCCTATTACCAACGAAGGTGCAGGTGGTGAGAACTACAATACTATTTATTACGTGGTGGAGTCTCCACACGAAGCAGGGGTAATTTACACAGGCAGCGATTGTGGCCTGGTGCACCTAACCAGAGATGGCGGTAAAACGTGGAACAATGTTACGCCTGCGGGCATGCCGGAAGCCATGGTTCATTCCATCGAGGTATCGCCTCATGAAAAAGGCACGGTATATATTTCAGCTTCCCGCTATAAGTTTAACGATTATGCTAACTACACCTATAAGTCGACCGACTATGGCAAAAGCTGGGCTAAGATTGGCAACGGTATAGAAGCCGATGATTTTGTGAAAGTTGTTCGCGAAGACAAGAAGGTAAAAGACTTGTTGTATGCAGGATCAGAAAGAGGTTTTTATATCTCATTCAATGGTGGCGCAACCTTTAGCAAATTTCAGCTCAATCTCCCCGTTGTTCCCGTTACAGATATGATCATTAGAGACAATGACCTGGTAGCCGCTACTGCCGGCCGGTCGTTTTGGATATTGGATGACCTGGGAGTAATTCAGCAATCGAAAGGAAGTTTTGGAGATACGAACGTTAAAATATTTACACCTAAGCCAACGTACAGGCTATCTTCTGTCACCATACCAGAGTATTTTGGCGACATACCCGGGCTTGGACGTAACCCTGCCAATGGGGTAATTCTCGATTATTACCTGAAAGAAAAAGCCGACACAGTTACTGTTAAACTTGAAATTATGGATGGAGCGGGCAAAGTGATTCGCAGTTACACCAACAAGAAAGATGAATCTTTCAAACCCTGGCCTGGAGGGCCGGCTCCCAAACAAACCATTCCGGCTGAAGCAGGTGTGAACCGTTTTGCGTGGGATTTCCGCACGGAAGGTTTACCAGGGGTGCCCGGTGTTTTTGTGTATGGCGACCACAGTGGCCACCGAGTTGCGCCAGGCAAATACAAGGCACGCATCAGCTACAAGGGGCAATCGTCCGAAACGGATATTGAAATTATTCCCGATCCGCGGTTGAATGTTACTGCCGCAGACTGGGCAGCGCAGCAGGAGTTACTGAAGCAGGCAGGCGATGGTTTCGAAGAGTTGCATAAATCTGTAAACAAACTCCGTCAGGTAAAAAAGCAGATCGAAACTTATAACGAATCTTTGAAAGACAAACCCGATGCAAAAGACTTGGTGCAGTCGGGTAAAGATCTGATCAAGAAAATAGAACAGTGGGAGTCTAACCTGATTGAGCCGCGCTCAAAGAACTTTCAGGATGTAATTAATTTCCCCAACAAACTGAACTCCGAATTTTTGCAGCTGCGCAGCGTGGCCGACACACACGATCCGCGCTTGACCAAGGGCGTGCAAGATCGTGCCCGCGATGTACAAGCGGATTGGGCAAGGTACAAAAGCCAGATGCAGGAATTGATTCAGAAAGACATGGCTGAGTACAATAAAAAGTTCCGCGACAGGAACATGCCAGCTCTTATTACAGATGTAGATCAGGTGATCAATAATTAGAGACTGATTTAGTGAGTGAACAAGATCGTCCGGCCTTGGCCGGGCGATTTTTTTAGAGTTCAGTCTTTACCAAGGACTTCTCTTTCAAGCACCCGCTCAACAAATTGATTAAGCGACAGGTTTAGCGCAGCCGATCGCGCTGCGGCCATTCGGTGAACACAGGGCTTAATTCGTACATTGAGACTTCCTTTATAGGCTTTGTCCGGGTATTTCTTAAGAATACGGCATGTCTCGATGTAGTCTTCAACAGCATCCTTAAACGCCTTCTTAAGTTTTACCACCGTGTCTCCCTCAAAAGAAACCAGATCACGAATTCCGGCAATTTTGCCAAAGAAGACCTCGTCTTCCGCGTGAAACTCAACGCTGCCAGTGTATCCTTTGTATGTCAAAACATTTTTCCTATCAGCCCTTCATTGATCAGGTGTTGTACAATTATTTCGACAGCATAACTGTTTAGAATGGGTCGAGCAAATCTAAATTCACTGCTCTTGATAATACGCACACACCTTATTCATCACACACTCCCCACATTTGGGGTTGGTAGGGCGGCAGGTTTCCCGACCTAAAAATGAGATGGCCATGCCCGCCTCGCCCCAGTCTTTACGGTCCAGCACGTCCATCATCTGCTTCTCCAATTTTTTTGGATCGGTGCCTGTAGCGATACCCAATCGCGGAGCTACGCGCACCACGTGCAGGTCTACAATTATGCCCTCGGCCGGCTGCCCCGTTTCGCGCAATATTACATTAGCAGATTTTCGCCCAATGCCGGGCAGCGCGGTGAGGCCCTCCAACGTGGTGGGAATATTTTTGTTCTCCTTAACGGTAGCGGCCAGTTCCAACAGCCACTTTATTTTGTTGCCGAAGTTCCGCACTTTGTTCACAAAAGGGAAAAGCCCTTCGCTTGTTGCTTTCGAAAGCGCCTTCATGTCGGGGAAGGCCTCAAATAGTGCAGGGGCAAGTTTGTTGATGTTGCGGTCGGAATCTTGTGCCGACAAAATAACCGCTACCACCAGTTCATAGGCGTTGTTGTAATTGAGCGGGTGCTTTTTGCCCTTGTATTTTTTGATCAGCGGTTGCAGTTCTTTCTTCCAGTCGATGGCAGCCATGAGTTTGGGGTTGATTGATTTTTAAAGGTAGACATAAATTTTAACCACATGGCGCGAATCCGGCCAAATGACCGCCTGGATAATTGGCACTTTCACCATTCGTAACCTTTTTGTAAATCATCTTCGAAAAACAAAAAAACATGCGTCTTCTCTTCCTTCTATCGGCTCTTTTGCTCGTCAGCGGCAGCATCGCCCAGAAAAAAGCAGCCACAACATCGCCTGCAGTTGCGTTCGATCAAGCCCTCTACGAGGGCATGCGGTGGCGCGAACTGGGTCCCTTTCGCGGGGGGCGCTCTAGTACCGCCACGGGTATTCCGGGTAACAACAATGTGTACTACTTTGGCGCGGTAGGAGGAGGTGTATGGAAAACCGAAGATGCAGGCCAAACGTGGTTCAACCTAACTGATCAGTTTTTTGGTGGCACGGTGGGTGCCGTGGCTGTGGCCGAAAGCGACCCCAACGTGGTGTACGTGGGCGAAGGCGAGCAGACGCTCCGCAACAATGTTTCTTCTGGCTGGGGTGTTTGGAAATCCACCGATGCAGGCAGCACATGGAAACACATCGGACTGAAGGACTCGCGCCATATTTCACGTATCCGCATTCATCCTAAAAATCCTGACATTGTGTATGTGGCCGCCCTGGGCAACTTGTGGAAGTCCAACGATATGCGCGGTGTGTTTCGCAGTACCGATGGTGGCCAAACCTGGAAGAAAATTTTATACGTGAATGAAACGGCTGGCGCAGCTGATTTGGTTTTTGATCCGAACAACCCAAGAATACTGTATGCTTCCACGTGGAATATGAAACGCAACGGATGGCGTATGGACAGCGGTGGGCCCGATTCAAAATTATGGAAGAGTACCGATGGTGGCGATACGTGGGAAAACCTGTCGGACAATGCCGGAATGCCGAAAGGCACCAATGGGATTATCGGAGTAACTGTTTCACCCGTTAACTCCAGCCGCGTATGGGCGATTATTGAAAATACGGAAGCCCCGGGTGTGTACCGTTCTGACGATGCGGGACAGACGTGGGCACGCATAAACCAGGACCGTGCCTTGCTTCAGCGCGCATGGTATTACTGCCGCATTTATGCCGACACCCAAAACGAAGACAAAGTCTATGTGTTGAACGTGAGCTATGGCGAATCGAAGGATGGCGGCAAAACTTTTGAATTGAAGAATGCACCCCATGGCGATCATCATGACTTGTGGATCGATCCCCACAACAATCAACGTATGGTCATGGCCGATGATGGCGGGGCCCAGGTATCCAACGATGGAGGCAACAACTGGACTACTTATCATAACCAACCAACAGCCCAGTTCTACCGTGTAACCACCGACAACTCTTTTCCTTACAATATATTGGGTGCACAGCAAGACAATACCAGCGTGCGCCTACCTCACCGCACCAGTGGCAACAGCATTACCGAACGCGACTGGGTGGCACTCTCGATTGGTGAAAGCGCCCACCTGGCGCCCGATCCTACCAATCCGGACATTATTTACGGCAGCGACTACAAGGGCTACATGAGTATGCAGAACCTGGGCAATGGCCAGGAGCGTAGCACCAACGTATGGCCTGATCTTCCTGCAGGTTCGGGTGTGGAAGTAATGAAATATCGTTTTAATTGGAATTACCCTTTGCTGTTCAGTCCGCACGATTCGAAAAAGCTCTATGCAGGCTCGAACTATCTGCACGTTACTTACAATGGTGGTGCCAGTTGGGAAGTAATCAGCCCCGACCTTACGCGTGGCGAGCCGGAAACACTCAAAAGTTCAGGCGGGCCGATTACACAGGACAATACCGGTGCCGAGTATTATGCTAACCTGTTTGCGATCATGGAGTCGCCTTTTACCAAAGATGAAATCTGGACAGGGTCTGATGATGGACTGTTGCATGTAACGACCGATGGCGGCAAGAACTGGCGCAACGTAACTCCATCCATGTCGCCCAAGTATAACATGTGGAATAGCATCGATGTAAATCCGTTTGTGAAGGGTGGTGCCTATGCCGTGGCCACGTCTTACAAGTTTGGTGATTACACACCCTACATTTACAAAACACTCGACTACGGAAAGACATGGACGGTGATTACCAATGGCATTCCTTCTGAAGAGTTCGTGCGCGTGGTGCGTGCCGACCCTAAGCGGCAAGGGTTGCTCTATGCGGGTACGGAAAAAGGCATGTGGATATCGTTTGATGACGGAGCGAGTTGGAGTAAGTTTCAGTTGAATCTCCCCCCGGTACCGATTCACGATCTGGCAGTGAAGAACGACAACCTCATTGCGGCCACACACGGACGGAGTTTTTGGATGATGGATGATCTCACTCCCTTGCATCAACTGAGCAAAGAAATGAGTGGACAGCAGACAGTATTGTTCAAACCAATGCCCAGCTACCGCATGCCGGGTGGAGGTGGCTGGCGCGGAGCGAATCGCAAGCTGGAGGGCGAGAACCACCCTGGTGGAGTTTTGGTGCACTACTACCTCAAGTCTGTGGAGGAAACAACAGACGTGAAATTAGAAATACTGGAAGCCGATGGTGATGTGATTAAAACATATAGCAACCAAGCAAAAGAGCGCAACGAGCAACTAGCAGTGAAAGCAGGTGGCGCGCGTTTTGTGTGGGACATGCGTTATCCCGGCTACACTACTTTTCCCGGCATGGTGTTTTACGGTTCGCCCAACCTCGGACCGAAAGCGGTACCCGGAAAATACAAGGTGCGCTTAACTGTTAACGGAAGCGCTACCACCCAGGAATTTGAAATTCTAAAAGATCCACGTGTTTCTACCACCCAGGAAGAATTTCAGGCTCAATTTGATTTTCTCACCAAAGTGCGCGACAAAGTGAGTGAAGCCAACCAGGGAGTGATTGACATCCGCAGAATCAAAGAAGACCTGAACTTTGTGAAAAACAAGATCGGCACCGAGCCACAGTATAAAGATCTGGCTGATGCGGTGAAAAAATTTGAAAACGAATTGTCAGTGCATGAAAACAATATTCATCAAACCAAAAACCGCAGTGTGCAAGATCCGCTAAACTATGGCATCAAGATGAACAACCGCCTGGCACATTTGATGGTGGAGCAGGCGCATGGCGATTTTGCCCCTACCCGCCAGGGCGAAGAGGTGCGGCAAATGCTTACCAAGATGGTGGACGGAGAGTTGGCCCGACTGAGAAATACCATCGATGGGAATGTGGAGAAGATCAACACGCTGGCGCGTGAAAAAGGCATTGACGTGGTGATGGTAAAGAAGTCACCGGGGCAAATGTAGCCGCTAATCGGCTAGCATGTTGCTGGTGATTTGGTTGAGCTTTTTAATTTTTTCTGCGAAGTCGCCCCTCATCTTTTCGCGAATGCGGTGCAGGTTGTCCAGCGATGTTTCCAGGTTGTCGGGCAGCACGTGGTATAGCCATTCTTTAAGCCGCTTGGCCATGGTGGGGCTTTTGCCATTGGTGGAGATGGCAATTTTCAGATTGCCTTTCTGAACGATGGAACCCAGATAGAAATCACAGAGATCGGGTGTATCGGCTGTGTTGATGAATACCTTGCGTTGATGTGCGTCTTCAAAAATTTGCCTGCTGATTTCGAGGTTGTTTACAGCGGTAATCACCAGGTCAACGCCTTCCATATCGGCAGGCTCGTATTTTTTTTGTTCAATGGTAAGGTGTTGTGCGGTCTGAGCCAGTGAGAGAAACTCTTCATGAAAATCCAGCGCAACTACGCGGATAGCAGTGGCAGGTGCATTGGCAAGCAGCGCCTGTAGTTTTTCTAGCGCCACCAGCCGACCACCAACCAGAAGAACGCGGAAGTTTTCCAGCTTTAGAAAAATGGGGAACAAAGTGTTGCCTGATGGGTTTTGATTCATGGGCAATTTACCGAGTCGCCAAAATGGTGTTTACTTCTTCCACTAGATACGATGGGTGGAGCTTTACTACCTCACCAGCTACAATAATAGCCGGAGAACTTAGTTTCATGTTCGCCACACGCTCAACGATATTACTCATAGTGCCCACCACTATTTGCTGATCGGCCAGAGAGCCATTGCTGATTACTGCAACGGGTAAACTTTGCTTACCGGCCAGTTGAAATACCTCAGCGATCGTGGCAAGTTTTTTTAAGCCCATCAATATTACCACGGTGGCATTTGTTTGAGCTGCCAATGCGACATCTTTGGAGAGTTCGCCCTTGGCGGTGGTACCGGTAATCACCCAAAAGCTTTCACTGAAGCCCCGTTGAGTAACAGGTATATCGACCAGCCCTGCTACAGCAATGGAGCTGGAAATACCCGGCACGTACTGAGCTGGAATATCATTCGCCCGTGCTGCTTCCAGTTCTTCATGCCCGCGTCCAAATACAAATGGGTCGCCACCCTTTAAGCGCACCACATGGCCATATTGCGCGGCCATAGCAACAATCATTTCGTTGATTTGTTGCTGCGTGAACGAATGCTGCCCCTCCCGTTTACCCACGTAAATTTTTGGAATGGATGCTGAAGCATATTGCAACAAGGCAGGGTTCACCAGTGCATCATACAATACCACATCGGCTTCTTTCAATGCACGTACGCCTTTCAATGTAATCAACTCTTCATCGCCAGGTCCCGCCCCAACAACGGTAAGCTTTTGTGTTTTCATGCCGTTTGCTTTAAATCCGTTACCAAGTTGGTATTTGTTCTCTTACTTCTGTGTGCACGTGCGGCAACAAGAAACTGCGAAACATCCTGCAGATAAGTTTGTGCAAATTCCTGGCTGGGCAGGTGCTGATTCAACCGAAGTACAAAAGTTTTGAAATCGGGAGTGAATGTAAAAGCACCCGTTGACACAAAATGTTTATCAAAATCGGTCATAATAGAGATGTGCGAATTGCAGCTCACTTCATTTTCGAGCAGCAGTGCTTTGGCGGTGCTTACAAATACATTGTAACTGTGGTAAATGCTATCAGCAAAAAATTGGTTCGCCAAGGCTTCTTTGGCCCATTCCAGCTTCTCTTCCGATTCAAAAAGCAAAGTGGAAATAAGATCTATTTTCACCCCTGCACACTCGCCTACACCTATGGCGGTTTCAAATTTTTCTTCATGGTCCCAATCCACAAAATCGGAATGCACTAATGACGTTAGATCGGCCAGCGGTTTCAGAAGCTTATAAAAGTATTCTTCACCCCTGCGTTGATAGTAACTTAAGAAATACTCGCCCTC
>CAZRQK010000037.1:0-13195 GCA_964602295.1 uncultured Ohtaekwangia sp.
TCTCCAGAATGGTATAGCCCACGTTAGACCATTTCGGCATGCGGTAGGTGGGTAACTCCATAATCAGGTAGCTGCGCTCTTTTACGTTGATAAGCAACTTCATCAGCCAGGCCGTGCCGATGGCGGCTAAGAAGCCAAGCAGGTAAAGACCCATTAAAGCAATGCCCTGCAGGTTGAAAATGCCCAGGAAGGAGCCTTCGGGAACAATGAGTGCTGCTAATATGGTGTAAACAGGCAAGCGTGCAGAGCAACTCATAAAGGGAGTTACAAAGATGGTGATGACCCGATCCTTCCAGTTGTCGATCGTGCGCGTGGCCATAATGGCCGGTATAGCGCATGCCCAGCCGGAGATCAGAGGCACCACACTTTTTCCATTCAGCCCGAATTGGCGCATTACTTTGTCCATCATAAACACCACGCGCGCCATGTAGCCGCTTTCTTCCAAAATGCCAATGAAGGCAAAGAGCAGAGCAATTTGAGGAATGAAGATAACGATGCCGCCAATACCGGGAATCACTCCGTTGGAAATCAAATCGAAAAGTGGGCCTTCGGGGAGATGGTTGCCCAGCCAATTGCTGATATCGGTAAAGGTGCTGTCAATCCAATCCATGGGTACTTGCGCCCAGGCAAAGATCGACTGGAAAATGAGGAACAGGAGCGCAAAGAATATCAGGTAGCCTCCTACTTTGTGTGTTACAACGCGATCAATTTGATGCGAATACTGTTTCCACTGGTTGTCGGCCTCTACCGTAATAACCTGGTTTAATAAATCCTGAATAAAACCATAACGTAGAATGGTCTCAGCCCCCTGGTATTTGCCGGGAAAGAAATCATGTTTGGCCGCCACCGATTTCACAAAATTTTTCTCTTCACCATTCAGGTGAATGAGATTTTCCACTTGCTGCAAATGTTGGTATGCCTCGTAATCAGACCGAAGGGCAAAGCGGGTTTTCACTTCTGCAACGGCAGGCGCCATTTCGCTTTCTATGGAATAAAATTTCCGTGCCGAAGGTTTGAGCGGTTCCCTTAAAATTTTCTTCAGTTCTTCTACACCCTGGCCGGTGCGCGCGTTCACCAGCACCACGGGCATATCGAAGGCATAAGAAAGTTTTTTCAGGTCTATGCTGATCTTGGCTTTGGCCGCCAGATCCATCATGTTCAGGGCCAGGATGCAGGGCACCTGCAGGTCGATCAGTTGGGTCAGCAGTAGCAGGCAATTTTTAAGATGGGTAGCATCTGCCACGAGTACTACCTTATCGGGATAAAGGGCGCTTTTCTGATCGGTGAAGATTTCTGAAACTACTTTTTCATCCAACGAACGCGGATACAGGCTGTAGATACCGGGCAGGTCCATCACCTCGGCCGCCTGCCCTTTTTCCAGCAGGCAAATGCCCGTTTTCTTTTCTACCGTTACCCCCGGAAAATTGCCAATCTTTTGATTGAGGCCAGTCAGCTGGTTGAAAAGCGAAGATTTCCCGGAGTTGGGTTTGCCCACCAGGGCCACTTTCATGTTTAAAGCACCCGCCACGTCTTATTCCAGAATTGAAATGGTGGAAGCTTCTTCCATGCGCAACGATAAATCAAACCCAGCCACGCTTACACAAATGGGGTCGCCTAGGGGAGCTGTAAAATTGTAGCGAATGCTGCTACCTGGAAGGAAGCCCATTTCAAGAAGTTTGATGGAAAGTTCGTGGTCGGTGAAGCCGGCAATAACGGCCACCTCGCCAGGTATCATATCTGCCACACTTTTTGCACTTTCAGCCACGCTTTATTTAGATTAATTTTAAACAGCGCAAGATAGTTAGCTGGTTCCGAATGAGGGAAGTAATTCGTGACATTGCAGAGATTATTTTTTGAGAAATGACACCCAAAGAAGACGATACAGACCCAAAAAAGCCGCTGAAAGAAGAGGCAATACCCGCTAAAAAAGCAGAACAAAAACCGCAGCCCGAAAATGTGGGAGATGAGGATGATGCAGATGGCATCCCCGATTGGGGCGGGTTGCCAGACAGGGACTTAAAAAAGAACCTCGGTTGCGGCTGAATCGGGTAAGTAACCTCGTTCCAGTAGTTGAGATTCTTCGGTGATGCGATAGGTACAGCCCCCGGCCAGCAGGTACAGATCATCGGCTACTTGGCACACCTGCCTGTATAGGTGATCGGTAATCACAATTCCTTTTGTTGCTTTCACTTCTTTCAACACCAGGTGCAATTTTTCTATTTGAATGGGGGACAGGCCGTTAAAGGGTTCGTCTAAAAAGCAAAAGGGGTGCGTTGCAAATAGCAGCAATAGCATTTCCAGCCAACGCCTTTCGCCACCCGACACTTCCTCGGGCCGCCTGGCGGAAATAGTTTCCCATTCTGGATAATGAACTGCCAGCTGTGTAACATCGGTTTTTAATAGAATAGCCGCCTTACTGAAAGTAAGAAAAGAAGGCACCAATCCACTTTGGGGCAGGTAACTTATCCACTTGGCCTTGATATAGTCAGGGGGCAGGGCACGTCCATCTACCCGCACCGATTTACAGGTAGCAGCCATTGCGCCAACCGCTATTTTTAACAGACACGATTTTCCCGATCCGTTTCGTCCCAGCAAACCAGTAATACTTCCCTCGCGGCAATGGAGGTAGATGCCAGATAGCAATACCCTGTCACCCAACTCAAGAAACACACTGTCGATTTCAAGCTTTTTCATAGGCTAATATTTAGTCGTTGAATGCCAGATTTTCGGTGGAAGCTGAACATGTAGATATCATACTAATGCCAGAACAATTGCATAAACCGTTGTGGCAATGAGTAAATCGGGCAGTAGCATGCCCACAAAAAATGCCCGGGCAGAAAGCCCTACGTTGAGGAAGAAAAAGAGATCGTTTCTGCGGTAGAGCCAGACGTAGCCAATCAGCAAAGCGGTAGTGATGAGTTTAGTCCAAAATAAGTTGATGAGGAAGTAAGCGTTGCACGCCTGCCAAAGTAATGCACCTGTAAAAAGCGTGATGACCAGCGAAGGCCAGGCAATGTAGCGGTAGCTAAGTAATACTTGGAACAGGGGCATGCCTCTTCAATGGCAAGCGCTGTGCCAGATTTTTTTGCAGCATCGAAGACTTATCGCAAAAGCCTTTCATCGAACTTAAACAGGCTTTTCTTAACAATCTCCACGAGTTTAAAGTCTACTGATCTGGGGTTGATGATCACGTTTCGCTCTAACTTGCTCACCGAGCTGGGTACGCTAAAAGCAAGCACTTTCAAATCGTTAAGTAGTGAAGTGCCGAACTTCTGCACAGTGTGCGAAGGTACGGCTGCTCCCCAGTCTGCGGGCAGTACAGCCTGAGGTATCTCTTTTATTCTCTTTTTAGGAAGCGTAATGTGCAAGAGTACATGAGGCACAGTTAAAAAAACCTTCCAGTCATCCATATTTACCATCACCTCTAATTGGGCCAATGACGGAGAAGTAGAGGTATACAAACAGGGTATGTTTTCTGTATTCCATCTGCCGGAAAACAGAGCCGCACCTTTACCGTCCAGAGTCGCCCTGTCTTTGCGTACCAGCCGATAGACCGTCATGAGTAAACTCCATGTTCAATGCGGCCCAGCAATTGTTTCACCATTTCTAAACCGTACATGTTCACCATTAAGTCAACAGGTTTTTTGCCACCCAGTGGTCGAAGCGGTCGTCTCAACCACTCACGAAACAATTCCGCGCTGCCTAAAGCATGAATGCCCAACGCGGCAACTTCAGCCAGCTTCAATAATCTTTCTGATGCGGTATCGCTCAGCTTGTCTCTGCCACGTTTATTTTCTAAAGTTTTTGTGCTTACCGATAGAATAGTGGCCATGTCCTGGTGACTAAAACCAGTGAACTCCTTTGCCTTCATGTAAGTGCTCTTGGAAAAACCTTCTTCCAGCAGTTCCACCAGGCCTACATCCGTTGTTTTCGCGGGAATACCCAAAAGTTGAAGAGCAGATACCATGTATGCGAAATTTTTCTTATAAATGTACGAAAAAATAGGAATATAGTTCGAGAAGGATTTTCTGTTTCCAGACCCATGGCGGGATTAGCGATAAAATTCTCTAAATTGAGAATTCAACATTAGCGATTGACAATGAAAGATCGAATCATGTGGATGATTAGAGCTGGGGCTGTTCCGTGGGTAAATCAAACACGTTTCGCATTTAATCTGTATTTTTAAAGATTTTCATTTGAAAGCGCATGAATGCAGAATTGAAAGACATACTATTTTTAGACATTGAAACCATACGATGTACCGATAACTACCAAACATTAAACGAAAGACTAAAAGCCCAGTGGGCAAGAAAAGCGAGTTTCTTTAAGCGCGAAGAAGGGCAAACAGACGAAGCTTTGTTTGAAGACCGCGCAGGCATCTATGCAGAGTTTGGCCAGGTGGTGGTAATAGCGGTGGGTAAGTACTTCGATCATGAAAGTGGCAGCATCGGCTTTAAAACAAAATATTTCGCGGGCGAGAACGAACAAAAGTTGCTGCATGACTCTAAAGCCATGTTAGAGCGGCTCGACCCCACTACCACAAAACTGTGTGCCCACAACGGCAAGGAGTTCGATTTTCCCTATCTGTGCAGAAGAATGTTGGTGAACGAAATGGCGCCCCCTGCGTTGTTAAACCAAACGGGTCGCAAGCCATGGGAGGTTACCCACCTCGATACCATGGACATGTGGAAATTTGGCGACTACAAGCACTACACATCGCTCGATCTGTTGGCGGCCATATTCAATATACCTACCAGTAAAGGCGTAATGGATGGAAGCCAGGTAAACGAAGTGTTTTATAAAGAAAAGAACCTGGCCAAAATTGCTGAATACTGTGTGGGCGATGTGGTGGCCATCGGTCAGTTGTATCTTAAATTAAAAGGGCTTCCGTTAATGGACACCAAACACCTGGTGCATCAGTAGCACAGGCCGCTTAAAATATTTTTATGTCGAAAAAGAAATTCAAAAAAGTAAAAGAAAAACGTACGCAGAAAGAAAAATCGGGTGTACGTGCCGGTATTTTGGCCTTGCTCGAAGAAATGATTGGCAAGGAATACAACCCGGCCCAGATTGCAAAAAAACTGGGCGTCAAGAAAAAATCCCTCATTGTCGATCTCTACAACATTCTCGATCACCTGGAAGACGAAGGGTTGATTGTTCAAACAGACGAAGGCACCTATAAAAGTCCAAGAACGGGTAAATCGCGTAACATCACAGGTACAGTAGACCACGTGAACCCGCGCTTTGCCTACGTAGTAACGGGCGAAGAAGGGGTAAAAGACATTTACATAAAAACCCGCGACTTGAATACAGCCCTACATGGCGACACGGTAGAGGTACAGTTGTTGGGTCGATCTAACGGACAAAACCCAGAGGGTAAAGTAACGCAGATTGTAAAGCGCGCCCGAACACGTTTCGTGGGGCGTGTTGAGGTTTCTAAAAGTTATGCTTTTGTGGTGCCCGACTTCAAAAAAATCTACCAGGACTTTTTTATATACACCGAAAACATCAACGGTGCGCGCACCAACGATAAAGTGGTTTTTGAAGTAACCCGCTGGGGCGATGGAGATAAAAGTCCCGAAGCCAAAGTGGTGGAGATATTGGGTAAAACAGGCGAGAACGAAGCCGAGATACACTCTATCATGGCAGAGTTTGATTTGCCGTTTCGCTTTCCTGAACTGGTATTGCGCGAAGCGGAAAAGATTGAAGAAAAAATTTCTGAAACCGAAATCAAAAAGCGGAAAGACTTTCGCGACATTCTTACGTTCACCATCGATCCGGAAGATGCCAAAGATTTTGACGATGCGTTGTCTTTTCAGAAGCTGGCCAACGGCCGCTACGAAATTGGCGTACACATTGCAGACGTAACACACTATGTGCAGCAAGGAACCCCGCTCGATGCCGATGCCTTCGACAGGGCTACCTCGGTTTACCTAGTGGACAGAACAGTGCCCATGCTGCCAGAGAAATTATCTAACGAGTTGTGTTCGCTGCGCCCCCGGGAGGACAAGCTTACGTTTGCGGCAGTTTTTGAAATGGATTCCAAAGGCCGTGTCCACAGCGAGTGGTTTGGCAGAACCATTATTCACTCTGCACACCGGTTTACCTACGAAGATGCCCAGCAGGTAATTGAAACGGGTGAAGGGAAATTTGCAGATGAACTCAAGATATTAAATGACCTGGCCATTCTTTTGCGCAAAGAGCGTTTTGGCAAGGGGGCCGTAAACTTCGAAACCAGCGAAGTGAAATTTAAGCTGGATGAAAGAGGCAAACCGCTGGCGGTAGTGCCCAAAATTAGAAAAGACGCGCACAAACTGATTGAAGAGTTTATGTTGTTGGCCAACAAGGCGGTGGCCACCTATGTGTTCAGAATGAAAAAGGGGCAGGACAAAAATGCGTTTGTGTACCGTACTCACGATCCGCCCGACCCCGAGAAGGTAGAGAACTTCGCCACCTTTGCGCGTCAATTCGGGCACAAATTGCAATTAGAAGAAAAAGCTCTATCGCGATCGCTCAATGCATTGATGGACGAAATTGAAGGCAAGCCCGAACAGAATGTGTTGCAGCAATTGGCGGTGCGTGCCATGGCCAAAGCCAAATACACCACCGAAGCTAAGGGGCACTTTGGTCTGGCCTTCGAGCACTATACGCATTTTACTTCACCCATTCGCAGGTATCCGGATATGATGGTGCACCGCCTCCTACAACACTATCTGGATGGAGGCAAATCGGTAAATAAGAAAGAATATGAGGAACGTTGCATTCATTCTTCTGAGCGCGAGAAACGGGCGGCCGATGCGGAACGAGCGTCCATTAAATACAAGCAGGTGGAGTTTATGAGCATGGCGGAAAACAAGACATACCAGGGTATCATTACCGGTGTAACAGATTTTGGTGTTTTTGTGGAGATGATTGAAACGAAGTGCGAAGGCATGGTGCGCCTGGCCGATTTGAAGGATGACTTTTATGAATTCGATGAGAAAAATTTCAGGATCATTGGCCGCAGAAGAAAAAAGATTTATCGGTTGGGAGATGAGGTGGAGGTGCGTGTCAAGAAAACCGATGTTGACCGGAGGCTGATAGACCTGGAGTTTGAAAAATAACGTAATTTTGGAAGATGGTGATCGAAAGAACAGATAAGGAAATTGTTATCAGGGTTTCTGCCGATACAGAGGTTTCTGAGATTCAGGATTTGATTGATTTTATTCGATACAAAGAACTTACCTCGAAGTTTAAAGTGAAAAAATCTACTGCAGCCGAATTGGCGGCAAGCGTTAACACCAAGTGGTGGAAGAAAAACGCAAAAAAATTTCTGAATGCGCATAGTCGTTGACACAAACATAATTTTTAGTGCGCTGTTGAATACGTCAGGTCATTTTGGGAAGATATTGATACACTTTGGAAATAAAGCAGAATTCTACTCGTGCGATTTCCTTCTTGAAGAACTAGAAAATCACCATCAGAAGTTGAAAAAACTGACAGGTTTAAACAGCAGCGATCTTAATGAGTTGATTGGGCTTGTAACGAAGAAAGTAAAATTCATTAACGAGCGACTGATTCCTGAGAGGTCATACTCTTTTGCACATAAATATTTAGATGGCATCGATGAAAAAGATATTCCATTCTTAGCATTAGCCCACTTTATGAAGGCTCGTTTGTGGACTGGCGATAAGCAATTAAGACGCGCAATCGCTCGCCAAAATGTGGTAAGGCAAATTGAGTCGAGCCAAATCTTAAGTTACCTACAGCGTATATGAATGAAGAATTTCCCCTTCTTAAAAAGATCGAAGAAGAAATAATAAGATTTGAATGGGGATCAGCCCCCAAGTCGCTCTACGATCCCATTCGTTACATCATGGCTTTGGGTGGCAAGCGCATGCGCCCGTTGCTAACCTGCCTGGCTTATTCGGTGTATCGCAAAGATGTGGAGAAAATTTTACCGTATGCAGTGGCGGTGGAGGCCTTTCACAACTTTACCCTGATGCACGATGACATTATGGACAAGGCCCCTCTTCGCAGAGGAAAAAAAACCGTTCACGAAAAGTGGAATACCAGTACCGCCATTCTTTCTGGCGATGTTATGCTGGTGAAAGTGTATAACCGTTTTCTTGATCTGGAAACTGATAAACTGAAGGAAGTGCTGGCGTTGTTTAACCGCACGGCAGCAGAGGTGTGCGAGGGTCAACAGTGGGACATGGAGTTTGAAAAGAAATCGCGCGTAAGCGAAGACGAATACATTGACATGATTCGACTTAAAACCGCGGTGTTGCTGGGCTTTAGTTTAGAACTAGGCGCGGTGTTGGCAGGTGCCAGCAAGCAAGACCGGCAGGCACTTTATGATTTTGGTGTGAATATTGGCATCGGATTTCAATTGAAAGACGATTTCCTGGATGTGTATGCCGATAAAAAGAAGTTTGGCAAGCAGGTGGGTGGCGACATTCTTGCTAATAAGAAAACTTTCTTACTGATAAAGGCTTTGCAAAAGGCAAAAGAAAGAGACAAAATCGAATTGAACCGTTGGCTTAAAGCCACACGTTTCCGAAAGACTGAAAAGGTGAAGGCTGTAACTGCTCTTTACAACAAGTTGGGCATACCGACCGATACGGAATCGAAAATAAAAGAATATTTCGATAGAGGCTTTGCGGCCATCGAAACACTTTCTGCCAAAGATCAAATTCCCTTATTGGTAAAATTTGCCAACGACATAGCGTCACGTCAGAAATGAGCAATTATTTGCGCTTGTAAAACATCAATTGTGCTCGTTTGCCGTCATGGCTTTCACTCAGCGTGTAATACCCGCTCCGATCACGCGCAAAAGTAATGGCCTCTCCTTGTTTTTCTGGTTGGTAAGGCAAAACCACGGGTGGCGTTTGCAGTAAATGACTCACTTTTCCTCCATCCGGGCGATGCCAGTAATAAATGTTATCGTAATCTTTAATTACAACTTCAGTGCCATCGGGCGAAATCTCGGCTGCATTAATATCGTGGAAGGGCAACTTCACGCGAAAGCGGGCATTTAACGTATCGCCTTGGTATGGGTAGTTAACTTTATAAAAGTGTACCGAATCTTCGCGTTTAGAAAGCAGGTACATGCCATGCTTCAGCGGATCAATCATGATGGCTTCCATATCGCGGGTGCCATCGTCTAATTTTAAATACAACGTATCAAAAGAGGTAATGGTGATTGATTCTGCCGACAGCACCGGCTCCTCGAACCGGTACAATATTTTAACCGGATACTTGGCATCATTGTCGCCAATGTCGGCCACGTAAATGTAATGCTTGGTCGAGTCTGGCCCGGTACCGATGGCAATGTCTTCCCAATCGCGATTTTTAACGTTCGCCAGCCGGCATACCATTTTGATTTGTGCCAGGGTATCAATTAGAAAAATTTCGGCCGGATTTCCACTGTCGTTGTGCACCCACAGCATACCCGGATTGGCAATGCTGGCCACCAGACCGGAAGCTTCTTTTAATTCGGGCGAAACCGTTGCCATCGGTTTGCCATGGTGAAATAGATCGGTGGTTTGCGGTAGCTGTTTACCACGGCAGGCAAACAAAAGAATGAAAATACCCAAAAGAAATCGGTTCATCTTTCTCTCTAAAAAAGCAATATGAAAATCCGCTTAGCATTTTCCTAATCAAATTATATGTAGCTAAATTTTGCGAATGGATTGAATCTGAAAATATTAATTCAACAATATGAACACCACCATCCACTTCGAATCGTTATCGCCCAATGTAATTGTAGACGATGTAAACCAGGCGGTGAAATACTATACCGAAGTGCTGGGCTTTACATTCATCACTTCCGTGCCCGAAACAGGGTCCTTTAATTGGGCCATGGTGCAGCGCGATGGTGTAACCATGATGTTCCAATCGCTGAAGAGTCTTCAGGAAGATATGCCGGGGTTGAATATTTCTGCCAAAGGGAGTTTGGGAACCTTCTTCATTAAAGTGAAAGGCATCGATGCGTACTTCGAAAGGTTAAAAGGTAAGGTAGAACTGGCCCACGACATGCGCACCACGTTTTATGGAATGAAAGAATTTACAGTAAAAGATTTGAACGGGTACTTCCTTACGTTTGCGGAGGAGGTGGCGCAATGAACTCAACTTTCCGTTAGCCGCCATTCGTCTCCATGGCGCACGGCTTTCAGTTTGCCCTCGCGCACCAGCGACTCTGCCACCAGCTTTACCTGGTCGAGTATTTCTTGCCACTGGTGCGGGCGCAAGTGGCGTGCGGCTTCTACTGCCGATACTCCGCTGGCGCGTCCCTTTTCGTGCACCAAAGTCAGCAAGGTGTTTCGTATGTCTTCGGCCGCTACCATACATTGATTTAACAATCCAGTGAGCAGAAGGTTCCGGTGTTGAACAAGGCAGCTCCAAACGGGTTTTTTGATGATATGCGCGGGGTGCCTAAAAATCAATTGCCGGTTAAAATCTGCCCGGTTTGTCTTCGCCCGTTTTCGTGGCGAAAAAAGTGGGAAAGAAACTGGGAAAAGGTAAAATTTTGCAGCAGCCGTTGCCGTAAGCACAAAAATATTCAGGAACCGGGACTGGCTGGTACAAAAAACTAACACGTGAAACACTTACAAATTGCGGGTATAGATTTCGGGGCGAAACAGGCCGGCACCACCTGCTTCTGTTATGCCGAAAACCATCGACTGCAGATTCTACAATCGCAAAAGAAGAAAGACGCTGACGATTTTTTGATGCACCACCTCCAGGATGGGCGATTTTTGCTGATCGGTATGGATGCCCCACTTTCCTTGCCCCTAGTGTACAGCGCTGGAGGAGACGACTATTTTTTCAGGCAAGCCGACCGTGAATTGAAAGCCATGTCGCCCATGTTTCTGGGTGGCCTTACTGCACGTGCCATGCGTTTAGAGTCGTTGTGGCGGCAACAGGGTATCGTTGTCATCGAATGCTACCCTGCTGCCCTTATCGGGCAAATGGAAACATTGCAGCAAAGCTACAAAACAGACCTCGCGGTTTTTCGAAACACGCTGGCAGCCTCGCTACAGGAATTTGAACTACCACCCTTGGCCAACTGGCACCAGGCCGATAGTCTGCTGGCATGGATAAGTGCGTGGCGCTATTCGAAAGGCGAGCACCTCTCGTTTGGCCATCCGGAAGAGGGGCTTATCATCGTCTGACTTTATCGCCTTTTGTTAACTTTGCGCCTCTTTCGCAAAGTATGATTGAAAAATTAGAAGAAATAAAGCACCGGTTCGAGGAAGTGGGGCAACTCATTGTACAACCCGATACCGTAAGCGATATGAAAAAATTCTCGCAACTCAGCAAGGAATACAAAGACCTGGAGCGGGTGGTGAAGAAATACGATGAATACCGGTCGATACTGGATGGATTGAAACACGCCAAAGAGGTTTTGGAAGAAGAAAAAGACAGCGAACTGCGCGAGCTGGCCAAAATGGAATTGGATGAGCTGGCCCCCAAGCGCGACCAGCTTGAGAGCGAACTGAAAGAGCTGCTGATGCCCAAAGACCCGAACGATGACAAGAATTGTATCCTGGAAATCAGGGCGGGCACGGGAGGCGATGAGGCTGCCATTTTTGCGGGCGATCTATGGCGCATGTATCAGCGCTATTGCGACCGCAGAGGTTTGAAAATGCAAGTGGTAGACGTAACCGAAGGCACTGCTGGCGGCTACAAAGAAGTAATCAGTTCGGTAGAAGGCGATGGAGCCTTTGGCATTTTTAAATACGAATCGGGTGTGCACCGGGTGCAACGCGTGCCTGCTACCGAAACACAAGGACGTGTTCATACTTCGGCTGCCTCGGTTATTGTTTTACCAGAGGCTGAAGAAGTAGATGTGCAAATTAACCCGGCCGATCTGGAATATCAGACGGCCCGAAGCAGTGGTGCAGGTGGCCAGAATGTGAACAAGGTGGAAACCAAAGTGCAACTAACACACAAGCCTACTGGTATTGTGGTGGTGTGCCAGGTGGAACGCTCGCAACATGGCAACCGCGAACGCGCCTTACAGATGTTGCGTACGAAGCTTTATGAAATGGAGTTGGAAAAGAAGAATGCCGAGGTAAGCGCTTCCCGCAGAAGCCAGGTGCGCAGTGGCGACCGCTCAGAAAAAATCCGCACATACAACTATCCGCAAAGCCGTGTTACCGATCATCGTATAGGTTACACACAACACAACCTGCCTGCTGTTATGAATGGCGAGATAGATGAATTTATTGAGCAGTTGAAGATTGCAGAAGCGGCAGAGAAAATGGCAGAGGGGAAGTGATTAATCAGCTATGAAATTTCTATAAACGGATGAGAATTGTTGTTGCACTGATCCTTACCACGGCACTAAATAATCTTACTTTCTCACAAAAGTTGATTGGCTCAATAAGTCAACCTTATGATTTTAGCATCGAAGCTTGCGAAGCGGGCGACTCGGTGCTAGTCTGTCTGACTCAGACTGGCCAGTTAGCCTCTCCATTATCCGACTTGTACTGGATCTCAGAATCGCGTGTACAAGATTTCGGCCAGCTTAAAAAATTCAAAAAAGAAGAACTCGTTGGTGTTGATGCTAACAAGGGGCGAGTTTTTTTGTACTCCAAAGTGGGGAAGAAAAAAAATGATAATCTCCTTATAAGAAGAAATCTTACCTCGATAGATGCCGAGTTAAATGAACTGAGTGAATTATCGTTGCCTGGTGTTATTATTGGTTCATTCAAAGAAGACCTACTTAACATTATTGTCGTTGACAAAAAGGCCTCGGTGCTTAAGTTTGTTTCTTTTGATGGTGACAAGCAGATAAGTGAAAAACTCGTCAGGATTCCATTCAATCTTAGCAAGTTTAAAAACTCCGATTTCGCCTTCGTTGATTCTAAAGTGGGTCTGACCCATGCTCATTCATATGCACGGGTCAAATTTTTTAAGTTGGACTCCGAGCTGATTTTGATTCTTGATGAGCCTTTTCAAGACTTCGTGGAAAATCAGAGCCCCCCGTACAGAACAGCATTTTTCAGGTATAACTTGAGGACGGATGAAACAGAATCGAAGGTATTTTTTGAGATGAATAATTATTATTTCAGGTCATTTATGATCGAAAATTTTTTACTAAGGGTTGCCTTCACAAAAGAAGGGCTTCGGGTTTCCTCTTTCGATCTTGCTTCTCAAAAACAAATTCAAGAAATTTTTCTCACTCGTGACTTGCCTGATTTGATGG
>CAZRQK010000037.1:13205-45902 GCA_964602295.1 uncultured Ohtaekwangia sp.
GGTATCAACGAAATAGTAGGGACTTCAAAATTACTAAGGGCAAGATGCAGAATTTGAAAATCAATCTTGGTTCCGACCAGTGGTCTCCAGTAATAATTGCTGAGAAAATACAAAACAGTGAGGTTGTAATTTCGGTAGGTTTATACTCGGATGCCAAAGGGGCTTTTGTCGTTGTGCCTGGTGGCCCAATCGGTCTCGCAGCAGGGTTGATTGCAACGTCAGTCGGAACTGCGATTATGCAATCTCAGGAAAAACCAGCGATCAGTAATTACACATACCTATCGATGAACGAAATGGGTAACATCTCTCAATTCGGACCAAATGCCAACTACTTTCGCATGAACATCGATGATTATGAGAGTACTAATTTGCCTGTGTTACGATTCAAAGGTTACGCAGAAACGCACAATTGGAAAGCGGCATTATACTGGTCAGAAGGCGTGAAACAAATCGATGTGCGTATATTCAACAAAAATTAATTATCCGCCTCATCGGCTTTCTTTATCTCCTCGTCCAGAATCTTATCGATTAATTCTGCCTGCCTTTTAGTAATGGTGTTGTCTACTTTCGCCTGCTTTTTCATAAAGCGAAACATGGCGTTTTTCTTTATCTCGTAGGCAATGAAGACGGTGTATTTGTTTTCTTTTTGGTTGAAGTATTTTTTCTCCCCTATCTTTCGAAGGTCGGCCATGTCGGTGTTCATCAACTGCCGTGTCAGGCTCTGGAATTTGTCGGCCACGTCAGCAGCAGCCTCATTCTCGGTTTGCCCTAAATACTGATCTGCCACTTGTTTCATGGTGGTGTTCACCTGACCCGCCAATTGCGCTTTGGCGTCAATGTCGGCTTTACCACGGGCAATGTTGTCTTGTGAACTTTCGCCTTTACCGCTGGCACGGAAAAACCGGTTGTTCGATTCGTAGGCACTGCCTGTAAAGGGCTCTTTTACGCGTTTACCCAACGTGCCCGATGCGCAAGCAGCCGCGATCAGCACAACAGAAACAGCTAACAATTTTGTTTTCATAAACATCGTTTCCCCTCAAAATACGAAAATTGTGCCAATCCATTTATTCATGGGTAATGATTAACTGCCAGCGGAACGCCCAACGCCACGCAAGTTGGTAGTGTGTTATGCCTGCCCTTTTCAGAATGGTTTGTAACTCCTTTCTGGTAAACCCCTTCCGTACAGAAAGTGGCGCATCGTACTTTACCATGCTGGATTTTGAGAAAAGCAGGGTAAGCAGCCGAATGGAGTGATAGGCCAGAAAGTGTCGGTGCAGATCGTTGATCACCACGGCTATACGCGCTTGTTGCGTCCATCGTTTTAGCAGGTAAACCAACTCATCATCGGTGAAGTGATGGGTAAAGAGTGTGGCTGTTATGATGTCATAAACCTCTTCTTGAAAGGAGGCCGACAATACATTTGTAGATTGAAAGACCATGGGGTAGGAAGGCACGATCATTTCCGTAGCATAGTTAACGATATGTGGATTCGCATCAATCCCAACCAACTCCACCCCGTAATGTTCGCGCTGGGCCCGTTGATAAATCAGGTGCAGTAGTTCGCCACTTCCACAGCCCAAATCCGCTATACGCACCTTTTTCTTTTTGTGAGACTTTAATACCTTAAAAATACCCTGAAGCGTAATGGTATTGCCACCCAACCAGCGGTTAATAAAGTCTAGTTCGCGCAACGTTTGGGTTACCACTTCACCCTGGCAGTTCAGGTCGTCCATTATTTCGTGGCCGGTGGCGCGCTGTTTAAATTTCATGAATGGTGAATAGATAAGACCATACTCTCCAAAGTTAGCCCTGGCCCAAAACCAATACCCAGAATTTTCTTGTCTTGATCGGCAGGTGTAAGCTGCCGAATGATTTCATACAACACAAACAAAATAGTAGGTGCCGACATGTTACCAAACTTGCGCAACACCTCGTGGGCAAACTTGTTTTTACTTTTATCAATACCCAATTCTTCTTCAATTACCTGAAGGATTTTTTTTCCGCCCGGGTGTACCGCGTAGAAATCAAAACCCTCATCACTCATTGCCCATTGCTTCACCAACCTATGAATACCCCCGCGAATGGCCTGGGGCACATAAGCAGAAAGACGCATTTCGAAACCAAAATTACCAACGCGCCAGGCCATCTCGGCAGAGGCCTCGGGAATAAGATCGCAATAAAATAAGTCCAGTTTCAGGTTAAAGCCCGACCGTGGATTGCCTTCTACCAGCAGCGCAGCACTACCGTCCGCAAACAGCGCATTGGCTAACACGTTGTCTTCCGTATGGTCTTTCTGAAAATGGAGGCTACACAATTCAGTACATACCACCAATACTTTTGCGAGTGGGTTGGCTTTGCAGAAGGCATCGGCCAGGCGCAGTGCGCTGAAGGCTGCGTAACAACCCATAAATTGTATGCTCGTTCGTGCCACTGTGGTTGGCAAACGAAGTTGATGCACGAGGTCGATGTCTAACCCGGGCGCATATTGACCGGTACAACTCACCACAACCAAGTGCGTGATTTCGCTACTGGAAACAGCCGCTTGGGTTAGGCACTGCGAAGCAGCATTTACACTAAGTGGAAGCGCTTGCTTTTGATAAAGCTCCATACGCTGCCAGGTGCTGGGAAAGGGAGCCAATGCCGAATTATCCGGAAAAAAAGTAAACCCTGAAGTTCTTCCATAATCTTCCAACACAGAGTGGCGCGTTTCAATACCCGATGCCCTAAACAACACCCGCAGTTTTTCGGCTGCTGTTTCCTGCAGTTGCATGGCCCGCACCATAAATGTGGCTATGTCGGCTTGTGCCAGTTGAAAAGGGGGGTTGGCGCGCGCCAGCGAGGTGAGGTAACTCATGGTGTGTGGAACAAATTATAAAACCTTATATTGACTAAATAGTTTTTCATGCAGATGTTTTCTAAATCTACCTGGCTTCACTTGCGCATACCGTTTTCTTATTTCCTGATGCCGGTTTTTTTCTTTGCGTTGGCCATTTCACCCAATCTGCATGGCATGCGCCTGTTGTGGGTGTTGATTATTGTTCATTTGTTGCTGTACCCGGCAAGTAATGGCTACAACAGCTATTTTGATAAGGACGAAAAAAGCATAGGAGGCCTCAAAAATCCACCCCCGGTGCAAAGGGATTTGTATTTCACGGCACTGCTATTCGATCTGTTGGCGGTGGTGTTAGGTTGGTGGATGGTGAGCCCTCTTTTTGCTACGTTGCTATTAGGTTACGGACTCGCTTCCAAAGCATACAGTCATCCATCAGTACGTCTTAAAAGTCTGCCTTTTTCGGGTTGGTTTACGGTAGTTTTTTTTCAGGGATGTTACGCCTTTCTGATGTGTTATGCGGGCATCAACAATTTTGGCATTTCAAATTTGCTTCATGAGAATGTGTTGTGGGCGGCAGGTCTTACCAGTGTCATGTTGTTTGCCACTTATCCAATGACTCAAATCTACCAGCACGAAGAAGACGGCAAGCGCGGAGACAAAACCATTAGTTTGCTGTTGGGTGTGCGTGGCACTTTTTACTTTGCCATGATTTTCTTCCTGGTGGCAACAGGCGGGTTTATCTCATTCTTCTATCTGTTCTACACGATGCAAATGGCGTATGCGTTCCTTGCATTTCTGGCCCCAGTCGTTATCTTTTTTTTGGTAGGATTTGTGCGGAGTTATCACCACCCGCAACGTGCCGACTACTCGTTTGTGATGTGGCTCAACGCTCTCTCAGCCACTTGCCTCAATGGATTTTTCATTTGGTTTTTCCTGGAGACAAGCCACATTTTGCAGTTGTAGTTAAGCGATGGTTCGCCCCACCTTTTCGAGCAATGCTTTTGTCGCCCTGATGCCGTCTTCTTCGTTTAGCTCCGATCCCTCATATTCTATACCAATATAGCCAGTGTAGCCTGCTGCTTTCACAATGGGCAACATTTTGCTGTAGTCGCTTTCTACACAGTTGCCCTCGGCATCAAACGCATACGATTTCGCACTTACCCCTTTGGCAAAGGGCATCATTTCTTCCACCCCTTTGTAGCGATCGTATTGTTCCACGCAGGGCGACTCCCACATGTCGCCTTTTTCTCTGCGCACGCAGAAGTTGCCAAAGTCGGGGAGGGTGCCACAGTTGGGTAACCCAACGGAAGTGATTACGTTGGCGAGCCATTGACCATTGGAGGAATAGCCACCGTGGTTTTCAACAATTACATTTATGCCGGCCGTTTGTGCATACTCGCTGAGTTTGCGCAAACCATCGGCACCATTTTTTGCTACCTCTTCGGCAGTTCCTACGCCAAAGCAGTTTACCCTGATGGAGTGGCAACCCAGGTATTGGGCAGCGTCCACCCACTTGTAATGATTTTCTACGGCTTCCAGTCTTTTCTTTTCATCGACATCGGCCATAAAGCCTTCATTGTCTACCATAATCAACACACTGGTTACGCCATTGTCATCGCAGCGTTTCTTTAATTCAGCCAGGTAAGTATTGTCTTTGGCTTTGTCTGCAAAAAACTGGTTCACGTATTCCACCGCGCTAATGCCAAAATCATTTTTAGCCTTGGCGGGGAAATCGAGATTTGTAAGCTGGCCGCCTTGCAACGCACGGTGTAACGACCATTCTGCCAAAGATATCTTAAAGAATAAATCGGGTGCGGTTGCCACTGTTTCTTCTCCTGATGCAGAAGGCCTTGTACATTCTAACAAGAGCGGACTGAGGGTGAGCATTCCCATAGACTTGAGAAATGCCCTGCGGTTGTTGATGGCGTGAATCATAAAAAAGTGGTTCGGTTAGGTAATCGGAAATTACTAAATCGATTCGGTATTGACAGCTTTTTCGGAAGAGCGGTAAAACTGTTTATTCAAAAGGGCTGACCATGCGTATGTCGCATCAAAAAATGAGACAAGCCCCGCGATCGCCTGATAAGTTCCACGGCCAGGTCGGAAAGGTGTTCGCTGCCAAAGAGTTTTTGCAATTGCCGCCCTACCCAAAGCCGCTGTGCAAATTGCGCTTTCCATTCTTTGCTATACCCTTGCTCCAGAACCGCGCGCGAAATTTCTCCATTAAGAAAACGCGTTGCCCAAATGCTGGCCAGGTAGGCACTGTGTATGGCCATGGCCATACCGTTGCCACACAAAGGGGTAATCAATCCGGCTGCATCGCCCGCCATGATTACGTGGTTTTCAACCGGCTGTTTTGGTTCGAACGAAACCTCGTTAATCACCTCTGGCTTTTCAAAAAGAAATTGCGATTCGGTAAAAATCTTTTTCAAAAAAGGGTTTCTGAACAACACCGCTTCTTCCATAGCGCGTATGGTTGAATGATTTTTAAGATTGTCGCGATGGGTAAGGTAACAAAGGTTGGATACGGTGTTGCTTACTTTGCTGATACCGCAGTAACCGTTTTTAAAATTATGAAGTGAGATGAGGTCTTCCGGATGGTTGGTAAGTAAATGATACTTCACACCTACATAGGGCGAACGTTTTTTGATGAAGCTGCGATTGAGCGCATGGTCTACCTTCGAGCGTTTGCCAAATGCGCCAATCACCAAAGTTGCGGTTAACTCTGCCTGCGATGAGAGCTTTACCACAAATACATCGCGGTGAAAGGAAACAGATTCAGCCGATGTGTTTTGAAGAAAAACCACACCCGATTTTTCGGCCAGTTGATACAGGTAATGGTCGAAATCGTAACGACTAATGCCAAAACCGCCCAGATCGAGCGGCATGCTGGCTTCTTTGCCATTTACGGAGGTGAGTTGAAATTTTTTTATCGAAACAGGATGAAGGTTATGCGGGAAAATTCCCTCTCTTTCTAAGAAGGGTAAAGTTTCATTCGATATGTACTCACCGCAAACCCGGTGAAATGGGTATTTCTTTTTTTCCACTACGGTTACTTGGAAACCCTGCCTACTCAGTCGCAGGGAAGTCACTAATCCGGCAAGGCCACCTCCGATTACAATTATTTTCTGGCTAGTGTTTTTCAGGAAACAATGAATTTGAATTAAAAATACAGTTTCCTTCCATCGGTTGACAAAATGTGAATAACATTTAAAACCAAATGGCTTGAGATTTGCGTTATTAAGACCGGCATTGGGTTACAAACCTGTAGGTTGTGCCATAAATTTGAAGGTTGGCTAATTATGGAAAACGTTAAATCAGGGATGGAGTCGCTGAAGGTGTTGATTGTGGGTAACAATCCCATAGACCTTAGCAAGTTGCTCGACAACGTGAAAAAGATTGAGGGCAAACGCATTGTTACAGAAATCGCGTTCGATCTGCAGTCAGCGTTGGAACGCCTCTCTAAGTTTGCACCCGACCATATTGTGTTGGATGACAATATTGGAAGACCTGAATTGCGCAAAACCGTCATGGCTTTGTTGAAGGAGCGCAGAACCAAATCCATTCCCATCACCGTACTGAAAAATTCTAACTACCACGAAGCCATTGCTTCGGGCGTTATGGATTTTCTTTTGAAAGAAAACCTGACAGGTGATGCGCTGTATCGCTCGTTGAAAAATTCGCTTAAGTTTCGGCAAACACAATTGTATTTGTACAAAGCATACAAGCGCAGAAAAGGCCAACTGGCCCGGCTGTTTACCCGCGAACAACCGGCATTTCAAATCTGATTTTCGAGTGAAAACCGCTTCTTGATCAATTCCCCCTTGCGGGATATTTCTACCGTTATCTTTTTGCCAGGCTTAAGATTAAACAGCCCGTTTACGGTATTGAGATCTAGGTCGGAAGCGGGCAACCCATTTACAGACAGCACCAGGTCGCCCGCAAGCAGTCCGGCTTTGTCGGCAGCGGAGCCCTCGCGCACATCCGTTATTTCGTAGCTGCGCAACCGCGCACCTTTGGCCTTGATGGTAATTCCGCTGAGCGAATAGTAGAACTTTTTACGAAAGGCCGGATTTTTCTTCAGGTAAACTACCTCCTTGGAAAAGTTGAAGATGACAGAAAACCGGCTCAGTATTTCGCCTCCAATGGCACCATTGCGTGTTATTACCCTGCTGTTTTTCAACGTATCCATGTAGCTGTTTTCATCGGGAAAATTCGCAATAGCATTTTCTATTCGATAATTGCCGAGGCTAATCATTTTAATACGGGCAATCCGCCCGGTAATTATTCCACCCAAACCCCGACCAATGATGCTTTTAATGTTTTTCTCCGGAGTAATAATATTCTGAGCTGTGCTGGGCTCCAGAATAAGTCCATGGCTGGCGCCACTGTCAATTAACAACTTGGCCTCAACGGTAGTGGTGTCGGTTATTTGTACACGTGCACGTATGTAAGGCTTGGTGTCTTCAATGGTTATGGGGAATTCTTTAAAGCGCCCACGCGGTTTAAATTTCTCCGGCAACATCAGCGTAAGCATTTTTTTCTCGTAGTCGATGCGTACAATGAACCGGCTGAATAATTCGTATCCAAGTATGCCGTGCACATCTGTACCGAGGTAATTCCTCAACTCAAGGTAATCCTGATCCAACACCAAAAGCGAGTGGCCTTCGCCATGAACGCCCGGCATATCGAACGATACATTGTTGGTGATCAGGGCTTCGGCAATTTTCTCACCGCCCGGTCCGCCAATAACCAGTTTGCGTGAGTAGGGCAGATGTAAAATATCGCTGAACGTTTTCTCCGTAAGAATGGAGGTGCGCACTCCGGTATCTAAGATGAACTTTAGCGGTAACTGACCGTTGAGCACCACCGGCAGCACCACCAGGTTGTTGTGCACTTCTATAGGCATTTGCACCCTGGTTTTGCCTTCGGCCAGGGTAAAACCCAGCACCTGTTGCGCCCAAGACACAGCAGGAAATAGTAATAGAAAGAGAGCAGTTAGCAGACTTTTATACATGCACACAAAGCCTTTCTTAAAACTATAATAATTTTTGAGAAAGGCTAAATACTTAAACGGCAAGTACCCCAAGCAAGGTGAGCAGTTTGGCAGGAGTTTCGGCAATGGTTAACTGCTGGTTGTTTCTGGTTGACAGGAACGCGCTGTCCGTCATACGCTGAAATTGCGCTACCAATGGCGAAAAAAAATCTGCCGTGTTAACGAGGCCCACTGGTTGGTGGATAAGACCCAGTTGTTTCCAGGTAAGGATTTCGGCCAGTTCATCGAGTGTGCCCCAGCCGCCTGGCAATGCCACAAAATAATCTGATAAGTCGGCCATGCGTTTTTTGCGCTCGTGCATGGTTTGAACTACTTCAAGCTGCGTTACGCCATCGTGGCCCACTTCGCGCTGATAGAGGAAGTCGGGAATGACACCCACCACTTTACCCCCACAGCGCAGGGTTTCATCGGCCAGTATGCCCATGAGGCCTACTTTACCTCCCCCGTACACCAGGGTATGCCCATGCTTGCCCAACAGGTGCCCTAATTCACTGGCTGCTTGTGTATATGCTTCGTGGTTGCCGGTACTGGAACCGCAAAAAACACATACCGAAGGCATGAATGAAATTTAGTGTTTGATGTCGTGCTCGTTGTTGCTCACCATTTTGTTGGGGAAAATCCAAGGCGATACGATGGCAAGTACAAACAACGCTACTACAACGGCCATTACTGACATAAATGAATAGTTTTGAAGCTCAAATGTATAACAGGGGGCTTGATTTTTCCAGTATCGGGCCGATTAAAAAGTGGCCGTGAAACATTTTATGTTGGAAGGAGTTTAATAATTCACCATAATTATCCGGTTTTTTGGCCTTAACAGAACCGTATAAAGTTCAACCCAAACAGGCGAACCATAACAAACCATGAAATATCCAGGCGCTGCATGCACCCACGAGATGGTAACAAGTCTTGGATATACATCTGACATTTAAAAACGAAAACTCTTAGCAGATGAAAAAAGTAATCGTCATCGTTTCGCTTCTGGTGGTAGCTGGCCTGGCAGTTCTTGCTTACCTGGTCTCACAGACCAAATCCAAGAGCCCTGAAGCAAATGTAGAGTTGAGCACGGGCGACCTGAAGGTGCACGTATTCTACAACCGACCGTATAAAAGAGGGCGCGAAATTTTTGGAGGGCTGGTTCCTTTTGGCAAAGTGTGGCGCACGGGCGCCAACGAGGCTACTTATCTTGAAACCAATAATCCATTGGAATTTAAGGGGCAGGTCTTGCAGCCAGGTAAATACAGCGTGTGGACCATTCCTGGCCCAGAATCATGGGTTATCATCTTCAACAAAAAATACCCTTCGTGGGGCGTAAGCTTCGATGGCGAGTCGAACTACAACGAAGCAGACGATGCCTTGCGCGTAGAGGCACCGGTTGTTATGCAAGACAAAGAAATTGAGCAATTCACCATTTCGCTGGAAAAGGTTGACGAGGGCATGGAGTTGATCTTCCTGTGGGATCATACCCTGGTAGTTGCTCCTTTCCGCGTTAGCGCGCAGTAACTCTTATACGCCACTTTCGTTCGCTCGGTGCTGCCGGTCGCGCGAGATGCAACGGGTTTAGCTTGCTGGCAGGTACCCCTTGTGCCACGAGGTAATTCACAATCTCCAGCGCCATGTAGGCCGTTCGGTCGTTGTGGTAGCGATGCTTTACCACCACAGAGTCTACCGTTTCGGTGCGCTCTGTTATCGTATAGTTTTTGATTGCAACGGAATCGGCAACCAGCGAATCGGCAGGAGCCGATGGAGGATCGCTAAATGTAGTGTCTGTAAAATGCCGGGTAATCGGTATGCGCAAGGTATCTGTTATTACTTCGGTCAGGTCTGCATCGCGTTGCACACTGTCTTCCACGTAACCGAACAAGGCAACTTCTACCGAGAAATTGAGCGCGGCATTGCCTTTAATCAGGCGAACCAGTTTGCGTAATTCAGCCTCGGAAGAAGTTGCCAGTTCCGCAGTATAAGGCTTAAACGTTGTATTGTTCAGGTCAACAAACATACCTGTTGTGAATGGCTTTAAGTCGAACTGTACCTTTTCCGTTGTGTTAAACTTGCCTTCGGCCATCAGAAAATCTTTGGATGCAAACGTGAGGTTGTCTTGCTCGGGATCTACATTAACAGAATAGTCAGTGCCTTCTTTCAGGAAAAGTGTAAAAGAGCCATCTGCAGCCGGGCGCACATTGTTCAGTCGCGTTTGTGAATTTTTATCCCAAACGGACACATAGGCCGCACCTGGGTTTGCCGGCCCTGTTACCTTGGCTTCCAGCTTCATTACTCCTTTTGGCTTTACTTCTGGCGGAAACAGCACTTCAATAATTTCAGATGCACTTCTGCCGGGAGCATCCTTCATCAGGTAACGCCCTAACGAGGTGCCACTCACCCACTGGTCGTCTTTGTCGGTATTGGCGAAATCCAGCGGCACAGGTGCAGACCAATTGTTGTTTGCCAATCTTGTTATATACAAATCCATACCTCCTCGGTTGGGCGTTAGTGTGTTCGATGAGAATATCAATGTTTCGCTGTCGCCCATGATGCGCGGAGCCTGTGCATTTCCATTGTTGATGGTGGCCGGTAATTCTTCCGGTGCGCCCCATCGGTCTGCCAGTGTTCTTCTTCGCGTTACCATCAACTTACAACCTTCAGCAACAGTGGCGGCCATTTTGGTGCATCGCATAAAATACATGGTAAGTCCATCCGCGGTAAGCGAAGGGCAGGCCTCGTGTGCAGGCGAATTAACCGGTACACCCAGGTTCATCGGCTCTTGCCAGAAACCTTTCAGATCGCTGGCATAAATATCGTAGCCACCCACGCCCCCACCTTTTGCGCTGCTGATGAATAATTGCTTACCGTCTGACGAGAGCGCATAGCCTCGCAAAAAATTCTGCCGCGTGTTGATGTTGCGAGGCAACATGGCAGGTTCCTTCCAGGTAATGCCATCGGCTTTGGTAGAATAGAATACCGCCAGTACGTTGTCTTCTGTATTATCTGAAATAAAAAGAAGCGAACCGCCATCCAGGCTGACATAAGGTGCACTTACATTAGTGCTAGGGTGATTGATTACACCCGGCAACCGGTTGATGCGTTGTTGTGCCGCCAGGTTAAAACCAATCAGAGCGCCCACTACCAGTAACTTCCATTGCCGCATACGTTTGAAAAAAAGGTGTCCGATCAAAGTTATCTAATTTCGGGCCACGATTTCAGAAAATCGGCTACCGATTAGCGATGAATTTGCCGAACGATAGTAACTTTATCGTCTGCAAAAAACTTTTTGAATGATCCAGGTAATACCTTCTATAGCGCTGCGCAAAGGCAAAGTAGTAAAGATGCGCAAGGGCGACCCCACCAGCGAAAAAGCCTATGATGAAAACCCGCTAGACCTTGCCAAACGCTTCGAAGACCACGGTATTGAAGTGGTGCACCTGGTAGATTTGGATGGTGCCGAGAAAGGCAGCCCTAAGAATTACCACGTAATGGAGGCCATTGCCGGCCACACCGACCTGAAGATAGATTTTACCGGGGGTATCAGTACCGATGGCGACATCAGCAAAGCATATGAGTATGGTGCCGACTATATTACCGCATCGAGTATTGCCGTTACCGATCCGGAGCTGTTCGCCTCCTGGATCATTTCCTATGGCAGGGAAAAGATTACGCTGGGTGCCGATGTTACCGATATACAAAGCAAAAAATTAGCTTTCCGAGGGTGGCTTAAGAAGTCGGAAACCACGCTGTTCGACCACCTACAATATTTTTACGATCGTGGCCTGAAGTATGCCAAGTCAACAGACGTATCGCGCGATGGTGTTTTGGAAGGCCCCGCCTTTTCCTTCTATCAGGAAATACTCGACCGTTTCCCGGAGTTAAAAGTTCTGGCCAGCGGTGGTGTACGTGGTGTGGATGACATCAAACGCCTGAACGACATGGGTATTTTTGCCGTTATTTTCGGAAAGGCCTATTACGAGGGCATTCTTAAACTGACCGACCTGGAACAGTTTCTGGTGAAGAAAGAAATCTAGATGAGATGAGTTATTCTTCCTCTTCAATCAAATCGGAAGTTTTAAACTTCTGAATGATGTAGTAAAGGAAGTTGAAATTGAGAGGGTCCTCTCCGCTTTTTGTTCCCGATTTTTTTACTTCTGCCGCCCCCGATTTGCTTGCGGTTTTAACTGAACCCGATTTAAGAGCGGTGGAATCGCGAACGATTTTATTGGAGTTACGAAGTTCACCTTCCATCAAAAGAGGTTTTTCATCGTAAGGATTTACGTCCTGATAAAGATAGCCGTTTTGTTCAGGGTTGGGCAACCCGTCTTGCGCCTTCACTTCTACTGCCGCCAGTTGAAGCAATGCGAGAAAAGCCACCACGTACAAAACTTCTCTTTTCATTTTAGACAAGGCTTTAGATTAACATCCTAACCCGTTACTTTGTTGCGTAAGCTACGCAAGTTAAAACATTTTGGGCATGATTACATGGTCGGATTTTGAGAAAATAGACCTACGGGCAGGCACCATTGTGCGGGCAGAACCCTTCCCAGAGGCCAAAAAACCCGCTTTTAAGCTCTGGATCGACTTGGGACCCGAATTAGGCATCAAAACTTCCAGCGCGCAGATTACAGTAAATTATCGACCGGCAGACCTTATCGGCCGACAAATAATCTGTGTGGTAAACTTTCCACCCCGGCAGATAGGGCCCTTTTCTTCGCAAGTGCTGGTAACGGGCTTTCCAGATGCCAGCCAACACGTGGTGCTGGCCACTACCGACCAACCGGTGCCCAATGGTGCGCGTCTTTTCTAAAATCTCCTTATGCTGTTCTCGCAACTGCCTCAAATTGCTGCCGGAAATATTACCCGAATGGCTACGGACCGGCCATTGACTTTCTTTCTCACCGATAGTCGCAAAGCCATACAAGCAGAAGGTGCCTGCTTTTTTGCCATGGCCGGGCCCCGGCATGACGGCCACCAATACATTGCATCATTATACCAAACGGGAGTGCGTCAGTTTGTGGTAGAGAAACCATTGCCCTGGGGCGAATACCCCAATGCCAATTTCTTTTTGTGCAGTTCCTCGCTCGTAGTTCTTCAGGCCATCGCCCAACATCATCGCCAGCAATTCAACATTCCGGTAATAGGTATTACGGGCAGCAATGGCAAAACCATCATTAAAGAATGGTTGTTCCAATTGCTCTCTCCCGATTATGATGTAGTGAAAAGCCCGGGCAGCTATAATTCGCAGCTAGGCGTACCCCTGGCGGTGATGCAAATGCAGCCACACCATCAGTTGGGTATCTTCGAAGCGGGCCTTTCGCGGAGTGGAGAAATGGAAAAACTGGAGGTTATTCTTCAGCCCACGATTGGCATATTCAGCAACATCGGCCCTGCCCACGATGAGGGGTTTGTAAGCAGGCAGCAAAAGGTGGAGGAAAAAATGAAACTCTTCAGCCGGTGCCCATTGCTTATTTTCTGTTACGACCATGAGCCGGTGAGGCAAGTTGTGTTGGCCAGTGGGCGGCCTCACCTCAGTTGGGGCAGGCATGGGCAGGCAGACGTTAGGGTAAACGTTGCGCAAAACAAACTTACGCTGGTTGCTTCGGGGCGCGAACAAATTCTCACCCTGCCTTTTTCAGATGCTGCTTCGGCGGAAAATTTACTTCACTGCATCGTGTTGATGATACACCTGGGTAAATCCATGGAGGTAATACAGGAAAGGATACAACACCTGAAGTCGGTGCCCATGCGGTTGGAGCTCAAGCAGGGCATCAATCAGTGCAGCCTGATAGACGATACTTACAACAACGACCTGGCCGGCTTACAAATCAGCCTAGATTTTCTGGCTGCGCAGCAAAAAAAGAAAAAAACCATCGTCCTGTCCGACATCTTACAGTCGGGGTTGGGCGAGGAGGAACTGATGCAGCATGTAGCCGCATTGCTGCGCAGGGCAGGCATACAAAAAATAATAGCCGTAGGCCCCGTGCTGCACCGGTTTAGTTATCTATTTGATTTTATTTCCGAACGTTATTTCTACGAAACAACGGAAGCGCTGCTGGATGAACTATCGGCAGATGCATTTCAGGGGGAAGTGATTCTTTTGAAAGGTGCTCGATCTTTTGGCTTTGAGCGGGTGGTGCACAGGCTGCAACGTAAAATTCATGGCACCGTGATGGAGATTGACCTCGATGCCATGGTGCACAACCTGAACTATTTTCGCTCTAAGCTCAGGCCACAAGTGAAGCTGATGGCTATGGTAAAAGCATTTGCTTATGGCAGTGGCAGCGAAGAGGTTGCCAACTTGTTACAATTTCACAAAGTAGATTACCTCGGGGTGGCCTATGCCGATGAGGGAGTGGAGTTGCGCAAGAACCACATTACCTTGCCCATTATGGTGATGAATCCTTCTGAGGAGGGATTTGAAACGTTGCTACGACACCGGTTGGAGCCAGAAATTTACAGCCTGCGCTTGCTTCAGTCGCTCATTCAATTTCTGGGCGGAAGCACTTGCCGTATTCACTTGAAGCTGGATACTGGCATGCATCGTTTGGGCTTTACCGAGGAGACCTTGGATGAAGCCTTGATGCTGCTTAAACAACATAATCATTTAGAAGTAGCCAGCGTGTTCACCCACCTGGCGGGCTCAGACGAATCCCGACACGATGAATTCAGTCGACAGCAGGTGGCGCGGTTCTCTAAAATGGCAATCCAGATAGAAACCACATTGGGCTATCGGCCTTTGCGTCATGTGCTGAACTCTCCCGGTATAATGCGGTTTCCCGATTACCAGTTTGATATGGTACGCCTGGGCATCGGCTTGTATGGTGTTAATCCTACCGATAACCAGGCTCCCATGCGACCGGTGGCAACTCTCAAGACAGTTATCTCGCAGATCAAAACCATTGCGCCCGGTGAAACCATTGGCTATGGACGTTGGGGGCAGGCAGAAAAGGAGATGACGTTGGCCACCATTGCCATTGGCTATGCCGATGGATTCAGCCGTGCATTCAGTCGCGGTGTGGGTTGCGTGTTGGTACATGGCCAAAAGGCCCCCGTTGTGGGCAACGTTTGTATGGACATGACGATGGTGGACATTACCGGCATTGGTGCACAAGAAGGGGACGAGGTAATTGTTTTTGGTGAGGGTTTGCCCATTCATGAAGTGGCTGCCCGCATTCACACCATACCCTACGAAATATTAACCAACACGAGCGAGCGTGTGAAGCGCGTGTTCTACGCGGCCAGTATCTGATCAGGAGTGGAGTACGCCTTCCATCTCCAGCTCTTTGATGAAAGTGAGGTTTTCTTCCCTTAAGGAATCGGGTACAAAGACAAAGCGCTTATCGTGAATGGTGTTGCCAACGTAATAGCTTACCCAGTATTCGTTGTTGAGGTGAAAAACATTTTCATGGATGGGTTCTATCAGTGCTGTGCTGCGGGCTGGCACCGTTTCAAGGAAATGGCGTAAAGTAGATGTTTTTTGTTGCTCCCCGTCTTTTTCGCCATAGCCTTTGCTTGCCACCAATGTATTTTCCAAGGCAAATGCGTTGTTGTTGATCAGGTACACTTTCCAATCGTAGCTATCGAAAAGCGTCTTCTCGCGCACAATAGCTAATGTTACATTCTTTACATCGGGTATGTCAATGTCTTTTTTCATCTGTTAAATAATTTCCAGCCATCACCTTCTCAGCTTCTTTGCCCTGGGGTGTAAAATCAATGTCTGCCCACCGATGTGTTCCATTTGGATACCATTTCCAAAAATAGACACCCGCCAACCATTTTTGTCTCCATACGGTATCAAAAAATGCCTGGTAGCAGCGGGCTTGCATTTCTTCGGAAGGCACGGCACTCTCTTTAATTTGTTGCGGCCACAGCCAGGGTTTCACTGCTGCGCAGGCTGTGCTGCGGTAGCCTAACTCAGTGAATAATACAGGCTTTTGAAATTTATCTACCACCTTCACAATGGCCGCCATGTGCTGGTGCCAACTGTTGGTGATTGTTTTCAACGAAGCATTGTCTGCTTCAGCCAAAGGGAAGTAGGCCTGTATACCGATGTAGTCCAGCGCATCCCAAAAGCGGATGTTCAGAAATTCTTCGTTGAAGTTCGCGCCATAGGTAAGTTTACCATGGTATATTTTTCTGATTTGTGTAATAAGATGCCTCCACTCTTTCTCGCGGTGAATGGTTTTGCTTAGTTCGGTGCCTATACACAACATTTCTATTTTGCTGGCTTCTGCCAGCGCAGCGTGGTGCAGAATAAATCTTTCATAAGCAGCAAACCAATTTTTCCAGCCTTCTTCGTCTGCCATTTCGATTTCGCCAGGCCACGATTGCCGTACCCACAGGTGTGGCTTCAAAATTGTTTTTATTCCCTGTTCACGCGCCAACCGTGTGGTGTGTGTAATGCCTTCGTCCGATTCGCCCCACATGACACCACGGTTGCCATTATCGGAGGCCTCTGTGATGAATGCGATGGAGTCGCTACCTGGGTTGGCTTGCCAGCCAAAAGGTGTTTGCGAAATCCAGGTAACATGGTTGTTGACCAACCGATCGAAATGTTCGGGTTTCAGCGGCTCGTGCCCTGCCACCCAACAAACGCCTTTTTGTTTCTCCGCGGGGAGTCCTGGTTTCAACAGTTTCACCAAGGGCAGTGAGAGCAGCGCTGCGATGGTGAAAACAAAATATCGCCACGAGTACAGCATCTGTTCAAATTAAGGAATCCACTCCATTTGAAAAAGTGTAGCGAGGTTTGTCTTCATTTTTTCCTTCACTTCTTCCATGTTCACGGTGTGCCCCACTTCGCGGTGCAGCGAGGTCACGGCTTTATCGTCTATTCCGCAAGGCACGATGTGATTAAAATAATCGAGGTTAGTATTCACATTAAAAGCCAGGCCGTGCATGGTTACCCAACGGCTGGTCTTTACACCCAGCGCACAGATTTTACGTGGGTCTTTTTCACTGCCCAGCCACACCCCGGTAAGACCTGCTATTCTACCCGCAGGCACCTTGAAATGCGCCAGGGTTTGAATCACCGCTTCCTCCATCGTGCGCATGTACAGGTGTATGTCGGTAAAAAAATTTTCGAGGTCTAACACCGGGTACACCACCAATTGGCCGGGCCCATGGTAGGTAATATCACCACCGCGGTTGATGGTATAATACGAAGCGCCAATGGAGGGAAGCTCATTGCGGGGTATCAACAGGTTTTTTTCATCGCCACTTTTGCCCAGCGTAAAAACGTGTGGATGTTCACAAAACAACAGGTAGTTGGGCGTTGGTTGTTCGCTGTCGGGGCGGTTGCGGTTTTCTTTTTTTATCTCCAGTATTTCGTTGAATAAATCCGTCTGGTAGTCCCACGCTTGCTGGTAGTCGATGGTTCCTAAATCGATGAATCGGGTTTGCCTGTTGATGTGTGTGTTCACTTCACTTTGGCTAGCTCTGTTTTCAGGAAGTCGATGTGGTCAATCAGGTCCGGGTCTATCTGGTTTTCCTTGGCCAGGAAATAAGATATCCAGTCGGTAAGGTGTATCAGGTAGTAATACTGTTCCAGCAGCGAGGCGCCTTCCGCCACAATGTCTATGATGGGGTTTGATTTGCGCTCGAACACATCACGGCATATTTCCATTCGCTTTTCCACTCGTTCGTGGTCGTGGTCGGAGTAGAGGTACACCACCTGTATGATGGGCAAAATGTTTTCCGGGAAATGCCACCCTTCCAGTTCGTTGTGGGTCATTTCGGGGAAGGTATTTACGTGCGCCAGCTGTTTGGCGTTTTCGTTCAATTGGTTTTGGAAGCGCGTGGCCATGGGGTAGAGGCGGCCATCGCAATAGATTACCGGCAACTTGCCCTTCAGTTTTTTGGCTATGATTTCTGCTTCGGTTTGAATGGCCTTCTCGCTACGGTCTAGCGACTCGATGGCATTCTCTGTTTCCTTGATAAAAGCGGCACCGATGAGGTTGGTGTGATACAATGCGTAAAGGAGCGAGATCATCATGTGCCCAATGAGTGCGCGTGGCGATCTGGGTGCGCTCGGAATCTGTATGTAAAAGAGGTTGTATTCTTTGGCCAACTCAAGCATGCGGCCGCCCGATGTGATGCAGATAATATGTGCACGCTTCAGCATGGCTTTTTGTACCGCTGCCAAGGTTTCTTCCGTGTCGCCACTAAAGGAGCAGGCAATGAAGAGCGTATGTGGACTCACAAACTGGGGAATATTATATCCTTTCGATACGGTGATGGGTATGGGTACGCGCCCGAAGGTGAGCGATTCCACCAGGTTGGCCCCGATGCCCGAACCGCCCATGCCGGTGATGAGTATGTTTCTGATGTCGCTGCCCGGTCTAACCAGATCTACTGCCTGCCCTGTTCTCAGCGCCTCGCCCAACTGGCGGGTAAACCCTTCGATTAATTTCTTCATTTTTCTAATTCAGGCGCCAAAGGTAGCCGATGGGTCATCAAAAAGAAATATATAGTGCACCGGTATGCGCAAAGGCCTTCCGACCAGCCTTTGCTATGCCTTTGCCCTGCTTCTTCCCTGCCTTTGGTAGGGTTGAGTTGATCGTTCGTTTTGTGTGTGTTACTTCCTAAATTCAGGGCGCATGCGCGATCATTCCAAAAAAGGAAAAGAAGGAGAAGTGCTGGCCGCTGCTTTCCTGGAACAAAAAGGTTATGAAGTAGTTGCCAAAAACTACCGTTTCAAGAAATCGGAGATAGATCTGGTGGTGCGGCACAACGGATGGTTGGTGTTTGTGGAGGTGAAGATGCGCAGCAGTACTGCTTTCGGTTTTCCTGAAGCATTTGTCACAGACAAAAAGGCGGATAAGATTATGGAAGGTGCCGCGCAATTTATTGTGGAGACCGACTGGCAGGGGCCGGTGCGTTACGATGTGGTGGCGATTACACAGGTTAAAGGAAAGACCGACATTCAGCATTTTGAGGATGCTTTTTATTGACAGGAGCTAAACAAGCATGGCCTGCGGTGACGATCAATGGGATCGTCTACTCCCTCGATAATTTTCCACTAGATTCCTTTCGCGTTCCAATAGATTTCGCGCCCTTTCTCATCCCATTCTTTGCGCACAAACGACCGCTCTTCTTTGGTGAAGGGATCGGTGGGGAAGTAGATCAGTTTCTTGCGTTTGCCGGTGGGGTAGTTCTCGATCCACTCGCCCACGCGCCTGTTCCATTTGTATTCGCCCTGCACGGCTATGGTGCCGTTTTCGTGGAAGAGTGTGTAGAAGCCCTCGCGTTCTCCATATTCAATGGGTATCAACTCTTTCACTTTGGTGCGCTCCACCGGGTCGTAGTAGGTTACGATGGATTCTTTGGGCCAGCCCTTGTAGTATTTTTCCTTGTCTTCCAGCAAGTCCTGGCGGTCGTACCGCATCCAACGGCCGTGTTTGGTGCCTTTGTAAAAGATACCTTCTTCCAGCAGCACATCGCCCATCATTCTTTTGTAGGGTCCATGAACCAGTACACCTTTCTTCGGGTCGTAGCCCGACTTGCGAATTTCCCTGCGGGTGAAATCGTACCAGTAAATGTCGCGCACAAAAGGCGTGGGTTTCTCCGGTTTTTTCAGGTAGAAGAAAGTTTCGATGGTCATGCGCTCGCCAAACCCTTTGCGCGTAAACCCTTTTTTGGTTTTGATGCCGTAGTAGGTTTTGCGTTTCGGCTTTTTCTTTTTGGTAACGATGGGCTCGCTGGTGGCTTCGTCCAGCTCCAGCAGTTTAAAGGGCTTGTCGGTTTCAAACGTAAAAGTGCCCTCCTTGCCGAAATCCTGGATCTGGGCGGTGGCCACTGAGGCCGGAATTATTAAGAGCGCTATTACTTTTCTCACCACCATCTTTCAACGAATATAACCCTTGCAGATTGTGCCAGTCAAACGCTTACTTTAGTTTGGCGAAATCGGCAATGAAGGCATCTGGAAATTTTTTCTTCACCACCGTTAGAAAGTCCTCGGCTTTTTTTCGATTGGGAAATTGCCCAAGTATGATGCTGTAATATTTGATGCCATTCACCACCTTCACCTGCACGTTTACTTTTTTCTTGTAGGAGTTCTTCAGGTTGTCGGCCAGGCGCATCAGGTTTACCAGTTCCTGGTAGGTGCCAATCTGCACGCCAAAGCCAGAGGGGTTCAGGCGGGCAATTTCAAAATCGTAAAACTCTTTTTCTTCTACCGACACCTGGTCGATGGGCACAATCGGCTTGCCGCCTTTGCCATCGCCTGCATCGATTACTTCCACCTTCACGTCAGCCAGGCCTTGTGTAATGAAACCCAACTGCTGTGCTGCCGACCTCGACAAGTCGATGATACGTCCATCTACATAGGGGCCCCGATCGTTCACCACCACTTCTACCGTGGCATTGTTGGCCAGGTTGGTTACGCGCACCCTGGTACCCAAAGGCAGGGTTTTGTGTGCAGCCGTTAATTTGTTGTGGCGGTATTTTTCGCCACTGGCGGTGGGGCTGCCTTCAAATTTGTCGGCATAGAAGGAGGCTTTACCCGTTTGCACCTGGGCGGAGGCACTGATAACGAGCATCAGGCAGAGAAACGTGAAAAAATGATTCATAAGCATGCAGTTGAAAAAGTTCCGTAAAATAAACGGAATAATTTGACAAAGGGGAGCACTCCCGATTGGGCCGTTCGTGAATTAACTTTAGCTTTGCCCGGCAAATAATCAATCCTAATTATTTGCCATGGCGCACGATTCCTCCAAATTTCTTTTCGAAGCCCTTACCTACGATGACGTATTGTTAGTGCCCGCCTACAGCGAGGTGCTTCCCCGCGAGACCGACAGTCGCACCCAGCTTACGGCCGGTATTTCTTTGAATATTCCCATTGTTTCTGCTGCTATGGACACCGTTACCGAGGCGGAGTTGGCCATTGGCATTGCCCTGGAAGGCGGGCTGGGATTTATCCACAAAAACATGTCGGTGGCGGCCCAGGCCGACCAGGTACGCAAGGTGAAGCGCTCGCAGAGCGGATTGATTCTTGATCCGGTAACCTTGCAAAGCAATGCCACCCTGCGCGATGCAGAGAAAATTATGCGCGAGTTCAAGATCGGGGGCATACCCGTGGTGGATGGCAATGGCAAGCTGGTGGGCATCATCACCAACCGCGACCTGCGCTTCCAGAAAGACTTAGGCCGGCCTATTGAGCAGATCATGACCAAAGACAACTTGATCACCGCGCCTGAGGGCATTACTTTAGAAAAAGCTGAGGTGATTTTGCAGAAGTATAAAATTGAGAAGTTACCCATTGTAAACAAGAAGGGCAAATTGACCGGCCTGGTTACCTACAAAGACATTCTGAAGAAGAAGAACAAGCCTAACGCCTGCCACGATGAGTACGGACGTTTGCGCGTGGGGGCGGCCGTGGGCGTAACACCCGATATTCTAGAGCGCATTGAGGCGCTGCGTACCTCTGGTGTGGATGTGATCAGCATCGACACAGCCCATGGTCATTCCAAGGGTGTGATTGACGCGGCCAAGCGGGTGAAGAAAAAATTTCCCAACCTGTCGTTGGTGGTGGGCAATATTGCCACAGGCGAGGCAGCCCGTGCGTTGGCCAAAGCCGGTGCCGATGCGGTAAAGGTGGGCGTTGGGCCGGGCAGCATTTGTACTACGCGCATAGTGGCGGGCATTGGGTTGCCGCAATTGTCGGCTGTGTATGAATCCGCGAAAGCGTTGAAAGGATCGGGTGTGAAGGCCATTGCCGATGGGGGCATTCGCTTCTCAGGAGATATAGTGAAGGCGTTGGCCGCGGGGGCCGACAGTGTGATGATCGGCTCGCTGCTGGCCGGCACCGAGGAGGCGCCCGGGGAAGTGATTATCTACGAAGGTCGCAAGTTCAAGTCGTACCGTGGCATGGGCTCATTAGAGGCGATGGATGACGGCTCGAAAGACCGGTATTTCCAGGATGCGGAAGATGATATTAAGAAGTTGGTACCCGAAGGCATCTCCGGCCGCGTGCCTTTCAAAGGGTCGGTCGCTGAAGTGTTGTATCAGTTGGTGGGCGGGCTGCGGGCGGGCATGGGCTACTGTGGAGCCAAGAATTTAGAAAAGTTAAAAACCGCCAAATTCGTGAAGATTACCGCAGCGGGGGTTCACGAGAGCCATCCCCATGATGTGACCATTACGCGTGAGGCACCCAACTATAGCCGGAAGTAGGTTACAATCAGACGGTTATTCGTATCTTATTTGTATCTTTCACGCCCTTACTTGGCTTTGATCAACCTATGAAAAAAGTTGTACTTTCCGGATTATTGATTGTTGGCGCGCTGACAACCTCGTGGGCGCAATTGTGGCAAGATAATTTTGATGATGAAGCGGATGGCGCAACTTCCGGAGTGGCCTTGGGTGGAACCTGGTCTGTGACATATGGGGGGGGCGGATCATTGGCGAAGCAAACCGATGATGTTTACGGAGAGGTGATTCGGGCGGCTAATCTGGATGGTGAAGCCGTATGGGCTACCAATGTAATCAACGTTTCTGCCTACGGATTGGCACGGATTGATATTGGCGAAGTAGGGTCAGGCTTTTTGAATGGGGGTACCGATTACCTTCGTTGTTTTTACCGTGTTGATGGTGGTGCTGAAGTTCAGTTTTTTGAACTAACGGGGGCCAATATTACTACTGCTGCCACGGCTATTATCAGCGCTACTTCAACCATTCAATTGATTATCCGGATACAAAACGGCTCCGCCCTGAACGACTTCTATTTTGATGACCGCTTTGTATTCGATGATGTCACCATTACACCAATAGTTACCCTTTATTCCCGTAAAAATGGCAACTGGACAGATGCAACAGTGGGTGATGCTACCTGGTCGGACGTTGCGTTGGGCGGAACCTCTTGCGACTGTGCGCCTAATCAAAACACCCGCGTTATCATCGGCAATGGAAATACCGTGAACGTAAACGGAACCGATAACATTGCCATCATTGAAGTACAAAACACCGGCATCCTCCGCTGGACTGCAGCTGCTGCCATGAACTTTATTGGCGGTGGCGGTATTGTGGTGAATACAGGCGGCACCATTGATCGCAACGGACAAACAGCTTCCATAGAGTTTGAGGATAATTTGGATTATTACGTCACCGTGGAGGGGCCGGTCACACTTACTGATTTAACGATTAACGAAGGAGCTGTTTTTTCTATTGACCTTGAGAACACATTTACGTTAAGTGGGGATATAAATGTCAATGAGGCAAGTACAATAAATCTATCGGGAGCAGGTGTGCTATCAATCGGGGATGACTTGAATATTGCAGATAACACAATCATCAACGCTACAATTTCTAATAGTATTACTATCACTGATGATATCGTCATCACTGGGAATTCAGATCTTACATTCTCTAAGGTATCTCAAGTTACTCTGGAAAGTATAGTGATTTCTAATGCCGATCAGGTTGACATCAGTGGTAACGGAATCTTAACAATTTCTGGAGATATTGACGTCAACAACACCTCCAGTTTGACTTTTGGTGGTGGGCAAACTTCAGTTGCAGATGATCTGTTATTTGACGCTAACAATATTACATTAACGAATAATCTATCTACTGGGCCTGGTTTAATAATTTCGGATCGAATTCAGTTTAGTGCTGACAATTGTCAAATTACGAATAATGGCATTCTTTCTAGTGGATCTGTCATTGGATTCAATGCTAATGCTGATGACAATATCATCTCCAATAGCGTAGGAGCAACATTCGATGTAGGTACGATAAATCCGAATTCGGGCGATTTTGATCTATTGAATTCTGGCACAATAAATCAAAGCGGCAATTTCACCAATATCGATGCAGCCGACACCAATTTCGACAACCTCGCCACCGGGGTCTGGAATTGGACGCTTACCCCCAGCACCACCTTCGACACCGACATGGCCACCGTGCTGAATTGTTCAGCGGTGGGGAACACTTTTAATTATTCGGGTGCTGGCGATCAACGCATCATACCGGTGCAATATGGCAACCTGGGTTTGTCTGGCTCTGGCGCCAAAGACGCCAACAATGCCAACATTTCGGTGAATGGCAATTGGACCCAAACGGGGGTTACCTTTACCGAAGGTACCGGCACTGTTACTTTCAATGGTGCCTCTGCTCAAGTTATTAATAACTCCACCGATAATACCTTCTACAACCTCACTCTCAACAAGTCGGCCGCGGCCAATACCGTTACCATGAACAATGCGTTGACGGTTTCCAACACCCTTACGCTCACCACGGGCGGGTTGTTGCTAAACGGAAATCAGCTGAACATTACGCGCAATGCCACCGGTGCGATGGCAGCGGCTGCCAACGGCTATCTGGTGAGTGAATCGGAAGCCAGTGCAGTGGTATGGAACACCCGCGCTGTTACCGGCACTTTTACTTTCCCCTTCCGGAATGCAGCGGGTGGTACCGCTATAGCCGTTACCTTCAACAAGACGTCTGCAGGTACAGAGTCTGGTACCGGTGCGTTTGCTGTGTCTACTTACGGCACGGGCGCGACCAACACCCCCTATCCCTCAGGTGTGCTTCATACCAAGGATGCAACAGGTGTTGACATTAGCGCCAACGTAGCGGATCGTTTTTGGATAATTACCCCCTCCGGTTACTCCACCGTTCCCAATGCCACTGTTACCTTCCGGGTAACCAATGCGGAACGACCCACCGGCACGCCAAGTCTGGTAGCCCAACGTTGGAACACCGTTGCAAGCCTTTGGGATGCCGTGATTGCGGGGCAGAGCAGCACCACCACTTCGGCACAGGTGGCCATACCCGGCACCTTCTCCGCCTGGGCCCTGTCGGATTCGTCTACTCCTCTCCCCATCGAACTCCTTTCCTTTGAGGCCCAGCAATCTGGCAACGAAGTAAAACTCAACTGGGCTACTGCTACCGAATTGAACAACGACTTCTTTACTGTTGAGCGTCTTAACGATGCCGATGGCTTTGATGTGGTGCTCACCCATCCCGGCAAAGGGACTACTAATGAAGTTAGCCGCTACGAGGTATTCGATCGTTCGCCCCGTGTGGGCAAAAATTATTATCGCCTCAAGCAAACCGATTTCGATGGCCAGTACTCTTACTCAGACATTGTGATGGTGGAGTTTGCTTCGGTTGGGGAGCTGTTGAAAGTGTACCCAAATCCTTCGAATCGTAAGCCGCTGAATCTGGAGGTGCGCGCCCTGGCTCCCCATCAATCCGTACCGGTTGTTATCAGCACTGCGCTGGGAACATCCGCCTTCCGGGCCACCGTGCAGGCTGATGCCAATGGCTACCTCCATGTAGAGGTGCCTACTACCGACTGGCCGACAGGTCTTTACCTGATTCAAGTGGGAACAGAAACAGGCCGGCAGTTAAAAGTCATCATTGACTAGCATCGGGTTTTAAACCATTCGATCATTTCCTATTATTGTGAGGCCAATCTTATCAGGTTGGCCTCTTTTTTAATCTGTGCGCACTAAAGCCCTCATACGACTCACCTTTCTCGGCTCTGTTATCTGCTGGCTGGTGCTGGTGTTTTCTGATGTAACCGTATTGTTTAGCAACATCAAAGGACTTACACCCGATGTGCCCCTGTGGCTACCCCGGGTGATGCTGGACCTTTACGTGATCTGCCTCTTCTATTATTACAAATACCGCATTGAAAATGATGAGTCGCTGAACTTTACCGACCTGCTGTGGAAGGTGTTTGCCACCGGGCTGGTGGCCACGGTTATTTCCCTGGCTATCCGCCTGTTGCTCTTTTTGTTGGGCAATACCAAGTTGCCAGAGAACGTACTTTTCGGAGACATTATCTACCAGGTGAACCTGGCTTTGTTCATCAGCTTCCTCATGGCAGGGTTTGCTTCGTGGAAGCGGCTGATTTTATATCAAAAGTCAAAATGGCTGATTCGCACCTGGATGGTCTTTGAGTTTGCGATGCTGGCGGTGTTGCTTTACGACAGCATTTCGCTTTCGTTCAGCGAAGCCGTTTATACCATCTTCATGATTGTGTTGGGGCTCATTGCCCTGGTGCTTTCTGCCAACATGAAGTGGGTGGCTTACCTGAACTTCAGGCAAAAGTGGACCAGCCTGCTGTTGCTGTTACTCACCTTCTTTTACATCGGTTATTTTTTCTACACCGTTTCGCGACAGTCGGATGTGATCTCTGCGCAGTCGGAAGCGTTTTTGGGTTTCGATGAGCACATCTTCAACCTATGCCTGTTTTTCTTTGTGGTTACTTACAGCGTGTTTTCTTTTTTGGTGATCCTCTTCAATCTACCTACGTCTTCTGTTTTCGAGCAGAAGCTGGAGGAGGTGGTGAACTATCAGCGCATCAGCCAGAGTATTCAAACCGAGCAGAGCGAAGAAAGCGTTTACAATATTTTGCTGGAGAGTGCGGTGAGTTCGGTGTTTGCCGATGCCGCTTGGCTTGAAATCAAGAGCGCTGCGAACGAGCCGCAGATTTTTACCTACCAGATTTCAGAGAAAGATGCCCACGACATTCGCGAGCACCTCAAGCAACACAATGTAAAAGGCATACTAGAGCAGAGCAGCGATAAAACCAAAAACCTGTCGAAGCACCTGGCTTCGCTCAAGGGCACCCGTTTTCGTTCTATTCTTTCGTTCCCTATTGTGGTAAAAGGCGAAACTATCGGAAGCCTTACGCTGCTGAAGGAGTTGCCCGAAGGTTTTAACAAAGAGATGACACGCATTGTGTCTACCTTCACCAACCAGGCCGGTATTTCCATCGAAAACTTCCGTTTGATGGAAGAAGCTTTCCAAAACGAACGCTACAAGGAAGAGTTGAAGATTGCCAAAACGGTACAAAAAAGTCTGCTGCCCAACCGGTTGGAGAAAGATGCCGACTTCGACATAGCGGCCTTTTCGCAATCTGCCGATGAAGTAGGAGGCGATTATTATGACACTTTGCGCATCAACGATCACCAGGTGGCGTTGATTGTGGCGGACGTGTCGGGCAAGGGCACCACAGCCGCATTCCACATGTCGCAGATGAAAGGTATTTTTCACAGCCTGGCGCAGCAAGAAATCGATCCCAAAGAATTTATGACGCGCGCCAACCAGGCGCTGATTTACTGCCTGGAGCGGGGCTCGTTTATTTCGGCCACCTATTTTATTATTGACACCCACGTGAAGAAAATAAGATATGCACGGGCAGGGCATTGCCCAGTGTTGTATTATCAACGCAGCAGTAACAAAGCTGCCTATCTAAAAGATCGAGGCACTGCGCTTGGCATGATCAAAAACAAAAACTATTGCGATTTCATTGACGACAATGAAATTTCTTATGCGACTGGTGATGTGATGGTGCTCTATACCGATGGCATTACAGAGGCAAAGAGCCAAAAGGGCGATGAATATGGCAATGAGCGTTTGCTGGAGGTGATTGAACAAGTGGCTGGCAAAGGGGCGAAGGAGATGCAAGAAACGTTGATCAACGACTTGCATCGTTTTTCGGGTACCGACCAGATTAATGATGACTATACTACGATGATTGTGAAATTCACCTGAAACAGCGTCATTTTTAGAGCAAATGGTCAGTTTGTGTAAATAAGTGGAAAAACCAAAAAAGTTAAAAACCGTTAAAAAACCATGGTACACATCAAACGATTACAAGAAGACGGGGCTGATATTATAGTGGTGATCGGTGAAATTGACGCCAGTTCGTCCATTGAATTAGATCTGGCCATTGCTAAAAGTGTGGGTGAGGGATTTCGTAAAATATTGATCGACTGCAGTTCCATGGAATATATTTCTTCAGCCGGCCTGGGTGTGTTTATGTCGTACATAGAAGAGTTCAAAGATAAAAATCTGGCCATGGTGCTGTTTGGTATGAAGGAGAAGGTGGAGAACACATTTACTATTTTGGGATTGGCCGACTTGCTGCACATACGTGCCACGAAGCAAGAGGCGAAAACACTGGCCGATGAACTATCAGTATAATATCGGCTGTAGCCTTACCAACCTAAAGGGCATCCGCGATTTTGTTCGGCAATCCCTGAAGGATCACTCCATACCCGAGGTGGAGGTGAGTGCCATCGTATTGGCGCTGGACGAAATGTGTTCCAACCTGATGATACATGCCCACCACTGCAACCCCGACCACATGCTGGAGTTACACATAGACACCGACCGGGCCGACCGCATTGTGTTTGAGATTGTAGACGATGGGAATGTTTTTGACATTAACCAGTTTCACACGCCCGAACTGGGGAACCTGGTACACGAGAAGAGAAAGGGTGGATTGGGCATACGGCTGGTGAAGTCCATCATGGATTCTATAGAATATACCACCCGCAACGGCAAGAATGTATGCCGTCTTACCAAAAATACGGATGGTCAGTAGGCCCCCAGGTATTTCCGGGCGAGCCACTCTACGCTGATCAGTACCAAGAGTAGAAAAAAGAAAGCCTTGAGGTTAATAATCGGGTGGAACGAATCTTCCGCATGAACGATGCTGCGTGCTTCCATTTTTTGTATTTCAGGCAGTACATTTTCAAGTTGATTGTACTCAAAAAATTTACCTCCCGTATTTTCTGCGAGTTTACGTAAAAGGCCAAAATCGGCTGTGAGGTTTTGTGCTTCCATGTTTTGAGCTGACACCAAGAATTCACCGCCTGCTTCCTGCCTTGTGCCATTTATTTCAGTGGAAGCCCGGTAACGGTACACGCCTTCCTTCAGATTGCCGATTCTATAACGTGTGCCCGAGGGGCTGGTGGTGTAACTGTAATTGGCTACCTCGCCTTGTTCGTTGCGCAATTCCAGTTGAATGGCGTTGCCGAACACGGGTTCGAACAATTCGTTGTACACCTGACTTTCAAAAATGACAGGCTCTGCATCTGAGAATTCGTTTTGCACGGGAAAGCTGCGGAACCTGCGCTTGTCGTCTTGCGTGCTGAGGTATTGAACGAGTTTGGAGAAAAGCTCATCGAAGTGATCGGTCTTCTGATTGTCGGCATATTCGTGTAGCCGCCAGCGCCAGATACCTTCACCCAACAGGGCTGCCATTTTGCGGCCTTCGTCTTGCCAACTGAGCAGCAGCGGCCGGGTGGTGGCCACGCTTCCAATTTTCTGGTGCAGCAGTACCTGGCTCGCAGGTGGAAACGTAAACTTGCCAAAGGGTACCGTTACGGGCGGGTAGCCAGCCAAGGTTCCGGCCAGGTTGTCGGAAAAGACAAAATCGCGGAAAGCAGTGTTGAGCACCGGTGTTACTTCGTCCTTCTGGTTTATATTTTCGAAGGCAATGCCTGCAGATGCCCACTGCTTTAAGTTGCTGTTGCCTCCGGCCATGAGCAGAAGTCCGCTTTTCGCCTCCATAAATTTTTGCAGCAGCGCGGTGGTTTTAGCGTTATCATCCCACGCCTGAAAGAAGATGGCCAGGTCTATGTTGCCAGGTGCCAACGCGTTGGGTTGCGCCTCCGCGGAACCGGGTATGTGCAGCACCACTTCGTAGTTGCTGTTTCTTTCTATCGCTGCGCGAACGGCCTTCACATCTGGGTGGGGAGCTGGTGCTGCCAGCAAAATTTCCTTCTTTCCTTCCACCACCTCCACAAAAACAGCGCTGCGGTTGTTGCGCACGTTGAACTCTTGTGGCAGCGGAGTTACTTGCAAGTCGATGCGCTGGAGACCTGTTTGCTCTGCTTCGAGCAGAAAGTCGAAAGCCAGCAAGGGCTGGCTACCGATGGTGCGTTCTTCACTCGCCACCTGCCGGCCTCCCTGCAATACATTGACCTTGACAATTCCCTGCACATCGCCTTTGATTAGCACTTCTGCATGGAGTGGAAAGCGGTTGCCCTGATAGGCAATTTTGTTGTAGGCAATGTTGCGTAGTGAAATATCAGCCCGCTCGGTGGTGTCGCCTATGCCTATGGTGAAGACGGGGGTACGCAGCGGTGTATACAGTGGCGACACACCTGCATTGTAAATCCCGTCTGACACCAGCGCGATGGCCGCCAGGTTTTTTCCTTCGTAATCGCCCACCGTTTTTTTGATGGCCAGTTGGATGTCGGAGGTGGTGGCATGGAAGTGGTTGAGCGGTTGGCCGTCCAGCCCTGCCAGGGAGGTTTCGAAGCCCGCGTCTTCGAAGCGCGTGCGAAGTTGTTCGAGGCGTTGGGTCAGTTGCCTGCGTGCCGTGGAGTCGAGCACCTCGGCTACTGAGGTGGAGTTATCGGTAAGCAGTACAATGGCTGGTTTTTCGGTTTGTTGTGTAGTTAATTTCAACACAGGGCCAATAAGCAGAAAGCAGAGCACCGTTACCGTTATGGCACGGAACGCAAACAGAATTTTGTTGGTAGATGCAGCCCAGACTGAGGGTCGCTGGTATAGCAGCCATGCGTAACCAATACCTGCTGCCACACAGGCCAGTATCCAAAAGGGGTTATATTCAAAGAGAAGTCGCTGCAAGGGTTATGCTTAAGAGGTGCAATTAATAGTTATACTTTTCTTTCCACAACCGCTTCAAATAATTTCTTAACTCTTCTTCGCGCGCATTGTTGCCTGGTTCGTAGAATTTTGTGCCTTTGATGGCATCGGGCAGAAATTCCATGTTCACAAAGTTGTTGGTAAAATCGTGTGCATATTGGTACCCTTTGCCATAGTTCATGTCTTTCATCAGTTTGGTGGGTGCATTCCGTATGGCTAACGGCACCGGCAAGTCACCGGTTTCATGCACGGTGCGAATGGCGTTTTCTATGGCCACGTAACTTGCGTTACTTTTAGGCGAGCTGGCCAAATAAACGGCACATTGGCCAAGAATAATTCTTGCTTCGGGGTAGCCGATAACATTTACTGCCTGAAAGGCGGTGGTGGCCATTACCAGTGCGGTGGGGTTGGCATTGCCTATGTCTTCGGATGCGAGGATGACCATTCTGCGGGCGATGAACTTTACGTCTTCACCCCCTTCAATCATGCGGGCCAGGTAGTAAAGGGCTGCGTTGGGGTCGCTGCCGCGCACCGATTTGATGAATGCGGAGATGATATCGTAGTGCTGTTCGCCACTTTTATCGTATAGGGCAATGTGCTTTTGTGCGATGTTGATTACCAACTCGTTGGTGACTTCAAAATCTCCAGATACGGCCTGGCTTAACAACTCTACCAGGTTTAGCAGCTTGCGGGCATCGCCTCCGGAAATATTCAGCAGGGCTTCTTTTTCTTTTACCGAAATTTTCCGGGTTCTTAAGTCTTCATCGCGCGTAAGCGCTTGCTCCACCAGGCGCAACAAATCGCCTTCGGTAAGGGCTTTCAATGTGTACACCTGGCATCGCGAAATCAAAGCGGAGTTCACTTCAAACGAAGGATTTTCTGTGGTGGCTCCAATGAGTGTAATGGTTCCTTTTTCCACCGCACCGAGCAGTGCATCTTGCTGCGATTTATTGAAGCGGTGTATTTCATCGATGAAGAGAATGGTGCGAAGCGAATGTTTGGCCTTGTCTATTACCTCGCGCACATCTTTGACCCCTGCACTTACAGCACTTAATGTGTGGAAGGGGCGCTTCACTTCATTGGCAATAATGTTGGCGATGGTGGTTTTGCCTACTCCGGGTGGCCCCCACAAAATCATGGAAGGTACGTTACCCGAACGGATGGCCTGCCGGATGATGCCGCGCTCGCCTGTCAAATGTTCCTGCCCCACCAGATCTTCCAGGCGTGTGGGACGCATGCGTTCGGCTAAGGGTTGTGACTGCGGGGTAAACATTTACAAGGCGAGTAAAATAACCAGGGCGCTGATGGAGATGCCGATGATCATGAGTATGGAAAACAGGAATGAAAACGCTCCAAACTTAACGATGGTTTTCGCCCAGTTTTGCTGATACATACGCTTCATGGCAAAGAGCAGGTAAACGTATATCCACAAGCCCACTACCCAGGTAAAATCGTTCACCACGGGCACCAGGTCGATTAACAGGAAGACCGAGCCGCCCAGGTAGAAAAAGTTGTAGTAGTAGATGGAAAAAACCAGGTGCTCGGAATAAAAGAAGTCTCTGCGCACATACAGTAATTTCAGCAGCAGCGCGAAGAAGGGAAGCAGGTAAAATAATACTTTGGAAAAATTTTCTTTGAAAGCTTTGCTGAAGTCTTCTTCGAAGCTGCCGTTGTCTTTGTATTTATTGTTCAGTCCGATATTACGCAACTCCAATTTGCGCACAAACCACCCATCGCGTTCCGACTCAGGTTTGATCTGCTGCAGCGAATCGTACTCGCGCACACTTTTGTAGTCGCTACCCGACAAGTTGAAATTTCTAGACTTCTTTTTCTTTCTCCCGGTAGTGTCGGTTGCTGCTTTCAGACTCTTCTTAAGGATACTATCGTTGAAGTACGGGGTTTTGGGCACTTGTTTGAGGGCTTCTTCCAGTTTGGCCTGATCCTGGGCACTCATTTCCACATCATCTTCGTTACCCATTTCCACGATATCGTCCCGTTCTTCGCTATCGGGCAGCGAAAATGCCAGCAGAAAAAACACGAAGCTGATGAATACATACATGCGGGCCGGGTGGTAAAAGCTTTCGCGTTTGCCCTGGGTGTATTCTTTGGCCAGGAAGCCAGGCCGTGTAATCAGGTATTTGGTGGTGCGAAAAAATTTGCCTTCGTAACTCCAGAAAGATGAGATGAAGTTGCTTAGAAGCTCCCCCAACGTTTGCCTTTTAGGCAGGTCTTTTTGCCCGCAGTGGTGGCAAAAAGTGTCCAGAAGCGTAGTGCCGCAGTTAAGGCATTGCTCATTATATCGCTTCCTTGCTCCGCCCTGCTCTGCGTCTACCACGCCTTCGGCTGCAGGTATCGATTTGCCCAAATCGTCCATGGTTCTAAAGTGTCAATTTATTTATTGTGCGGATAGTAT